>NZ_JBITMD010000002.1:0-928784 GCF_044465905.1 Nonomuraea sp. NPDC049480
CGCGGCTCCCCCAGGCACGGGTACTCATCGACATGGATCGTTACTTCGTGCTGCACGCGCCCCGGCAGACCGGGAAGACGACCGCGCTGCGCACCCTGGCCTCCGAGCTCACCGCCGAGGGTGACATCGCCGCCCTGCTGTTCTCCTGTGAGCGCGCCAAGGCGGCCGGTGACGACGTCGGCTGGGCGGAGTCGATTCTGCTGAAGTCCCTCCGCCAGGCCACCGAGTGGTCGGGATGGCCAGACGAACTGCTGCCGCCGGATCCCTGGCCGCAGTCACCCCCGGGCACCCGGTTCGGTACGGCGCTGAGCGAGTGGTGCCGCCGCTGCCCCCGCCGGGTGCTGCTGTTCTTCGACGAGATCGACGCGCTGCAGGGCAACAGCATGGTCAGCATCCTCAGTCAGCTCCGCGACGGTCACAACGCCCGGCCGGGGGGCCAGCCGTTCCCCGCATCCGTGGTCCTGTGCGGATTGCGCGACCTGCGTGACTACAAGGTCGCCTCGGGCGGCGATCCCGCCCGGTCCAACCCGGCCAGCCCGTTCAACATCATCGCCAAGTCGCTGCGCCTGGGCGACTTCACCGCCGATCAGATCGCCGAGCTGTACGACCAGCACACGCAGGCGACCGGCCAGGAGTTCACCAAGGACGCGGTGGATCGGGTCTTCGAGCTGACGCAGGGACAACCGTGGCTGGTCAACTCCCTCGCCCTTGAGATCATCTCTTGGATGAAGGTGACCGGCACCATCACCGCCGGGCAGGTGGAAGAGGCCAAGGAGCGGCTGATCCGGGCGCGCGCCACCCATCTGGACGCGCTGGTGAGGCGGCTGCACGAACCACGGGTCAAGCGGGTGATGGAGCCCGTGGTGGCCGGGTCGCTCCCCGACGCCGACCCCACCTTCTCCGACGATCTGTCCTACGTCTGCGATCTGGGCCTGGTCAAGCAGAAACCCCCGTTGGAGGTGGCCAACCCGATCTATCGGGAGGTCATCCTGCGGGTGCTGGGAGACCCGACGGAAAACTACGTGATGGCCGATCCGCGCAGCTTCGTGCTGCCGGACGGCCGTTTCGACCTGCCGCGTCTGCTGAAGGAGTTCGTCGTGTTCTGGCGCGAGCACGGCGAGGTGCTCATCCGGCAAGAGGGTTACCACGAGGCTGCCTGCCAGATCATCCTCATGGCCTTCCTGCACCGCCTGGTCAACGGCGGGGGCCATCTGGACCGGGAGTACGCCGCGGGCACCAAGCGCCTGGACGTGCTGATCCGCCGGCCCTACACCGGCCCGGACGGCGAGCGGCTGATGCAGCGGGACGCGATGGAACTGAAGGTGTGGCGCGCGGGCGAGGCCGACCCCCTGCCCGACGGGCTCGCACAGCTCGACCGCTATCTGGACCGCCTCACCCTCCCCACCGGCGTGCTCGTGGTCTTCGACCGGCGCCCAGAGGCCCCGCCCTGGAAGGAACGAGGCGGCTTCGAGCAGGCGACCACGCCGTCCGGCCGCCATGTCACCGTGCTGCGTGTATGACGGGTGCCTGAGTTTCCGGCAAGAGCCGGTCCCGCCGTTCGAAGACCATGCAGAGGATGCGACACGCCGCCGCTCTCCTCCGGAACGTGCGTTTTCGAAGCGTTCAGGAAGTACCAGTGTGCGCTGACCACCACGGAGCCGGCTACGTGGCGAGCATGGTCTTGAGCTCGGTGCGCAGGGCCGGCCACGCCTTGCCCAGGATTCGCGGCGCGGGGACCAGCGCGTCCACCGCCTCCCGGAACGGGTAGGAACCGCGGCGGCCGGTCACCGCGGCGTACAACGCCCGGAGAGCGGCGTTGTGGTCCGGTGAGACCTCTTCGCCCCAGGCCGACGGAGCCGGCGAAGCCGCGTCCGGTGGCCCGGAGGCGACGAGGTCCAGCGCCTCGCGGACCTGCGCGTCCCCGTCCAGCCCCGTCGCCGCCATGTACGCGCTCAACACCCGGTGGAGCGCCGCCCGCCGGACCGGCTCGGGTGCCAGTCGCAGGCGGACGTCGAGATCGGGGTCCGTCTCGCCCAGGGTGCTCGGCGGGCGCGGGTCCTCGGGAATCGTCCGCTCCAGCAGCAACCTGCAGGCGTCCGGGGAGGGGTGGTCGAGCGCGACCCCGGTGATCGTCTCCACCACGCCCATGGCGGCCGCGCGCCACTGGTGGCCCTCGGGCTGTTCCAGTGCGGCCAGCTCAGCGTCCAGCGCCTGCGGGTCCTTGCCCCGGCGTTCGCCCGGGAACAGCGGGTCGAGCTCGGTCACGACGGTGCCGTAGACGGCGTAGACCAGTCTCGCGTGCGCGTTGACGTTCCAGAACAGGCTGACCGTCCGGGCGTGCGCGCTGAGGTGGCGCAGCACTTCAGGCCGGACGCCCTGGTAGCCGTTGTACTCGTAGACGACGAACGAGGACCCTTCGCGGCTGATCCACAGCGCGCCCTCGTAGTCGCTCTCGTCGATCCCCTCGTCGGGCTCGTACTCGAGGTCTCCGGCCGATCCGCCGAGCCGCTCCGCGATGGCCTCGGGGGTCAGGGTGCCGGTCACCGGCTGGATCACCGTCCAGCAGACGGCATCGTCGATCATGCGGGCAGTATGCCGGGCACGGCCGACGGTTTTGTCGTCCGGCGCTGCTATAGATTGCGCCGTCCTCCGATATTTCGACATCATTCACGGGACGGGGTTTCGATGGCATCAGTGGTGTTTCGCGATGAGACGGCGACCGGCCGGGCGTTAGAGGAGTTCTCGCTGCCGGACCTGCCCGACCGGATCTCGGCCCGCGAGCTCGTACGGCTCCGCGTCCGCGAAGAGGTGGCCCGCCACAACGCCGTCCCTTCCCATCACTTCCGCGGCCTGGTCAAGCCGACCGACGCCGAGGCCGAGCTGAACGGCTACCGGATGCGCACCGCCCGCAGGCTCGACTGGGAGAAGCAGGCCGACGCCGCCGAGGCCGCTTTCGCCCGCAACGGCTTCCTCCTGCTCGTGGGTGACCGGCAGATCGAGGACCTCGGCGAGGAGGTCGACCTGACGGCCGACCCGGTGGTGTCGTTCGTCAAGCTCGTTCCCCTGGTCGGAGGCTGATGTGGATACGTGGGGTCGCCTGAGCCAGGCCGACGAGGAGGAGTTCGCGCGGCTGGACCGGGCCTTCGAAGCCGGAGAGCCGATGACCGGTGAGCACGGCGAGATCTTCGGTGTATGGGCGCTCGACCGGTTCTGCGCCGACCCGGCCGGCCCACGCCGCCGCGAGATGCTCCAGCAGGTCGTCGAGGACGTGCCGGCCTGGTCCGGGGATACGGTCTCCGGGCTGTGGAGCATGGTCCACGGGGCGACGAGGACGTGGCCCCAGGACGACACCGATCTCTACCTGGTGCCGCTCGCCGCCACCTCTTCGCTCTCCTTCCCCGAGCGGCGTATCGCGCTGGAACACGTGCCCCACGATTTCAGCAAGTATCGCTACTCTGAGTGGAAGATCCTTCGCGGACCGGTGACAGAGCTGCTGACCGAGCCTGAGGCCGGCGATCCCGGCGCGGCCGTCCGCAACGTCATATGGGAGGAAGACCCATTCGCGATCCGGCTGGCCACGGATTTCGCCTCTCGGCTCGCCTCATCCGAAGTGTTGCCGCTGCTGCGGCACTGCGCCACCGCCACCGCCTCCAAGCCCAGCCCCACGTGGCTCAAGCGGACCGCTGGCCTGCTGAACGAGCCGGCCGTCGAAGTGATCAGGGACGTCCTCCGGCAACTGGCCGCCCATCGTGAGGCGACGTTCCGGCCCCCGCACCGCGACGAGAGGTGGACGGGCGTCGTCTTCCTGCGCCGGCGGACCGCCGTGCCGCTGCGCGGCATGGTCTGGGCGTGTGAGCTGATCCACGAGCCTTGGGTGACCACGGTGCTCGGCGACGTCGCCGTGACGTGCGGCACCGGCGTCGGCGGGTCGGGTGCCAACGCTCGCAGCGAGATGCTGGCCAACGCGGCGACCGGGGTGCTGGCCCGGCGGGGCGGCCTGGACGTGGTGGCCCAGCTGGCGCGCGTGCAGGCCAAGGTACGCAAGAAGACCATCCTGGCGGCGGTGAGCCGCACGCTGGAGGCGGTCGCCGAGCGGACCGGGCTGTCGCCCGAGCGCCTGCTGGACCGCACCGTCCCGACGTTCGGCCTCGACCCCGACGGCACCCGCACCGAGCAGGGCCTGCGCCTGTCCCTGGACGGCACCATCACGTACGAAGGCCGTAGGACCATCCCCAAGACCGTCGACCGGGACCTGCTCACCGAGTTCAAGGCGACCGCCAAGGAGCTGAAGAAGGCACTGCCGGCCGAGCGCTTCCGGATCGAGCGCGCCTTGGCCACCGAGCGGATATGGCGCTGGCACGAGGTGTGCGAGTTCTTCCTGGACCCCCCGGTCACCGGCTCCTTCGCCCGCGCGCTGATTTGGGAGATCCTGCAGGGCCCCGCCGGGCTGCCGGTCCAGGTCGACGGGGCCTGGGAGCTGACCGACCCGGCCGGCCGCCGTATCCAGCCCCGCCCAGACACCCCTGTTCTCCTGTGGCACCCGATCTCGCACTCGGCGGACGAGGTCCGTGCCTGGCGCGACCACCTGATGGAGATCGGCCTGCGCCAGCCGTTCAAGCAGGCCTTCCGCGAGGTCTACCTGCTCACCCCGGCCGAGGAGGAAACCCGCGACCACTCGCGCCGCGTCGCCGGTCACCTGCTGCGCTACGGCCAGGCCAAGGCGCTGCTCACCGACCGCGGCTGGACCGGCCTGTCACTGGGTCACTGGGGCTGGGTGTACGGCTCCGGCCAAGCCGAGGCCACCAAGGAGCTCCCCGGCGGCCTGACCGCGCACTGGGATTTCCACCTCGGCGAGGGATCGTACGAACGGGACGGCTACGGCAACACCGCCTCGATCTGCGTCAGCGGCGTCATCCGCTTCACCGACGCCGCCGGTGGCCGGGTGCCGCTGGCCGAGGTGCCGGCGCTCACGTTGTCGGATACGCTGCGCGACGCCGACCTGGCCGTCGGCGTCACCTCCACCGGCCTGGAACCGGAGGGGCACGGCGAATACTGGGAGTCCTACGGCTTTGGCGACCTGACCGAGTCCGCTCACGTCCGCCGCGACGCTCTGACCCGGCTGCTGCCCCGCCTGGCCATCGCCGACCGGTGCACGCTGACCGACCGCTTCCTGCACGTCCGCGGCGACCTGCGCACGTACAAGATCCATCTGGGGTCGGGCAACATCCTCATGGAGCCCAACGACGCCTATCTGTGCATCGTCCCGAGCGGTGGCGCCGACCAGGTCTTCCTGCCGTTCGAGGAGGACGGCGGCATGCTGTCGGTCATCCTGTCGAAGGCGTTCCTGCTGGCCGCCGACACGGCGATCGACGACCCGTCCATCACCCGCCAGATCGGCCCCCCGGTCAGCCACGGATCTGAGCGGTGATGCTCGGATCGGTGATCTCGGTGTCCTTGGCCAGCAGCATCGCCTTGCTGAGGATGACCGCCAGCGTCTGGTCGCCTTCGAACGGCAGGAACACCTGATCGGCGACGGCCCCGGACGCCTGCTTCGGCACGATGCACAGGTATCGGTCGTCCGGCGTCATCAGGATGTTGCCCGACCCAAGATGGATCTTGTACGTGCGCAGATCCCCTCGGACGTGCAGGAACCGGCCCTCCAGGGAGCACCGGCCGGCGATGGCCAGGCGGGGCAGGAGCCGGGACAGGACGTCGCGCCGGGTCTGCGCGGTGACAGACAGCTCGCCGAAGCCGTAGGAGGTCCAGTAATCGCGGAACATCCCGTCCGGGCCGCCGTCCTGCCAGGTCGGGTCGTTGCCGACGCTGGCCACTCCGACGAACAGGTCGACGTCGCGCATGACCTCGCTGAACACCAGCGCAGGGATCTCGGCGAGCGGCACCGGCGGAACCCTGGAGGGATCGTTGTGCAGCCAGGCGGCGTACCCGCCGTAGTTCAGCTGGGCGTGGGGCGGAAAGAAACGCACCTGATCGGTGGTGACCCGGAGGTAGGCACCGGATTCGGTCCATTCGGCGTCGCCGTAGTCGGGTTCGGTCCAGAACTCCGCGCGCAGCCCCCACCCGGGCAGCTCGTACGCGGCGGGCGGGAAATCCCCGTCGACGGCCATGTGCAGCTCGTGGCGCCAGCCGCGGGCGGCGGCCAGCGCGTGGAACTGGTGCTGGCGAAGCACGTGGGCGGCGAAGCGGTTGGAGTAGTCGCCGGTCCTCTCCTCTGCCGGGGTGAGGAGGTAGACCTCCCGGTGCGCCTGCTTGAACGGCTGGGTGATCTCGTGCCGCTCCAGCCGGCTCCGCCAGGCCCGCACCTCGGCCACGTCACGGCCGATCGGGTGCCAGAGCCGTACCGTCGCGTCCGCCGCCGGGCGGGTCTCGGCGTCCTCGACGTCGCGCAGGCCGCCGTCCGCGTAGCCGTAAGGAACGTCGCCGATCAGCCAGATCAGCCGCCTGGCCAGGGTGCCGACCAGCGGATGGTCCAGGTAGCGTGCCCGCCACCTCTCGAACGGCCAGGTCCGCTGGGCGAGGAACAGCCGGTCCAGGCGGTCGGCCTGCGCGGAGAGCATCTTGGTGATGTCCTTCACCGCGCCCTTGAGCTCGGCGAGCTCCCCGGCGTGCTCCTGCCGGACGCTCGCGGGCGGCGCCTTGACCAGCTTCCCCTTCGCGTTGCGCCAGCCCAGGACGACCTTGCCGGCCGTCACGGCCAGCTCGGCCTCCGCCTCGCCGAGCGTCTCCACGCGCCGGCCGACCTCGGTCAGGCCGTACGAGGGCACGGCGAGCTCATCCACCTCATCCCGTGGCAGGCCGAGTGCCTTCGCCCTCGCGTCGAGCGCCCTGTTGAGCACCTTCAGCGTGGGCTTGTGCGTCACCTTCGCGGCCAGCCGGGCCAGCTGCCCCAGCGCGTCGGCGCCGTCCAGGCGCGACAGCGCGCCGATCGCGGAGGTGGCGGTCGCGGGGTGGCGCGGCCCGACGCCGGGGACCTTGCGCAGGGCCGACTCGGCGAGCGTGCCCAGGACGCGGCAGGTGTCCGGCCGCGGCGGCAGGCATCCCAGCAGCCAGATCAGCCCGCGCAGCGCGGGCGCGTTGTAGGGGTCGACGTAGTGGTCGTTGCCGCCGCGCAGGGGCAGCGATCGGGGCCGTCCGACCAGGGTGAGCCAGCCGGTGATCCGGGCCCGCGCCGCCTCGGGCCCGGCCTGCTCCAGCAGCGCCCTGGCGGTGCGCTGCCACTTGGCCGACGGTTTCGAGCTCGATATGGGTCGTGGTGAGTTGACGGACGCCGAGGATGTGGCCAGCGCGTGCTCCAGCAGGGCGGTCCAGTGCTCGTCCAGGTCCTCGGAGAGGATCTGGTCCGCCCACGGCTCGCCGACGTTGAGCAGCGGGACCCTGTGCTGGGCGATGAGCGGCGGGAAGACCACCTCGACCGCCCAGCCCGCCACGGCCGTGCGCCTGAGGGCCGCGAGCTGCGCGGGGGTGAGAGAGTTGCCGGCCTTGAGCCAGCACTCCAGGATCCAGGAGAGGTTCTCGTGGCAGTAGGTCTCGTGATGTGCCGCGCGGGTCAGGAACAGCCCGGCGGCCTCGGGCGTCCACGAGACGGAGATGCCGCCGGTGATGACCCTGGCCACGCCTTCGACGGACTCGACTTCGTCGTCGGCGCGGGACAGCAGGCGGGTGACCAGCTCCACCCGGGACGCGGCCGGCATCTGCTTGAGGGTGTCGTAGAGGGACTCGCCGGGGCCGTATGCCCAGAAGCTGAAGAAGTCCAGGCTGACGTCCTGCTTGAGGCGGACCAGTTCCTCGGCCAGCTCGTCGATCCGGCCCGCCTCGATCAGCGGCATCAGCGCCGCCACCCGCTCCCGCCCGGTCACTTCGATCATGGCGGCAGAGTCTAGTGATCTTTATCAGAGGATGACGGCTCCCTCCAGGAGATCGTCGAAGACCTCCAGCTCCTCCCCCGCCCGGTCGATCCCCCGCAGCGGCCCGTGATCGGCAAGGTGCGTCTCGGCGTACAGGCGGGCGACGAGCGCCTTGCGACCGTCGTCCAGTCCCCAGCCCGCCTGCTCCTCCAGCAGCGCCGCGGCGTACACGTCGGCCATGAACTGCGCCAGCGGGTAGAGCCGCGCCTCGGCCACCGCGGGCTCCAGCGCGGCCCACGCCGTGATCGCCTTGGCCAGGTCGTCGACGCGGGCGTGCACCAGGTCGGAGGTGGCCGCGGCGCGCAGCCGGTCGAGGAACGGTTCGTGAGCCCGCTCGCGAGCCATGGCCCGCCGCACGTCCAGGCAGAGGATGTTGTCGCCGCCCTCCCAGATCGGGTTGACCTGGGCGTCGCGCAGGAGCCTGGCCACCGGCCACTGCTCGATGTAGCCGTTGCCGCCGTGCACCTCGATCGCGTCGCTGGCGGCCGTCACGCCGAGCCGGGCGGCGCGCAGCTTGACCAGGGCGGGCGCGAGCCTCAGGCGCGGGCCGACGAGCCCGTCGAAGACGAGCGCCTGCGCGGCCTCGACCTCGACGATCAGTTCGGCGAGCTTGCGGCGCATCAGCGGCTGCTCGACGAGCGGCCGGCCGAACGCCTCGCGGGCGCGGGCGTAGCAGATCGACTCCACCAGCGCCCGCCTGGCCACTCCGAGGCCCATCATGCCCACGGAGAGCCGGGAGGCGTTGGTGAGCTTCATCATGGTCCCGAGCCCCGACCCGGAGCTCTGCCCGGCCAGCAGGAACGCCTCCGCCTCGGTGAACTCGACCTCGCCCGACGCGACCGAGCGGGTGCCGAGCTTGTCCTTGAGCCGCCGGATCCGCACCCCGTTGCGGCTGCCGTCCCGCCGCTCCCACAACACCAGGAACGGCGCCACGGCCCCCTCGGGCAGCCGCGCCAGCACCACGAACGCGGATCCGCCGGCGTTGGAGGCGAACCACTTGAAGCCCGACAGCAGCCAGGCGTCCCCGGCGGGCACGGCCGAGGTCTCCAGCGCCGCCAGGTCGGAGCCGCCCGTCCGCTCGGTAAGCATCTGAGCGGCCTCGCCGGAGTAGTAACCGTTGGCGAAGATCTCCCGGACGCGTGCGCGTACGTCCTCGGGCGCGTGCTTCTCGGCGAGTTGCACCACCATGTCGCCGCCCGTGCCGAGCGCGCAACCCATCCCGATGTCGGCCTGATTCAGCATGTACGTCCACGCGGCGCCCAGCGCCGCCGGATCCGCCCCATGAGCGCGGGCCGCTTCGGCGAACGACGGCGAGGTGAAGTTGTCCTCCATGAGCGCGTGCCGGGCGGCCAGGAACGACGGCGGCATGACGACCTCGCTGACGTCCCTGCCCCACTTGTCGTACTTCTCCAACCGCGGAGGGTTGCGGTCCGTCTCTTCGGCGGAGGAGGCCACGAGGCCCCCCATGAGCGCGCCCAGCCGGTCGAGGTGCGACTCGGCCCAGGAGAAACCGTCGCCGAGGTGGCGCCTCATGAGCAGGCGCAGCGTGGGATCGCAGGTCCACCAGTTGCGCCCGGCGGCGCCCTGGTAGCGCTCGGTGGCGTAACGGTCGCTGCGGTCGAAAGGTTCGATGAGATAACGCCCCATACTCGCGAGTGTTACATATAATCGACACGCGATGGAAGAGCGTAATAGTGCATTGAGTGCCCGTTCGGCCGTGCTGAGCGTGCTGCTGGGCACCCACCCGCCGCGCCTGCCGGCCCGCCAGCTGGTGCGCGTCGGCGCGCTGTTCGGCATCGCCGAGGGGACCGTACGGGTGGCGCTGTCGCGCATGGTGGCGGCCGGGGACCTGATCCAGGAGGACCGCTTCTACACGCTGTCGGAGCGGCTGATCGAGCGCCAGGCCAGGCAGGACGAGAGCCGGGACCCGCACACCAGGCCGTGGGACGGCACGTGGGAGGTGGCCGTGGTCACCGCGGAGCGGCGCGCGCCCGCCGACCGGGCCGCGTTCCGGCACACGATGACCGCGTTGCGCCTGGCCGAGCTGCGCGAGGGCACCTGGCTGCGGCCGGCCAACCTGGTGCGCGACTGGCCGGAGATCGTCACCGCGCAGTGCACGCTGATCGACGGCCGCCCGCACGGCGACCCCACTCCCCTGTTGTGGGATCTGGACGGCTGGGCCGCCGAGGCACACCGGCTGGAGCGGGAGCTGGAGCGCGCCGACGGGCTGGCCGAGGGGTTCCTGGTGTCGGCCGCCGTGCTACGCCACCTGCTGGCCGACCCGCTGTTGCCGGCGGAGCTGCTGCCGGCCGGCTGGCCGGGCGCGCGGCTGCGGGCCCGCTACGACGACTTCGACGCCCGCTACCGCGAGGTCCTCATGAAGCACCTCACAGAGTGACCCCGAAGATCACCCGCTTGTTCCTGAACTCGGTGACGCTCCACAGCTTGCCGCCCTGCACGGTCAGGTCCTCGGGACCGATCGGGAACGGCCTGGTCTGCGGCTTCCCGCCGGAGTAGACGAGCAGTTTGCCGTTGGTGGTGGAGTTGGCCGCCTGGCTGAGGTACCACTTCCCGCCCTGCGAGATCGCCCCCTGGATCTTGGGGTGGCCCATCACGAACACCTCGTTGGGCTCGCCGCCGGAGAAGCCGAGGTTCCAGTGCGCCACCCGGCCGCCGGGGTCGTTCTCGTGGTACTCGCCGGTGATCAACCGGTCCGTGTCGCCGCTGCGGTCGATCGACACGAACGAGAAGAGCGGGCCCGGCCGCGCGAGCCGCCAGAAGTCGGTCTGCGGGATGACGTACCGGTAGCCGAACGCGTGGAACTTGCCGTCATGCCGCCCGACCCGGGTGGGATCGCCCAGGTCGTTCTGGGCCGTGCGCAGGTCGAGCAGCTTGTTCAGGTCGAAGACGCGCAGCCCCCTGGACGTGTCGGCGACGTAGAGCAGGTCGCCGTCGATCGCGATGCCGCCCGCGTGGATGTTGATCGGCGCGTACGTGCCGTCCGGCTTGGCCGTCACCAGCAGCGCGTGCTGGTACTTCAGCGTGCGCGGGCTCAGGAACGACACCCGGATCCCGCGCTCGCCGGCCGTGGGCTTGAAATACCAGCTGGCCACGAACACCGGCACCCCGATGGAGCCGGACTCCTCCCCGCAGGACAGCCCCTGGGGATACCAGTCCGCGGTGTCCTGATCCTTGGCGTCGAAGGCATACCATTCGGCCGGTCTGGGCTGCATCGAGCCGAGCGCGGCCACGGCCCCCTTGCGGACGGCGGTCCTGTTGGCCTGCGCCAGCAGCGCTTCGACGGCGGTGCTGCCGATCTCATTGGCAAGCTTGGCCGCCCCGTCGGCGAGATCGCCCGTCGCCTGGTTCAGGGCGTAGGGCGCCTTGTCCGTGGGTACCATCCCCGTTGCCGCCATATCTCCCTCTCTTTTCCCGTCGCTTTACCAAGTGTGACGGAGCGGGGACGGCAACGGTTGGCGTTCAACGCCACAAATGCACCGGAAGTCCCGAGAGTGCAAGCTCGTAGTAGCGCCGCACGAGCCGTTCCCGGTCGCCTCCGAAGCGCGCCAGCGCCTCCCGCTGCCACGCCGCCCCCGTGCGGCGCAGCCGGGTGCGCTGCTCGACGATGCCCAGGGCGCGGTCGGCGTCACTCGGCACCACCCCGGCGCCGAGCAGCCCTTCCCGCGCCTCCGGCAGCAGGCGCAGCACCAGGTCGGCCGCTTCGAAGTCGCCGTCCACGCCCGGCCAGGAGAGCTTGGCGTCCAGGCCGTCCATGGCGGCCCGGTAGAAGTTCTGGTACGCCTCCGCGAACCGGTAGCCGGTCAGGTCCCGCTCCGCCTGCGACAGCGTCAGCCCCACCAGGAACGCCGTGTTGGCGGCCATGTCCGCGCACGACGGCCCGGCCGGCAGCGCCCGCATCTCGACCCGCAGGTGCCCGCCGTCGGCCGGGTCGTAGACGGGCCGGTTCCACTGCCAGATCGTGCCCTGGTGCAGCCGCAGCTCGGGCACCTCGTGCCGAGCGGCGTCATCGTGCAGGTCGGGCACGACCGGCTCGTAGTCGCGAACGTACCGCTCGAACAGCTCGTGCGCCCCCTCCCGCACCCAGTCCGAGCCGAACGTCACCCGCCCGTCCCTGCGCCCGCGCCGCTCCACGTCCCGGTCGTCGGCGGCCTCCTC
Organism: Nonomuraea sp. NPDC049480; assembly: GCF_044465905.1. Lineage (NCBI taxonomy): Bacteria > Bacillati > Actinomycetota > Actinomycetes > Streptosporangiales > Streptosporangiaceae > Nonomuraea > Nonomuraea sp. NPDC049480. The sequence goes on from NZ_JBITMD010000002.1 coordinate 12,099, forward strand.
CATCAGCGCGATCCGCGTCTCCTCCCACAGCCGCCTGCCCAGGAAGAACGGCGAGTTGCCGCACGCGGCCAGCACCGGCCCGATGGCGAGCTGGGCGGCGTTGAACAGCCGGGCGAACCGCTCGGGCGGCGTGCGGATGTGCACCTGCCAGGAGGTGTTGGCGGCCTCGAGTATCACGTCCTCCACGGCGAGCTCCAGGTCGTCGATCTTGACCAGGAACGGCTCCAGCCGCAGCCGCCTGATGCCCCTGCTCAGGGCCCGGTAGCGGTTCTGGTCGCTCATGGCGCCCACCGTGAAGTCCTCGGTGCCGAGGGTGGGCAGGATGCCGATGGGCACCGCGCCGCCGCCCTCGACCGCGCGGTCCACCTTCGTGATCGTCTCCTGGACCTCGCCGCTCAGCTGCTCGAAGGGCCTGCCCTCCAGCGGCGTCGGCGTCAGGTTCACCTCGACGTTGTAGCGGCCCAGCTCCAGCACCACGCGGGAGTCCCCGAGAGCCTCCAGCACCTGGCTGTTGCGCGGGAGCGGCCGTCCCCGATCGTCGATGAGGAACAGCTCCAGCTCGGCCCCGATCGTGACCGGGCCCTGGCCGAAGCCGGGGGTTGCGAGCAGCTCGCGCAGCACGCCCAGCTGCTCCTGGAGGCGTTCGCCGAAGCGGACGTACTCCGCCTCGGTAAATCGCTCTTTATCCAGATCTCGTCCCATCACCCCCTTCTGTCCGGTTCCTCAGGGTTGACACCTCACCAGGGGATCACGCCGTCATCCTGCAGGTAGGCGCCTGTGGGACCGTTCTCGTCCAGCGTCGCCAGCCGCACGGCGATCGCCGCACCCTGCTCGGCGGTACGGAACCCGGAGTGCCCGTTGAGGTCGGTGGCGCAGTAGCCGGGGTTGGCGGCGTTCACCTTGATCGTGGTGTCCTTGAGCTCCTTGGCGTAGCAGACCGTGATCATGTTGAGCGCGCTCTTGGAGGAGTTGTAGGCGATGAAGTTGGCGTCAGCGAAGGGACTGTCGGGGTCCGCGGCCATGGTCAGTGAGCCGAGCTCGCTCGACATGTTCACGATCCGGCCGGCCCGCGCCCTGCGCACCAGCGGCAGCATGGCGTTGGTCACGGTGACGACGCCGAACACGTTCGTCTCGTAGACCTCCCTGAGCGCCCGCGCCGGCGTGGTGCTCGGCAGGGCCTGGGCCAGGCCGGCGGAGATCCCGGCGTTGTTGACCAGGATGTCGAGGGCGCCGTACTCCCGCTCGATCCACTTCGCGGCGGCGACCGCGCTGTCCTCGATGGTCACGTCGAGACGCACGTACGGCTGCCCGAGCCGCTCGGCGGCGGCCCGCCCGCGCTCCTCGTCGCGCGCCCCCACGATCGCGGTGACGTCCTGCTCGGCCAGCAGCCGCGCGATCTCGTAGCCGATTCCCTTGTTCGCTCCGGTGATGAGTGCGATCTTCGTCATGTCTCCACGTTCGCGCAGGCCGGAGCGGCGGAGGAGAGACCTGGAAAGGCTGGGATCGGCGGTACCACCCACGACCGGCCGGCATGGCGGAGGATGGAGGCATGAACCGCGACCAACTCGCCGGCTTCCTCCGCAGCCGGCGCGCCCGCGTCACCCCGGCCGAAGTGGGACTGCCGAGCGGCGAGCGCCGTCGCACGCCGGGACTGCGCCGGCAGGAGGTCGCGCAGCTGGCCAACCTGTCGGTCGACTACTACATCCGGCTGGAGCAGGGTCGCGGCCCGAGCCCGTCGCGGCAGGTGCTCAACGCGCTGGCGAGGGCGCTCATGCTGAGCCAGGACGAGCGCGGCCACCTCTTCCACCTCGCCGGGCAGACGCTGGAGACCCCGACGATCAGCGACGACGTGCCCGGCGGCGTGCTGCACCTGCTGGCCTTCCTGGAGGACGTGCCCGCCTACGTCCTGAACGCCAGGTACGACATCCTCGCCTGGAACCCCATGGCCAACGTCCTCATGCACGGCCTCGACAACCAGCCGATCGAGCAGCGGAACGCCATCCGCTGGGTCTTCATGTCCCCCGACATCGCCGAGCACCTCACCGATGAGGAGAAGGGCCGCTTCGCCCGCGCCTCGGTCGCTGACCTGCGCGCCGCCGTCGGCCGCTACCCCGACGACCGCGAGCTGCAGGCGTTGGTCGCCGAGATGCTGGCGCTCAGTCCCGAGTTCGCCGAACTGTGGGGCAGGCACGAGGTCGGCATCCGCAGAGAACAGCGCAAACGGATCACCCACCCGCTCGTCGGCAGGATCGACGCGATCTGCCAGGTCATGGCGGTGCCCGACCGCGACGACCTCCGCCTCGTCCTCTACACGACCGAGCCCGGATCACCCTCCCACCGAGCCTTGCGCGAGCTGCGGCAACTGACTCTCCGGTGACCGGCCGCCCCGGAGTGGTGATCTCGCCCTTTCAGGATGCGGTACGCGACCTGCGGCAACTGACTCTGAAGCTAGTCTGATGAGATGCGAGCGGTTGCGTTTGACATCTTCGGCGGGGAGCTGGACGTGCGGGAGCTGCCCGATCCTGCCCCGGCCCCGCACGGAGCGGTGATCAGGGTCGAGGCGACGGGGCTGTGCCGCTCCGACTGGCACGGCTGGCAGGGGCACGATCCCGACATCAAGGCGCTCCCGCACGTGCCGGGGCACGAGTTCGCGGGCGTGGTCGAGGCCGTCGGCTCCGACGTGCGCGGCTGGCGGGCCGGGGCGCGAGTGACGGCGCCGTTCGTGTGCGCCTGCGGCACGTGCCCGTCCTGCGCGAGCGGCGACCAGCAGGTGTGCGAGCGGCAGACGCAGCCGGGCTTCACGCACTGGGGCTCGTTCGCCGAATACGTCGCCATCGACCACGCCGACGTCAACCTCGTCGCGATCCCCGAGGACATGGCCTACGCCACGGCCGCCGGGCTGGGCTGCCGTTTCGCCACCGCGTTCCGTGCCGTGGCGCAGGTGGGCCGGGTGCGGCCGGGCGAGTGGGTGGCGGTGCACGGCTGCGGCGGTGTGGGGTTGTCCGCCGTGATGATCGCGACCGCCGCGGGGGCCCGGGTGGTGGCCGTCGACATCAGCACCGACGCGCTGCACCTGGCCGAGCGGGCCGGCGCGACGCACTTCGTCAACGGCTCGGCCGGCGACGCGGCGGCCCAGGTGAGGGAGCTGACCAGGGGCGGCGCGCACGTGTCCGTCGACGCCCTCGGCAGCCCGCAGACGTGCGCGGCGTCGATCGAGAGCCTGCGCCGCAGGGGCCGGCACGTCCAGGTGGGGCTGCTGCCCGGCGGGCCGACGCCGGTGCCGATGGACCGGGTGATCGGCCACGAACTGCGGCTGCTCGGGAGCCACGGCATGGCCGCGCACGCCTACCCGCCGATGCTGGAGCTCATCAGGGCCGGGGTCCTGCACCCCGACCAGCTCGTCACCCGCACGATCGGGCTCGCCGACGCCGGCAAGGCGCTGGCCTCGATCGGCTCGGTGCCGGGCGTCACGATGATCACTCCTCGATCGCCACTCTGAGCGTCCTGAGCACCAGCGCCAGCATGCGGTAGTGGGCCACGAGCATGACCAGCTCGATCCTGCGCGCCTCGTCGTAGCGGTCGCACAGCGCCGCCCAGGTGGCGTCGGTCAGGTCGCCGGCGTAGTGGAGGTCGTCGGCCACCTGCAGCACGAGCCGGTCCTCGACCGGCCAGAGGGCGTCGGGCTGGCGTACCGACTCGATCTCCAGCTCCGTCAGGCCCGCCTCGCGGGCCAGGCGGGTGTGCTGGGCCCATTCGTAGGCGCTGTCGCTGTGGTACGCCGTCCGCAGGATGGCCAGCTCACGGTCGCGGGCGGGCAGTGTGCCGTTCAGCAGCGCGCCGCCGAACCGCAGCCAGGCGCGGTAGAGCGTCGGGTGGCGGGCCAGCGTGGTGAACACGTTGTACGGGTTGGCCCTCGTGAAGTCGTCCCACTCTTCGGGAGGAAGGGGCTGCACGCGCGGTTCCATGGTCGGAGCATCCCCCAATGAGCGGATCCCGTCAGGTATGTAGGCATGAGGCGCCGCCTGGCAAGCCCTCCCAACCATCTCGGCATGGCACCGGCCGGAGATGAACTCCGGCGGACGAGGGTCTCGTACACCGGGGCAATCACACCCCGGAGACAGCCATGACCATCAAACGTCAGCTATCCATCGTGCTCCTCCTGCCCCTCGCCGCCGCCTGCGGCCTCGTCGCCGAGACGGCGAACACCGGGCAGGCGAACACCGGGCAGGCGGCCGACGGCCGCGTCTCCGCGCCGTCCTCGTCTCCGCAGAAGCGGGCGGTCGTGACGGTGGCTGAGGCCAAGAAGATCCTCGCCCGCTGGGACGGCGCCGAGAACGAGGCGATGCGTCGGGGCGGCACGGACTGGTCGGCGGCGGAGGCGGGCCTCATCGCGGAGATCCACCAGGCCGAAGTCCGGCTGGACCGGTTGAGAGGGGAGACTCCATCCCTCACCCCGGAGGAGCGCATCGTCCAGTCCCGCTTCGCCATCCCCAGGGCGGGCACGGGGACGCCGTGGTTCATGGCCGACTTCAGGCGCAAGGGCGTCCAGGTGTGGACCCAGGTCGTCTTCGCGAAGACGCGGGCCGGGTGGCGCATGGTGGCCGGCTCCATGTCGCCGTACCGGACACCCGCCGTGGCACGTGACGGCGACGGATTCGCCACCGTGCTCGCCCCGGACGACCGCGCGGGGCTCGTGGTCTCACCCCGAGAGCTCGCCCGGACGCACGCGCGCCTGCTGAGCACCGCCGGCGACGACCCCCGCGCCAAGCGGCTCCTCGTCGACAACTTCTGGACCGGCGTGTACGCCGACACGCACAAGCAGGACCGGGAGGAAATGCCGGCCGGATGGAACCTGCGGCGCGACACCCAGCCCGCCCGGGAGCTGTACGCGCTGCGTACGACCTCCGGAAAAGCGCTGGTCTGGTACGGCATCACCGAAGAGGACACCTACACCGCCGGCTCCGGCGCGGCCGGGCTGAAGTTCTGGGACGGCACCCTTGCCAAGCCCCTGAGCAAAGGGAAGACCTTCCGGGAGAAGGCCGTCTACAAGAGGGCCTCGATGTACTTCGCCGTCGTGCCCAAGTCGTCGGGCAAGGTCGCGGTCACGTGGGGCGACTACGGCTACATGAGCGTCACCGGCTCCTGAGGGCCGCGCCGTCAAGCCATCCCATTCTTAGAAATGAGCGGCCGCTTGGCAGAACTCGGACAATTCCAGAAATCAGATTCAACGCTTTGACAGAAGGACTTTTCACGAACCAGTTAATCGGTCAAGATTAGGAGGCCCGCAGACGTTGTAGCCCGGCCGACCGCAAGGACGCACGGTGATCCGAACGTTGCTCGCAGAGGACATGAACCTGGTACGAGGGGCGCTCGTGGCGCTGCTGGCTTACGAGGACGACATCGAGGTCGTCGCCGAGGTCGCGCGAGGCGACCGCATCCTGGCCGCCGCCAGCGCCTGCCGTCCCGACGTCGCGGTGATCGACATCGCCCTGCCCGGCAAGGACGGGCTGGCCGCCGCCGGCGAGCTGCACGAGAAACTGCCCGAGTGCGGCGTGCTCATCCTGACCGGCGTGGGCACACCAGGCCTCCTGAAAAGGGCGCTGGACGTTTACGTGCGCGGCTTCATGGCCAAGGACGCGCCGCCGGGGCGGCTGGCGGACGGGATCCGCCGGGTGGCCGAGGGCGAGCGGGTCATCGACTCCGAGCTCGCGATCGCGGCCATGCGGCCGGCGGAGGCGCCGCTGACGCAGCGCGAGCTCGACGTGATCGGCGCCGCCGCCGACGGGGCGTCGATCGGGGAGATCGCCGCGTCGCTGTACCTGGCCGAGGGCACCGTCCGCAACTATCTGTCCAGGACGACGGCCAAGCTGGGGGCGCGCAGCAAGATCGACGCCGTCCGGATCGCCCGCGAGTCAGGCTGGATCTAAGCCGGTCCTGGCGGCGAGGAAGGCGAGGGCGTCGGCCGCCAGCCCGATCGAGCGGCTGACCGCCCGCGCGCCGTGCCCCACGTCCTGCTCGTGCCTGAGCAGGATCGGCCGGTCTCCCCCGGTGGCCCACTGCATCGCGGCGCACATCTTGCGCGCGTGCATGGGATCCACGCGGGTGTCGGCGGCCGAGACCGTGAACAGCGTCGCCGGGTAGTCGGTGCCCTTCCTGACATGGTGGTAGGGCGAGTAGCCGAGCAGCCAGGCGAGCTGCTCGGGGTCGCCGGGGTCGCCGTACTCGCCTTTCCAGGAAGGGCCGAGGCCGCTGAGGTGGTAGCGGGCCATGTCGAGCAGGCCCGCCGAGCACACGGCCGCGGCGAACAGCTCCGGCCGCTGGGTGACGGCGGCGCCGACGAGCAGGCCGCCGTTCGACTCGCCCCAGATGCCGAGCCGCCGGGGCGTGGTCCAGCCGTCGGCGATCAGTTTCCCGGCGGCCGCGGCGAAGTCGTCGAACACGTTCTGCTTGCGTTCCAGCATGCCGTCCCGGTGCCAGGCCTCGCCCTCCTCGCCGCCGCCGCGCAGGTTGGCGACGGCCAGCACGCCGCCCGCCTCGACCCAGGCCAGGGAGTCGGCGGCGTAGCCGGGCATGAGGGGGATGCCGAAACCGCCGTACCCGGTGAGTATCGCCGGCCGGGGGCCGCCGGGCGAGGGCAGGGCGACGACGACCATGCGGACGTGGGTGCCGTCGGCGGAGGCGTACTCGATGTGATGGCTGCGCACGTCGGGCAGCGCGACCCGGCCGGGCGCGGCCGACCAGAGGGTGGTGGCGTTCGTGCGGGCGTCGTACCGCCAGATCTCGGGAGGCGTGACGGCGTCGGTGTAGGCGAACCAGGCCTCCGAGCCGCCCTCGGGGCGGGAGGTGAGCGAGGCGATCGAGCCGCTGCCGGGCAGCGGCACCTCGGCCAGCCGTGCTCCCGTGCGGGCGTGGTGCACGGCGATCTCGCCGACCGCGTGGCGGGTTCTGGACACCAGCAGCCGGTCGCCGTCCAGGACCGTGAACGCGCCCAGCACCGCCTCCGGGTCCTCGGGGATCAGCTCGCGCCAGGCGGCGGGCTCGGCCGGGTCGGCCACGCACAGCCTGCGCCTGGGCGCGTCCCGGTCGGTGAGCAGGTAGAGGCGGCCGTCGCAGGCGACGGCGCCGGCGGTTCGGGCGTGGGCGCCGTCCTGTACGGGGTGGGGGCGGGGGGCGGCGGGATCACCCGCGGACAGGTCGGCCAGCCAGAGGGAGTTGCCGGTCGCGGTGCCGGCGGAGATCATCAGCCAGCGGCCTCCGGCGCTGATCTGGACGCCGTACGAGACCGGTCCCCTGGTGAAGATCGGCCGATCGTCACCGTCCGGTCGGTGCAGGAAGACGCCCTCGTGGAAGCGTACGTAGTAGAACGCCTCGCCGCCGGGCAACCAGGCGACCGGGGAGTAGCGGCAGCCGCCTATGGGGCCGTCGACGACGGCTCCCGAGGCCACGTCCAGGACGTACAGGTCCGCCTTCTCGTCGCCGCTGCGTGAGATCTGGTACGCGACGCGGCGGCCCTCCAGGTCGGGCTGCCAGTCGTCGAGCGTGGTCAGGCCCGTGAGGTCGAGGGTCATGGGGTCCAGGATCGGGGTGTCGTCGCAGTAGAGGACGGGATGCTCCTGTGAGGTGGACTGGCGCAGGTGGAAGCGGCGGTCGCCGCGCCAGACCGGGGGTGTGACCAGACCGGTGACGCTCATCTCCGTCAGCCTGGCCAGGAACCGGTCGCGGTGCGCGAGGGTGGCCGCGGTGGCGCGCCACAGCCGGTCCTGGGCCGCCAGCCAGGTGCGGGTACGGGGCTCGGCGGGATCCTCCAGCCAGCGGTACGGATCCTCGATCTCGTGGCCGTCACGGCGGTCGACGAGGGGGACGCGGTCGGCGGGTGGGTAACTGTCTTGAAATTTCATGACACGGGCTCCGGGTGCCAGTGGCCGGCCAGGTCGGCGTACAGCGGGGAGGCCTTGACCAGTTCGTCGTGGGTGCCGAGCAGGGTCTGGCCGCCGTCCATGAGGAGGATGCGGCGGGCGCGCAGGGCCGAGGTGAGGCGGTGGGCGATCACGATGAGCGTGCCGCCGCGTCGCGCGAATGCGCTCTCCGCCCTCGCCTCGGCGGCGGGGTCCAGGTGGCAGGTGGCCTCGTCCAGGATGATCAGGGGTGCCGGGGTGAGGTAGGCGCGGACGAGCGCGATGAGCTGTTTCTGCCCGGCCGACAGAACCGCCGGCTCCACCACCGCCTCGTAACCGCCCAGCTCGGCGACCAGTTCCCCGGCCCCGACGGCCGCCATGGCCCGCGCCACCAGCCCCTCGGCGGATCCGCCTGGCGCGTGTGCGGTCTCGGCCGTGGTCGTGGTCGTGTGCCGCAGGTATGCGAGGTTCTCCATGAGCGTGCCACGGAAGACGTACGCCTCCTGGGGGATCAGCACGCGGGCGGCGGGATCGACCTGGCCGGCGGGGACGCCGCCGATGAGGACCTCGCCCTCGGCGGGCGGGAGCATGCCGCTGATCAGGGCGGCGAGGGTGGACTTGCCCGCGCCGCTGGGTCCGACGATCGCCAGATGGTCCCCTTCGGGGATGGTCAGGTCGAGCCGGTCGACGACGGGGGTGGAGCGCGGGCCGTAGGCGAAGGTCACGTCGATGAGGCGTGTCTCGGCCGTGAGCGGGTGGATTCTCGGCCGGGAGAAGTGCGGGGGCACGGCCGCGATGATGCGGCTCAGCGCGGCGGCGAGGCGGACGCCGCTGACCCCGAGCCCCTGGACGAGGCCGCCGAGCGCGGGAGCCAGGGACTGGGTGACGTACGCCAGCGCCCCGACGATCACGCCCGCCCCCGCCCCGCCGGCCAGTAACCACGGGGTCCCGGCCAGCAGGAGCAGGACGGGCAGCCAGCCGCCGACGGCGAGGGCGGCGGTGCGGACGGCGGTCACCCCTGCCAGCCGGCGGGCGGCGGCGGCCTGCTCGCCGACCCGGTCGCTCAGCCGATCGCGCACGCGTTCCTGCAGGCCGCACGCCTCGATGTCGCGCAGCCCGCCGGCCATGCCGGTCATCGCCTCGGCCAGGTGCTCGTCGGCCAGCAGGAACGCCCGCTGCCGCCGCGCCAGCGCGGGCAGCGAGGCCAGGAACAGCCCCAGCCCGGCCGCGAACGGCGGCAGCACCAGCAGCAGCGCCTGCGGCGCCAGCGTCATGAGCCCCAGCACCACGCTGATCACCGTGAACGCGAACCCCCGCACGGTCGTGACCACCGCCGCGAACGCGTCCCTGGCCAGCTCGACCTGCAGTCCCGCCCGCGCCACGGCCGCGCTGTCCGCGCCGCTCTCCCGCCGCAGGGCCCCGTGGACGACGTGCGCCAGGAGGTCGTCGCGGAACGGCTCCGCCACGGCCGCGACGGCCAGCACCACCTGTCGGGCGGCGAGGGCGGCGACCACCCACGCGACGCCGAGCCCCGCCAGCCAGGCGAGCCCGATCACCGGCTCGGCCTCGGCGAACCCGTCTTCGATGGCGCGGGCGACGGCGTGCCCGATGAGGAACGCGGGCACCGCCTCCAGCACCGACCACCCGCCGATGCTGATGAGGTGGCGCGGCTCCCGCCCGAGCGCCCTCCAGAACCCGACCCGCACCGGGCCGTCGTGGCGCGAGGGGCTCATGTCGTGGCCTCCTGGAAGACGGCGCGATACGCGGGGTCCTGCCACAGCACGTGGTGCGGTCCCACGGCGCGGACCTTGCCGCCGTCGAGCCACACGACCTGGTCGGCGCGGGCCGCGGTGGCCGGGCGGTGCGCGGCGATGAGGCGGGTGCGGCCGCGGGGGTCGGTGGTGAGGGCGCGGGCGACCTGGCGTTCGGTGACGGTGTCGAGGCTGGAGGTGGCGTCGTCGAGCACCAGCAGCCGCTCGCCCTGGGCGAAGGCCCTGGCCAGGCCGATGCGCTGCCGCTCGCCGCCGGACATGGGGGCGTCGCGCAGGGGCGTGCCGTAGCCGTTCGGGAGCCGGGCGATGAACGTGTCCGCGCACGCGGCCGCCGCCGGTTCCGCCGGGTGCCGCCCGATGGCCTCGCCGATCGTCTCACCCACCAGGACCGGGCGTTCGAAGGCGTACCCGACGGCGCGGCGCAGCTCCTGCCGGCTCAGCTCCGCCAGCGGGACCCCGTCGAGCAGGACGGTCCCGCGTCCGGGGTCGGTGAGCCGGCCCGCGAGAGCGGCGAGGAGGGATTTGCCCGATCCGGACCGGCCCACCACGGCGGTCACGGACCCGCCGGGCAGCGTCAGGTCGCCGGCGGTGAGACCGTTCGCGCTCACGTCGCGGAACTCGACCGTGCCGGGGCCGGGCGGCAGCGTGCGGGTCCCGTGCCTGGTCGGCGGCAGGGACAGGACCTCCGAGACGCGGGAAGCGGCGGCCCGCGCCCTGGCCAGGCCGCCGATGTGACCGAGCGAGGTGCTGAGCGCCGCGCCGAGCACGGCGTAGCGGGCGGCGGCGTACAGCTCGCCGGCCGTGAGCCGGCCGGATGCGAGCATGAAGCCGCCGACGGCGAGGACGGCGACCTCCAGCAGCGGCACGACCAGTCCCGACTGGACGGCGGCGGCCGCGTTGGCGCGCCACAACTCCATGCCGTGCGCCCGCAGCCTCGGCAGCGGGGCGAGCACGCGCCGCACCTCCTGGGCGGCGGTCCCGGCGGCGGCGATGGTGCGGGCGCCGTCCATGGCGGACACGAGCCGGGCGGCGATCTCGCCCTGGACCTCCTGGTAGCCGCCCGCGATCGAGGTGGTGGCGCGGAGGAAGGCACGCAGGACGAGGAGGATGGCCACGATGCCGGCGCCGAGCGTCAGCGTCAGAACGGGGGCGATGAGAGTGAGCGCGACCAGCGCGCCCACCGTGGGCACGAGGAGGGCGAGCGCGCTGGTCACGGTCTCGGGCGCGCGGCCGGCCTCCTCGGCGTTGAGTCCGGCGCGCGTGACGAGCTCCCCTTCGGGGAAGCGGCGGGTGGCCGCGTGCCCGGCGCCGAGAACGTGGCGCAGAAGACCGCGGCGCAGCGTGGCGGCGGCGTGGGCGCTGCTCGCGCCGCGGGCCCAGACGCCGATGCTCTCGCAGAGCAGCACGACGGTGATCGCTCCGGCGCAGCCGGCGAGCCAGAGGCCCGGCCGCCCGGAGACGAGGGCGTCCACGGCGCGGCCGATGACGTACGGGACCGCCAGCTCGGCGGCCGCTCCGGCGACCGCGGTGACGGCCAGCACGGCGGGCCACGGTCCGCCACGCCGGATCATGCCGATCAGGAGCCGGTCCCCTGTCCCCACCGCGCCTCCTTCGTCGCTACCGTCGGAGGGGTCCCCACGCCACCACGAACGGCGCGGGGACCCTATGTCATGCATCAGTGGCAGAGAGCGACACTGAGGTTGCTGGGCTTGCCGGAGTGACATCCGAGAACCGTGAGCGTGCTGCCGCCGCTGGCCACGTCGCTGGCCGCGGGAGCCTCAAGACCCTGCAGGTCGAGAAGTACCATGTCGTACACCTCCTTCCAAGGTGTCGTCGGGGGTAGGCCGCTCGGGCGCGGCCTCCAGGAACGGCAGGCGGGCCGGCTGGTCGCCCAGCACCGCGCCGAGGGCGAAGAGCACGCCCGCCGTTCCGGTCGCGAAATCCATGGAGAGCCGCAGCAGCTGGTCGCCGGGGAATGCCAGGCCTCCCCCGTACGGGAGCGCGTGCCATCTCAAGCCCTTGACCAGGCCGGCATCGGGGAATGCCGCGATGAGTCCCGCCCGCCCGGTGAACAGCCCGGCCTGGACGAAGAAGCCGGAGCGCCCGGCCAGCCGCAGCCCGGCCAGCGCCGCCGCGAGCTCCTCGTCGGACCGGTGCGCCAGGTAGCGCTCCAGCACCAGGGCGATGCCGGCGGACCCCTCGTCCAGGTACGGCAGCAGCCGCCACCCCTGGTCGACCTGGAGCGAGCCGTCCTCGGACGCCCGGCAGCGCCGGAGGTCCTGCCGGAGCGCGGTCGCCGCCAGGTCGAGCAGCGCCGGGTCGCCGGTGTGCTCGTACGCGCGCAGGAACAGCAGCGCGGGTCCCGACGAGCCGTACATCAGCCCGGCGCGCGGGTTGGCGCCGCCGCTGATCTCGGGGACGGGCGCGGCGAGCCGCTCGGCGCAGATGTCGACGGCGCGGAGGGCCAGGCCGGGGTGGCCGAAGCGGAGGAGGTTCATGCCGATGCCGGACAGGCCGGAGTACAGCGCGGACTCCAGACGCTCCCAGTTCTCGCGCAGGCAGACGCCGATCAGCTCGTGCGCGTCGTCGTGGTGCCCGAGCAGGTCGAGCACGTACGCGATGCCGTGCAGCCCGTCGTACAGGCCGAGGCCGGAGCCCTGGGCGGGGCGGCGGGCGCGCTCGCGTAACCAGCGTTCGTAGTCGGGGAAGGGCCCCAGGCCGGCTGCGTGGAGGGCGAAGAGCACGCCGGCGGCGCCGTGCGCCAGGTTGAGCCCGCCACCCGGCTGGAACTGGGCCACGTCGCCGGGGAACAGCCGGTCGTCGCGGTCCGGGGTGGCGCTCGCCACGATGGCCCGGCGCATCGCGTCCCGCAGCTCCGGCCAGGAGGCCTCCCCTGGCATCGGCACGGGGGTCTGCTCGCGAGCGCCGCCGGCGATGGTCGCGACGGCCGCGTCGATCAGGCCCGCGGGCACGGGGAACGTCTCCTTGACGATCTCCCCGAGGTGGACGACCTTCGGCCGGTGCAGCGGCAGCATGATCGTGCACTGCGGCGCGAACAGGCCGAGGCGCAGGCAGGCCAGCGCGTACCTGTCCACGTCGAGGCCCTGCCGGTCGGCGGGCGGGGCGAAGGCGGGGTGGGCGAGCGCGGCGCGGGCCCGGTCGCCGGCCGATGCGGCCACCTCGTAGTCGATCAGCGCCACCCGGCCGCTCTCGGTCAGCAGGATGTTGTCGGGGTGCAGGTCGCCGAAGACGACGCCGCGCTCGTGCAGCGACGCGACGGCGGACTCGACGCTCTCCAGCGTCTCGACCGCCCACGCGGTGTACTCGGCGAGGTCGCGGCCGGTGCAGGTGGCGCGGGTCAGCGGGTAGCGGAACACCAGACGCCGCTGCAGCGGCGTGCCGTCGACGAACTCCTGCACGAGGAAGTGGTGCTCGCCCAGCGTGAAGTAGTCGCGCAGCGCGGGCGCCGCGGGCAGCCCGTCCAGGCGGCGCAGGATGTCGCGCTCGTGTGCGAGGCGGGTGACGGCGTCGCGCCCGGCCGCGTCGAGCCCGGCGTGCGGCCTGGCCTCCTTGAGCACCACCCGCTCCCCCGTGCGCGTGTCCCGCCCCAGGTAGACGCCCCCGCCGTTGGAGAAGTGCAGGACGCTCTCGATCGCGTACGGCAGCCCGCCCGTCGTCACGGCGTTGCGCGCGGCCAGATGCGGCTCCAGGAACGCGGGCAGCGTCGTCCACGGCGGCACCGCGAACGTGGCGCCTCGCACGTCGGGCACGAGCCGCCCGTCGCCGTCCTCGACGGCCAGGACGCGCTCGCCGGAGGCGGACAGGCAGCGCCGCTCGGCGAACCCGCCGTACCTGACGAACAGCGGGCCGTCACCGTAGCGCAGGTCGCTGAGGATGTACGGGCCGCGCACATCCCGCAGCAGCTCGTCGAGCTCCTTCAGCACCAGCTCCAGCTGGCCCTCGTCCCGGGGGTAGATCGTGATCAGCTTGCCGCTCGACGCCCGGGAGGCGGCCTTGGAGTTGACCATGACGAGCACGGGGGCGCCGCGCAGGAACTTGAACGCGATCGCCCGCGGCACGCAGTAGTCCCACACGGCGGCGATCGCCTTCTCGGCATCCTCGACGCGGGCGGACACGTGGATCTTCCAGCCCTGGGCGGGCAGCGGCTCCGCGCCGCCGGGGGCGTAATAGGACCAGGTGTCGGTCAGGTCGTGGGACCAGCCGTGCGGTACGGGTTTCCGCAGAAGGGGAAAGTCGGCGTCCTCAGCCGTGCTGTGCTCGATCGTGTCATAGAAACGGGGATCGGCAAGGCAATACAGCTCGTACTTGTCCATCGGGCGCTGACCTCCTGGGGCGGCGTGATTCAAAGCCTGACGCCCGAGAGACTTTCGGTCTAGTTACACACAACATTGCCGAAATATGCCTATTGAATTTTCATTTGTGTATTTATCATAATAAATCAGGCAATGGATTATTTCTTTCGTGGGACGTACACGCTGAACGTGAACTGGCCCGCGCGTGAGGACGTCGCCTCCAGCCAGCCGCCGAGGCCGGACACCCGCTCGGCCAGGTTCAGCAGGCCCTGTCCCGTGTCGCCGGGGCGGCGCGGCGGGCGCACTCCGTCGTTCCTGATCGTCAGGCGGATCAGCTGGTCGCGTTCGAGCAGGTGGATGGAGCACTGGCGGGCCTCGGCGTGCCTGAGCACGTTCGTCACGCCCTCGCGCAGGGCGTGAGTGAGCGACTCCTCGGCCTCCTCGGGCAGGTCGCGGCAGGACACCTTGATCTGGCAGCGCACCCGCGCCGACTCCAGCAGCGCCCGCGCCGAGCCCAGCTCGGCCGCCAGGGAGGAACTGCGCATGCCGTGGGCGACCGCCCTGACGTCGGCGGACAGCCCGCGCAGCAACTCGAGCGTCTCCTCCAGCTCCTCCCCCGCCTTCCCGTCCCCCTCGGCCACCAGCCGCTGCACGAGCTGCGCCTTCAGCACGAGCACGGTCAGCCGGTGGCCGACCAGGTCGTGCAGGTCGCGGGTGAAGCGGCGGCGCTCCAGCGCGACGGCTTTGCGCATGACGTCGGTACGGGCCTCGGCCAGCCGCTGGGCCCGCTTGGTCAGGGACACCAGCGCGTACTCGACCAGGCCGACGAGCGGGCCGGCGACCGCCCAGAGCAGGTGGATCATCGACTGCTGGGGCGCGGCGAGCAGCACCAGGCCGCTGGCCGGCGCGAGCAGGGTCAGCACCACCGACCGGATGCGGCCCGCCATCACCAGCAGGGCGCCGGACAGCAGCCCGCAGACCGGGGTCCAGGCCGGGCCGAACACGGTGAGCGGCAGATACGTCAGCCACGCCTGCACGGCCACGATCCACCACGAGCCGGCCCGGCGCACGGGAGTCTCCATGATGAACTTCGCGTGCAGGGCGAGCAGGACGATCAGCGTGATGGAGCCGGCGACGGCCTGCCCCGCCTTCGCCAGCTCGACCACGATCGGCACGGAAAGCCCGGCACCGCCGGCGACCAGGCCGAGGCCGCCTGCCCAGAGGGGAGAGGAGAAGGCCTCCAGCTTGGAACGTGCCCATGCCGCGAGCCCACGGTGTTCGCCTTCCACCTCACCCCCGGATGCGCCTGGCCACGGTGCGAGAGCACCCACCGCTGCCCCGTCCCTCTAATCGACATGATCTACACCGTCTCTGTAAAGGTCGTTTCCGCTTTTGGACAAGCCTGACTCTGGGTGGGACCAGGCGGTTAACCTGTGCGTTCGCCCCCTATGGTGATTTGCATGGATTACATGCGACTTGGTGACACGGGCTTGACGGTTTCGCGGGTGTGCCTGGGGATGATGAGCTACGGCGACCCGGCCCGGCAGAAGTGGGCGCTGCCGCAGGAGCAGGCCGAGCCGATCGTCCGCAGGGCGGCTGAGGCGGGCGTGACGTTCTTCGACACCGCCGACGTCTACAGCCAGGGCGAGAGCGAGGTCGTGACCGGCAACATGCTGCGCGCGATCTTCCCGCGGCGCGAGGACTACGTGCTGGCGACCAAGGTCTATTTCCCGATGGGCGAAGGGGTCAACGACCGCGGCCTGTCCCGCAAGCACATCCTGTCCTCCATCGACGCCTCACTCGAACGGCTGGGCACCGACTACGTGGACCTCTACCAGATCCACCGGTGGGACGACGAGACGCCCATCGAGGAGACCATGCAGGCGCTGCACGACGTGGTCAGGTCGGGCAAGGTCCGCTACATCGGCGCGTCCTCCATGTGGGCCTGGCAGTTCGCCAAGGCGCAGCAGGCGGCCGAGCGCAACGGGTGGACGAGGTTCGTCTCGATGCAGGACCACTACAATCTGCTCTACCGCGAGGAGGAGCGCGAGATGCTCCCGCTCTGCCTCGACCAGGGCGTGGGCGTGATCCCGTGGAGCCCGCTGGCCCGCGGCGTGCTGGCCAGGGCGGGGTCGGCGGCCACGACCACCCGGGCGGGGTCCGACGCGCGCATCGACGCCCTCTACGACCCGGAGAACGACAAGCTGATCCTCGACCGGGTGGCGCAGGTGGCCGCCGGCCGCGGGCTGCCGGCCGCGCAGGTCGCCCTGGCCTGGCTGCTGCACCAGCCGGCCGTCACCGCGCCGATCGTCGGGGCCACCAAGGACCGGCACGTCGACGACGCCGTGGCGGCCGTGGACGTGCCGCTGTCGGAGGACGAACTGGCGTTCCTGGCGGAGCCGTACCGGCCGCGCGAGGTGCGGTTCTGACCCATCCCGGATTGTCGGCCCGGCCCCCTAAGGTATGGGCATGCGGGCAAATGAGGAGGCGGCGTCGGCGCTGCAGGAATACGCGGAGCTGTTCGCGCTCTGCGGCGGCGACGCCTTCCGGGTGCGGAGCTACCAGAAGGCGGCCAAGGCCATCGCGGGGTTCCCCGAGGACATCTCGGTCGTCGACGTGCGCAGCGTCCCCGGGGTCGGCGAGGCGATCGCCAAGAAGATGGAGGAGTTCCTGCAGCGGGGGAGCTTCCGGCAGCTCGACGACCTGCGGGGGCGGGTCCCGGATGGCGTGCGCAAGCTGACGAAGGTGCCGACCCTGGGCCCGAAGACGGCGATCATGCTGTTCGAGGACTACGGCATCGACTCCACCGACGCGCTGCGCGAGGCGATCACCTCCGGCCGCCTCGACGGCGTCAAGGGCCTCGGCGCCAAGACCCTGGCCAACCTGCTCAAGGGCATCGAGCAGCTCGAGCAGTCCGGCCGCCGGGCGCACATCGGCGTCGCGATGTCGCTGGCCGAGCAGGTGATGTCCTCGCTGACGGCCGAGCGGATCGCGTACGCGGGGTCGCTGCGGCGGATGAAGGACACGATCGGCGACATCGACATCCTGGCGGTCGCGCCCGAGTCGATCATGGCGGAGTTCCGCGCGCAGCCGTACGTCGCCGAGGTCATCGCGGCCGGCGACAAGAAGACCTCGATCCGCACCACGTCCGGCACTCAGGTGGACCTGCGCGTGGTCCCGGCCGAGTCGTGGGGCGCGGCCATGCAATATTTCACCGGTTCCAAGGAGCACAACGTCGCCATCAGGGAGATGGCGGTGAAGAAGGGCTGGAAGCTGTCGGAGTACGGCCTGTTCGAGGGCGAGCGGGTGATCGCCGCCGCCACGGAGGAGGACATCTACGCCGCCCTCGGCATGCAGTACGTCCCGCCGCCGATGCGGGAGGACGGCGGTGAGGTCAAGGCCGCGCTCCGGGGCGAGTTGCCGGCGCTCGTGGAGCTGCCGGACCTCAAGGGCGACCTGCACACGCACACCGATCTGACGGACGGCATCGCCTCGCTGGAGGACATGGTGGCGGCCGGGCACGCCCGCGGCTACGCCTACTACGCGGTCACCGACCACGCGCCGGACCTGGCCATGCAGCGGATGACGCTGGACAAGGCGCTGGAGCAGCGGGGCCAGGTGGCCCGGCTGCAGGAGAAATATCCCGACATGCGGCTCCTGCACGGCACCGAGCTCAACATCGCGCCGGACGGGTCGGTCGACTGGCCCGGGGAGATTCTGCGGGAGTTCGACGTGTGCGTGGCCTCGGTGCACTCGCACTTCGGGATGTCACGGGACGAGATGACCCGCCGCTTCATCGCCGCCTGCGAAAACCCGTACGTCGACATCATCGGGCATCCCACCACTCGCAAGATCGGCAAGCGGGCGGCGGTGGACGCCGACTGGGACGCCGTCTTCCGCGCGGCCGCCCGCACGGGCACCGCCATGGAGATCGACTCGTTCCCGGACCGGTCGGACCTGCCGTCGGATCTGGTGCGGCTGGCCAAGCACCATGGGGTGAAGTTCTCGATCGACAGCGACTCGCATGCGATTCCGCATCTGGCGAACCAGCGGTTCGGGATCGGGATCGCGCAGCGGGCGTGGCTGACCCCGGACGAC
Organism: Nonomuraea sp. NPDC049480; assembly: GCF_044465905.1. Taxonomy (NCBI): domain Bacteria; kingdom Bacillati; phylum Actinomycetota; class Actinomycetes; order Streptosporangiales; family Streptosporangiaceae; genus Nonomuraea; species Nonomuraea sp. NPDC049480. The sequence goes on from NZ_JBITMD010000002.1 coordinate 30,177, forward strand.
GTCATCAACACCTGGCCTCTGGACCGGCTCCTGGCATTCCTGGGCCGCTAGCCCAGGTGCGTCCCAAAGCCGCTCCCCTCGCCATCGACCAGCGCGAGCGGCTCAAGGCGACGCAGAGGGCCCGGCCACGCCGGCGGACATCAGCCCCGGAGCGACTTCCGGTCGACGCCGATCGGCGTGGACACCAAGGGCACCTCTTGTATTCCGACCGGCTCGAAGAAACGGTCCAGAGCAAATAAGCGGCATATGGCTGCCCTGTTCACTCGACGCCTTGTCATGACCTTTGTCTCGTCAGGCGGGTTGCAGTTGTGGAGGAGCGCACCTCGGGTAGAGGCGGGTTGGAACGTTCCCTCTCTCGTCGGACGCGACTCGCGGGCGGTTCGGCGAAAGGAGGGTGCGCGGAGTCGGCGACCACGATTAGATGGTTTACAGATAGGGAATGGGTGTTGTGAGGTGAGGTCGATGGAGCAAACCATGGCGACGATCGTGAAGCCGCTGCCCGACCACCTGTTCAGGGTGCACGACGAGAGTGCCGAGATGCGGTGGGAGGCCATGTCGGGGCAGGGATACCACACGCCGATCGACCGGTTCTTCGTGCGGAACCACACCTTCAGCCCGCTCATCGACGTCACCACCTGGCGCCTGCGGCTGCATGGCGCGGGGATCCGATGTCCGCGCGAGTTCGGCTACGCCGAGCTCCGGGCCATGCCGTCGCGGACGTACGACGTGGCGATCGAATGCGCCGGGAACGGGCGGCGGTTCTACGGGACCCAGCAGCACGACGCCGCCCCCGGCACGCAGTGGGGCCTCGGGGCGATCGGGGTCGCGCGGTGGCGAGGCGTGCCGCTGAGACACCTGCTCCAAGAGGCCGGGATACGACGCGAGGCCGTGGACGTGCTGCCGTCCGGCCTGGACGCGCCGTTCGAGGACTACGGCCACGTACGCCGGCCGCTACCGGTCGAGAAGGCCATGGACGACGTGCTCGTGGCGTACGAGATGAACGGCGAGCCACTGCCTCCCGACCATGGATTTCCCGTGCGACTGGTGGTGCCGGGATGGGTGGGAATAGCGTCGATCAAATGGCTCGGCGACATGGAAATTTCAACGAAGAAGCTCTTCACCCCATGGAACACGGTCTTTTATGCGGACGTCACGACAAACCCGGTGAAGAGCGCTTTCGAACTCGCCTGGAACGCCCGCCTGCCTCTCGGCGGGCCGCTTGTCCTGCACGGGCGATCCTGGTCGGGGCACGGCCGGATCGTCCGGGTCGAGGTCAGCTTCGACGGCGGCCTCAGCTGGCGGGAGGCCGAGCATCACGGGCATCACCTGGTCGGCGCCTGGTTGCCGTGGCACGTCGGGTGGGCTCCCCGGCGCACCGGGAGGTACATGCTCATGGCCAGGGCGACCGACGAGACTGGGGCCACCCAACCCCTGTTCACGCCCCGGCACCCGTTCGGCTATCACTTCGACGCGGTCGTGCAACACCCGATTCACGTTGTCATCGGATAGGTAATTGTCACCGATCCCGGCTGAGCTGGAGATTTACTTTACACGCGTACGGCCCGGCTGAATTCATCTGAAAGACTCTCGCGGAAACCTTCTGGAAATCCCCCCATGTGATGCTGCCCGCACGCCGGGAAAAAGGAGAGCAGATGCGCCAGCTGACCGCACTCGACGCCCAGTTCCTCAATGTCGAGACGGCGACCACCGCCGCGCACGTGGCGGGACTGGCGATACTCGACTCGGCGGAGGGGGCGGTCAACCGGGAGGCGCTGGCCGAGCTGCTGCTCGACCGGCTGCACCTGTCCCCCGCGCTCAGCCTGCGGCTGGCCGAGGTACCGCTGGGGCTGGACCATCCCTACTGGGCGCCGGATCCCGGCTTCGACATCGGCAACCATCTGTTCGAGCTGACGCTGCCCGCGCCGGGGCACGACTGGCAGCTGGCCGAGGCGGTGGCGCGGATCCACGCCCGCCGGCTCGACCGGGCACATCCACTGTGGGAGATGCACCTGATCAACGGGTTGCCGGAGGGCCGGGTGGCCGTCTACACGAAGGTGCACCACGCGGCCATCGACGGCATCTCGGGCGCGGAGACCCTGGCCACCCTGCTCGACCTCACCCCGGACGGCCACCTCACCCGCCGAAACCTCCCCACGACGAGCCGGCGAGCCCACACCGCCGCCAACGGCCACCCTGAGCCGGAGACCGGCGCCCAGGACGCTCCAGGACTGATCGGCATGCTGGCCGGAGCCGCCGTACGAACGGCGACCCACCCGGTGCGAGCCGTCCAGTCGGTGGTCAAGGCGGTCGAGGACCTGGACGCCATTCCCCTGGCCGCGGGCGTGCCCGGCGCGAAGCTCATCGCCAAGGCCGCGCGGCTGGTGGCCAGGGACCGGCCCAACCGGCCCGAGCTGCCGAGCCTGTCCGTCCCCCGCACCCCGTTCAACGGCCCCATCAGCGCCCGCCGCCACCTCTCCTTCGGCTCGGTGCCGCTCAAGGACGTCAAGAACGTCGCCAAGGCCAACGGCATGAGCGTCAACGACGTGGTCATGACCCTGTGCACGTCGGCCCTGCGTTCGTGGCTGGACGAGCGTGACGTGCTCCCGGAGGAGCCGTTGATCGTCGCCGTCCCGGTGGCGGTCCGTACGGCGGGGGCGAAGGACCTGGTGGGAAACCAGATCTCCGCCATGATCGCCCCCATGCCCACGAACGTGTCCGACCCGCACGAGCGCCTGCAGGCGGTGGGCGCGACCATGGGCCGGGCCAAGCGGCGATTCGCGCTGGCGCCGGCGACCTGGCTGAGCGAGCTGTGCTCCATGCTGCCCGCCCCGGTCACGAGCCTGGCCACGCCGGCGATCTTCCGGCTGGCGGGCATGGCGTTCCCGCCGATCAACCTGATCATCAGCAACGTGCCGGGCCCGCAGTTCCCGCTGTACCTGTGCGGCGGGCGGGTGCTGTCGTACTATCCGCTGTCCGTGCTGACCGACATGAGCGGCGGCCTGAACATCACGTGCTTCTCCTACGACGGCATGCTGGACTTCGGCATCGTCGCCTGCCCCGAACGCGTGGACGAGGTGTGGGGGCTGCTCGGCCACCTGCGTACGGCGCTGGACGAGCTGCTAGACGAGCGTGTGGGCGATGAGTTCCGCGACGGCGTCGGGGTCGATCTGATGGCCCGTTAGCTGCCAGAGGTTCTCCTGATAGAGCAGGACGGCGGCGAACATGGCGGCCGCCACCTCCAGTCTGGCCGCGTCCCCGCGCGCGCCCGGCTGTGCCAGCTCCAGCGCGAATCGGGCCCGTCTGACGAGCTCGTTGTTGAGGCGTCCGAGCCGTTCCTTGACCGAGCCGTGTGTGTCGGCCTCGCGGAACAGGATGCGCCGCATCGCCGGTGAGGCCCGCAGCGGCAGCCCGCGCGCGAGCCTGGCCAGTGTGCCGGCCGGATCGCCGGGGACCGCGTCGACCTCGCGCCCCTCCTCGATGTGCGTACGCTCGTTGACAAGAGCGACCAGTACGTCGATCTTGCGCGGGAAGTAGTCGAAGATCAGCCCTTTGCGCACTTTCGCGAACCTGGCGATGACCGCAGTCGGAGTGGCCTCGTAACCGGAGCCCGCGAACAGCTCCTCTGCCGCGTCCAGGATGCGCGTGCGCGCGTCACCCGTCACCACAGCACGAACCATAGCGCCACCTGCGGCTTCGCGCCACGTCTTCGTGCCGCGCCGAACCTAGGCGCCACCGTTGTGCGTCTGTTGTGTAGCATATGAGACAAATTTGTCGCAGACGATACGGCGGTGTCTGATGGCGATGAGCCGAGAGCAGATCATGACGGCGGCGATCCAGCACCTCAACGAGAGCCCGTCCGCCTCCATGGCGCAGCTCGCCGAGGCGGTCGGGATCAGCCGGGCCACGTTGCACCGGCACTTCAGCAGCCGGGAGGAGCTGATGCTCGCCCTGAGCCGGCGCGGCCACGACCAGTGGGAGCGGGTCCAGCTGGACGCCGGCCTCGAAGCGGCGACCGCTTCCGGGGATCGGGAAATGCTCGAGAAGGCCATGCGCGCCCTGCTCGTCGGCCTGATCGAGGTGGCCGACGAGTACGCCTTCGGCCTGACCGACTACGCGCTGGCCTACCACCCGGAGTTGCAGCGCCGCGTGGCGGAACTGGAGGACCGCGAGCTCGCCTTCTACACCGCCGCGCAGCGCGCCGGCCTGCTGAGCACCCGGCTGCCCGCCCGCTGGGTCGGCTCCCTCATGTACGGGCTGCTGGTGGCCGTGCGGGACAGCCTGCGGCACGGGGACATCGCCCGGCGGGACGTCCCCGGGCTGCTCCTGGACACGTTCCTGCACGGCGCCGCCCCCCGGAGGGACTCATGACGATCACCACGCCGCCGGTCTCGGCGAAGCGCCGCTGGGCCGGCCTGGCCGTGCTGTCGGCCAGTGTGCTGCTCGTGGTCATGGACATGACCGTGCTCAACGTCGCGCTGCCGGCGCTCTCGGCGGACCTGCGGCCCAGCTCCGTCGAGCTGCTCTGGATCGTGGACGCGTACGGGCTGGTGCTGGCCGGGCTGCTGGTCACGGTGAGCGCGCTGGGCGACCGGTGGGGGCGCAAGCGGATGTTGCTGACCGGGTTGGCGGTGTTCGGGCTGGCCTCGCTGGCGGTGCTGCTCGCCGACCGCCCGGCGGAGGTGATCGCGGTACGGGCGCTGCTCGGCGTCGGCGGTGCGATGATCATGCCGTCCACGCTCTCCATGATCCGCAACCTGTTCACGGACCCGGGCGAGCGTGCCACGGCGCTGGGCGTGTGGTCGGCGATGGCCGCGGTGGGCGCCGCGCTGGGGCCGATCCTGGCCGGGTTCCTGCTGGAGCACTTCAGCTGGCACTCGGCGTTCCTGCTGAACGTGCCGGTCATGGTGGTCGCGATCGGCGCCGGGCTGTTCCTGCTGCCCGAGTCCAGGAGCCCGAGCCCCAGCCGCTGGGACGCGCTCGCCACGGTGCTGGTGATGACGGGCATGGTGGCGCTGGTGTACGCGGTCAAGAGCTTCGGCAAATACGGCCTGACCGCGCCGAGCGCGCTGGTGGCGACGGCGGTCGCGGCCGTGGCGCTGGGCTGGTTCGCGGCGCGGTGCCTGGGCAGGCCCGATCCGCTGCTGGAGCTCAGGCTGTTCCGCAGCGGCCCCTTCTCCGCCGGGGTGACGACGGCGCTGACCACGTCGATCGCGATGGGCGCGGTGCTGTTGCTGCTCGCGCAGTGGATGCAGCTCGTGCAGGGCTACTCGCCGCTGGAGACCGGCGTGCGGCTGCTGCCCGCCGCGCTGGCCGCGCTCGTCGCCTCACCACTGGCCCCGTCGCTGGCGGGCAGGATCGGCGCGCGTACGGTCCTCGCGGGCGGGCTGGCGGTGACGGCCGCGGGCTTCATGCTGGTGTTCCTGGCGCCGGCGCCGCTGGGCTACTGGCCGGTCGCGGGCCTCCTGGTGCTGGTCGGCGTCGGGAACGGCGCGCTGGGAGTCGCCTCCGCGATGATCATGTCCGGTTCGCCCGCCGCCAAGTCGGGCAGCGCGGCGGCCATCGAGGAGACCAGCTACGACCTCGGCGGGGCGCTCGGCGTGGCCGTGCTCGGCAGCGTCGCGGCGGCCGTGTACCGCGGGGCGCTCGACTACGCGGGTCCGGCGGCCGGGGTCGCGCGGGAGTCGCTGGGCGGGGCGCTCGGCGTGGCCGGCGAGCTGGGCGCGGCGGGTGCCGCGCTGGCCGGGCGGGCGACGGCGGCGTTCACCGGCTCGCTGGCGCTGACCAGCGGGGCGGGCGCGGCGCTGATGCTGGCGGGCGCGCTGGTGGTGTGGCTGCTGACACCGCGCGACCTCGACCTGTCCGCCCCTCACCGCTGAGCGCCGCCGGCGCCGGCGCGCAACCGGGGAGCCGTCGAAGGCCGCCCTCGGCGAGGTGCGGATAATGGCGGGATGAGATCAATAGGTACCACGGACCTGTCCGTTTTCCCGATATCGCTCGGCACCAACGTCTTCGGCTGGACGGCGGACAAGGAGGCGTCGTTCGCGGTCCTGGACGCGTATGTCGAGGGCGGCGGCAACTTCATCGACACCGCCGACGTGTACCCGTACTGGGCGACCGGCGAGTCCACCTCCGAGATGATCATCGGTGAGTGGATGGCCGACCGGCGCAACCGCGACTCGCTCGTCCTGGCCACCAAGGTCGGCATGCTCGAAGGGCTGGAGGGCCTGGCCCCCGCCACCATCCGCACGGCGGTCGAGGACTCGCTGCGGCGGCTGCGTACCGACTACATCGACCTCTACTGGGCGCACGTCGACGACCACGACACGCCGATGGTGGAGACGCTGGCCGCCTTCGACGCGCTGGTGCGCGAGGGCAAGGTCCGGTACGTCGGAGCCTCCAACCACGGGGCGGCCCGGCTGGCGGAGGCGCTCAAGACCTCCGACGACGAGGGGCTGGTGCGATATGTGGCGCTGCAGCAGCAGTACAACCTGGTGGAGCGCGGTTACGAGGGTGAGCTCCGGGACGTGGTGGCCCGGGAGGGGCTGGCCAGCACGCCGTACTTCGGGCTGGCGCGCGGGTTCCTGACCGGCAAGTACGCGCCCGGGGTGACCGTCGACAGCCCGCGGGCCGGGATGGCCGCCGGATACCTGCAGACCGAGCACGGGCGCCGGACCCTGGAAACGCTCGCCAAGGTGGCGGCCGAGCGCTCGGTCCCGGCGGCGACCGTGGCGCTGGCCTGGCTCGCCGCCCAGCCGACGATCATCGCGCCGATCGCCAGCGCGCGCGACGTCGGCCAGCTGTGGGCGCTGATGACGGCCGCCGGGCTGACGCTGAGCCCTGAGGAACTGGCCCTCCTGGACGAGGCCTCCCGCGCCTGACCAGCCGGCGTGGGCGGGGTCAGCGGGTGCGGTTCACCAGGCCGGTGCACAAGGTCCGGAGGTCGGCGGCGTTCGGGAGGCATTCGTCCAGGACCTCGAGCGCCGACGCCAGGTAACGATCGGCCATGGCCCGGGCGGCGGCCCGGCCGCCGGCCTCCTCCACGAGGCGCGCGGCCTGGCGGGCGGACTCCTCGCCCGCGACCCCGGACGAGAGGACGGCGGCCAGTTCACGGGCGGCGGGCCCGTCGCCCGCGAGGGCGGCGAGGACGGGCAGCGTCTTCTTCTCCCGCCGCAGATCGTTGTGGACGGGCTTGCCGGTGACGTGGGGATCGCCCCAGATGCCGAGCATGTCGTCCGCGATCTGGAAGGCCACGCCCAGGTCCCGCCCCGCCTCCCACATCCGGTCCGCGAGCTCGGGCGCGCCGCCCAGGGCCACGCCCGCCGCCGCGGCCGCTCCCAGCAGGCCGCCGGTCTTGCCCGCGGCCATCTCCGTGTACTCGGCGATCGTGACCTCGTGGGGCCCGCTCCAGGGCCGGTTCTCGAAGGCCATGTCGGCGCTCTGCCCGTGGACGAGCTCGAGCAGGGCCGCCGACAGGTACGTCATCGCCTCCGGCCGCGCGGCGAGCCGGCCCACGGCCAGGGCGAGGAGGGCGTCTCCGGTCAGCAGCGCGGGCCCCACGCCGTACGCCTTCCAGAGCGCCTCGCGATGCCTGCGCCGCTCGTCGTGGTCGATGATGTCGTCGTGCGCCAGCGAGAAGGCGTGCACCAGCTCCACCGCCACCGCCGCCTGCAGCGCCGACTCGGCCGTGCCGCCGACGGCCTCGGCGCTGAGCATGGCGATGGTGGGCCGCACGCCCTTGCCGCCGTCCCCGTTGTACGGCCGGCCATCCGCGTCCGACCAGCCCAGCGCGAACGCCGCCATCCTGGCTCCCCACGGATGGAGCGCGGAGACCGCCTCGCGCATGGCCGGCTCGAACAGGCGCCGGCAACGCTCCACGGCACCGCCGGGCGGGACGGCGTCCGGATGGCTGAGATTCAACTGGCGCTCCTACCCCGGTACGATCTTGAATCTGCATGCAGGCGCATGTGACAATCCACTCACAGATTGACATATGTCCGGAAATGTCCGTGATGTGAGATGGGTGCCCATAGGCACACCAGAAGGTACATGTGGCGGCGAACGCCACCCCCCACGACTCCCCTATTTGATCGTCAAACGACCTCAGTGTGAGAATACCCAAAAGGCTACAAACGTCTCATATCAGACGTATAGCTGCATATCGCATCTGGATCAGGGGATCGCCGCCATGTCGCACGCCACGGACGCCTCCGGCACCAGCCCGAACACCCTCCCTTTTCACAAGGCGGTCCCACGACTCGTCAAGGACCCGGTCAACGAGCTGGCCAGAATGGGCGCCGCGGCCGGAGGGCGGATCGTCCGCCTCCACCTCGGCCCCTTCCGTCCCTACCTGGTCTCACACCCTGACGACGTCCAGCAGGTCCTCACGACGAACTGGTCCACCTTCCTGCGCGAGGGCATGTTCTGGCGGCCGATCCGGCGCCTGACCGGCCGGGGCATCCTCCGAGAAGGCGAGGAGTGGACGTCCACCCGGCGGATACTCCAGCCGCTCTTCACCGCGCGGGCCATGGCCTCCTTGTCCGAGGACATGGCCGGCGTCATCGCCGAGTCCGTGCTCGAACTCGACGACCACGCGCGGACGGGCCGGCCGATCGACGCCGAGGACGAGATGACGGCGATCATCAACCAGGCGGTCGTCGAGGTGCTCTTCGGCGGCCGGATCTCCCGGGAGACCGCCGGGCGGCTGGCGCCCGAGTTCGCGACCTGCGCCACGTCGTTCAGCTTCCGGCTGCTCTTCCCCACCGTGCCGTACTCCGTCCGGGTCCCCGGCGACCGCGCGTTCACGAACGCCACGAAGAACATCGACGCGATCGTCTATCCCCTGATCGAGCAGGCGCGCCGCGAGGGCGCCCGCGACGGGAAGGCGGATCTGATCGCGGCGCTGCTCGCGGCCAGGGCGGAGCAGGTCGGCGCGGGCGACCTGCGGCTGGTCCGCGACGACCTGGTCAGCATGTACGCCGTCGCCACGGAGACCACGGCGACGTCGCTGACCTGGCTGTGGACCCTGCTGCACGACCATCCCGCCGTGGGCGCCCGGCTCGGCGAGGAGATCGGCGACGTGGTGGGCGGCGGCCCGGTACGGCCGTCGCACGTGGCCCGGCTGCCGTACCTCGGCATGGTCCTGCAGGAGCTGTTACGGATGTACCCGGCGGGCTGGATCCTGCCCCGGCAGGCGATCGCGGACGCGGAGATCGGCGGCGTCCGGATCAGGGCCGGCTCGCAGGTGCTGATCAGCCCGTACGTCACCCACCGCCTGCCGGAGTTCTGGGACCGGCCCCTGGAGTTCGACCCGGACCGCTGGGCCGGCGAGGGCGCCGCCCTCCGGCACCGCTACGCGTTCTTTCCCTTCGGCGCAGGTCCGCACATGTGCCTCGGCCAGCATCTGTTCAACGTCGAGGCCCCGCTGGTGATCGCCAACCTGTTGAGCAGGTACCGGCCGGCCTTGACCAATCCCCAGCGGTTCGTCCCGCTGCCAGGGGCGTCGGCGCGGCCGAGACAACGGGTCCTGCTCCGCCTGACGCCGGCCGGCCGGGGCGGGACGGCGTGAACCACGAGAGCCTCGCCGGCGGCGTGACGGCGGACCTGGCCACGGCCGCGGGTGAGCTGGTCTCCAGCCTGATGCTGCGGCCATGGGGACAGGTGTCCACGTCGATCTACGAGACCGGCCGGATGGTCACACTGGCCCCGTGGCTGGTCGGTCACCTGGAACGGATCGACTACCTGATCGGCGCGCAGCGCCAGGACGGGGGCTGGGGCGCGCCGGACGGCTACGGCCTGGTGCCGACCCTGAGCGCCACCGAGGCGATCCTGTCGGCGCTGGCGCGCGGCGACCGGGGCCCGGATCTCGAGCGCCTGGCCCTGGCGGCGGAACGCGGCCTGCGTGTGCTCGCCGCCTGGCTGGGCGACCGGCTGGAACTGCCCGACATGCCGGCGATCGAGCACATCGTGCCGTCGCTCGTGGCCCGGATCAACCGGCACGTCGGGAACACGGCCGGTCACGCGCCCCTGCCGCTGCCCGACGGGATGAGCTACGACGCGCTCCGCCGGATCAGGTCGTGGATCGTCTCGGGTGCCGAGATCCCGGAGAAGCTGCTCCACGCCCTGGAGATCGCCGGCGACGCGGGGGGCGGGGCGCCAGGGATCCGGCCCACGGCCATCGGCACCGTCGGGGCGTCGCCCGCGGCGACCGCCGCCTGGCTGGGCGGACGGTGGGCGCAGGAAACGGACGGGCCGGTCCGCGGGCATCTGGAGGCGGTCGTCCGGCTCCACGGCGGCCCGGTGCCCGTCGGGTTGCCCATCACCGTGTTCGAGCGGGGCTGGGTGCTCAGCTGGCTGGTCCGCGCGGGCGTGCCCGTCGAAGCTCCGCCGGAGATGGTCGCGGATCTGAGGGCGGCGATCGGGCCCGGCGGGACGGCCGCGGGGCCGGGGCTGCCGGCCGACGCCGACACGACGTCCGTGGCGCTGTACGCCCTGTCGCTGCTCGGGGCGCCGTGCGAGCCGGACAGCCTGTGGCGGTTCCGCTCCGGCGCCCACTTCTCCACCTGGCTCGGCGAGCAGGGCGTCTCGGTCAGCGTCAACGCGCACGCCCTGGACGCCTTCGGCCAGTACGCGGCCCGCAGGCCGGCCGCCGCCCCGCGCTACGAGCCGACCATCTCCGGCCTGGCCGCCTGGATCCGCGACCGGCAGCGGCCGGACGGGAGCTGGACCGATCGCTGGCACGCCTCGCCCTACTACGCCACCGTCAGCTGCACGCTGGCGCTCGACGCCTTCGGCGGTGACGCGTCAGCCGGAGCGGTGCGCGCGGCCGTCGAGTGGGTGCTGGCCACGCAACGGCCGGACGGCTCCTGGGGCCGCTGGGAGGGCACCGCGGAAGAGACCGCGTACGGCATCCAGACCCTGCTGCTGACCAGGGGCGGAACCGACCCGCGCCGGGTGCGCGCCGCGGACGCGGGCCAGGCGTACCTGACGGCCTGGGGCGGCAAGGAGCACCCTCCGCTCTGGCATGACAAGGACCTGTACGTGCCGCTGGCCGTGACCCGCGCCGCGGTGATCGCCGCGGCGCACCTCGCGGAGCGGGCGCGCCGCCCGTCGCAGAAGGAGACGGTCCCCTAGACGCCGTGCGCGCCCACGTCCCTGACCAGGTCCTGAACGGTGTACGCGTGCGTGTCCCTGGCCATGTACCAGGCGCCGTTGAACGCCACACTCCTGCGCTGTCCCTCCGCGACGCCCGCCAGCGCGGGGGGCAGCTCCGCGAGCGCGGCGGCGAAGGCCGCGTTGAGCTCGGCGATGTGCCCGGAGACGCGTTCGACCGCCGCCTCCACGGTCATCCCGGCGCGCTCCAGGATGAGAACGGAGTTCGGCTTGCCCTCGCTTCTCTCGCGTTCGAACGTCCTGATGTCGTTGGCGAGCCGCATGCACGCGGCGCCGAGCGCGGTGGCGGGCGCGATCGATTCCCAGTGGGCGGGGTCGGCGGGGGCGGGGCCGCAGATCGCCAGGGCGGCCGCCCACCAGGTGGGGTAGAGGATCGTGACGCGGCCGTTGGCCAGATAGTCGTCGTACGCCGGCCAGGGCTCGCCGCCCGCCGCCCAGACCCGCTCGCGGGCCATGGCCGCGCCGGCCAGTTCCAGCCGCCGCACCAGGGTCGGCACGTGCGCCGCGGCGCCGGGGTGCCGGTGGAACCGGTCGCACCAGCCCTGCCAGGCGTGCAGGGCCTGCCCCATGGGATCGGGCGGCGCCGCGGAGCTCCGGGGCGACGGCCCGGAGACCCCGGCGCTCAACCTCGCGAAGAACGCGGCGACGTCGCCGTGGGACCATTGTCCCGCGATGTCGTCGGCGATGTCGTCGATGCCGAACAGGATCGTGGTCAGCGCCCCGAGATCGGCGATCTGGTCCGGCCGCGCGTGCGGGAACGTCGCCGCCGCCGACAGGCAGCTGAACGACAAGCGGCTCGCGGTGCTGTCGCCGTCGGCGAACAGCCCGGTGGAGTGCCGGAGCAGCCCTTCCGCTTCGGGCACGGCGCCGGCCGCGGCCCTGAGCACGGCGCCCCGATCCTTCTCCGGTACGCCGGCCAGCCGGTGCGCCCCGTGAAGGAGGCGGTCCACGACGTCGTTTCTGATGCTGAAGTACCCGGAGGGCCCGGCGTCGCTCACGTGATCAGGATATCCACTTGGATCCTATTTACTGAATTCTGTCAAAAAAGGGATTTTTGTGAGCAAAGTGATTAGTGCTGCTTGAGAGGTGCTTTGAGCGTGCGCTAGGGTTTCTTGATCGATAGCGTCGATATGCCACTTCAGTCCTGGTGGTCAGCATGAAAAATTCCTTCACAGGGTGGGTGTAATGGGCTTCCGCAATACCCGGCTGCGGACCAAAGTCACGGCTCTGCTGGTCTCGCTCGCGGCGCTGTGGGCCTTCGCCGCCTGGGTCACCCTTCGTGAAGGTGTCAACCTCCTGTGGGTCTCCCAGCTCGACTCCAGCATCGTGGCGCCGAGCGAACCCCTCCTCGTCGAACTGCAGCGGGAGCGCCGGATCTCGATCGTCAAGCTGAGCAACGCGACGACGCGGACCCGCAAGGACCTCGACACCCAGCGCAAGCAGACCGACCTCGCGCTGACCGCCTTCAGAGAGGCCGCGAGCGCGGGCATCGTCGACTGGGCGATGGACGACGAGGCGGCCAGGCGGCTCGGCGACGTGTTCCGGCAGCTCGACACCCTCAAGAAGACCCGGCAGGACGTGGATTCGGGCCAGGCCGGCCGCATCGAGGCGACGGCCGCCTACGGCGACGTCATCGACTCCGTCTACGGCCTCTACGGCTCCATGGCGACGCTCGACGACAAGACCCTCGCCAAGGACATCCGCACCCTCCTCACCCTGAGCCGCGCCAGGGAGGTCCTGTCCAGGGAGGACGCGCTGCTCGCCGGCGTCCTCGTCGAGGGCCGGCTGTCCCCCGCGGAGCACGCGCGGTTCACCCAGATCACGGGGGCCTGGCACCTCCTCGCCGAGCAGGCCGGCGCCGACCTCCCGCTCTCGGAGAAGGCCGCCTACGACAAGCTGATCAACGGCCAGTCCTTCGCTCGCCTGCGGGCGCTGGAGAAAGCGCTCTCCGAGCAGGACCCGAGCGCGGGAAGCCTGCCGTTCAGCGCCGACCAGTGGAAGGCCACGGCCGACCGCGCCCTGGGCGACCTCAACACACTGGTGATCGGCGGCGGGGACCGCCTGGTGGACCGGGCCGTGCCCGTCGCCGTCAACGTGGTCGTCCGGCTGGCCCTGGCGGGCGGTCTCGGGCTCCTCGCGGTCATCGCCTCGATCGTCCTGTCCATCACCACGGCGCGCTCGCTCTTCGCCCAGTTGCAGAAGCTGCGCGACGCCGCGCACGAGCTGTCGGACGACCGGCTCCCCAGCGTGGTCGACCGGATCGGGCGGGGCGAGGAGGTCGACGTGGCGGCCGAGGCGCCGCCGCTGCAGTTCGGCGACGACGAGATCGGCCAGGTGGGCCAGGCGTTCAACACCGTGCAGAGCACCGCGATCAGAGTGGCCGCCGAGCAGGCGGAGCTGCGCCGCAGCATCCGCGACATCCTGCTCAGCCTGGCCCGCAGGACGCAGGGCCTGGTGCACAGGCAGCTCACCGTGCTCGACGTGATGGAGCGCCGCGAGACCGATCCCGAGGAGCTGAAGGAGCTTTTCCGGCTGGACCACCTCGCCATCCGGATGCGGCGCAACGCGGAGAATCTCATCGTGCTCTCCGGCTCCTCCCCCGCCCGCACGTGGCGCCGCTCGGTGCCCATGGTCGACGTCGTACGCGGCGCGCTGGCCGAGGTCGAGGACTACACCCGGGTCACGCTGCTGCCGATGGGCGAGGTCGTGCTCGTCGGCCGCGCCGTCGGCGACGTCGTCCACCTGCTGGCCGAGCTCATCGAGAACGCCGTGTCGTTCTCCCCGCCGTACACGAACGTGCAGGTCGGCGGCCAGCTCGTGGCCAACGGATACGTGATCGAGATCGAGGACCGGGGCCTGGGCATGAAGCCCGAGGACCTCGCGGCCGCGAACGAGCGCATCGCGAATCCGCCCGAGTTCCGCATCACGGGCACCGCCCGGCTGGGGCTCTACGTGGTCAGCCAGCTGGCCAGGCGGCACGACATCCAGGTGGTGCTCAAGCCGTCGCCGTACGGCGGGACGACGGTCGTGGTGCTGCTGCCGCAGGACCTCGTCCAGCTCGACCCCATGCCCGAGAGGCACGGCGGCGCGGGCGGGGAACGGCTGCCGCGCCGGCCGACGGCCGTGGTGACGGCGGCGCGCCCCGCCGTCACCGGGGAGAACGTGCGCGCGCTCAAGCGCGCGCGCCCGGCCCCCGTCCCGGCGTCCGCGCCGCTCCCGGACCCGGTCCCCGAACCAGAACCTGAACCCGAACCGCCGGCGGAACCGGAGCAGCAGCCCGTGGCCGAGTTCACACCGTCCGGGCTGCCGCTGCGCGTACCCCAGGCCAACCTTGCGCCGCCGCTGCGGGACGACACGCCCACGCAGCCAGACTTCGAGGATGACGATGACGAGCGCTCGCCGGAGGAGATCCGCGCGATGATGGGATCCCTGCAGTCAGGCACCCGCCTCGGCCGCACTGAAGCGGCCAGGATGCTGGAGGAGCAGTCGGGAGGCGAGGCATCATGACCCCCACCTCGGGCACTGACCTGAACTGGCTGCTCGACGACCTCGTCGGCCGCGTCAAGGAGGCCGACCACGCCATCGTGCTGTCATCCGACGGCCTGTTGATGGCCTCGTCCGCCGGGTTGCAGCGGACCGACGGCGAGCACCTGTCCGCCGTGGCCTCCGGGCTGCAGAGCCTGGCCAGGGGCGTCTCGGACCGCATCGCCGGCGGCCCGGTGCGGCAGACCGTCGTGGAATGGAGGAACCAGTTCCTCATCGTGACCGCGGCGGGCGAGCGCGCCTGCCTGGCCGTGCTGTGCGTGCAGGGCGCCGACATCGGGCTGATCGCGTACGAGATGGCGATGATGGTCGCCCGGGTGGGCCAGTACCTCACCTCGGGCGCCCGCAACGCCGAGACCGTGGCGAGGGGCGACCGGTGACAGGGACGGGCGGCCCGACGGACGAGCACTGGGTCGACCCGGAGATCGTCCGGCCCTACGTCGTCACGCGCGGCCGGACGCAGCCGGCGCACGGCAAGTTCGACCTGATCTCCATGGCCCTGGCGATCGGCCCGCCGCCGGGCCCGGACGCCGGACTGGACCCCGAGCACCTGCGGATCCTGCAGCTCTGCCGCGAGCCCAAGTCCGTCGCCGAGATCGCCGCTCACCTGGACCTCCCCGCCGGCACCATCCGCGTGCTGCTCGGGGACCTGTTCGACCGCGAACTCGTCTCTGCCCAGGAACCGCAATCCGAGGTGGACATGCACGACATGAAGATGTACAGGGCGGTGCTCGATGGTCTTCGCTCGCTCTGAGCGCCCGCGCCTGCCGACGGCGATCAAGATCCTCGTCGCCGGGGGCTTCGGCGCGGGCAAGACGACGATGGTCGGCGCGGTCTCCGAGACCCGGCCGCTGCGGACGGAGGAGATCCTCACCGACCGCGGGGTCGGCGTGGACGACCTCACCTCGGTGGAGGCCAAGCGGACCACCACCGTGGCGATGGACTTCGGCCGGATCACGCTCGGCACCGACTACGTCCTCTACCTGTTCGGGACGCCGGGGCAGGAGCGGTTCTGGTTCGTGTGGGACGAGCTGGCGGAGGGCTCGCTCGGCGCGGTCATCCTGGCGGACACGCGGCGCCTGGCGGACTGCTTCCCGTCGGTGGACTATTTCGAGCGGCGGGGCACGCCGTTCGTGGTGGCGGTCAACTGCTTCGAGGGGGCGCCGACGTTCGAGCTGGAAGAGGTACGCCTGGCGCTGCAGCTCGACCCCGCGATCCCGATCATCATGTGTGACGCGCGGAAGCGGGACTCGAGCAGGGAGGTCCTGATCACGCTGGTGCAGCACTCGGCGCAGATGCGCGCGGAGCCCGTCGGAAGCTGAGGCCCGCTGTTCATCGTCGCGGGCCCACGAGCAGCGCGGGTCAGGCCGCGCCCTCCTGGCCCGAGGCGCGGTGGCGCAGGTAGGCGTCCAGTTCGCCGGCGCCGCCCAGCATCGCGCGCCCGCGGGCGGACAGCCGGCCGTGCCAGTCGTGCAGGGCGGACTCCAGCGGCGCCAGCCCGCCGGCGGTGCGCACCTGCTCGATCAGTGGGGAGATCTGCTCCAGCAGATAGCCGCCCCGCCGCAGCTGGTGCGCCAGCCGGGCGTCCCGTACGTCGGCCGCGCTGTACACCCGGTAACCGGTCTGCCGGTCGCGGCGCGGCATCACCAACCCGGCGCGCTCCCATTTGCGCAGCGTCGCGGGCCGGATTCCGAGTTTCCTGGCCAGCGGCCCGATGAACGTGACGCCGGGCTCGGGAGCGTCGCCGGGCAGGGTCGCGGGCGCGAGGTCGCGGAGGGCGTTCTCGACGGCGAGGAGGGTGCGGCGGTCGTCGAGGAGCCGGGCGTGGCTCTGGTCGATCAGCTCCAGCGCGTCCTCCACTGCGTCCCGGTTGACCGCCTGCATGATCGAGGTCGCGGTCTGGTGGCCGTGGCCGGGCACCAGGGCGAGGAAGGCACGGAGCGCCTGCGCGTGGAGCGCGGTGTAGGCGCGGTAGCCGGAGGGTGTGCGGGCGGCGGGCGGGAGGATGCCGGCCTCCTCGTAGTTCCTGATCGCCTGGGTGGACAGGCCGTGCTCGCGGGCGAGGTCCACCGGCCGGAGTCGCTCGTTCGCCATGTTGAAGGTCCGACCTCGTGTACGGGGCTGATATCGGCTCAAAGTCTACACAGAAGGTTCAACGATACCGTAGAAGGCATGGAAATCAGGGATACCGCTTACGCCCTCGACACGGAGGGCCCCGCCGCCGTCACGAGGCTCCTCCGGTCGCTCCCCGCCCGGCCCCGGCTGCTCGGGCTGGGCGAGGCGAAGCACGGCGAGGAGGCGCTTCTCGAACTGCGGAACGAGATCTTCCGGCACCTGGTCGAGCACGAGGGCTACCGGTCGTTCGCGTTGGAGAGCGACTGTCTCATGGGGCTGGTCGTGGACGACTACGTCACGGCGGGCACGGGGACGCTCGACGACGTCATGGCGCGTGGCTTCAGTCACGGGTTCGGTGCGTCGGCGGCCACGCGCGAGCTCGTCCGCTGGATGCGCGCGTACAACGAGGAACGGTCACCGGCGGAGCGGTTGCGGTTCTTCGGGTTCGACGGGCCCTTGGAGATGACCGTGGCCGCGAGCCCCCGGCAGGCGCTCACCGCACTGCACGGCTACCTCGCGGCCTGGATCGACGCCGGGCTCCTCGCCTGCACCGCGGAGACCCTCGATCGCCTGATCGGCGCGGACGACCGGTGGACGAATCCGGCGGCGGCCATGGATCCCACCCAGTCGGTGGGCCAGTCCGCCGAGGCCAAGGAGCTGCGTCTCATCGCGGACGATCTGGTGGCGCTGCTCGACGCGCAGACGCCGCACCTGATCGCGGCCACCTCGCGGGAGGCCTGGTGGCGGGCGTCCCTGTACGGGCGCACCGCGACCGGCCTGCTCCGCTACCACTTCTGGATGGTCGACGCGTCACCGCCCCGGGTGACACGGCTGATGTGCATGCGTGACGGGATGATGGCCGGCAACCTCGAGGCCATCGCGGAGCACGGGCCCACGCTGGTCTACGGCGGGAACCGGCACCTCCAGCGGGACAAGAGCACGTTGAAGCTGGGTGACCTGCCGCTGGAGTGGTGGAGCGCAGGGGCGATCGTCGACGCTCGGCTGGGCGACCGGTACGCCTTCCTGGCCTCGGCCCTCGGCACCGTACGCCACCAGAGCCTCGGCGTCCCGCACCCGGACACCCTGGAGGGACTCCTGTACACGCTCCCGGGAAACCGCTACGTCATCGACGCCCCCCGGCTGGCCGCGGCCCTTGACGGCGCGGGCAGGAAACCGGCCCCGCGCAAGGACATGTCGGCCGACTACCTCTACATCACGCTGGACCCGGACCACGTGGGCGAGAACGACGGGATCGTCTTCGTCAAGGACGTCCCCCCGAACCCGGCGTGAGCACGGCGGCCGTGGCCGGCCAGCCCTCCCGGGCGCTGGGATAGCGCGGGGACCAGCCGGTGGCCGCGCGGAATCGGGCGTTGCCGACCCGTAGCGAGCGGGTGAGCGAGGTGAGGCGGTCGCCGAAGAGGTACGCGGCGCGGCCGGGGACACGCAGCCACAGGCGGGCGCCGGCGGCGCGGGCGAGCGTGTCGGCGTACTCCCGCTTGGTCAGCGGCTCGTCGTCGACCACGTTGTACGTGCCCGCGGGCACCCCGAGGGCCGCGACCACGGCGGAGGCGGCGTCGGCCAGGTGGATGGAGGAGACGTAGCCGTCCGGGCGGCCGAGGACCATGCCGACGTGGTGGCGGGCCTGGGCGTACATCTGCTCGCTGTGCGCGGCGCCCGGCCCGTAGAACCAGCCGAAGCGCAGCACCACCCCCGCACCGCCGCCCTCCCGCTCGAAGCGGTGCGCGCCGGCCTCGGCGGCGAAGTTGCCGCGGGTCAGCGGGTAGTGATCCACGGGCGCGTCCTCGTCGATCCAGCGTGCGCCCTGGTCGCGGTAGAGCATGCTGACCGACTCCTGCACGACCCGGCCGACGCCGGCGGCGAGCGCGGCGTCCACGACCGCGGCCGAGCCCTCGGCGCGCACCCGGTGGTTCTCGCGCTGTGCCCCGGCGCTCATGAACCTGCTCATCGGCGGGATCGCGCTCGCCAGGTTGACCACCGCGTCGTGCCCGGCGAACGCCGAGGTCAGGGCCTCGCGGTCGAAGAGCGAGACCGTGACGGGGATGGCGCCGCGATCTCTGAGCGCGGCCGCCTTGCCCGGCGTGCGGGCGAGGGCGGTCACCGTGTGTCCCGCGGAGAGCAGCGCCGGGAGCGCGTGACCGCCGATCGCCCCGGTGCCGCCGGTGATGAACACTCGCATAGTGAGAGAGTACTCTCTTACCATGGCCAGATCCACGCCGGGCGTCACCCGGCAGCGCCTCATCGACGAGGCGGTGCGGCTGTTCTCCACCCGGGGATACGCCGCGACCTCGGTCGCCGACATCCAGGCGGCATGCGGGCTCACCACCGGCTCGGGCGCCCTGTACAAGCACTTCCCGTCCAAGCGCGCCCTCCTGGAAGAGGCCGTGCGGCAGAACCTGGAGACGATCGCCGAGCGCGCGGCGGCGGCCACGGCGCAGCCGCCCGCCGGCGAGGGCGGGCGGGTGGCGCTGGAGCGCATGGCGCGGGTGGTCTGGGACGTGCTCGAGAGCGACAGCGCGCTCGTCCGCATCATGCTGCGCGAGTACGACGCGTTCCCGGAGCTGTTCGAGCGCATGTGGCAGGGCGTGCTCGCGGGCGTCTACCAGCAGGGGGCCATGTGGATCGCCGCGCAGAAGGAGCTGGGCACCGTCGAGGCCGACGATCCGGAGGCGACCGCGGCCGTGCTGCTGGCGTCCTTGACCTACTACCCGATCCTCCGCACCATGATCGGCCACACGCCCGGTGACCTCGCCCCGGAACGTTTCCTCGCCACCTGGGTCGAGCACGCCGCCGCCACGTTGAAGCTGCGCTGATCCGGCGTCCGCGGGCCTGCGGTTCCCAGGGGTTCGCCTAGGGAAACCCCCGAGCCGGGTCCTGATACACGCCTGCCCGGCAGCTCCTATTCTTGGTCCGTTTGCCCGCGTTCCTGCTGTTTGTTCGCCGCAACGCCTTCGTGGGAGGTGCAAAGGTGCTCCTCGCCAAAGTGGCCGCGCCGATGCCGGAGCTGCGGTGGCCCGCCCAGTTCGCGTGCCAGGGACTCCTGGAGGGATCGCGGCACCGGCTGCTCGCGCCCGAGGGCTACCTGCTCGACGGGCGGCTGGCCGCCGACCTGCAGCGGAGCGGGCGAGAGCTCGGCTGGGTACGGCCGGAGCCGCACGAACTCCAGCCGCCGGGCCTGCTGGAGCTGGTGGCGGCCGGTTCGCCTGCCGCCACCGTGGTCATCCAGCCCGCCGCCGGCCTCGACCTGGACGGACCCGCGCCCACACTGGCGGCCACCGAAGTGGTGCTGTCGCCCGGCTCCGGTGACGGCGGCCTGGGAGTGGACGCGGCGACGGCACTGGCCGCGGCCGGGCACCTCGACTGCCCGCTGGGCGGCGAGAGCGTCGCCCGGCTGGTGGCGGTGACCGGTGGCCGGGCCGCCGTCGTCGACTCCGTGCTGCGAGCCGCCTGCCTGGACGGTGGCGACCGGCTCGGGGAACGCATCGCCCGCTCCGCCTGCCTCGCCGACCTCGTCGCCACCGTCACCCTCTGGGCGCTGCGCGACGCCGACCGCGCCCGGTTGGAGGCTCTCGCCCTGGCCGCCCGGCTCGGGTACGCCCACGACAGGCTGCCGGCACTGCGTCCCGCGCTCCGCGATCCGGACAGGGAACCGTGGTGGCAGCCGCTCACCGGCGGCTGGTATCGCGTGCTGCCGCTGTGGTCGACGGCGATCTGCGCGCTCCGCCGGGCCCGGCCGCGGAGCCTCCGGCAGCGGCTGGCGCGGCTGGTGGGAGAGCTGGAAAGCGATCACGCCGTCGAGGAGGCGATCGGCCTGTGCCGCCGGGTGGGCGACCGGGAGCTGGTCGCCCGGCTGCTGGCGGAGACGGGCGGAGCCGGTCGTGGGGAGCCGGGTGCTGCGACGGCGGACGGGCGGGGCTCTTCGGAGGACGGGTGGGAGGCGTGGCATCGGACCAGGTCCGCGCTCGTCGCCGGGCGCCTTTCCGAGGCGCTGGAGCACGGCAGGCGCGCCCGGCGGCTGGCTGCCGAGCCGGGCGGCGCGTACGAGCGGATCAGGTCCGAGCGGATCAGGAAGGTCCTGCGCCTGACGTACGGGGCCATGTGGGCACGTACGTCCCACGGCCGGATACGGCTCCTGCTGCGTGCGGTGGAGGCCATGGGCCTGCCTCCTGCCTCGGACGCGTCACCCACCCCATGCGCTGGCCTTCGCGAGGACACGCCTCCCGCGAGCCGGGCCGCCCCGCATGCGGCGCCGCCACCGGCCGGACGGGCCGACACCGGACGGGCCGACACCGGACGGGCCGACACCGGACGGGCCGACACCGGACGGGCCGACACCGGACGGGCCGACACCGGACGGGTGGATGTCGGGCGGGTGGATGTCGAGGCGTGGTTGCTCGGGGAATTCCGGCTGCGGATCGCCGGGCGGCCCGTCACCGAATGGTCCGGGAATCTCGGCAGATCGGTGCTCATGTTGCTCCTTCTCCGCCACCCACGCCCGATCCACCGGGACGTGATGATCGACTCGATCTGGCCGGGCGTACCGGACAGCGCCGCGCGCAACCGGCTCAACGCGGCCCTCCACACCCTCCGCGTCGACCTGCGCAAGGCCG
Source organism: Nonomuraea sp. NPDC049480 (assembly GCF_044465905.1). Lineage (NCBI taxonomy): Bacteria > Bacillati > Actinomycetota > Actinomycetes > Streptosporangiales > Streptosporangiaceae > Nonomuraea > Nonomuraea sp. NPDC049480. The sequence goes on from NZ_JBITMD010000002.1 coordinate 51,632, forward strand.
TCCCGGACCGGCGGATCGTGGTCCACGCCCGCGAGAGCTACTCACTCGCCCCCGACCTGACCGTGTGGCTGGACACCGAGGAGTTCGCCCGCGGCTGTGCCACGATCACCGGTCCCGCTCCGGACGCGGACCTCGGACAGGCGATCCGCCGCCACGAGGAGACGCTGGCGCTGTACGCGGGCGAGCTCCTGGAGGACGCGCCGTACCTGGACTGGGTGGTCCCCGAGCGGGAGCGGCTGAACTCCGCGTACCTGGACCTGCTGGAGGGCCTGGCCGTCCTCTACCTGGCGTCGGGAGCCCACGCCAGATGCGTGGACACCTGCCGGCAGGTCATCGTCAGGGACTCGTGCCGCGAGCGGACCCACCGGCTGCTCATGCGCTCCTACGCCAGGCAGAACCAGCCGCACAAGGCCGTCGCCCAGTACGAGGCGTGCTGCCGGGAGCTCGACGCCTTGCTCGGCATGACGCCGGGCCCCGAGACGACCGCCCTGTACGAGTCGATACGCCGCCACCTGGCCGTCTAGCCCAGGCGCAGGTCACCTCGCTCCGCGATGAACGCCCCCAGCTCCCCCATGTCCCATCCGGGCTTCCTGGCGACGTCGTCGCTCTGGTGATGCCGCGCCTCCCAGCTCAGCACCCGGCGGGTCCGAGGGTCGGCGATCACCGTGACGGTGAACGAATGACGCTCGAAGGCCGCCGCAGGCTGCCCACCCGGCTGTTCCCTGGCCGCGGCCAGGAGCCGGGCCTGCGCGATCCAGTCCTGCTTGGCGAGCCGCTCGGCGCCGATCCCGAGGGGCTGGACGACGGCGGCGAGCTGCTCCGGCGACAGGGCGGCGAACTGCTCGAACGTGGTGATTCCCGCCTCGTTCATGCGCTGGGCGGTCTTCGGTCCCACGCCCTTGATCCGCTGGAAGTCGTCCACCTCCGGAGCCGGGGGCGCCGCGGTCACCGGCACCAGGTGTCCGTGGCCGTCGTTGTCGTCCCGCGTCCAGAGGCCCGAGCGGTCGGTCACCACGATCTCGCACACGTAGTCGCCGCCGGCCAGCCCGGTCAGGTCCGCCCGGTGCGTACGGCCGAACCCCGGCTGCTCCCGCTGGGCGACGGCCTTGCCGATGGTCAACTGGCCGAGCGCGGTGTGGCAGCGCAGCTCCCACGCGCAGTCCACGTCGGTCTCCCAGGCCAGCACGCCGCCGCCCTCGACGTGGAGGCTCGTGATCCGGGGGAAGACGGCCGTCCGTGCCGCCTCGACGGCCGCGGTCACGTCCAGCTTGCCCTCGCCCCACCCGTCGTCGGGCGAGGTGCCGGCGTCGCGGGCCGTACGACGCAGGATCTGCCCTGCCTGCTCCCCGTCGAGCGGGGGGAGCCCGGCGGCGAGGCGGGCCGCCATGACGAGCGCCGCCGCGCCGCAGACATGGGGCGCCGCCATGCTCGTGCCCGCCATCAGGGTGTGGGCGGCGTCCGGGCGCGGCGGTTGCGCGCTGCCGGCGGCGCGGGCGGAGGCGATCCACTCGCCCGGCGCGGTCAGGTCGGGTTTGCGCGCGCCGAGCCTGGTGGGGCCATGGCTGCTGAAGGCGGACAGTGCGCCCTGGCCGAAGAACGGGTTGGCGGGCCTGGTGGCGTACGAGCCGACCGTGATCACGCGGCGGGCGGTGCCGGGCACGGAGATGGTCCGGGTCGGGTCGGCGCCGGCGGGGGCGAACCTGCTCTGTTCGGCCGCGCCGGGGCCGCCGCGCGGCGCCCGTTCGATCCACGCGTCGTAGCGGCCGTGGCGGACGGCGTCACCGCGCAGGATCAGCCGCCAGACACCGGCCTCGATGCCGTCCCGGCCGGAGCCGGTGACGCCCGCCTCCGTGCCGGAACCACCGCCGGCGGTGATGATGACGGTGGTCGCCGTGTCGCCGCCGGCGTCGCAGTCGGTCTCGCTGTCGATCCTGACCCGGTCACCGTGGCGGGTGGTGAAGTCCCGCACCTGGCCCGGCCGGGTGAAGCCGGACGGCGGACCGTGCGGCGGCGCCACGGCGACGCCGATCTCGTCGGACCCGTCGAACCAGATCTCGACGATGTCGTCCTCCAGATCCCCCGGCGGGACGACCAGTTCGAGCTCGACCGTGTCGCCTTCGGCCAGCGTCCCGCCGGCGTGCGTGCGCCACTCCTGCTCGTTGCCGGCGGACTTGACGATGACGACGCCGGGACGGCGGGCGTAGGCGTCGAGCGCGCGTTCGACCAGGGACTCCCCCGCGTGGCCGCCGCCGTTCATGCCCTGGCTGATGTTGATCGCGACCGGGTGGCCGTCCGCGTGCTTGACGATGTAGTGGACGGCGTCTACCAGCTCTCTGGAGCGGCCGAGGCTGACGCCCGGGGTCCCGGCGAGCGCGACCACGATGAGGTCGGCGCGCGGCGCGAGGCCGGAGTAGTCTCCGCCGAGCCGGCTGTCGTCGCCGGCCGCGATGCCCGCGACGTGCGTGCCGTGCCCGGAGACGCCGTCGGTGTGCGGGACGACCCGGTGGGGGCGCGGGTCGGCGAGGGCCTTGTCGATGTCCTCCTTGACGTACTCCACGCCGTACGGCACCGCGGCCTCGGCCATGGCGTCCGCGGTCTGGTCCCACAGGTAGAGGATGCGCGAGGAGCCGTTGGCGTGCCGGAAGGCGGGATGGGTGTAGTCGATCCCGCTGTCGATGATCGCCACGATGGCGCCCGCGCCGGTGAGCGGGCCGGACCCGTCCGGGGCCTCGGCGACGCCGCGTACGTCCGGCCGCGAGACGTTCAGCTCGGGGAACAGCGGGCGCGACGACTCCACGCGCTCGATGGACGGCAGCGCCGCCAGCCGCTCCAGCGCATTCACGGGCACGCGCGCGCCCAAGACGTCGCGGTCCTCATCCGGCGCGAACGCCCAGGAGAGCAGTTCGTCCGGCCACGGGCCCTCCCCGCGGCGCAGCAGCACGTCGACCGTGCCCAAGTCGGGTCCCGGCTGCCAGCCCACGCGCTCGGCGAGCAGCGTGCCGGTCATCTCGACGTCGTCGTCCAGTCGCGCGAGAAAGTGCCGCAGGCGTGCGTCCAGCGTTGTCATGGTCACTCCGGGTGGGTCCGCCGGGGCAGTTCGATCCGCACCACGAACGGGAGCTCGGCCACGAGCCGCAGGTGCTCGATCCCGTCGACGGTGCCGGACAGCACGGTGCCCTCGGCCGCGTACGTCGTCATGCCCGCCCGCTCCAGCGCGGCGAGCTGCTCCTCGGCCAGGGGCGCGGCGGTGAGCACGAGAAGCCCGATGGCCCCGTGGCAATCCCCGGCGGCCAGGTGGCGCCGGCCACGGGCGTCGAGCTTGGCCTGCCAGTCCCGGCTCACCGCGCGCCCTCGATGTCGCTAGCGGTAGATCAGCACCCTGACGGGGCTTTCCTCGACGATCCCGGGAAGGATGTCGGGCTGTCCGAGGAACCCCGGCTGCAGGTCCGGCTGGAACCACCGGGTCGCGAACGCGGCGAACGGCGGCAGCCCGGTCCCGACGCCGACGACGTCAGCGGTGAGGTGGATCTCCAGGATCCGCGGCCGGCCCTCCAGCGGCTGCGGCAGGCTGGGGATCTCCATCGGGACGATGTTGATGAATCCCGCGCCGAACGGCTGGGGCGGCGGCTCGAACGCCGGACCCTGGCTGGCCGTGTTGATCTCGATGCTGGCGCCGCGTACCTGGTAGACCAGCGGCGCCATGACGGCCGAGGCCGACGGTCCGCCGGCGAGCGGCGTGGGGTTGCGCCACAGCACCGCGAAGAGCACGGCCCGCTCGCCGGACTGGATGATCCGGTTGGGCAGCAGCGGCCCGCCCGGCGCGATCTGCTTGAACGGGCCGACCGCCATGAGGTCGAACCACAGGTACGGCACCGGCAGCGGCGTCAGCACGCCGCCCTCGGCCGCGGTGGAATCGGGACGCGCGGCGACGGACTGGCGGCGGGTGGCCTGCTCGGTGAGCCTGCGGTACTTGTCCTGGTACTGCATGGTGTAGAGCTCGAGCTGGCGCTCGATGTGCGTCATGCACTCGCGCACCCGCTCGTCCTCCATCAGCCGCATGGTCGCCTCGTCGAGCTGCGGCGTCGCGGCCTGGCGAGTGGTGGCGGCCTGGCGGGTGGTGGCGGCCGGGTCGGTGATCGTCATGCGTCTGCCCTCGCGTGAGTCTGGGCGGGACTTCGGCGTCCTGCCTGCTCACGAACCTGGCACGGCGCGCTTAGCGAGCGCCCAGGCCGGCTGCGCGTCCCCGCTTAGTTCTCGCTTAGTTCCGGCTCGGCGGTCCCCGGCCAGCAGTTGCTCGCAGGCCAGCAGCAGCACTCCGGCGCTCCAGGCGTGCGACAGCGTCAGGTACATGCCCTTCGGCTGGAAGCAGTCCGTCTGGTAGTAGCGCTCGGTGATCATGCCGCGGTAGGCGTTGAAGTCTCCGTCGGCCGCCGGGAGCAGCTGGCGGAAGCACTCCAGGGTCTCGTGCGCCCGCTCCGCGTAGTACGGATCCCCCAGGGCCTCCGACAGCTCGATCAGCTCGGCCGTGCACACCAGCCCGTACGCGTGCACGTGCTGGTTCGACGGGGACGCCTGGTCGGAGCCCCGGGTGGCGAAGCCGTACACGCCCAAGGGTGTGCGGGGACCGAAGCGCACGTTGTAGGAGTAGCGGAAGGTGAGCATCCAGTCGGCGGCGCGGCGGGCCAGGCCGAGCCAGCGGCGCTCGCCGGTGCGGCGGTGCAGCGCCATGTACGCGATCACGGCCGCGTAGCCGTCCTCCGAGGTCGGGGCCAGATCCACGTCCTCAGGAGCGCCGTAGACGAACTCGTCTTCGACGAAGGAGGCGTAGTACTCGCCCGCGCGGACAGCGGCCCGCAGGTAGCGGTCCTCGCCGGCCTCGGCCAGGGCGGCCACCCAGGTCAGGCCGGAGGCGCCCGACCAGGACAGGACCTCGCCGGTGGCGGCGTGGTGCAGCGTGCCGAGGTTGCCGTCCGGGCGCTGGCGGGCCACCATCGCGTCCAGGTTGGAGCGGGCGGCGGCCAGCCAGCGGGGCTCTGGCCACAGCCGCAGCGCGCGCAGGAGGAACAGCGTGGCCTCGCCCAGCGTGCGGGCGTGCAGGGCGTCCTTGACCGGGGTCCAGCTCTGCGACCAGCCGGAACCCCGGTACCAGGTGCCCCAGAAGGTGCCGGACGGCGACAGGTTCGCGCAGATGAACCCGATGACCCGTTCGGCGGCGGCGACGTGCTCGGGCCGCCCCCTCCGCAGCCCGTGCTCCAGGAGCGCCGCCGCCCACGGGATGCCGCTCACCCAGCCGACGTGCATGGCCTGCCGGTCCACCCGCTCGCCGTTGGTACCGCTCACCTCACGGTCGAAGCCGGCCGTCTCCAGCAGCACGCCCGGGTCCGGGTCGTAGTGCCAGCGGTAGAGGCCGTCCGCGGCGATGCCGGCCGCCGACTCGACGTCCTCCCAGGGCCGGATGGGAGCCGTTTCGAGGCGGAGCGCGCGGTCCTCGCGCAGCAGCGGCGCGTACGCGTGCCGGTCGGCGGGCAGCTCGCACGTGGCGAGGGTCAGCGTGTGCGACTCGCCGGGCTGCCAGACGTACGTGGCGGCCTCGGCGGGCAGCGGCAACGCCGACCCGTAGTAGGTGATCGGGAACTCGCGGTACGGGAACAGCAGCGAGATCGTCGCCTGCCCGCCCTCGTGCTCCAACGCCAGGCCCGTCGTGCCCAGGGCCGACTCCTCGTCCGCGATCAGCGCCGCGCCGCCGGCGTCGCCCCACACCATGACCGCCGGAGTGGCCGCCCGGTCGGCGCGGAAGCCCCAGCGGGACGAGACCATCTCCTCCGGCCGGTCGGCGCCGGCCTCGAAGCGGGGGAACACGCGCGCGCAGGCCGCGGGCCGGTTCTCGCCGTAGAAGAGGCCGGGGATCAGCCACCACGGATCGGCGGCCGGCAGCGACCTGCTGACGCGCACGGTCCCGGCCGCGGGTTCGGCGCCGTCGTACCTGACGGTCAGGCGCAGCTCGCGGCGGCCGGTCGGCAGCCGCCCGCCCCACTCCCAGCCGATCGTGTACGGCCCCGGGCCCAGCACGTCGACGGCGATCTCGCCGATCGTCACCATGCTTCCACCGTGAACGCGCCCTTGCGGGTGGTCAGCTCGACGAGGTCCGTCTCGACGGCGGAGAGCGGATCGTCCAGGGGGATCCGGAACGTACGGATCTGGCTCGGCCCGAAGTCCGCCGTCAGCCTGACCCGGGCCAGCGGAACGCCGAGCGTGGCGACGCAGTCCCGCCCGGTGGTCTCGACGGCGCGGACGACGAGGTCGCGCGGCGCGTCCTCGTGCAGCTTCACCGCGGTCACCATGACCTGCCCGCCGCCGTCGTCCAGGAAGCCGCGCGCGCCGGGGAGCGGTCCGTCGTGGAAGCTCTCCAGCATCGCCCGCACCGGGGAGCCGAGCAGCGCGGCCCGCCGCGCGAGACCGGCGGCCCGCCAGTCGCCCGCGTGCGGCACCAGCAGGTACGTGAACCGCTGCGTCCCCTGGTCCTGGTAGGAGTAGTAGCCCTCGGGGTCCAGCAGCCGCGGGTCGTGCCAGGCGTAGACGGGGCTGCGTACGGCGGTGATGCCGATGCTGGGGCTGCGGCCCGGGGACCGCGGTGAGACGTCGTAGCCGTGCTTGGCGTTGTTCACGACGGCCAGGCCGGCTCCGGGGCCCGACAGGTCCACCCACGACTGCGCCGGTTCCTCGGCCCCGTCGACCGGCCTGGTCAGGTGCCCGAACGGGATCTCGTACGTGGCCGCCGGCGACGCCAGCGCGACCGGGAACCGCAGCTTCATCAGGTGCGCCTGCTCCCGCCAGTCCAGCGTGACCCGCACCTCGACCGCGTCGTCGTCGCCCGCGCCCAGGATGAACTCCTCGGCCATCGTGGATCGGCCCCATGCGCGCTCGACGCGGACGCGGGCCCGCAGCGGGCCGTCCTCGCGCAGCACGATGTTCGTGGTCGCCATCGCCTCGCCCGGCCAGTCGTAGGACACGACGCGGTGTCCCCAGGTGTCGGTCGGGTCCTCGCAGATCACCGTGTGCTCGCCGGTCGCCCCGGCCACCAGGTCAACGCCGGTGCGCTTGTCGAGCAGGCTCGACAGCCAGCCGGTGGCGGGGTCGAGCTCCAGGCGCAAAACGTCGTTCTCGATGTGGTGCTCACCGCAGGACAGGCCTTGGGGAGCCATGGGGGCGCCCTGGCGCAGGCGGTAGAGGCGGTAGCCCAGCGGCGGCAGCTCCGCCTGGAACACGGTGGCGCCGCGCCCCTTGTCGTCCGTGGTCGCGACGGACTGGGTGCGCTGGCAGAGCACGTCGGCGCCGCCGTCGTCCACGACGTGCACGCCGGTGGGCGCGAGGCCGTACTGCATCTCGACCCGGGTCGTGACCGGCCACGGGTGCGGGTTGAAGACGACCACCGGCTGGGTGCCGTCCTCCTGCGGGATGCGGATGTCGCGGGCGATCACGTTGTGCGCCCGCGTGATGATCCGTTTAGAGATCGCGACGGCCTCGCCGAGCTGGTCGCGGGCGTCGTCGTAGGCGGGCTCGATGGCCGAGCCCGGCAGCACGTCGTGGAACTGGTTGAACAGCACCTGCTTCCAGGCCCGCTCCAGGTCGGCGCGCACGTCGTGGCCGGCGACGGCGGCCCAGCGCTCGGCCGACAGCACCGCGGCCTGCGCCCGGCGCTGCCAGGCCTTGACGCCGGAGTGCGAGGAGTAGCAGCCGGCCGCGTGGTGCTGCAGGTCGTCGTGCCACACCGGCAGCTCGGCCAGGCCCTGCTCGCCGAGGCGCTTGGCCATCTCGTCGAAGTAGCGGCGCGGCGAGGACATCGTCAGCTCGCCGAACGTGCCCATGCGGTCGTAGCGGTGGATGGACTCGATGTTGGCCTTGGTGGGGCCGCCGCCGTGGTTGCCCACCCCGTAGAAGATCATCAGGTCGCCGAGCGAGCGGTCGAGCTGCCCCAGGGCCTTCTCGGTCTGGCCGGCGACCTCGCCGGGCGGGCTGCAGTACTCGAACGGGATCCGGTACGCCAGAACGCGGCTGCCGTCCGGGCTCTCCCACCAGAACATCGTGCCGGGCAGCTCGGCCTCGTGCGGTCCCGGGCGCAGGAAACAGTAGGAGTCCATGCCCTGGCCGCGCAGGATCGCGGGCAGCATGGCGTTGTGGCCGAACGGGTCGACGTTCATGCCGACGGTCGCGGTGACGCCGAACCTCTGCTTCAGGAAGCGCTGGCCGTACAGGCCCTGGCGGACGAACGACTCGCCGGAGGGCATGTTGCAGTCGGGCTCCACCCACCAGCCGCCGACGTTGACCCAGCGGCCCTCGGCGACCCGCTCGCGGATCCTGGCGAACAGCTCCGGGTCCGACTCCTCCACCCAGGACAGGAGCACGACCTGGTCGCAGGTGAAGACGAAGTCCGGGTACTCGTCCATGCGGTGGATCGCCGACCAGAACGTCGCGCGGGCCTCCTGGTAGCCCTCCTGCCAGGGCCACAGCCACACCGGGTCGAGATGCGCGTTGCCGATCATGTGCAGGGTGCGGTCGGGGGTGGCCGCCGGGCGGGGGGCGCGCGGAAGGCCCTGCGGCTGGGCGCCGGAGGGGGCGTTGGCCATGGGGGCGGGGCGCCTGGTCATGCGGCCGCCCAGGCGTCGACCTTCTCGCTGATCATGTGCAGCATCAGTGTGTGGATCTCCTGGATGCGCGGTGTCTCTGAGGAGGGGGCAAGGAGGAGGAGGTCGGCGTACTTGGAGGCGGCCCCTCCGTCGCCGCCGCCGAACAGTACCGTCACCGCGCCATTGCTTTGTGCCACTTCAAGGGCGTTGACCACGTTCGGGGAGTTGCCGCTGGTGGTGAACGCGGCCACGACGTCGCCCGGGCGGGCCAGCGCCTGGACCTGGCGGGCGAAGACGTCCTCGTAGGCGTAGTCGTTGGCGATGCACGTCATGACCGTGGCGTCGGTCGTGAGCGTCACCGTGGGGAGGGGGCGGCGGTCGCGCTTGTAGTGGCCGATCAGCTCGCCCGTCAAGTGCTGGGCGTCGGCGGCGCTGCCGCCGTTGCCCATCGTGTAGAGGGTGCCGCCGCGGGCGAAGGTCTCGATGAGCAGGTCCGCGGCCGCCTCGACGGCCGGCAACAGCGCCGTCATGCCCCGCGCGGCGGCCAGGTGCCCTTCGACATGCTCGGCGAGCACCGACGTGAGCGGCCGGACGGACGGCTCTCCGGACTCCCCGGAGGATACCCGCCCGGACAGCGGGGAGGGTTGTTCTGCGGTCGTGCGGCGATCACTCATGGGCTGTGGTTCTTCCTGAAACGAGAAGGTCATGGGCGACGGCACCCGCGCCGACCACGCACACACCGGCCCCAAGCCGCGCCGGCTCGATCCGCGCGCCACGCGCCGCGGGCGGCATGGCGTCCCGGGCGACGATGGCCGCCACAGGGTCGAAGAGCAGGGAACCGGACCGGGTGACGCCCCCGCCCAGGACCACGAGCTCGGGCTCGAACGCGTTCACCAGGTCGGTGAGCGCACTGCCCAGAGCCCAGGTGGTCTCGTCCCAGATCTCGCAGGCGAGCGGGTCCCCGGCCGCGGCGGCCCGGGAGACGTCCTCCGCCGTCGGCCGGTCGATCGCCGACAGGGACGAGGAACGGCCGGCGGCCAGCGCCTCGCGGGCACGCTCGGCGATGGCGGTCCCGGACGCGTACGCCTCCAGGCAGCCCAAGCGTGCGCACGTGCACTTCCGCCCGCCGGGACGCACCATGACGTGCCCGAGTTCGCCGCCGTTGCCGGCCGCGCCGCGGTGCAAGCGGCCGCCGATGACCGACCCGCCGCCGACGCCGGTCGAGATGGTCAGGTAGAGCATCGTGCTGGTGCCGCGGCCCGCGCCGTACCGGAACTCGCCCAGCGCGGCGGCTGTGGCATCGTTCTCAAGGGCCCACGGCACCCCGAACGCCTCCGCGGCCATCGCGCCCACCGGGACGTCGATCCAGCCCGGCAGGTGCGGCGGGCACTCCAACACACCGGCCGCGGTGTCCAGCGGCCCGCCGCAGGAGATGCCGACGGCGGCCACCTCGGGCAGCCCGGCCTCGGCGACCGCCTTCCTGCCCAGGTCGAACAGCCTGGTCAGGACGCGCTGCGGGCCCTCCTCCCTGCGGGTGGGGGTGACCTGCCAGCCGTGGATCCGGCCGTCGCCGGTGACGACGCCCGCGGCGAGCTTGGTGCCGCCGATGTCCAGGGACAGAACGGGGGGAAGAACGTGCTCCATGGGGCCTCCGAGCGGGAACGCGTGCCGCGTCAAGGGCTGTGACATCGTTCCCACACGGGGATCCTAGGGCGGCCTTTCCCATGGGTCAACGCAGGAGATGGGCGAAATGTCAGATCATGGGTGGTGGGGCGGTGGATTCCCGTGCCACGAGGTGCACGTTGAGCACGGTGGTGACGGAGTCGGCCTCGGGCATCTCGATGCGCTCGTCCAGCCTGCGCACGGCGGTCACGCCCAGGCTGACGGTGTCCTGGGACACCGCGGTGACCATGGGCGAGACCATGCTCATCCAGGGCGTGTCGTCGAAGGCCACGAGGCTGACGTCGGCGGGCACGCGCAGTCCCAGCTCGTGGATGGCCCGCCAGACGCCCTCGGCGAGCACGTTGTTGGCCGCGAACACGGCGGTCGGCCGGTCCGGGCCGCGCAGCATGTCGAGCGCCCGGCGCCGCGAGTCGGCCACGTCCCAGCCCGACGAGACGACCAGGTCGGGATCGACCTTGATGTCGCCCGCCCCGAGCGCCTCCAGATATCCCTGGTAGCGCTCGTAGCCGGTGGTCCAGTCGGTCTCGTCGATGAACAGCGCGATCCTGCGGTGTCCCAGCGCGACGAGGTGCGCGGTCGCCGTACGGGCGCCGACGCGGTTGCCCACCACGACCCCGTCGGTCGAGCCGGCCGCGAACTGCCGGTCCACCTCCACCACCGGGATGCCGTGCGAGGCCAGGTAGGTGGACACGGCCGAGGAGTTGGGCGTCACGATCACCCCGGCCACCCTGAGCGCGACGAGCGCTTCGGCGGCCTCGCTCTCCGCCTGCGCCGACAGGCTCGTGTCCGCCAGCACCATCGTGTAGCCGCGCTCGCGGGCCTCTCTGCTGGCCCCGGCCGCGAGCTCGGCGTAGAACGGGTTGCGCAGGTCGCTCACCAGGACCCCGACAGATCTGCTGACCTGCTGCTTCAGCGTGCGAGCCATCACATCGGGCACGTACCCGAGCTCCGCGGCGGCCCTCAGGACGCGCTCGCGCACGTCGCTGGCGGCGTACCCGCGCCCGGTGAGCGCGCGGGAGACGGTGGAGCGCGAGACGCCGGCGGCCTCCGCGACGTCCTTGATCGTAGGCCGCCTGGAACGGCTGAGGGGGGTACGCCGCTCGATGGTCATCGATACCCTTCCCCGACCACGTCGACCAGCGCCTCGGCGTGCTGCCCGAGACGCAGATCGCCGAGGGTCAAGTCGACTGCGAGGCGAACGCGGCGCCGCGGCACGACGTCGGCGCCGAGACGGAGATGCACCTGCTCCATACCCCCTCCGGGGATCCTAAGCGTCAGTGATCCCTGTTCGCGCTCCCAGCCTGGGGGAACGATGGGCTCGATGGTGGCGACGACCTTGTCGGGGAACGGGTTGCGCACGGTGGCCGTGAGCACGAACTCGCCGCCCGCCGGGACGGCCGTGTAGTAGGGGGTCAGGCGGCACAGCACGCCGTCCGCCTCCAGGTCGAGCCGGTCCAGCGGGAGCAGGTCGTAGTGCAGGGCGACGAGCTCCTCGCCGCGCTCGGTGATCATGTGAAGGTAGTCGTCGTCCACCCAGCGGGGTCGCCAGTGGCCGCTGATCATGAGCTCGGGGCGCAGGCGCCGGTAGAGCGCGGCGCTCTTGCGGTAGTCCTCGATCCTGAACCTGTTCTTGTACTGAAAATTCAGAATCTCCTGGCGTTCACCCCGAATGCCAGAGAAGTCCTGCTGGTCGCCGGTGGCCAGCACCCGGTGGCCGTCCACCACGAACTCGTACGCCGCCGCGAACAACGTGTGCCCCGGCAGGTCGTGCACCGTGATCTCGTACTCGCGCCAGCGCACCGTCTCGCCCAGCTCCAGCACCCGGTCGGTGGGGATCGGGTCGAACCACTGGCACGGCAGGTCATGGTGGAGCGGCGCGGCGAGGATGGGCGCGATGTGGGACGGCGCCCAGATCTCGGTGCCCTCGACGTCGCGCAGCAGCGGCATGCCGGCCACATGGTCGTCGTGGTAGTGGGTGGGCAGGGCGACCTCGATGCTGGTGACTCCGTAGTGCTCGCGCAGCGCGGGCAGCGAGGCCAGCCAGGGGCGGCGGGCCGCGCGGGAGGTGTTGTGCACCAGGCCGGTGGACATGTCGTAGCCGAAGTCGAAGACCATGGCCGCGCCCGACTCCGACAGCAGGACGTAGCTGTGGGACTGGGCGCTCTTGTTCATGAGCAGGTGGGAGGTCACCTCGACGAAAGGGTTGTTCAGCAGACCCTTCACGTCCCAGGGGTGGGGGCGGCGGAAGTCGACGTAGCGCTGCATGGACCGGGAGAGCTGGGCGAGTGCGGAGGCCGGGTCGGTCATCGGCTCGCCGTGCGACGGCAGTAACACCTCCAGCTCCTCCCGCTGGAGGAGCTCGCAGCTCAGGACGACCATGGCCGGGCCCTCGTTCTCGGTGTAGGACCACTGGGTGGCGGCCAGCGACCACACCTTGCCGGGCGCGTAAATGAGGTCGCCGGTGAAGGCGACCTTGTCCACGACGTACGTGACCGACCCGGGCGTGTGCCCGGGGGTGGGCAACACGCGCACGTCCACGCCTCCGTACGTGGCCGTCCGGTATTCGGGCACGACGCCGGCCACCGGCACCGGCTCCAGCAGCGAGAACCTGTCGTCACGCAGGTCGTAGTCGTTGCTGAGCTGGCGCCCGGACCACATCTCGCCGACCTTCTCGAAGAGATCGAGCTCGACCGGCGGGACGTGGATGGGGATCCCCGCCCCGGCCGCTCTGGCCAGCCCTTGAGCCTGGTCACGGTGGTGGTGCGTCATCAGGACGTCGGTGATACGGTCTATGCCCAGCTCGTCGAGGAGGTCGAGCACACGACCGGAACCGAAGTCGATCGCGATCCCGGTGCGTTCCTCCCCCGGCTGGTCAGGGGCCGTCACGACATAGACGTGACAGGTGTCCTCCACACGGAAGACACCGGGCACAACTTCGGTAACATCACTGCTCACGAGGCACGATTCTATCCGGTATCGTTCCCACAATGGATGCCCTGGACTGGATCATCCCCTGTCCGAAAAAGAGCTCAATAGGCAGATCGCATGTTGATCTGAGCGGGTGCCTGATCCAGGGCGGCGCCGCCGTCGGCACCGCGCTCGCCGCCCTCCGCACCGCTCTCACCCCCTTCGCCTCCCTGACTGAGCCTCCGGCCGTCCCCCCGGATACACCCGCCGGCGCGGTCGTGGTGGAGGTGCGGGTCGATGAGAGGGCCGAGCTGCCCGCCGAGGGTTACACGCTCACCGCCGGCGACGGCAGGGTGGTGATCGCCGGAGCCGATCCCGCGGGCGCGTTCTACGGGGTCCAGACGCTGCTCGCCCTGGCCGCCGCCCCGTGCGAGGAGCACGGGCTGTGCGTGCCGGAGTGCGACGTGCGCGACTGGCCCGACCTGCCGCTGCGGGGCACGATCGAGGGCTTCTACGGCACCCCGTGGACCCACGCCGACCGCATGGAGCACCTGCGCTTCTCCGGCAGGCACAAGCTCAACACGTACGTGTACGCCCCCAAGGACGACCCCTACCACCGGGAGCGCTGGCGGGAGCCGTACCCGGAGGAGGAGCTGGCCCGGCTGTCCGAGCTGGTCGCGGAGGCGGCGGCGCGGCACGTGCGGTTCGTGTTCGCGGTGAGCCCCGGCCTGTCCATGGTCTACAGCGACCCGGCCGAGCGGGCGGCGCTGCGGGCGAAGGCCGAGCAGGTGTGGCGGGCAGGCGTACGCGAGTTCGCGCTGCTCTTCGACGACATCCCGCCGGAGCTGCGGCATGAGCCGGACCGGGAGGCGTACGGCACGGCGGAGGGCGCGAGCGCCGGCGCCCACGCGGCCGTGTGCCGCGACTTCGCCGCCGAGTTCCTGGCGCCACGCGGTGCTGAGCGGCCGCTGACCATGGTGCCGACGGACTACGCGGGCACGGAGCGCACCGCCTACCGTGACCGGCTGGCCGAGGAGCTGCCGCCGGACGTGCTCGTCTGGTGGACCGGGTCCGACGTCGTGGTCGGCGAGATCACGGCGTACGACATGACGGCGGCCGCGGCCTCGTACGGGCACCGCGTGGCCCTGTGGGACAACTTCCCGGTCAACGACTTCGACTTCGCCAGGGTCTTCCTCGGGCCGCTGGTGGGACGGGCGACCGAGCTCGACGGCGTGCCGCTCGAGGGGATCACGGCCAACCCGATGGTGGAGGCGGCGGCCTCCCGGCTGGCGCTGACGACGGTGGCCGACTACGCCTGGCACCTGGCGGCGTACGAGCCGGCGCGCTCGCACCAGCGGGCCGTGCGCCTGCTGCCGGGCGCCGCCGAGCTGCTCCCCCTGGTACAGGCGTGCTCGTCGTGGCCGCCCGGCGACGACCAGAGCCCGGCCCTGACCGCCCTGTGCGCCTCCGCCCTCGACGCCCGCGTGCCCGGTGGCTCCGCTCCTGACGGCTCCGCCTTCGACGAGGAGCCCGCCGAGCGGCTGCGCGCCGAGCTGACCCGCCTGGCCGGGTTGCCGGCGGACGTGCCGGGGCCGATCGCCAGGGACCTGGCCCGCTGGGTGGCGGCCGCCAAGGACATGGCCGCGGCCGGCCTGGCCGCCCTCGACCTGCTCACGAACGGTGCGCGGCCGGCGGCAGGCGGCCGGGTGACGGCGGCCGAGCAGGCGCTGGCCCGCGCCGAGGCGCACGAGGCGAACGTGCTGCGCGGCGTGATCCCGCCGTTCGTGCGAGCGGCCCTGGAGCGCGCGACGGCGAGCACGGCGACCTGACCCACGAGGCGCCGGCCGGCACAGGGGGACCGGCCGGTTCGCCGAGCGCCCCCGTCACAGGGACAGCACCTGGCCGGCCGCGGCCAGGCCGGCCTGCAGGGCCGCCACGTCCACGTCCTGCACGGCCCTCCCGCTCCCCGCCGCCTGCGCGGCGGCGAGCCCGGCGGCGTGGCCGAGCATCTGGTACTGGACCTCCATCCGGATCGACGAGAACGCCACGTGCGACGCCGACACGCACACCGGCACCAGCAGGTTCGCGCATTCTTCCCGCCGCGGCACGATTGCCCCGTACGGGATCCGATACGGCCGAACGCCCACCGACAGATACCCCTCGGTGACCACCATCGCCACCGGGTCGGGATGCTCGTAGACCCACCGCCAGGTCCGCTGCACCTCCCGGATGTCGAGGTGATAGGACCCCATCGCGATCACATCGTCCTGCGGCCGACCCTGGACGAGGTCGTGCTCGGTGAGGTGCTTCTCCCCCACCATCCGCCGCGCCTCCCGCACGTACAGCTGGTGCGGCAGGTGCCCGGTGTCGGCGAACTCGTCGGCCGGCAGCCCCCACCGCCCCAGCTCGGCGCGTACGCTCGCCGGCACCTCGGGATCGTGGGACAGGAAGTACAGCAGGTCCTGGGCGTGGTGCAGGTGGTGGAGCCGGATCCGCTCGCGCTCGGCGGGACCGGCGTCAGGGTAGGCCCACGCGGACCGGTCGAGGACGCTGAGCGAGAAGGGCCCGAGCGAGTTGCCGTCGCACTTGCCGTTCGGCAGGTTCGGCTCCAGGCCCACCAGCCGCCCGGCCGGCGGCCCGATCCCCCGTTCCCGCCAGTGCCGGAACAGCCGCCGCCCGAGCTCCCAGTGCTCCTCGTCGTAGCCGGGCCGTCGCTCGAACGGGATGCGATCGGGCGCGGTGGTCATGCACACGCGGTAGCCGTACGACATGACGCCGCCGTCCCCGGCGCCCACCTCGGCCATCGGCCCGTCGGCGACCTGCGGGAGCAGGGAGCCGTCGGCGCGGAAGGGGGAGATCCACGGCGGGAAGTTGTGCGTGCCGGGCACGACCTCGCGCCGCCCGGCGAACGTCTCCCCGTGCAGCGTGCGGTCCTCCCGCCCGATCCGGTGGCTCACGCCTGCGGCGGCCAGCAGGTCGCCCTCGTAGCTCGCGTCCACGAACGCCCCGGCGGCGAAGTCGCCGCCTGCCGTGGCGGCCGAGAAGATGCGCTCGCCGTTCGTGACCACCGCGCGCAGCGGGGCGTCGAACACGACCTCCACCCCGGCACGCTCCAGCCAGGACAGGAAGATCTCCTCGGCGACATGCGGCTCTGGCCCGGCGTAGTGGCCGGGTGCGACGCCGTACGCGTCGGCGACGGCCCGGCGGAACTCGGCCGCCATGCCGCCCAGCACGCGCGGGTCGCCGATGTCGGTGTAGCCGAGCCCGCCGGACGTCATGCCGCCGACGTGCCGGCCGGGTTCGAGGAGCACGGTGTCGAGGCCGCTCCGGGCGGCGGCGACGGCGGCGCACACGCCTGCCGAGGTGGCGCCGTACACGACGACCTCGGCCTGTCTCATCGCCGCCACCAGCCCGCCACGAGCCGCAGGTCGTCGCCGGTGATCTCCTCCCCTGAGTTGTCGATGGACTCGGCGTAGTACAGCGCGGGCACGCCGAGCGCGGGCTGCGCCTCGGCGTAGGCGAGCCAGTCCGCCCGGCTCGGCATCGGCCACTGGTCGGTGTCGACGAGGTGCCCGGGCATGGCGTGGGTGGCGACCGCGTGGCGGAAGCGGAGCTGGTCGACGGCGGGGACGGGGTTGTCGTGGGGGTCGCGTTCGAGGACGTCGTTGAGCCTGATCATGTCGGTGACGTCGGCGAAGACGGGGTGCGGGGTGTGGGTGATCATGAGGGCGTCCGGTTTGACGCGCTTGGCGGCGTCGTACAGGGTGGCGAGCAGCTCGTGCAGGAGGGCGAGCCCCCAGGTGGAGCCGTACGCCTTCAGGTGCGAGCCGCTGGGGAACCACTGCGTGAAGTCGATCTTGAATCCGTCGGCGCCGAGGTCGCCGAGCAGCCGTTCCATGATCTCCTGGACGCGGAGGCGGTAGGCGGGGTTCGACGGGTCGGCGGCCACGGCCCGGCCGCCCGCGTCGAGCACGCACTCCTCGGCGGGCAGCCCGTCCGGCGACCAGGCCCGCCACCACAGCAGCACGCGCTGCCCGCGCGCGTGCCTGGCCGCGATCCACTCGCGCGGCGCGGGCCACTTCGCCGGGTCGGGCCGCAGGTCGCCGTAGGTGAGCTGCCAGCGGTCGTCGATCACGATGGTCCCCGGCACGACGCCGTGCTCCTCCAGCCTGGCCAGCCACTCGTCGTAGAGGTCCTGCCTGGACAGGTCCACCGGCGAGCGGCCGTCGGCCCGGGCGCACTGGGCGCCCCAGCCGCAGAAGATCGGCTCGCTCCACCATTCGTGCCGCTCATGGACGGGCCCGGCGGGCGCCAGGCCGTGCGCGACCAGGTCGTCGCGGTGGTGCGCGATCGCCTCCCACGGGGACGCGGCGGCGCGGAAGACGACGGCCGGTGAGCTCCACGAGCCGTGCACCACCGTGTGGCACTCGTAGTCGAAGCGCAGCAGCGCCCCGCCGTCCAGCGGTTCGTACGCGAGCTCGGTGAAGGTCAGGTCGGTGATCCCGGCGCGTACCGAGGCGCCCAGCCACGGCCCGCCGGGCACGCCGGTGGCGCCGCCGTCCGGCTCCTCCTTGGAGAAGGCCAGGACCAGCGGCGGCGGTGAGAAGACCGCGTGCAGGCGGCCCGGCGAGGCGTCGCCGATCACGGTGAGCGCGAGCGGCGTGGACACCGGCCGCACGACGTGCACGGGATGCGTGGGGGTGGGGTTGAAGACGCCGCGGGCATGCAGCCCGCTGCGGAACGTGCCGGCCGCACGGGTGTTGAGCACGGCCCGCCCGCCGAGCAGCGTCACGTCGCCGAGCACGCCGTCGCCCTCGACCCGGACCTCCAGGGCGATGGTCTCGGGAGTACAGGTCAACCGGACGATCTTCGTCTCCCAGGCGGTCGTGCGCTGGGGGAAGTCGAAGATCGCCACACCCTCGCGCTCCACGAGCACGGGCGGGAGGGTCTCGTACGTCTCGTCCCGGCCGCCCGCGGTGTGGACCGAGGCGATCAGGCTGAGTGACATCCAGCCCTCCAGCTCGGCGCTGGGGTCGGTACGGGAGACGGTCAGGCGGTAGTGACCGCTGTCCAGGAAGTAGGCCTGGTCGGTGGTGGTGATGCGCATGGTCTAGCCGAACGCCTCGATCCTGGGCAGGTCAGGGGCCGTGCCGCCCCCGGAGATGAGCTGGGCGTAGTATCGCCCGGAATCCTTGATGGTGCGTACGCCGGTCGCGTGGTCGACGTGGACGAGCCCGAACCTGGGCCGGTAGCCGAGCGCCCATTCGAAGTTGTCCATCAGCGACCAGTGGAGGTAGCCGCGCACGTCGGCGCCCGCGTCCAGGGCCGCGCGGACGGCCTGGACGTGGTCGCGCAGGTACGCGACCCTGCGGTTGTCGTGCACGAGGCCGTCGTGGGTGGGGGCGTCGCCGAAGACGCCGCCGTTCTCGGTGATCATGAGCGGGGTGCCGGGGAAGCGGCGGCTCAGCCCGATGAGCAGGTCGCGCAGCGCGTCCGCGTGGATCTCCCAGCCTTCGTCGGTCCTGGCCACGTCGCCGCTGGGCCCGACGACCCGCCAGGGGAACGGGTTGGGCGGCGCGGCGGCCATGACCCGCCTGGTGTAGTAGTTGATGCCCAGGAAGTCGCTGCGGCTCCCGATGGCGGCCTCGTCGCCGTCCCTGATGAAGCCGAGGTCGTGGCCGAGCGCCCGTTCCCAGTGCTCGCGCATGTCGTCGGGGTAGCCGTCGCCGAGCAGCGGGTCGAGGTACCAGCGGTTGACGTAGCCGTCGGAGCCCGCGGCCGCCGCCCAGTCCGCCTCGCTGTCCGTCGCCGGGTCGCAGGGGAAGAGGCTGAGCGCGCAGGCCGCCTTGACGCCCGCGTGCGTGTGCAGCACGTCGGCCGCCGCGCCGTGGCCGAGCAGCACGTGGTGCCCGGCCTTGACGGCGGTGCCCAGGTCGGCGACGCCGGGGGCGTGCAGGCCCAGCTGGAAGCCGAGCAGCGCGATGATCCACGGCTCGTTCTGGGTGATCCACCAGGTGACGCGGTCGGCCAGCCGGCCGGCGACCGGCTCGGTGTAGGCGGCGAAGGCGTTGACGGTGGAGCGCTCCGCCCAGGTCAGCGTCGCCGGCATGTCCCAGTGGTTGAGCGTGAGCACCGGCTCGACCCCGGCCTCCAGCAGCGCGTCGACGAAGCGCTCGTAGTGGTCGAGCGCCTTCGGGTCGGCGTGCGTGCCGTCCGGCATGACCCGCGACCAGCCGGTCGAGAAGCGGTAGGCCCGCAGCCCCAGCTCCTTGATCAGCTCGATGTCCTCGCGCCAGCGCAGGTAGGAGTCGCAGGCCCGGGACCCGTCGCCGCCGCCCTCGATCGCGCCGGGGCGCCGGCAGAACACGTCCCACACCGACTCGCCGCGGCCGTGGTGGCCCTCGATCTGGTACGCGGACGTGCCGGCGCCCCAGAGGAATCCGTTCGGAAAACTCATCCTTTGCTTCCCGTCGTAGCGATGCCTTTGACGAAGTGCTTCTGGCCGAGGAAGAACAGGATGATCATCGGGATCGTGGTGATCACGCTGGCCGTCATGAGGATCTCCCAGTGCCACTCGCCGCCGAAGCCGAACTGGTCGAGCAGCGCCTTCAGCCCGCGCGGCACCGTGAAGGTGGAGGAGTCGCGCAGGTAGATCAGCGGCCGCATCAGGTCGGTCCAGGCCGCCTGGAACTCGAACAGCAGCGTCACCACGACCGCCGGCTTGCACAGCGGCAGCGCGATGCGCGCGAAGATGTTCCAGTTGTTCGCGCCGTCGATCTTGGCCGCCTCGAACGGCTCGCGCGGCAGGCCCAGGAAGAACTGCCGCAGCAGGAAGATGTAGAAGGCGCTGCCGAACAGGTTCTGTGCCCACAGGGGCGTCAGGGTGCCGACCATGCCGAGGGAGTTCCAGATGAGGAACACCGGGATCATGGTGACCGCGCCCGGCAGCATCATCGTGGCCAGCAGGACACCGAACAACGCTCCCCTGCCCGGGAAGCGGAAGTAGGCGAAGCCCCAGGCCACCATCGCGCTGGTGATCGTCACGGCGACCGCGGCCAGCACCGTCACCAGCAGCGTGTTGGCCATCCACAGCGCCAGCGGCGCCTCCTGCCACACCTTGATGTAGTTGTCGAAGGTGAAGGTCTCAGGCAGGATCCGGTGGTCGAACACCTCGCTGCGCGGCTTGAACGACGCGCTGAGCAGCCAGATGAACGGGTAGATGAACGCGAGGGCGAACGCGCTCAGCGCCGTCCACGTCAGGATCAGCCTGATCCGCCGTCTCACGGCTGCTCCCCTTCGTAGTGGACGAACCGCCTGGTCACCAGGATCTGCACGGCGGTGATCGCCATGATCACGATGAACAGCAGCCAGGCCAGCGCGGACGCGTACCCCATGTGCAGGAACTCGAAGGCCTGCTGGAACAGGTAGATCGCGTAGAACAGCGCGGCGTCGTTGCTGTAGGTGGTGTTGCCGGCGCCGAAGAACGCGGTGTACGCCTCGGTGAACGACTGCAGCGCGTTGATGCTGTCCACGATGAACAGGAAGAACAGCGTCGGGCTGATCATCGGCACGGTGATCCGCAGCGTGCGCCGCCACCATCCGGCGCCGTCGACGAGCGCGGAGTCGTACAGCTCCTGGGGGACGCCGCGCAGCGCGGCCAGGATGATGACCACCGAGGCGCCGACCGTCCACAGGCTCATCAGCACCAGGCCGGGCTTGACCCAGTCCGGGTCGGTGGTCCAGGCGGGGCCCTCGATGCCGAAGATCCCGAGGAAGCCGTTGATCAGGCCGCTCTGGCCGTTGAACAGCATGAGCAGCAGGATGCCGATCGCGACCGGCGGCGTCATCTTCGGCAGGAAGAACGCGGTGCGGAAGAAGCCGGAGGCCCGCGTGGCGCTGTTGAGCAGCAGCGCGAGCCCGAGGGAGACGACGAGCTGGGTCGGGACCGACATGATCGTGAAGATGAACGTGTTCCTGAGCGCCAGCCCGACCTTCGGATCCTCGAAGAGCTGCACGTAGTTGTCGAACCCGACGAACGACGGGTCGTTGATGACGTCGTAGTCGGTGAGCGAGAGGTAGGCGCTGTTGATGACGGGCCAAGCGGTGAAGATCAGGAACCCGATGATCCAGGGGCTGATGAACAGCAGCGCCGCCCGGGTCTCGATCCACCGCATGGACCGCCGGAGAGGAGGCTTGGAGCGGGACATGTCAGTTCGTACGCTTCGTCCAGCCGGCCCAGGCCTTGTCGAGCGCCGCCTGCGCCTCCTGCTGTGCCTTGTCGAGCGCGGCCTGCGGCTGGTCCTGGCCGTTGAGCACCCGGTTCACCGCGTCCTGCCAGGCCTTCTTGAACTCCGAGTCGGCCGGGTTGGCCGGCAGGCTGAAGGTGTGGTCGTTGGCCTCGTAGAACGCCTTGACCCCCGAGTCCCACGGCTCGCCGCCCGGGGTGAGCATCTTCTGGATCTCCGCGTCGGCCTTGACGTTGCCGGTGAGGACGCCGGTGAACGGCTTCTTGTCCTTGTTGCGCAGGTCGAGGCGGGCCTGGGCGGCGGCCTTCCACGAGTCGACGAGCGTCATGGTCTTGGCGAACCGGCAGGCGGCCGCGGCGTTCTTGGAGCCCTTGGGAATGGCCCAGGCCGAGCCGGAGGAGTACGCCAGCGGCTGCCCCTGCGGGGTGCGGAAGGTGTCGAACGCGAGCGGCGCCTTGGGCGAGACGTCGTTGAGCACGTTGACGTACCACTGCTCCATCGGCATCGCGCCCAGCTCGTTCGTGGCGAACTGGTTGCCCTTGCCGAAGAAGTCGGCTGAGTCGCGCACGGCCTTGACCTTGGCGAAGCCGCCCTGCGCGGTGTAGATGCCGACGGCGAACTCCAGCGCCTTGACCACCGCGGGGTTGTTGAGCTGGGCGGTCTTGCCGTCGGCCGACAGCAGGTCGGCGCCGTTGGCCTTGGCCCACAGCGGCAGGAACTCCGGCAGCTTGCTGTCGAAGCCGATCACCTTGAGCTTGCCGCCGGGCGCGCTGTACAGCTTCTCGGCGGCGGCGGCGACCTTGTCCCAGTTGGAGCCGTTGACGTCCTCGATGGTCAGTCCGGCCTGCTTGAGCAGGCCGGCGTTGGCCATCGTGATCTGCACCTGGTTGAACTCGGGGATGCCCCAGATCTCGTTGCCGAGGGTCACCTGCGCCAGCGCGTTCTTGTTGTACATCGAGGTGTCGATCTGCTCACCCTGGATGCACGACGTCAAGGGCAGGATGGCACCGCGCGAGGCGAACGTGCCGATCTGGTCGCGGTTGGCGTAGATGATGTCCGGCGGGTCGCCGGCCGCCACCGAGGACAAGAACTGCTGGATGTCGAGGTCGCCTTCGATCAGCTTCACGTCCGCGCCGCCGAGTGACGCCTTGGCCTTCTCGACCCTGGTCGTGCCGACCTCATCGGTGGCGCCGAAGCCCATGACGGAAATGGTGCCCTGGAACGTGGCGGCCGGGTTGAACTGACCGGGCGACTGCACCGGGGCCACGCCGCCGCCGGTGCCTTTGGCACATGAGGTGAGCGCCAGGGCCAGCGACATGGACAAGACGGACCAACGGGCGAGGGGGGATGTCATCGGGGGTTCGCCTCCACACTGATCAAGCGGAGCATCAGGCATGCCTACAAGGCCACGTGGCGCCAGGCCGGTGTGGCAACGTTCACACATCTGAGAACGTACCCATGCCGCCGAAATCCCGTCAACCACTCATTTCACAGCGTTTCGCGGTCGTGGAGATCGCCAGCGGTGTGGGACGCGCGCATCTTCTTCCCAGGCCTGCCGCCCTCACACGCTTTCTCCCCGCCCAATCCACCGCCGCCGCGAACGCGGACAAGCCGCGGCCCCGGGCGCGCCGGCGGGAAGGGGGACGCGGCCGGGAAAGCCGGAGAATGCCCGGCACGGCCGCAGAACGAGGTGCGGGCAAGCGGAAGGGCCCGGCCTCGCGGAGAGGAGGCCGGGCCCTTGGGCGGAAGGCACCCGGGCGGGGAATGGGCGCCTTCGGCAGGAGGCGCCTCAGGGCAGGCGGCGCCTCGATGGGTGGCAGGGGTCAGTGCCCTCGACGGGCAGCGGGTCAGTGCGGGGTGGCCTGCTCGGCCCCGACGCCGGTCAGCGAGCGGACCTCGATCTCGGCGTACTTGGCGGCGTTGTACTCCTTGCTGAGCACCGTGCCGAGCCAGCCGCACAGGAAGCCCAGCGGGATGGACAGGATGCCGGGGTTGCTCAGCGGGAACCAGGAGAAGTCGGCCGTCTTGAACAGCGCGGTCTCCGATCCGGACACCACCGGTGAGAAGATCACCAGCACCAGCGCGGAGACCAGTCCGCCGTAGATGGCCGAGACCGCGCCCGCCGTGTTGAACCTCTTCCAGAACAGGCTGTAGAGGATCGCCGGCAGGTTGCCCGAGGCCGCCACGGCGAATGCCAGCGCCACCAGGAACGCCACGTTCTGACCCTGGGCGAGGATGCCCAGACCGATCGCGACCGCGCCGATGACCAGGGCGGAGACGCGGGCCACCACGACCTCCTGCCGCTCCGTGGCCGTGCCGCGCTTGAAGACGTGCGCGTACAGGTCATGGGCGAAGCTGGAGGAGGAGGCGAGCGTGAGCCCGGCCACCACGGCCAGGATCGTGGCGAAGGCCACGGCACCGATGAGCGCCAGCAGGATCGTGCCGCCGACCGGGCCGAACATGTCCTCGCCGACGGCCTGGGCCAGCATGGGCGCCGCGGTGTTGCCCGCCTTGTCGCCCGCGGTGATCGCGTCCTTGCCGACCAGGGCCGCCGCGCCGAAGCCGAGGACCAGGGTCAGCAGGTAGAAGGTGCCGATGATGCCGATGCCCCACAGGACCGACTTGCGGGCGTCCTTGGCGGTGGGGACGGTGTAGAAGCGGATGAGGATGTGCGGCAGGCCCGCCGTACCGAGCACCAGCGCCAGACCCAAGCTGATGAGGTCGATCTTGCCGGCCAGGCCCTGGGCCTCGGTGCCGTACTTCAGTCCGGGGATGAGGAAGCTGCCGGGGTTGGCCTTGGGGCCGCTGGTGGTGGCGGCCTGTCCGAGCAGCGCCGACAGGTTGAAGCCGAACTTGCCCAGCACCAGAAGCGTCACCAGCGCGGCGCCGCCCATCAGCAGCACGGCCTTGACGATCTGGACCCAGGTGGTGCCCTTCATGCCGCCGAACACCACGTAGACGATCATCAGCGCGCCCACGCCGACGATCGTCCAGGCCTTGCCCGCATCGCCGGTGATGCCGAGCAGCAGGCCGACCAGGGCGCCCGCGCCGACCATCTGGGCCAGCAGGTAGAAGATGCTGACCACGATCGTGGACACGCCGGCCGCGGTGCGGACCGGCCGCGGGCTCATCCGGAACGCCAGCACGTCGGCCATCGTGAACTTGCCGGAGTTCCGCATCAGCTCGGCCACCAGCAGCAACGCCACCAGCCAGGCCACCAGGAACCCGATCGAGTACAGGAACCCGTCGTAGCCGGACAGCGCGATGATCCCCGCGATGCCGAGGAACGAGGCGGCCGACATGTAGTCGCCGCCGATGGCCAAGCCGTTCTGCACGCCGGTGAACGACCGGCCGCCCGCGTAGTAGTCGGCGGCCGTCTTGGTCTGACGGCTCGCCCAGAAGGTGATCCCCAGCGTTCCCGCGACGAAGGTGAGGAAGAGGATCATTCCCAGCGTCGTGGAGCTCACTTGGTCTTCTCCTCAACCTCGTGGCGCAGCTTGTCGGCGATCGGGTCCAGCTTCTTCTCGGCGTGCCTGGCGTACGCCCACGCGATCCAGAACGTGGACACGAACTGCAACAGGCCGAAGATCAGCCCAACGTTGATCTCACCGAGCAGCTTGATCCCCATGAAGTCGCGCGCCCACCCGGACAGCACCACATACAGCAGGTACCACACGAGGAACGCCACGGTCATGGGGAACGTCCAGGCGCGGAAGCGTCGTTTCAGCTCCTGGAATTCACTGCTCTCCTGCATTTGTTCATAGACCGACGCGTCATGTTCTCTTGTTGTCACGAGACCTCCACTGTGATGCGGATCACGCTCAACGTAAGAGGCGAACCTACCCGGCGTGGAGATACGTAGAGGGGTTGTTCGCCGAGCCGCCGCCGTCCGGCGATGAGTTAGGAATGGTCTGCGGTGAAAGGTCCGTTCAGCGCGACGAACGGTCGCTAGGGCAGGCCCCAGGCAGGCGCGCTGCCGTTCGCCGCGACGTCCCGGGCCTGCGATGGACGGACGCCGCGCCGGGCGACCACGGCGGTCGCGCCCTTGCGGAGCGGGATCTCGATCGTGTCCGTCCCCCGGTACGGCAACGACCTGCCGCGCTCGTCACGCACCTCGAACGGGCCCGCGATGCCGTGCCGCAACCGCAGCGGCTCCCCGGCCTCGCTCCGCACCCTGATCCAGTCGGTACGCCCCCCGTCGCGCGAGGCGTCCACCACGAACGCCCCCTGCGCCCGCAGCCGCTCCACCGAGACGTCGCCCCAGGTCGCCGAGACCGCGGGGAACACCTCCACCACCCCGCCATGACTCTGGACGACCATGTCGAGCAGCGACTGCGCGGCGGCCAGCGGACTCTCGACGGCGAAGTTGGACCCCTCCCGGTACATCGTGTTGGGTGTGATCGCACAGTTGTCGACCACGTTGCCGTCGATGAAGAAGCGCAGGTAGGACAAGGCCTCCTCCGGGTTGCCGAACAGCGTCTCCATCGAGGAGGCCGCGGCGAAGCTGTAGCCGTGCCACCGCTCGCGTATGCTCGCCCAGTGCTCGAAGCTGCGCCGGTCGAGCGACTCGCGCAGGGGATAGAGCCACAGCAGGTGCGAGTAGTGCCGGTGCGACTCGGCGAGCGGCACGTTCGCCCCGATCATGACGCCCTGCTCGTTCCGGTGGTACGGCACCAGCCGCGCGAGGATCTCCCGCCACCGGCCCGCGCGCGGGTCGTCGACGCGGAGCCGGCCGGCGGTGTCGAGCAGGGTCCGGCAGCCCCAGCGGATCAGCGACAGGTCGTAGGTGGCGTCGGAGGCGTTGGCGTACTCGGGCGATCGGGTCTCGGGCAGGTGGAGCTTGCCGTCGGAGCCCTCGACGAGGAACCGGTCGTAGTAGTTGATCGCGCGGGTGAGCACCGGGTACAGGATGTCCTTGAGCACGCGGCCGTCCATGCTGTGCCGGTGGGCGAGCCAGACGTTGTGCATGGCCCAGGTGAGGTTGCCCGTGTGGTCGTTCGGGCTCACGCCCGGGATGCCGACGTAGCGCGGCCCGGGGCGGAGCATGCGGTCGCCCGGATGGCACAGCGCCCAGGAGTTTCCGTCGCGGTATTCGGGCCGGACGTTCAGCTCAAGGTTCTCGTGATATTTCCGGAAGGTCGTGGTGATGGCGTCGAGCTCCGGGTGGTTCGAGCCGTTGACCAGCGGATAGGCGACCTGCACGTTGAGGTTCCACCAGATGTTCGTCCAGCTGTTGCCCACCTCGGGGAACCACGGCCCCCATTCGGTGACGACGGGAGCGTTCTCCCGGGTGGCCGAGGCCATCTTGTAGAGCTGGATCCAGTAGAAGCGCTGCAGCTTCTTGTCCGGGACCGAGACCAGGCTGCGCCGGTGGAACCGCCTCCACCAGAGCCGGTGGAGGAGGACCTGCGCCTCCGGGTTGCCGTCGAGCACCTGGCGCAGCGTGCGCAGTGCCGCCTCGACGCCGGTCGAGTCCGGGAAGCCGTAGGCGATGGTCGCCGCGAGCAGCCGCCTGGAGCCGTGGCGGACCTCACGCCAGGCGGTGGTGTAGCCGCCGCCCGCGTGCATGGGCTGCTCCACGTGCCCGTCGGCGACCACCGGGTCGGGATTGCCGGTGTAGTCGGGCGGGCGGCGGATCGTCCTGGTCGTGTGCGACGGCAGCGGCGTGAACCCCCACGCCGCCGTCTCCTCCCCCGCGCTGGGCGTGAGGGAGACGAGCAGCGCGTCGCGCTGGTTGAGCACGAGCGCGCTCAGCCGCACGCTCCCCTGCGAGGTCGTGACCGTGCCGGTCAGCTCGGCGTGCTCCAGGTCCAGCCGCCAGTCCACACCGGTGACGGTCCCGGCGAAGGTCAGCGTCAGGTAACCGATGGGCAGCCGCGAGTACCCGATCGCCGCCTCCCACTGGCCGCGCTGGTCCTGCACGAGGGAGTGGTTCAGCATGAACCGCAGCACGTTGCCCTCGCCGGACTTCTGGTAGAGGTGCACGCCCAGGAACCCGTTGCCCAGGAACGGCCCCTCCTGCCAGCCGCCCGGCAGCCGCCGCCACACCATGGCGGCGTCCGCCAGGACACCGCCGTGCACGTCCCCGCCGGACGTCGCCGGCGCCCACGCGACCGGTGAAGCCACCGCGGCGGTCGCCTCCGTGCCCGCCACCACGGCGGCCGCCCCGGTCGCGGCCATGAACACGCGTCGCGAGATGCCGGTCATCGGGATCCCTCCAGGGAGAGTGCGAACAGGTGGAGCTGGGGACGGGTGAGCGCGGGCAGGGTGAGCGAGCGCAGTTCCTTGGCCGGGTCGAGCGCGGCCTGGGTCTCGAACAGGCCGACGCGCAGCGTGTTCGCGCCGTTCTGGCCGTGCCGGTGGGTGCAGCGCAGCACCTCGGTGGTGCCGGCGCCGGGCTGGCCGCCCCAGTCGGGCAGGACGAACGGGACCTGGGCGGTGGAGCCGTCGGCGTACGTGGCGGTCAGCGCGGCGCTCACGCTTCCCGAGGTGCCGGCGCCGAGCAGGCGGACCTTGGCGTACGCGCCGGGCGGGACGCTGACGGTCTGGCCCTGGCCGGTGACGTTGTTCTTGACGCCGTCACCGTAGGCGGGGAAGACGAAGCTCAGTCCCTCGTGGGTGAGCGGACCGGCGGGCGGCAGCTCCTCGGCCGGGTAGGTGTAGCCGGAGCCGTCCGCGTTCCCGTCGGTCATGGCCTCGTGTGTGGAGACGCCGTCGTTGTCGAAGTGCGCCGACAGATCCACCGGCGTGGTGCGCCCGGGCGGCGGGACGGGTGGCAGACCCCATGGATCGCCCGGCTTGGCGATCTTCACGGGCGCGATGACCGGGTCGGGCCGGCGGCCGGTGTAGAGCAGCACCTCCTGTCCCCGGGCCAGGGTGATCTCCACGATGCCCCCGCCCAGGTCCTTCACCCGCGCGGGCCGTCCGCTGCCGAGCACTGCGGTCAGCGGCCCGTCGAGCCCGTGTTTGATCCGCAGCGGCTCGCCGGCCAGGCTCCGGACCCGGATGAAGCCGGTGCGCCCGCCCTGCCGTACGGCCGAGACGAGGAACGCGCCCTCGGTCCTGAAGTCGTGCAGCGTGACGTCCTGCCAGGCCGCGGGCACGGCGGGGAAGACGCGCACGATCCCGCCCCAGCTCTGGCAGAGCAGGTCGTGGATGGACTGCGCGGCCGACAGCGGCGTCTCGATGACCGGCCCCGCCTCGGCGTAGTGGGTGTTGGCCCGGCACGGGTAACGGCTGGCCGGGTCGAAGAACCGCTCCAGGTAGGACAGCGCGGTGTCGCCCTTGCCCATCATGGCGTAGAGCGAGCACGCGCCGGTGTAGCTGTAGCCGCGGTGCGCGCTGGTCAGCGACTGCCAGTGGACGACGGACTTCTCGATGAGCTCCCGGTGCTCCGGCTGGTCCCAGTTGACCAGGTAGAGCGGGTAGACCATGAGGAGGTGGGAGTAGTGGCGGTGGGACTGCGCGTACGGCGTGTTCGCCCCGATCATGAAGCCGTCGGCGTCCACCGGGTACTCGGCGAGCTTGTCCAGCACCTCCTGCCACTTCGCCTTGAGGGGGTCGTCGATCCTGAGGCGGGCGGCCGAGTCCAGCAGCGTCCGGCAGCCCCACCTGATCAGCGCCAGGTCGTAGTTGGTGTCCTGCGGCGGCGTGACGGGGTATTCGGGTGACAGCGTGCTCGGCAGGTGCAGTCTGCCGTCGGCGCCCGGGGTCAGGAAGTGCAGGTAGTAGTTGATCGCCCGGCGCAGCAGCGGGAAGACCGTGTCGCGCAGCACCTTGTCGTCCATGGTGTGCCGGTAGGACAGCCAGGCGTTGTGCAGCGCCCAGGTGAGGTCGCCGACCTCCGCGCCCGAGCCGGGCGTGCCGACACCGCGGGTGGCGAACATGTCGGAGCTGCGGCCCACGCCGGCCGAGTCCTCACGGTACGCCGCCGGCACGTTGTTGATCAGCTGCTGCCGGTTGAGGTCGAGCGTGCTGGTGAGCGAGTCCAGCTCCAGGTGGTTGGAGCCGTTGATGAGCCAGTATTCGAGCTGCACGTTGAGGTTCCACCACACCGCCGGCCACGGGGTGGGCTCCAGCCAGGGCCCCGTGGTGGCCATGACCGGTCCGCCCGCGCGACTGGCGGCGGCGACCTTGTAGAGCTGGATCCAGTAGAAGCTCTGTAACCGCTGGTCGGGCAGGGAGACGAAGCTCTTGCCGTAGAAGTCGTGCCACCAGTCGCGGTGCCGCTTGCGCATGATCCCGTAGGGCCGGGCACCCCGGATCATGCCGAGTGCGGTCTCCTGGGCGTCGGCGGACGGGAAGCTGTGGGCGACGGCGACCAGGAGCGTGCCGTCCTTGACGCGGTGGGCGGTGGCGGTCTGCCCGCCGCCGGTGAGCGGCTGGACCACCTGCTCGATCCCGTCGGTGGTGGCGGTGGTCCAGGGCGGGTTGGGGGTGTAGCCGCTCGGCGGGGCCTCCGTGGCCGAGCGGGGGCTGACGGCCGCCTCGGGGTGGAACGTCCAGCGCACCTGCTCCTCGCCGCTCGCCTCCGCCTTGACGACCAGGATCTCGTCGTGGATGAACGCGGTGAAGGCCAGCTTGCCCTTGTCGGTGGTGATCGTGCCGGTGACCTCGGCGTCGTACAGGCTGAGCCTCCAGTCGACGGCGGTGATCGTGCCGGCGGGATCGAGGGTCATGTGGCCGACCGGCAGGCGGCAGGTGCCCCACCCGCTGCCGAACTGCGGCCGGTGGTCCTGCACGCGGCCGTGCTGCACGGTGAAGCGGATCTTGTTCTGGTTCGGCTCCTGGTAGACCATGCTGCCCAGCAGGCCGTCGCCCAGGAACGGGCCCTCGTGCCAGGCCTTGGGCAGCCGACCCCAGACGAGGTCCTGACCCTTGAGGAAATCGGGCCAGGACAGCCGCTCCCGCAGCCGCCATGGACGGGCGTGCTCGGGGGAGGCGTGCGCGGCCGTGGGGGCGAGTGCGAGCGCCAGCCCACCTGCGGCGGTGCCGAGCACGGCGCGACGGGACAACGGATGATCGTAGGGGGGTGTCATCACTTCTCCGGCTCACGGTCGATACATCGGATCTTTGATGTGTATGACACATGGATTTGACTCCGTCAACCCACACGGATCCTCCACCGAAACCCTCAATAAACCTTCCTTTCTACTCATGATGGCTCTAGCCTGCGGATGAGCAAACCCGCGGACCTCCCGCGCATCACCGCAAAATCTCATGCTGGAAAATTCGTTGGAGGTATCCATGTCACACCCCCGTACGGCCACTGCTCTCGCCTTACTGGTCACCCTCGTCTCGGCGACCCCCGCGAACGCCGCCGCCGACCCCACGGACGGCTGGCGGCAGACCACGTTCACCTACAACCTGCAGAAGCCGTGGAACCTGAGCCTGAGCCAGCGCTACGCGTACGACTCGGCCACCGGCACGCACCGGATGTGGGTCTACTCGACCGACGAGCCCATGACGGAGAGCTCGACCACGGACCCGCGCACCGAGATGCGCTGGAAGCAGGAGTACACCTCCGGCAGGCACATGTGGGACGCCGACGTGTACGTCCCCGCCGGCACGGACGGCGCCACGATCATGCAGATCCTCCGGGTCAGGCACCCCGCGGGCACCCCCGCGACCGACTTCATGGTCAACGCGTTCAACCAGAACGGCGGCACCATCAGGATCTACAACGGGACCGTGCTCAAGACCGGCGTCTACAACACCTGGTTCAACCTCAAGGTCGCGCACGACGCCACCGCCGGGAAGATCGAGGTCTACCTCGACGACCAGCGCGTGGCCACCGTCTCCGACCGCGGCCCGGCCACCCGCCACTTCAAGAACGGCGTCTACCACCACGGGAACGGCCGCGCCGAGTCCCGCTTCCGCGACATCCGCTACTGGGTCAGGTGACGCGCCACCGGCCTCATCGGTCACCACGGTCCCGGCGGACGGTCGCGGTGTGCGTGTGTGGTCTATGAAGGTGCGTCGAGTGCCAATGACATGGGGTGCCGCGGCGGCGCACGCTGGGCGGACAAGACCAGGACGAAAGGAGAATCCACATGTCAGCGATGGTCATTCGCCGTGGCCTCGCCGTCGTCGCCCTCGCTGCCACCGGCATCCTCGGGGGGATGGCAGAGTCCGCATCAGCACACCCTGTGCCCGGGTGCAACAGCAAAACGTACCCGGGATACTCCGTCCGGCACCTCCACCTGTACCTGAGCGACCCAGCCGTTGCCGTCTGCAAGGCTCACAGGCATATCGGTGGCGGGAAATTCCAGGTCTTCTACAAGATCAAGGGCCGAGGCGGCCCCAGGCAGGTTCAGGTTCAGAACGACGGAACGCTCGTCCGCACGTATCTCGTGAGAGGCGGGACGGGCACGATAAAGGGCCGGCTCCAGGGCCACCGCACTTTCTTCAGGGCCTGCCGCACCAACGGCACGGTCTGCGGCCCGTGGCGATGACTACTGGCGTTCTCGCCGAGATCCATGATTTCGGCGAGGATGCGTCAGCCCTTGACCGCGCCCGCCGTCAGCCCTTCTACGATGTAGCGGCGGATGGCGGCGAACAGGACGAGCGTGGGCACGACCGACACCACGGTCGCGGCGGCCATAGATCCCCAATCGATATCGTACTGAGTAATAAAGGAATTCATGGCGACCGGGATCGTCTTGGCGTCCTCGCTGTCGATGAAGGTGATCGCCAGGAACAACTCATTCCAACACTGGACAAACGCGAAAATAAACGTCGCCGCGATCCCCGGCAGCATGACCGGGATCACCACCCGCACCATGGCCACCAGCCGCGACGCCCCGTCCACTTGCGCGGCCTCTTCCAGAGCGACCGGCACCCGCTCGTAGAAGCCGCGCATGATGATCGTGGCGAACGGCACCAGCATGGCGACGTACACGAGCATGAGCCCGGCGAGCCGGTTGAGCAGGTCGAGGTCGGACATCAGCAGGTAGAGCGGGCCGAGCGCGATGAACAGCGGGAGCATCTGGGTGACCAGGTACGCCAGCATCACCGCCCCTCGGCCGGGGAAGGCGAAGCGGGCGAGGGTGTAACCGCCCAGCACCCCGATCACCGTCACCACCCCGGCCGCGACCAGGGACACCATGAGGCTGTTGAGCAGGTACGTCCCGAAGTCGGCGAAGGAGAACAGCTCCGCGTAGTGCTCGAACGTCACGGTGCCCGGCCAGTACTTGAGCGGCATCGAGAAGATCTCGGACTTGGGCTTGAGCGAGGTGACGACGATCCAGTACAGCGGGAAGAGCGTGATCAGCAGCCAGACGGCCAGCACGATCACCTTGGCCGCGGTCGCGAGACGTTTCATCGGGCCTTCTCGAATCTCGTCGCGTTGAGGTAGAAGACGCTGAAGGCCAGCAGCAGGCCGAGGACGAGCAGGCCCACCGCGCCGGCGCGGCCGTAGTCGCCGCCGATGACCTGCTGGATGAGGAAGGTCGTGACGATGTCGGTACTGCCGGCCGGGCCGCCGCCGGTCATCGAATAGATCAGGTCCGGGAAGTTCAGGATCCAGATGATGCGCAGCAGCACGATCAGCGCCAGCGTGGGCCGGATGTGCGGCAGCGTGACGTGCCAGAACTGCCGCAGCCGCGAGGCCCCGTCCACGGACGCCGCCTCGTAGAGCTCCTTGGGGACCGACTGCAGCGCGGCCATGATCATGATGGCGAAGAACGTCACGCCGTACCAGATGTTGGCCACGATCACCGACGTCATCGCCCATCCCGGCGAGGCCAGGAAGCCGATGCGCTGGTCGATGATCCCGGTCTTGAGCAGCAGGTCGTTGATCACCCCGAACTGCCCGTTGAACATCCACCGCCACAGCAGCCCGATGAGGAACCCCGACATGGCCCACGGGAAGAACACCCACGCCTGGTAGAGGCCGCGGCCCCGGAAGTGGCGCCGCAGCAGCAGCGCCAGCCCGAACCCGAGGAAGAACTGGAAGAACAGCGACACGACCACCCACGTGCCGGTGTTCCGCAGCGCTGTCCAGAACCGCTCCTCGGCCAGCACAGCACGGAAGTTCTCCAGGCCGATGAAGGGCGTCGAGGTGATGTCGAACAGGTTGTAGCGCTGGAAGGCCATCGCCACGCCACGGAGCACCGGGTAGTACGTGAACAGCGCCACGAACACCACGCCGGGCAGCAGGCACAGCGCGATGAACCCGGCCCGGCGCGAGGTGAAGGTGCGAGCAGCGCTCACGACACCTTCTTGGCCTGGTCGGTCCAGAAGGCGTCCCATGACTTGAGCACCTCGGCGATGGTCTTCTTGCCGGTGATCAGCGCCTGGACGTCACGGTCGGAGTCGACGCCCCACTGGCTCCAGCCCGGGTAGTCGACCGGCCTGATGGTGATCACCTGCTTGGGATCCTGCTGCGCCTCCAGGTACGCCTTCCACGCGCCCTGCGAGAACTGCGGGTCGCTCTGCGCCTGCTTGGAGATCGGGATCAGCGAGTTGCCCTTGGCGAAGGCGATGCTCTGCTTGGCCTCCGACAGGAACTGCACGAGCTTGACCGCCTCCTTCGGGTGCTTGGTGAAGGAGGTGGCGCCCCAGCCGGCGTAGCCGACGGGCTGGAAGGCGTACCCGCTGGGGCCCTTGGGGATGGGGGCGGTGGACCAGGCCGTCATGCCGCTGTCCTCGACCGTCTTGATCACTTCCGGGTCCTGGATGAGCATGCCGGTGACGCCCGAGGTGAAGCCCTGGACCATCTCGGGGTAGCCCCAGGACACCGAGTCGGGCGGCGACGCCTCCTTGAAGATCTTGACGTACAGATCCATGGCCTGGGCGGCCTCGGGGGTGGAGAAGATCGTCCGCTTGTCCTTCAGGTAGAAGGACTTCTCGGGGTTGAGTGCCTCGCCGTTGTACGCGCTGATCATCTGCACCGCGTAGTCGGCGCCGCCCTTGCCGCCCCTGAACGAGTAGCCGTAGCGGTCGCCCGAGGTCATCTTCTTGCCGGCCTCGTAGAGCTCCTGCCACGTGGCCGGGGGCTGGGCCACGCCCCAGTCCGTACGGTAGAACAACGTCCGCTGGTAGAACCCGTACGGGATCAGGTAGGCCTTGCCCCCGACCTCGACGGCCTTCTTCTGGGCCAGCTCGGTCAGGTCCGCCCAGCCGGCCCAGTCGGAGGTGGGCAGCTCGGCCAGCCAGCCGTTGTTGGAGAAGGACTTGGCCGTGTGGTCGCGCACTTCCAGCACGTCCAGGTCCTTCTTGGTCTGCAGGATCTGGGTGATCTTCTGGTCGGCGCTGTCGAGTGGCGGCGAGACGAGCTCGACCGTGACGCCCGGGTTGGCCTTCTCGAAGTCGGCGATCAGGGTCTTGATGAGCTTCGTGCGCTCGGGACTCGTCAGGCTCTCGATCATCCGGAGCCGTATCTCGCCCGAGGACGACGAGCCGCCGGAGCCGCAACCCGCGAGCACCAGCGTGGCGGCGACCGCGGTCGCCAGGAGGGGCGTTCTCATGATGAGTCTCCCGCGTTTCGAACAGCGCGCCGAGGGTTTAGACAGCGCTGTCAGTCACGCTAGGCGAGCGACCCCTTCCAGCGCTAGACCGAGATCCTTGATCAATGTGTCGGCGGGCTCCAGGCCGACCGAGAGCCGGACGAGGCCGGCGGGGATGCCCATGGTGGCCCGCACGCTCTCCTCGGTGGACAGCGCGGGCGCGTTCACCAGGCTCTCGAAGCCTCCCCAGGACACGCCGATCCTGAAATGCCGCAATTTATCGAGAAAAATTCCGACCTCTTGCCGTGAGTCCGTCGCCAGCTCGATGCTGAACAGGCTGGAGAACCCCGCCATCTGGCGCATCGCAACGGCATGCCCGGGATGCGACGGCAGCCCCGGATGGTTCACCGCCCGCACCGCCGGATGGTCGGCCAGGAACGCGGCCACCGCCAGCCCCCGCTCCTGGTGGGCCGTCATCCGCACGGGCAGCGTCCGCAGCCCCTTGATCACCTTGGCCGCGTCGTGCGGCGACATGGCGGCGCCGTAGAGCTGGTACTCGGTCAGCGCCAGCGGCCTGATCAGCCGCGACGGCCCCACCACGACACCGCCCACGAGGTCGCTGTGGCCCCCGATGTACTTGGACAACGAGTGGACGACCAGATCGACGCCCATGGTCAGCGGCTTCTGGAAGATCGGCGTGGACCAGGTGTTGTCCATCACCGTCACCAGTCCCCGCTCCCGCGCCCACCCGGTCACCTCGGCGATGTCGACGACGGCGTAGGCCATGTAGGACGGGGACTCGAAGTAGAGTAGGCGCGTGTCCGGCCTGATAGCGCTGTCACCTTCCGCGAGGTCATCGACGTGCGTATGCGTGACGCCGTACTTCTCCAGGTAGCGCAGGAACTGCGTGGTGGGCCCGTAGACCGCGCCGAGCACCAGCACGTGGTCGCCGGCCGATACGAGCGACGAGATCGTCGCCGAGATGGCGCCCATCCCGGAGCCGAAACACTTGGCCCGTTCTCCCCGCTCCAGCGCCGCCAGCTTACGCTGGGCAAGATCGACCGTCGGGTTGGTCCCCCGCCAGTAGACGTACCGCTCGTCCTCGTTCCTGACCGCCTCGCCCAGTTCCTCCGCGGTCGCGAACGTGAACAGCGAGTTCTCGAACACCGGCGGGTTGACCGCGCCCAGCACCCACGGCTCGTCCTCGCCCAGCCGGCCACAGATCCAATCGTCATCCATGGGGGCAGAGTATGACAACCAACACCCGCAAGCCGACCATGGCGGACGTGGCCCGGCACGCGGGCGTGAGTCTGAAAACCGTCTCCCGGGTGGTCAACCAGGAGCCGCACGTCCGGGCCTCCTTGCAGCAGCGGGTGCACGAGGCGATCAGCGAGCTCGGCTACCGCCGCAACGAGGCCGCCGCCCGCCTGGCCAGGGGCGCGACCATGCTGACGCTCGGGCTGGTGATGGAGAACATCTCCAACGAGTTCTACTCGCGCCTGGCCGCCGCGGTGGAGGCGGCCGCGGCCGGGCACGAGGCTCTCGTCGTGTTCGGCTCGTACGAGGAGAGCCCGGACAAGGAGCGCATGCTGATCGAGTCCATGTACGCGCGCGGCGTGGACTCCCTGATCGTCGTCCCCTCGGCGGCCGACCACGCCTGGCTGGCCGAGCACCCGAACCTGCGCATGGTGTTCGTGGACCGCGTACCGCGCGGGCTGGAGGGGGCCGACGTGGTGGTGCTCGACGACGTACGGGGCGGGCGCGCGGCCACCGAGCACCTGCTGGCCCGCGGCCACCGGCGGATCGCGCTGATCTCCGACGACGACGGGCTGAGCTCGGTCCACGACCGCGCCTGCGGCTATCGCGCCGCCCTCCGCGCGGCGGGGGTGGCGGGCGACGACACGCTGGTGGTGCGGGGGGTGTTCGATCCGTGGCGGGTGTCGCACGAGGTCTGCAGGCTGCTGGACCTGCCCGACCCGCCGACGGCGTTCTTCGCCGCCAACAACCGGGCCGCGATCGGGATCCTGCAGGCGCTGCGGGACAGGCCGGAGCGGCCCGCGTACGTGGGGTTCGACGACTTCGCGCTGGCGGACGTGTTCAGCCCGGGGGTGACGGTGGTGCGCTACGACGTGGCCCGCCTGGCCCGCAGCGCGGTGGACCTGCTGCTGAACCCCGCACCGGCGCCGCGCCGGGTGAAGGTGCCGGTGGAGCTGGTGGCCAGAGGTTCGGGAGAGCTGCCGCCTCCCTGAGAGATCGCGGCGTGCCCGTGTGTCCGATTCCTCTCAGGACGAGCGGGGGCGCCAGTCGCCGCGGTCGAGGTCCAGGTCTTCCGGGGTGTGGAGGCGGACCATGGTCCTGGCGACGCCGGCCGGGACGCGGTGCGGGGTCAGGAACGACACCGCCACCATCACCGCGAACGCGATCGGCACCGTCCACGCCGCGGGCTGGGCCAGCAGCGCCTTCGTCAAACCGCCGTACGGTGTGCCGGAGATCGTGGCCAGCACCGCGGCACAGGCGAGTCCGCCGCCCACGAACAACCCCGCCAGCGCCCCCGTGGTGGTGAGCCGGCGCCACCAGATCCCCAGCACGAGCAGCGGGCAGAACGACGAGGCCGCCACCGCGAACGCCAGCCCCACCACGTCCGCCACCGGCAGCGCCCGCGCCCACAGCGCCAGCGCGAGCGGCACCGCCACGGCCATGAGCGTGGCGATCCTGAACGAGCGCACGCTCCCCTTGAGCAGGTCCTGGGCGAGCACCCCGGCCACGGACACGGTCAGCCCGGACGAGGTGGACAGGAACGCGGCGAACGCCCCGGCCGTGACCAGTGCCGTCAGCAGGTCGCCCAGCGTGCCGCCGATCATCCGGGCGGGCAGCGTCAGCACGACCGTGTCCGTGCGCACCAGGTCGGGGGTGTAGAGGCGGCCGAGCCACCCGTACAAGGCGGGCAGCAGGTAGAAGGCGCCGAGCAGCGACAGGACCACCAGCGTCGTCCGGCGGGCGGCCCGGCCGTCCGGGTTGGTGTAGAAGCGCACGAGCACGTGCGGCAGCCCCATGGTGCCCAGGAACGTGGCCAGGATCAGCGAGTACGTCGAATACAGCCCGTACTCCTTGCTCCCCGCCAGCGGCACCTGCCAGGTGGCGGCGACCTGCGGGCTGACCCCGGGAGAGCCGTCGGCGTGCCAGGCCATCAGCAGGAACACCAGCGGCACGGCCAGCGCCGTCAGCTTGAGCCAGTACTGGAACGCCTGCACGAACGTGATCGACCGCATGCCGCCCGACAGCACGTTCACCGCCACGACCACCGCGACCAGCAGCCCGCCGACCCACACGGGCGCGCCGGTGATCGTGCGCAGCACCAGTCCGGCGCTCTGGAACTGCGGCATCAGGTAGAGCCAGCCGATCAGCACGACGAGCACGCTCGCGGTGCGGCGCACGGTCATCGACTCGAGCCTGGCCTCGGCGAAGTCCGGCAGCGTGTACGCCCCGGAGCGGCGCAGCGGCGCCGACACCAGCACCAGCAGCACCAGGTAGCCGCCGGTCCACCCGACGGGCAGCCACAACATGTCCACGCCGAAGGACAGGATGAGCCCGGCGACGCCCAGGAACGAGGCCGCCGACAGGTACTCTCCGCCGATGGCGGAGGCGTTCCAGAGCGGGCTGACCGTGCGGGAGGCGACGTAGAAGTCGGACGTGGTGCGGGAGACCCTGATGCCGAACGCCCCGATGAGCACGGCCGCCACCACGACGACGAGGACAGCTGTCAGGCTCATCGGCGTTCGACCAGCTCGGCGAAGTGGCGTTCGTTGCGTTCGGCCTGGCGGACGTACAGCCAGGCGCCGATGACGAAGGCGGGGTAGATGAGGCCGGCGAGCACCGCCCACGGGAGCGGCACGCCGAGCAGGTGCACCTGGCGCAGCTCCGGGATGAGCAGGAACAGCAGCGGCAGCCCGCCGATCACGCAGGCCAGCACAGTGCAGACGAACAGCGCGAGCCGGAACTGGGTGCGCAGCAGCGAGCGCATGTAGACCTCGCCGAGCCGGGTCTGCTCGTCGATCTCGCGGGTGGCGGGGTACCGCGGGCGGCGGGCGGCGGCGGTGCGCGGGCTCATCACCGTGACGCGTCGCGGCGTCTCGCGGGGGATCCTGCGCGTGGGGCGCGTGTCGGGGCTCATTCGGGTCTGCCCTTCCGCGCCCGGCGTACCAGCAGGTCGCGTAGCTCGCGTGTGTGCCTGCGGCTGACCGGGAGCTCGGTGTCGCCGACCCGCACGGTGCATTTGCCCGAGTCGATGTGCAGCTCCTCGATGTGCCTGACGGCCACCAGGTGGCTGCGGTGCACCCGGACGAACCCGGCGGAGGCCCAGCGCTCCTCCAGCGTGGCCAGCGGGATGCGGACGAGGTGGCTGCCGGCCGCGGTGTGCAGCCGCGCGTAGTCGCCCTGCGCTTCCACGTACATCACGTCGGCGCTGGAGACGAACCGCGTCACCCCGCCCAGCTCGACCGGGATCGTGTCGCTCTCGCCGCCCTCCACGGGGACGTCGGCCGACACCGCGACCCGCCGGATGGCCTCCGCCAGCCGCTCGGGGCGCACCGGTTTGAGCAGGTAGTCCTCGGCCTTGATCTCGAAGGCGTCCACGGCGTGCTCCTCGTACGCCGTCACGAACACCACCCGGGGAGGGTTGGCGAACTGCGACAGCAGCCGGCCGAGCACCACCCCGTCCAGTCCGCGCATCCTGATGTCGAGGAACACCGCGTCGATGGGCTTGCCGTCGGCGATGGCCCGGTCGAGCAGCCGCAGGGCCGCGGCGCCGTCCCTCGCGGTGGCCACCTCGCCGATGCGGGGGTCGGCGCGCAGCAAGTACGACAGGTCTTCGAGGGCGGGCAGCTCGTCATCGACCGCGAGGACCCGGAGTTGTGCCATAGATAGTGATAAAACCGACAACAAAGATCGAGGTCAACGGGCAGAGACGCCCGGGTGATATTTCGGCAACCTGATGTTGACCTTGGTGCCCGCGCCGGCGCCGGTCTCGACGACGAGGCCGTACTCGTCGCCGTACACCTGACGCAGCCTCTCGTCCACGTTGGCCAGCCCGACGCCGCCCGCCGGAGCGATGTCACCCGCGAGGATCCGGCGCAGGCGGTCGGGGTCCATGCCGAGCCCGTCGTCCTCGACGCTGAGGCGGCACTCGGCCCCGGCGTCCTCGGCGACGATCGTGATCCGGCCGACGCCGTTGCGGCTCTCCAGGCCGTGCCTGACGGCGTTCTCGACCAGGGGCTGCAGGCACAGGAACGGCACCGCGACCGGCAGCACCTCGGGCGCGATGCGCAGCGTGACCTGCAGCTGGTCGCCGAACCTGGCCCGTTCCAGAATCAGGTAGCGGTCGATCGAGCGCAGCTCCTCGGCCAGCGTGGTGAACTCGCCGTGCCGGCGGAAGGAGTAG
The DNA here is from genome assembly GCF_044465905.1 of Nonomuraea sp. NPDC049480. Taxonomy (NCBI): domain Bacteria; kingdom Bacillati; phylum Actinomycetota; class Actinomycetes; order Streptosporangiales; family Streptosporangiaceae; genus Nonomuraea; species Nonomuraea sp. NPDC049480. The sequence continues at coordinate 91,977 of NZ_JBITMD010000002.1, forward strand.
CGGGTGAAGTCGGCGAACTCCAGCAGCAGCTCCCTGGCCCGCTCAGGGTCGGTGCGGACGAAGGAGGCGATCGTGGTGAGCGAGTTGTAGATGAAGTGCGGCGAGATCTGCGCCCGCAGCGCCCGCACCTCGGCCTCCATGAGCCGGGTGCGGGAGCGGTCCAGCTCGGCCAGCTCCAGCTGCGAGTCCACCCATCCGGCCACCTCCTGGGCGGCCCTGACGAGCCCAGCCGAGGCGCTCTGCCCGTAGGCGGCCAGCGCGCCGACGACCCGGTCGTCGGTGGTGAGCGGCACGACCACGGCCTGCCTGATCGGGCATTCGAGCAGCTCGCAGTCGATGGCCAGGACCTGGGTGCGGCCGTCCTTCAAGGTGGCGGCGGCGTGTTCGAAGGCCTGGTCGGCGTGGTGGTCGTCGCCGGCGCCGTCGTAGACGAGCAGCCGCTCGCCGTCGGTGATCGCCAGGGCGGCCGAGCCGAGCAGGGCGCGCAGGTGCCGCGAGGCGCGCTCGGCGCCGTCGGCGGTGAGCCCGGCGCGCAGCGGCGGCCCGGCCAGCGAGGCGGTGTGCAGGGTCTCGAACGTGGCCCGCTCCGCCGGGCTGGTGCCCAGCTCGCGGCGGCCCCGCATGACGCGCCACAGCACGATCGCCGGCACGCCCATGAGGACCGCGACCACAACGACGCCGACGAGGTACTCCACGCGGCCAGAGCCTAGCGCCCGATCAGAGTGCTCCGGCGATCCTGGCGGCGTACGAGGCGGCCTCCTCGGCGGAGTCGTATTTCGTGCGCGGCCAGAAGAAGCCGCGCAGCCCGTCCTTGTTGTTCCGCGGCACCACGTGGACGTGCAGGTGGGCGACGCTCTGGCTGACCCTGTTGTTCATGGCCACGAACGTGCCGCCGGCCTCCAGGCCCTCCTCGACCGCCCTGGCCATGGCCTGCACGCGTTCGAAGAACGGCCCGACGTCGCCGAGGTCGCCCAGCGTCTCGACGTGCGCCCGGGGCACGACGAGCACATGTCCCTTGAAGACCGGCCGGGCGTCGAGGAACGAGACCGCCACCTCGTCGGATCGCACCAGGTGGGCGGACCGCTCACCGGCGATGATTTCGCAGAACAGGTCGGGGCTCACCGTCCGCCCCTGTCGGCGAAGGCCGTCCAGCTCGTCATGTTGGGCCCGCCCCACTCCTCGGGCGCGTGCAGGAACCGCTCACCCACGCGCTCGCGCAGCCGCTCGGGCACCTCCGGCACCTTGGCGCCCCGGCAGTGGTAGACCAGCCCGCCACCGCGCTGTCCCATCGCCATCCAGGGCAGCCACGGCGAGACCCGGCACCAGGAGAACACGCACGGCACGTCGGCCACGCCGGAGTCCAGGTCCGCGGCGGAGACGAAGAACTGGAACAGCTCCAGCGCCCGGTACGTGTCGCTCGCCGAGTTCTCCGGATAGTCGGCGACCTTGAGCGGCGACGGGTAGGCCAGCCGCACGTCGATGTTGTAGACCACCTGGCCGCCCAGGCGCGTCGCCGGCACCGGGTAGGCGCCGAGCCGCTGGTTGACCGGGTCGTTGAAGACGTGGCGCACCTCGACCGCCCGTCCCGTGAGCGGGTTGTCCCAGGTGTCGAGCACCTCCCTGGTCCCGGGGTCGAGGTAGAGCGCGGCCTCCCTGGTCAGCAGCTGCCAGCCGGCGTCGGTCTCGACCGCCCTGGCCACGTTGATCCCCTCGAACCCGAACAGGTGGTGCGGGCCGTCGTCGTCCTGCCACCCGTAGACGTCGCCGGTCCAGTAGGAGATCGTCTCCGCGCCGTCGGCGGAGGCGCGTACCCGGATGAAGTCCATGATCCGCAGGCTACTTCACTCCGGCAGGTTGTCGACCTCCGGCGGATCCCGTGGCACCGCGTACGGTTCCCGCTCGGCCGGCTGTCCCTCGGCGATGCTGCGCTGCCTGATCAGCTCGGCGTCCAGCTCCGCGCCGAACAGCAGCGCCATGTTCGACAGCCACAGCCAGACGAGGAACACCACCACGGCCGCCAGGGTCCCGTACGTCCGGTTGTAGGAGCCGAAGGAGGCGACGTACAGGGCGAAGCCGCCGGAGACGATCACCCACAGCACCACCGCGAGCACGCTCCCCGGCGTGATCCAGCGCATGCCGGGCTGGCGCACGTTCGGCGCCGCCCAGTACAGCAGCATGATCAGCCCGGCGGCGACCACGACCATGAGCGGCCACTTGAGGATGTTCCAGGTGACCACCACCGCGGTTCCCAGGTTCAGCGCCTCGCCGACGGCCTCGGCGATGTCGCCGGTGAGCGTCACCGCGATCGCGCCGAGCGCGAGCAGCACGGTCGCCAGCACCGTGAGGCCGATCCTGAGCGGGGTCGTCTTCCAGAACGGGCGGCCCTCCTCGATGTCGTAGATGGCGTTGCCCGCCCTGATGAAGGCCGCGACGTAGCCGGAGGCCGACCACAGGGCGAACAGCAGCCCGGCGACGGCCACGAGGCTCGCCGTGCCGCCGCCGCCCTGGGCCGCCTGCGCGCCCTTCACGATGAGGTCCCGCACCTCGGTGGGCACCAGCACCACGAGGCTGCCGACCAGCGCGGCGGCGTCGTCCCTGCCGAGCAGCCCGAACACCGCCACGAGCACGATCAGCGCCGGGAAGACGGACAGCACGGCGTAGTAGGTGAGCCCGGCCGCCAGGTCCTGGACGCGGTCGTCCTTGAACTCGGCGACCGTGCGCCGCAGGACCTTCCACCAGGCGGTGCGGGGTAGCTCGGCGGGGCGTTGCGGGACGTCTCGGGTGCGTTGCGGGACGTCTCCGGGCCGTTGCGGGACGTCTCCGGGCCGTTCCGGGACGTCCCGGGGGGACGACGGCACCCTACTTGCCCTTGCGGCGCCTCACCATGCGGCGCACCACGAAGGCGACCACGGCGCCCGCGGCGGCGATGAGCAGCACGGGCCGCTTCTTCGCCTCCTCTGCCGCGTCCTTGACCCGGTCGGGCGTGGCGTCGCCGACCTTGCCCGTCACCTCCGCAGTCTTCTCCTTCACCGCCTCGGCCGCGTCGGACGCCTTGGTCTTCACGGCCTCGGCGGCTCCGGCCGCCTTGTCCTTGGCCGTCTCGGCCGCGCTGCCGGCCCTGCCCTTCACGTCGGCCTTGCCGGCCAGCGCGCTGACGGTCTCGCCCAGCTGTTCTCGCGTTTCCTTGATGTCCTTGCGCACGTCGCCCTCTTCCTCATCGGCGTCCCCGCGCGCCCCCGTCAGCGACTCCTCCTCGGTACGCAGGCTCTCCTGAGCCTCCGACCGTTCGTCCTTGATGGGGGATTCGGGGATGAATGTCTCGTGTTCCTGACGGGCGGCCTCCGCCTGCCGCGCGTTCTCTGCCGCACCCGGCCGCGTGGGAGGCACGTTGATGGACTCGCGCTCCGTCGGCGTGCCCACGGTCGCTCTGCGGGCGCCGACGTCACCGGCGTGCTGCTCGCTGTATCCGGGGTCGGTCTCGCTCATCGCCGTGCCCTCTCCCTGACCATGTCGACATCGGCCTTGACGCTCGCGATGGTCTCCTCAGGGACCACCGGCCCGGCTCGTTTGACCTGGTTCTTACCGATCAGGCCGAGCACGGCGGCGACGACGAACAGGGCTCCCGCCACGATCGCGGCAGCCGCCCAGCCGGGCATGACCAGAGCGAGGAGCAGGACGACGGCCGCCACCAGCGCGGCGCCGCCGAGGAACGCGACCGTACCGGCCGCCCCGAACAGGCCCGCGCCGAAGCCGGCACGCTTGCCTTTCTCCGCGAGCTCCATCCGCGCCAGGCGGAACTCATCCTTGACCAGCCTGGTGACCTGCTCGGAGAGGTCGTGGACCAGCTTCTGGGTGTCGTTCACGACTTTCGCCTCCTCCGCTGAGGAAGGCGACTACCCAGGCAAAGGGCCTTCTATCACCCGCTATTTGCGCTTAGCGGCCTTGAACAGGAAACCGAGAGCCGAAAGTACGGGGTCCTTCGACACCTCGCACCAACTGTCCGGCTGCTTCGGCTTGCTCCACGGGGACGGGAGCTCGCACGGCGGAGCCTGCGGCTTGGGCCGTTCACACCACGATCCGGGAGGGTTCATAGCTTAATTCTACAACTTCAGGAGCAACTTATATAAGTTCCCCCGCATTACCGGACATTTTTGGATCGGCCCTTTTCGCAGACGAGGTGGAGGAGCGGGGCCACCCCTCGGTAGGGGTCGGTCCTGCCGGCCCGGTCCTCCGCCTCCAGCAGGTCGTCGAGGGCATCGGGGACCGGCGCGTCGCCGGGCGCGGCGTCGCTGAGCACGCGTACGCCGTACCACTGCCGCACCTCCAGCCCCTGTACGGCCAGCCGTCCGGTCAGCTCCCCCAGCCGGTCGGCCCTGGCCGCGACGCCCAGCCGGTTGACGTAGCGCGTGTCGTCGAACGCCCGCCGGGCCTCCGCCCAGTCGCCCAGCAGCGCGGGGCGCAGGGCCAGGGCGTCGCCGTTGCGTACGAGCAGGGAGAGCAGGCCGCCGGGGGCGAGCACGCGGGCCATGGCGGCGAGCAGCGGATCGGGGTCGTCGAAGTACATGAGCACGCCGTGGCACAGGACCGCGTCGAAGCTCCCCGGCTCGAACAGCTCGCCCAGGCGCTCGGCCGCGGCCTGGACCGTCGTGATCCGCATGCCGGGCCGGATCCCGGTCTCCAGCAGGTCCAGCAGGTCGCGCGAGGCGTCCAGGGCCGTCACGCGGTGGCCGCGGGCGGCCATCCTGAGCGCCTGGGTGCCCTGGCCACAGCCGACGTCCAGGAGGCGCACGGGGGTCGCCGGGAGGTGCTCGCCGAGCTGTCTGGTGACGAGCTCCTGTCTGACCACGTCGCGCAGCGTCCCCAGCCGCTCCCGCCATCTGTCCTCTGCCCCCGAGAAGCGCATGTCAGGATCCTAGACGGGACTGATCTTCCGTGGCCGGAGGTAATCTGCCGTGGTGCTGGTACACGGGGTTTGGGCGGCGGACGGACTCGCCTTCTGGGCGGAGACCACCGACGACCCGCATCCGCAGGCCGGCCGCCCGCGTCGGGGCGACGGGCCGCGGCCGCATCCGTTCGCCGTGGCCGCGTCCGGTGTCGCCGCCGCGCTCGGGCTCGACGACGCGCCGGAGCGGACGCTGGAGCTGCTCCTTCCGGGGTCGGTCAAGGAGCCGCTGCCCTCGCCCGAGACCGGACGCCTGTCCGAGGTGACCCGGCCGCGGTTGCACCTGTGGCGGGTCCCGGTCGTCGTGCCGCCCGCCGCGGTGGCGCTGCGGGTGACGGCAGAGCACACCGGCACCGCCACCATGCGCCACTGGGCGGCCGTGGCCGGCTTCGCCCGCGACCTGGTACGCCGCGGCCGCGTCATCCCCCGACTCATCCCCGCCCCGGCCGTCCCCGCGACCCCGTCCACCGGCGCTCTCAGGGAGAGCGCCGCCGATGTCGGAGACGCCGCGGCAGAACGCGACGACCGCGGTGGCGTGGGCGGTGGCGATGTGGCGGAGGGGGGCACGGGCATGTGGGCGGTTCCCGGAGCGGAGGCGCGCGCCGTGTGGCGGCCCGTGGTCACCGGGGTCGATGCCGGATATTTCCGGGAGCTGGCGCTGGCCATGCCACCCGCGTGCCGTACCTCCCACATCGAGCGCCCCTCCGCCGGCGTCCTCCGAGAGGCCCTGGAGGCGTTCACCGACGCGTACGTCCGTCAGACCCTCACCGATCCCCTCGTCCCCCACCCCAGGACCCTCCAGGACCGCTGGCTGGCCGCGCTCACCGGCGGCGACCCCGCCTGCCCGGACGTGCCCGAGCTCCGCCGCGAGCTGGAGAAGTGGCACGCCGCCGCGACGGCGTCCGAAGGCGCGGCGCACGTGTGCTTCCGTCTGCTGGAGCCGCGGGACACCGACGACTGGCGGGTCGAGCTGGCGTTGCAGGCCGCCGACGACCCCAGCCTCTACGTCCCCGCGGCCGAGGTCTGGAGCGGGGAGCGGGTGCCCGGCCTGCCCGCCGCCCCCGAACGCGAGCTCCTGGCCGGCCTGGGCCGGGCCGTCCGGCTCTACCCGGAGCTGGACCGCGCCCTGCGCGTGCCGCGGCCGAGCGAACTGGCGCTGGACACGGCGGGGGCGTTCGGGTTCCTGCGGCAGGCGGCGCCGTTGTTGCAGGCGGCCGGATTCGGGGTGCAGCTGCCCCGCTGGGCCGGGCGTACCAAGCTGGGGCTCAAGCTGACCACCAGGACCAAGGCGCAGACCGCGGCCGTGGGCCAGGGGTTCGGGATGCGGGAGCTGGTCGACTTCCGCGTCGACCTGGCGGTGGGCGACGAGACGATCAGCGAGGCGGAGCTGGCCGAGCTGGCCAGGCTCAAGGTGCCGCTGGTCAGGGTGCGCGGCCAGTGGGTCGAGCTGGACGACAGGCAGCTGAAGGCCGCGCTCAGGGCCGTGGGGGGCGAGCGTACGGGCGAGGCCACGGCGGCCGACGTGCTCAAGCACGTCATCAGCGCCGATCTCTGGGGCGACGACGAGCTGCCGCTGCTGGAGATCGACGCCGACGGCGTGCTCGGCGACCTGCTGTCCGGCCAGGCCGAGCGGCGGCTCATACCGATCGCGACCCCGGCCGGGCTGGACGCCACGCTCCGCCCCTACCAGGAGCGCGGCCTGGCGTGGCTGAGCTTCCTGTCGGAGCTGGGGCTCGGCGGGGTTCTGGCCGACGACATGGGGCTGGGCAAGACGGTCACCACGCTGGCCCTGCTCGTCCACGAGCGGGCCGGCGCGCCGACGCTGCTGGTGTGCCCGATGTCGCTGGTCGGGAACTGGCAGCGGGAGGCGGCCAGGTTCGCGCCGGGGTTGCGCGTCTACGTGCACCACGGCAGCGGACGGGACGCCGCGCTCATCGGGGACGCCGACCTGGTGATCACCACGTACGGCACCGCGCACCGCGACCTGGAGACGCTCAAACAGCACGAATGGCGCCGGGTCGTGTGCGACGAGGCGCAGGCGATCAAGAACAGCGGGACGCTGACGGCCCAGGCCGTGCGGTCGATCCCGACGCCCACCAGGCTCGCTCTGACCGGCACCCCGGTCGAGAACCACCTCGCCGAGCTCTGGTCGATCATGGAGTTCGCCAATCCGGGCCTGCTGGGGCCGCGCTCGCGGTTCAGGACCAGGTTCCAGGAGCCCATCGAGGCCCGGCAGGACGAGGAGGCCGCCCGGGCGCTCAGACGGGCGACGGGCCCGTTCATCCTCCGCCGCCTCAAGACCGACAAATCCATCATCTCCGATCTGCCGGAGAAGATGGAGGTCAAGGAGTGGTGCCCGCTCACCCCGGAGCAGGCCTCGCTCTACCAGGCGGTCGTGGACGACATGCTGGCCAGGATCGACGACAGCGAGGGCATCGAGCGGCGCGGCCTGGTGCTGGCCACCATGGCCAAGCTCAAGCAGGTCTGCAACCATCCGGCCCACCTGCTCAAGGACGGCTCCCGGCTCGCGGGCCGGTCCGGCAAGCTGGCCCGGCTGGAGCAGCTGGCGGAGGAGATCCTGGCGGAGGGCGAGAAAGCCCTGCTGTTCACCCAGTACGCCGAGTTCGGGACGATGCTCCAGCCGTACCTGGCACAGCGGCTGGAGCGGCCGGTGTTGTGGCTGCACGGCGGCCTGCCGAAGAAGACGCGTGACCGGCTGGTGGACCGGTTCCAGCAGGACCCGGAGCCGATGTTGTTCGTGCTGTCGCTCAAGGCGGCCGGCGTCGGGCTCAACCTGACGGCCGCCAGCCATGTCGTGCACGTGGACCGCTGGTGGAACCCTGCCGTCGAGGACCAGGCCACCGACCGCGCCTTCCGCATCGGCCAGCGCAAGAACGTGCAGGTACGCAAGCTCATCTGCGCGGGCACCCTGGAGGAGCGCGTGGACGAGATGATCGAGCGAAAGAAGGCCCTGGCCGAGCGCGTGGTCGGCACCGGCGAGGAGTGGCTCACGGACCTGTCGACGGACGAGTTGCGCGAGGTGTTCCGCCTGACCGCTGAGGCGGTGAGCTGATCGTGGCGTGGTTCGACGGCGGCAGGCCGATCAGGGTGGAGGGCGGCATCAGGGCCCGTTCCCAGCGCGGTTCGATCGGCTCGACCTGGTGGTCCAGGCGTTTCATCGACATCCTGGAGCGCATCTGCGACAAGGGGCGGCTCTCGCGCGGGCGGACGTATGCGCGCCAGGGTCAGGTCCTGTCGATCGACCTGTCCGCGGGCGAGGTCAGGGCCGCCGTGCAGGGCTCGCGCCGCGACCCGTACGAGGTCGTGATCAGGATCGAGGCGTATGCCGAGAGCCGGTGGGCCGCCCTCGAGGAGGCCATCGCGGCGCAGGCCGTCTACCGGGCGAAGCTGCTGGCCGGGGAGATGCCGGTCGAGATCGAGGAGCTGTTCGCCGCTATGGGGACCGACCTGTTCCCGCGCGACCTGGACATGGAGTGCTCGTGTCCCGACTGGGGCTTCCCGTGCAAGCACCTGTCGGCGGTGCTCTACCTGCTGGCCGAGTCGTTCGACGAGGACCCGTTCCTGGTGCTGGCCTGGCGCGGGCGCACCAGGGAGCGGTTGCTGGGATCGCTGGCCGCCGAGGAGGCCGGCGAGCCGGAGGTGGCGGACGTGCCCTTCGCGGACCGTCTGGCCGACTTCTACGCCCCCGGCGCGACGGCGCACCGGCCCGAGCGCCGCACCGCGGCCGCCGCACCGGACCTCCTGCTGCGGGTCTTCCCGCCGCCAGGCGACCTGGCGCGCGTGCTCGGCCCGGCCTACCAGCGGCTCGCCGGCTCCTGACGCACGTCCGGTCAGCGGTCCTCGAAGGAGGCCGGCACCATGACGCGGACCCCGTTCGGGACCACGCGGAGCCTGATCGGGGTGCGAAGGCGCACCTCGCCGTCCACGTCGGCGGCCATCGGCGGATCGGTCTCCAGCAGCATCTCCCGCCCCATCACGAACGGCCCGCCGGCGAGGCTGCGCCACCGGCCGGTGGTGGCCCTGATCAGGGTCTCACCGAGCAGCCGCAGCTTCTTGCCCGACCCGAGCTGGTAGGCCACCAGCATGCCGTTGTCGATGCTGATGTCCTTGGCCACCTGCCAGCCGCCGTGGAAGCGGCCGTTGGCGATGTTGAGCTGGTGGGTGAGCAGCTCGTGGCGCTGCCCCTCAACCGTGATGTACGCCCGGAACGGCCGGTGGTTCGGCAGGATCGTCAGCGCGGTCAGCGGGTAGGCCGGCCGCCCCACGATCCGCTTGAGCCACGGCTTGACCTTGCCCGCCACCTCGACCGACACGCCGAAGCTGGCCAGGTTGGCGAACGGCCGGTCGTCGGCCATGCCCAGGTCGATGTCGGCCACCTTGCCGTCGGCGAACACCCGGATCGCCCCGGCCAGGTCGAGCGGCAGGCCGAGGCTGCGGGCGAAGTTGTTGGTGGTGCCGAGCGGCAGCACGCCGAGCGCCACGTCGCGGTGTGCCACATGGCGCACGGCCGAGGAGAGCGTGCCGTCGCCGCCGCCCACGATGAGCAGGTCAGGGTCGGTGGCCAGGGCGGTGTCGAGCAGGTCGCGCAGCCGCTTGGGGTTGTAGACCGACAGCTCGACCAGCGGCTCGAACCCGAGGTTGTGGATCTGCTCGATCACCTCGAAGTAGTGGCGGCGGCCCCGGCGTGAGCGAGTGTTCACCACCACCGCCACCCGGCGATCCCGCCGGATCGCCTCGGTGTGCTCGGACTTGGTGCGCAGCTCGCTCATGGTCATCAATCGTAGGGCCGCCGGGGACCCCCGGCGGCCCACTCATCTACTTCTTGGGCGGGACAACCTGGACGACAGCCCCCAGGTTCCCCGGAAGCGGGCTGACCAGCTTGAACTGCACGCCCAGCGCCTTGCCCTCGTCACCAGGGTTGCCGGTGCCGAGCACCGAGCCGGCGGCCACCTGGCCGTACAGCTCCGCGGCAGGGGTGCCGTCCGCGTGCACCACGCGGGTGGTGTACGTCTGGTCGCCCTTCGACGGCACGACCACCGAGGCGTCGAAGTCCCGGAAGGCGAGCGCGCCGTTGAGCAGCTCGACGCCTGGGTACCACGTCTTCGCGTCGGTGAAGTGCGGCACGCCCTTCTGCGCGGGGAAGTCCGTGCAGTACTCGCTGAACGGCTCGTCCGCCGCCTCCAGGCACTCCTTGAACGGATACGTCTTGCCGAAGCCGAACGCGGCGTTCGAGGTCTGCGCGCGCCCCTGGAGGTTCTTGTTGGCCGCCGGGTCCTTCTCGGCCGCGACCCCGGTGCGGCGCAGCGGCTCGTAGTGCGAGTCCACGACCAGCAGGCTGCCCTTGGGACCCAGGCTGGGCGGCAGCTGCAGGGTGCTGCCGATGTTGTTCGTGGTGAACGTCGAGTCGCGGTACCACACCAGCAGGCCCGGCGCGTTGTACTTCAGCTTCTGCACCTTCCACGAGCCGTCACGCAGGTAGTCGGTGTCGTAGGCGTACTGCAGGCCCTTGTCGAAGCCGTCGAAGTTGCGCCACTCGGCCAGGTAGAACCGGGAGATCTCGCGCTCGCCGTTGTTACGCGTCCAGCCCTGACCGCTGGTGTTGGTGAACGTGCCGCCGACGGCATTCCACCCGTTGTCGCCGCCCTCGACGTCGTCGCTCCACACGGCCGTGCCGCCGTTGGTGAGCTGGAAGTCGTCGGCGTGCCAGCCGCGCGGGGTGAAGGCGGCGTCGGTGTTGTACGTCAGCCGCAGCTTGATCGTCTGCCCGGCGAACGGCGTCAGGTCGACGTAGTCGTGCCGCCAGCCGTCGGTGTTGCCGGTGAGCCCGTACTTCTTGCCGCCGAACGCCTTGAGGTTCTTGTTCGGGTCCGGATAGTCGTCGGGCGTGGTGACCTCGGTGCCGGCCTCGTTGAAGACCTTCTGCTGGGCCCAGGTCTCGCCGCCGTCGGTCGAGACCTCGACGAAGCCGTAGTCCCAGTCTTCCTCGATCTCGTAGTTGTTCCACATCCAGAACTTGAGGTCGGTCCCGGCGGGGACGGGCAGGTCGCGGGTCAGCGTGACGTTGGCCCATTCCTGGTCCAGGTTCGTCCACCAGGCGTTCGTGCCACTGTGCGGGTCGATCATCTTCAGCGGCGTGGAGGCCAGGTTCACCCGGACGCCGTCGGCGGTGAGCTTGGGCGTGCGCGAGGACTGGCCGACCGTGACGAGCCTGGCGGCGTCACCCGGGTCGAACGTCTTCGGGTTCGCCCAGCCGAGCACCCACTTGTCCCACAGGCCCATGTGCGTCGGCATCGACTGGAAGATCGGCCCGCTGTGCGAGCCGCTGGACATCAGGTCCCAGAAGTCGACGGCCGAGCTGGCCTGGCCGGAGGTGTCGTACAGGTCGGGCAGGCCCAGGTCGTGGCCGTACTCGTGGGCGAAGACGCCGACGCCGGAGTCCTCGGGCTGCACGATGTAGTTGGAGATCTTCTTGTCGGTGCCGGGGACCTTGTAGCCGCCCGCGACCGCGCTGGAGTGCGCCCAGATGGCGTAGGTGCCCTCGGCACCGCCGTCAGCGGACTTGTCCTTGCCGGCGTGCACCAGCACCAGGTGGTCGATGACGCCGTCGGGCTCCTGGAAGTCGCCGTCGCCGTCGGCGTCGGAGATGTCCTCCAGGTCGTAGTCGGCCCACGGGAAGCCCGGCTGGGCCTGCGCCAGGGCGTCCACCGAGTCGATGGCGAGCTGCTGGGCGCCGCGTTCGTTGGCGGGGTGGCCGGACATGTCCTGCGGGACGCCGCCGCAGGCCGCGGCGCCGTACCACGCCTCGGAGTGCGGGACCTTGATCCAGCCGACCGCGGAGCCGGTGACGGAGTAGGCGCCCTTCGACATCTCCTCGTACATCTTCTTCATCGTGAAGCCGGAGATGTCGATGCCCGGCTTGCCGTCGCGCGGGTCCTTGAGGTCGGGGCGGACGCGCTCGGTGATGCCCTTGTCGCTGTAGAGCATCTTGTTGAAGTGCTCGGGGCTGAAGTCCTTGACCCAGAAGGAGTTGTTGTCCTTGCGCGGCAGGGTCGCCGGGTCGGGGATGTTGTTGTGGAGAGGGCCGTTCTTGACCGTGCCGGGCGGCTCGACCACGCAGTCGTCGGGCTGGCTGCTGACCGTGCGCAGCCGGTTGAAGCCGGAGAAATCGTCGTTGGCCTGCTCGTTGAACTCGACGAGCAAGGTCAGGAGTTTGGCCGTGCGGGTCTGCTTGGAGTTCTTGAAAATCCATTCAGCCGGGTTGCGGCCGGTCCTGACGGCCTCGTTCTCGCGGGCCGCGAGAACGCGGCCGGCTGCCGGATTCCCGCTGCTGAATTTCCGGTCGGCCTTCTCCGCCGGGGAGAGCGAGCGTGCGCTCTGGCCGGCGAGGCGGGGCTCTTCGGGATCTTTCTCGACCTGGGGCGGGGCGTAGTTGATGTAGAAGTCCGAAGCCGCGGGCTCGTACGTCGCGGCGGAGACCGCCTGTGCGCTGGGCACGGACAGAGCGGCGCCGAGGAGGGCGAACGCCGGAAAAGCTGCTAATAAGCGCTTCGTACTGGGCACCAGGAACCCTCTCTGCCCGGGGTCGCCGGGCGCATGGCCATAGGGTGTGCAATGCCGGACGCTAGAGCTTCACTCAACTGGTCGTAAAGTACGTTGTTGAAATGTGATCAAACTACGACATTTAGAACATCAGCGTTGCGGCCAGGACCCCGCCCGTGACCGCGCCGCCGTAGCAGATCACCGCGATGACCATGTCGAACCTGGCGATCCCCAGCAGCTCCTCGCTGGTGAACCTGATCCGGTGCGCGGCGTGGAAGAGACACAACACCACGATCACGAGCAGCACGAGCCGGACCAGCACGTTGTCCAGCAGCGCCCGCAGATGCCCGGCGGACGGCCAGTCGACCACGCCGAGCGGCATGAGCACCCCGAACAGCAGCACGAGCACCGGCAGCGTGAGCGCCGCCACCACTCCCCCGCCGCTGAACAGCAGCCACAGGTACGGCTCCGGCGTGCGCTTCATGGCGACCTCAGGACGAAGTAGGCGATCACGATCGAGACCAGCGCCCAGAGCGAGTGGTTGCCGCCCTGGATCATCCAGGCGGGCACCCGCCAGCCGTCCAGGCGGACGACGGTGGCCTTGGGCGCGAGGTTGAGGAACGTGACGGCGTGGAAGGCGGTCGCGGCCAGCGCGACCACGTTGATCGCGATCATCCACGGCCGGGCGGCCAGGGCGGCGAACTCCTGGAGCGTGCCGCCGCCGACGGCGTCGATGAGCATCAGCAGGAAGACGATCGACCAGGCCACGAGGACGCTGGTCAGCTCGCGCAGCACGAAAACGGTGTAGCTGCGGGTGCGGGTGAACCACAGGTTGTCGCGGCGCGGCCGGTAGGCGGCCGACGTGGTGCGTACGGCCGCGCTGGGCGTGATCTTGTCCTCGGTCGTCATCGCTTGCTCCACGGCAGGACCGAGCGCACGGCGGCGGTCAGCTTGTAGCGCTGGATGGCCTCGGCCGGATCCACGTGCTTGGGGCAGACCCGGGTGCACTCGCCGACGAACGTGCATCCCCACACGGCCTCGTCCAGGTTGAGCATGTCGAACCTGTCGCCCATGTCACGGGAGTCCAGGTTGTAGCGCTGGGCCAGGGCTATGGCGGCCGGGCCGAGGAAGTCGGGATCGAGCACGTAGACCGGGCAGGCCGAGTAGCACAGCAGGCAGTTGATGCACATGCTGTACTGCTTGTACGCCTCCAGCTGCTCGGGCGTCTGGGCGTACTCGGTGGTCAGCGGCAGCTCCTCGCCCTCCCTGACCAGCCAGGGCCGCACGGACGACAGCTTGGCCAGGAAACCGTCGATGTCCACGACCAGGTCCCTGATGACGGGGAAGCCCTTCAGCGGCTCGATCCTGACCGGGCCGCCGCCGTACTCGGCGAGGAAGGTGCCGCAGGTCAGCCTGGCCTCGCCGTTGACCGTCATGCCGCACGAGCCGCACACGCCCATCCGGCACGACCAGCGGTAGGACAGGCTCCCGTCGAGCTGGTCCTTGATGTAGTTGAGCCCGTCGAGCACGGCCCAGTCGTCCATGAGGGGCACGTCGTACCCCTGGAGGACCGGCTCGGCGTCCTGCCCGGGTCGGTAGCGGGCGACCTCCATCCTGATCGTCCGCGTGCCCGCCGCCTGCTCGACCCGCTCCGTCGTGTCAGGCGCGCCCATGGGTTCAGTCACGGCCGTACACCCTTTCTCCCGGGGGCCAGCGGGTGATCGTCACGGGCAGCAGCGTGACCGACGGCGTGCCGTCGGGCGCGCGGTGCACCAGCGAGTGCGCCAGGTAGGCGTCGTCGTCCCTGGCGGCGAAGTCGGTGCGCTGGTGCGCGCCGCGCGACTCCTCCCTGTTCAGCGCGCAGGCCGCGATCGTCTGGGCGATCTCCAGCATGGCGTGCAGCTCCTGCAGGTTGATCAGCTCGGTGTTGAAGGCGGTGCTCGTGTCCTCGACGCGGGCCTCCTCCGCGCGCTCGCGCAGGTCGGCGAAGGTGTCGACGGCCTTGGCCAGCACGTCGCCCGAACGGTAGATGCCGGCCGCCCCTTCCAGGGTGTGCTGCATCGACTCGCGCAGGTCGGCGATCCGCTCACCGGTCCTGCTGCCCTCGCGCGCGCGTTCCAAGCGCCGCCGCTCGTCGTCTCCCTGGCTGCGCGCCGCCGCCGCCTCGCCGCCGGGGTGGGATCGCGCGAACTCGGCGGCGGCGGCCCCGGCCCGGCGGCCGAAGACCAGGCACTCCGGGAGCGAGTTGGAGCCGAGCCGGTTGGCGCCGTTGATGCTCACGCAGGCGGTCTCGCCTGCCGCGTACAGGCCCGCGATGGGGGTGGCGCCGTCGATGTCGGTGTGGACGCCGCCCATCATGTAGTGCACGACCGGGCGTACCGGGATGAGGTCGGTGGCCGGGTCGAGGTTCTGGTAGCTCTTGCACAGCTCCCGGACGAACGGGATGCGGGTGTCGATCTTGTCCTCGCCCAGGTGGCGCAGGTCCAGGTAGACGACCGGCCCGTACGGGGTGTCGACGGTGCGGCCCTTCTCCTGCTCGTGCACGAACGCCTGCGAGAGCCGGTCGCGCGGCCCCAGCTCCATGCTGCGCAGTTTCGGCGTGGGCGTGGGCTTGCCGAGATCGTAGTCCTGCAGGTAGCGGTAGCCGTCCTTGTTGATCAGCCAGCCGCCTTCCGCCCTGGCCGCCTCGGTGATGAGGATGCCGGTGAAGGGCAGGCCGGTCGGGTGGTACTGGACGAACTCCATGTCCTTCAGCGGGGCGCCGGCGCGGTAGGCCAGGGCCATGCCGTCGCCGGTCTTGATGGCCGCGTTCGTGGTGAAGGGGAAGATCCGGCCGCAGCCGCCGGTGGCCAGGATGACCGTCCTGGCCGGAATGGTCTCGATGCGGCCCGTCCTGATCTCGACGGCCACCACGCCGTGGACGCGGCCGTCGTCGACGACGAGCTTGGTGACGAACCATTCGTCATACCTGATGATGTCCTGATATTTCAGGCTTGTCTGGAAAAGAGTGTGCAGCAGGTGGAAACCGGTCTTGTCGGCGGCGTACCACGTGCGCATCTTCTTCATGCCGCCGAACGGGCGCACGGCGACCCGCCCGTCCGGCTCGCGGCTCCACGGACAGCCCCAGTGCTCGAGCTGCATCAGCTCGCGCGGCGCCTCGTACACGAACGCCTCGACCGCGTCCTGGTCGGGCAGCCAGTCGCCGCCGGAGATCGTGTCGTAGCAGTGCTCGTCGAGCGTGTCGTCGAGGCCGATCACCCCCGCCGCGCCACCCTCGGCGGAGACGGTGTGGCTGCGCATCGGATAGACCTTCGACACGACCGCCACCTTCAACGACGGATCCGCCTCGGCGACCGCTATGGCCGCGCGCAGACCCGCCCCTCCTCCCCCGACGATCAGCACGTCGATCATTGGCACTCAGCTCCCGTGGTCGGGTTCTACCTGGTCCTTTACCCGCTTACCGTCGTGACGAATGGCAGACAGATGGATGCTGCCGTCGTGGTACTCGTGGCGGATCCTGCGGCAGCCGCAGTCGAAGAGCTGGTCGCGGATCAGCAGGCCGTAGCCGTCGTCGTCGAGGAGACGCTCACCGCCGACCTTCTTGCCGCAGGGCGCCGTCTCAGGAGAGAAGGGAGTTCTTGTTCCTGTCATCGCCGGTCTCCCTGGAAGGGACGAACGTGATTTCCACACAAGCACCAATGGGCGACTTCTGGAAGACCGTGAATATGACCTGTCCCAAATCATTGGGAATGTCGAATTATCACAACATCTATTGATGGCGGGAAATCGCCACCATATCGTACGCGTGGATCATGCGATCGGTGCGGAAAGCCGTGCCTGACGAATGGGGGACACATGATCACATCTACGCTTGCGCTCAATCGCCTGGAGCCGACGGGGCACGGCTGACCATCGATCTCCCGCTGGAGGCGGGAACCCTGGAATGGCACGGGCACACCAGGATCGCGGCGCCGGGGCTCCTGCGGGCCTTCAGCCTCGCGCCGGCGGGCCACGGCAAGGCCGTTCCCACGCACATCTTCCCCGGCGGGCGGGCCGAAACGTTCCGCCGCCGCGATACGACCTGCGGCTGTACGAGGCGGCCGACCGGTCGAACAGCTGCCTGGTATGGGCGGGGCCGTACCACGAGGCCACCACCTGGTTCGGGGGCGCCACGATGACGCCCCGCGTCCAGGTCGGCACACAGCAGTTCGGGACGCAGGTGTTCGGGGTCAACGACCGGGTCCTCGTCATGGCGAAAGACGCGCGCACGGCCCGCGAGTCCCTGCCCGGCTGGGGCATGACCAGGGACGGCATGGAGATCTGGAAGGACGCGCCGGCCCTCGACCCCGAGCAGAAGGCGGCGCTGGCGGGCCACGCCGTACGAGTGGCGCTACACCTTCGCGAGCCCGACCGCGGTCTTCACGGTCATGTTCCCGAAGGACGGCACCGAGGCCGGCGTGAGCAGGGAGGCCGCCGGCGACGCCATGGTCGAGGCCGTCCTGGACGGCGTGCTGAACCCGGCAGCGACCGCCTGGCCGCTGGCCGTGGATGAGACGGAGACGGGTTCACCCCGGTTGCTCGGCGGCGTAGCGTTGTCGTGGCGGGGCGCCCGGCTCGTCGCCGGCGGTAGGAGAGGGTATGAGACGTCTGCTCGTCGTCCTCGCGGTGGTGCTGCTCCCGTTCTCGATCGCCTCCCCCGCCGCGGCGAAGCTGGTGGAGCGGGGCACGCTGACCGGCCCAGGTCTGTCGCGGCCCATCGAGATCAAGCCCGGCACCGCGACCGGCGACCGGCGGCTGAACACCGTCCGCACCGGCACCGCGGTCAACAACACGTGATGGCGGAGCTGCCCGACGTGTTCTCGGCCAAGCGCCCGAAAGGCCGGCTCGGGCCCCGCTTCCAGATCGACTGGTACGAGCCGGGCGACGACCGGCCGGTCGTCGTCCAGTACGTCTACCCGTACGCGGGCGAGCGCCCCGTCGTGCACACGCCCGCGCAGAAGAACGTCGTGAGCCCCGGCTGGATGCGCGCTCCGGCGTACCTCAAGAGCACGCTCAGGGCGCTCGGCCTGCCCGCCAGGCCTCCGGCTCAGGCGCGGCCCTCCCCCTCTCCCTCGTGCTCGTGAGGGCCGATCTCCGGAGTCTCGCCCTCCTCGACCGCCGACGGCTGCTCGGCGATCTCGCGGGGATAGTGCAGGTCGAAGGCGGGCCGCTCGGAGCGGATGGGCGGGATGCTGGTGAAGTTGTGCCGCGGCGGCGGGCAGGAGGTGGCCCATTCCAGTGAGTTGCAGTAGCCCCACGGGTCGTCGAGCGTGACCTTGGGCGCGTGCCTGGCCGTCTTGAACACGTTGTAGAGGAAGGGCAGCGTGGAGGCGCCGAGCAGGAACGCGCCGACGGACGAGACCTGGTTGAGCCAGGTGAAGCCGTCGGCGACGCCGTAGTCGGCGTACCTCCTGGGCATGCCGAGCTGTCCCAGCCAGTGCTGCACCAGGAACGTGGTGTGGAAGCCGACGAACAACGTCCAGAAGTGCACCTTGCCGAGGCGGTCGTCGAGCATCCTGCCGGTCATCTTCGGCCACCAGAAGTAGAAGCCGGAGAACATCGCGAACACCACGGTCCCGAAGACCACGTAGTGGAAGTGGGCGACCACGAAGTAGGTGTCGGTGATGTGGAAGTCGAGCGGCGGCGAGGCCAGGATGACCCCGGTGAGCCCGCCGAGCAGGAACGTCACCAGGAAGCCCACGGCGAACAACATCGGCGACTCGAACGACAGGTGCCCCCGCCACATGGTGCCGATCCAGTTGAAGAACTTCACCCCGGTCGGCACCGCGATCAGGAACGTCATGAAGGAGAAGAACGGCAGCAGGACCTGCCCCGTCGGGAACATGTGGTGCGCCCACACCGTCATCGACAGCCCGGCGATCGCGATCGTGGCGCCGACCAGCCCCATGTAGCCGAAGATCGGCTTGCGGCTGAAGACCGGGATCACCTCGGTGATGATCCCGAAGAACGGCAGAGCGATGATGTACACCTCGGGGTGGCCGAAGAACCAGAACAGGTGCTGCCAGAGCAGCGGCCCGCCGTTGTCCCCCACGAAGACCTGCGTGCCCAGCTTGCGGTCCGATTCGAGCACGAGCAGCGCGGCGGCCAGCACCGGGAAGGCCATCAGCACGAGCATGCTGGTCAGCAGCGTGTTCCAGGTGAACAGCGGCATGCGGAACATCGTCATGCCGGGCGCCCGCATGCCGATGATCGTGGTGATGAAGTTGACCGCGCCGAGGATCGTGCCGAGCCCGGACAGCGCCAGCCCCATGATCCACAGATCGCCGCCGATCTGCGGCGAGTAGATCGACGTCGACAGGGGCGTGTACGCGAACCACCCGAAGTCGGCCGCCCCGCCCGGCGCGAAGAACCCCGACACCACCATCAGCCCGCCGAACAGGAACAACCAGTACGCGACCGCGTTCAGCCGGGGGAAGGCGACGTCGGGCGCCCCGATCTGCAGCGGCATCACCACGTTGGCGAAACCGGCGAACAGCGGCGTGGCGAACAGCAGCAGCATGATCGTGCCGTGCATGGTGAACAGCTGGTTGTACATCTGCCGGCTGACGAGATCCATGCCGGGCTGGGCCAGCTCGGCCCGGATGATCATGGCCATGACGCCGGCCACGAGGAAGAACCCGAACGAGGTGATCAGATACAGGTACCCGATGACCTTGTGGTCGGTCGTCGACAGCCAGGAGGTGATGACGGTCCCGGTACGGCGGCGCCGGACCTGCTCGATCGAGGGCTCGCGAACGGTCGTCACGGCTGCTCCCTCCACAACGGAGATTTGCCTGCCCCGATCTACCCATTGCACGCCAAGCGCAGCCGCGCGTGAAGTCGTTCTTTGACATTCCCCGCCGGATACTTTGCCCGCGCTGTGTCCCACATGCCGGATGATGACCGGCCCCTCCCGCACGGTCTTCTATCCTTACGGTCTCGGACCGATTCGGAGGAGAGATCTCTGTGACCGCTCAGCGTGACTACGACGCCCTCGTCCAGCGCGGGCTCTCGCTCGACCTCACCAGGGGCAAGCCGTCACCGCGCCAGCTCGACCTCTCCGACGACATGCTCGAACTGCCGGCGTCCTACCGGGCGGCCGACGGCACCGACGGCCGCAACTACGGCAACCTGCAGGGCTTGGCGGAGCTGCGCGAGCTGTTCGCGCCGCTGATCCAGGTGCCCGCCGAGCAGCTCGTCGTGGGCGGCAACGCCAGCCTGGCGCTCATGCACGACACGGTGGTGCACGCGCTGCTCACCCCGATGCCGGGGGCCGAGCGCCGCTGGGTGGAGGAGCCGGAGGTCACGTTCCTGTGCCCGGTGCCCGGCTATGACCGGCATTTCACGATCTGCGAGCGGTTCGGGATCAAGATGGTCCCGGTGCCGATGACCGCCGACGGCCCCGACATGGACGTCGTCGAGCGCCTCGTCGCCGCCGACGCGAGCGTCAAGGGCATGTGGTGCGTGCCGAAGTACAGCAACCCGTCCGGCATCGTCTACAGCGACGAGACGGTCCGCAGGCTGGCCACCATGACCACCGCCGCCCCCGATTTCCGGATTTTCTGGGACAACGCCTACGCGGTGCACCACCTCACCGACACCCCGGCCGAGCTGGCCGACCTGCTGGCGCTCGCCGCCGGGCACGGCAACGCCGACCGGGTGTTCGTCTACGCCTCCACGTCCAAGGTGACGCTGGCCGGCGCGGGCGTGTCGTTCTTCGGCTCCTCGCCGGCGAACGTGAAGTGGTTCCTGCACAACACCGCCAAGCAGTCCATCGGCCCCGACAAGATCAACCAGCTCCGGCATGTGGAGTTCCTGCGTGACGGCGCCGGCGTCGCCGCGCACATGCGGCGCCACGCCGACCTGATCGGGCCGAAGTTCGAGCTGGTCGACAAGGTGCTGACCGAGCGGCTCGGCGACCTCGCGACCTGGACGAGCCCCAAGGGCGGCTACTTCATCAGCCTGGAGGTGCCGCACGCGGCCGAGGTGGTGGCCAGGGCCAAGGCCGCGGGCATCGCGCTGACGCCCGCGGGCGCCACGCACCCGTACGGCGCGGACCCGGACGACCGCACGATCAGGATCGCCCCGACCTACCCTGAGCTGGACGAACTGGAGCAGGCCATCGAGGGCCTGGCCGTCTGCGTCCGCCTGGTCCGCTCCCTTGGAGCAAGGCTAACGCGGGGCTAACGCGAGCCGCGGAAGCCGAAGATGTATTCGCGCGTCTCGCTCGGATGGAACGAGACGCCGACCCCCGGCTCGTAGACGACGTTGTCGCGGGCGCAGTAATAGAGGTTCTCCCAGACGGTCAGGGCCTTCTCCCTGGCCGGGGCCTCATGGTTGTCGCGCTTGCGGGCGCCGTACGAGCCGATCACGTTCAGCAGGCCGAGCCCCCAGAACAGGCCGGTCAGGCAGAACGGGGCGAGCAGCACCTCGCCCCACTTCGGGTCCTGCCCCATCGCGATCACCAGCGACACGACCAGGTGGACCAGGGCCGCCGCGCCGAGCAGGATGTAGCCCTGGTTCCTGGTCCACGGCGTGTAGTGGCGGCTGGGGAAGGACAACCAGACCGCGAGCTGCGTCCGGCTCATGACATGTTTCGACGCGCCCAGCGTCGCGGCCATCGGCAGGTCGGCGACCTCCCGCGTACCGGGCAACCTGACTCTCCCGATCTTGTACGTGGTCCCCGCGGCGACCGCTCCCGGGACCGCTACGACCTGGTCGGTCTCCGAACACACCGGGCACCTGACTTCCACCTGGGCAGTTTGTCCTTAAGGAGCACTCTGTGCAAACCGTAGGGTGCATGATGTGAGACCGATCGATGCCTTGATGGACGCCCTGCCCGATGGCCGCGTCCTGACCGACCCCGACGTGATCGACTCCTACGCCCGCGACCGGACGTTCCTCGAGCCGGGAAAGCCGCTCGGCGTGGTGCTCGCGGCCTCCCGCGACGACGTGGTCACCACGATGAAGTGGGCGAGCGAGCACCGGGTGCCGGTGGTGCCGCGGGGAGGGGGCACCGGCCTGGCGGGCGCGTCCGTCGCCGGTGACGGCGCGATCATCCTGTCGCTGGCCAGGATGACGGCGATCAGGGAGCTCTCCCCCGCCGACGAGATCGCCGTCGTCGAGCCCGGCGTCATCACCGCCGACCTGGACCGGGCCGCCAGGAAGCACGGGCTGATGTACGCGCCGGACCCGTCGTCGTACGAGATCTCCACGATCGGCGGCAACCTGGCCACCAACGCCGGCGGACTGCGATGCGTGAAGTACGGCGTGACCAGGGACTCCGCGCTCGGCCTTGAGGTCGTGCTGGCCGACGGCCGGATACTGAACACCGGCCGGCGCACCATGAAGGGCGTCACCGGCTACGACCTGACCGGCCTGTTCGTCGGCTCGGAGGGCACGCTGGGCGTGATCACCGCGGCCACGGTGCGGCTGCGCCGTGCGCCGTCCGGCCCGCCGGCGACGTTCGCGGCCGAGTTCGGCTCGCTCAGGGACGCGGGCGCGGCCGTGTCGGCGATCATGGCGGCCGGCTGCCAGCCGTCGCTCATGGAGCTGCTCGACCGGGCCACGCTGGAGGCCATCGACGACATGCGCACCTTCGGGCTGGAGGCGGGCACGACGGCCATGCTCATCGGCCAGTCCGACGCGGTGGACGGGCAGGCGGTGGCCGAGCGCATGGAGCGCATCTGCATGGAGAACGGCGCCTCGTTCGTGGCCGTGTCGTCCAGCCCGCAGGAGGCCGAGGAGCTGATCGGGCTGCGCAGGATGGCGTACGACGCCAAGGAGCGGCTGGGGGCGTGCCTGGTGGAGGATGTGTGCGTGCCGCGGTCCGTGCTGCCCGAGATGATCATCGCCATCGAGGCGGCCGCGGTCCGGCACGGGGTGAAGATCTGCACGGTCGCGCACGCCGGGGACGGCAACCTGCACCCGGTCTTCATCTTCGACCGCGGGACGGTGGAGCCGCCTCCCGAGGTGTGGGCGGCGGCGGACGACGTGTTCACGCACGCGCTGGAGCTGGGCGGCACGCTCACCGGGGAGCACGGGGTGGGGCTGCTCAAGCAGCGGTGGCTGGCGATGGAGGCCGGGCCGGTGGCGGCGGAGGTGCAGCGGGGCATCAAGGCGGTCTTCGACCCGCTGGGCATCCTGAACCCCGGCAAGGCGATCTGACCGGCGGGCCGCCGAGGGCTTGACCAAGCCGTGACCTTGGGCGTCGCGACGTACACGACCTGCGGCGCGAGACTGACTCACCTCGTCAAAAGACGAAACTTCTGACACGTCCGGCAGACGCCCCAAGCGTCACGCTGGTAGCGTTTTGCCTCATCTATTGGGTTGTGATGGGGGTCCGACGTGAATCAGTTCCAGCCGTTGGCGGCGGACGACCCGCGACGGCTGGGGGCGTACGACATCGTCGCCCGGCTCGGCGAGGGCGGCCAGGGCGTTGTCTATCTGGGCAAGAGTGACTCGGGGGAACAGGCCGCGGTCAAGCTGCTGCACCACGCCCTGGTGGCCGACGCCGACGCCAGGACCCGGTTCCTGCGCGAGGTGGCGGTGGCGCAGCGGGTCGCCCGGTTCTGCACCGCTCCCGTGCTCAACGCCGACTTGGACGGGAGCCGGCCGTACATCGTGAGCGAGTACGTCCCCGGGCCCTCCCTGCGCGAGCTGGTCATCAACGAGGGTCCGCGACGGGGCGCGGCGCTGGAACGGCTCGCGATCAGCACCGCGACCGCGCTGGCCGCCATCCACCGCGCGGGGATCCTGCACCGCGACTTCAAGCCCGCCAACGTGCTCATGGGCCCCGAGGGGCCCGTCGTGATCGACTTCGGCATCGCCCGCGCCCTGGACTCCCCGGGCGCCACGGCCACCGGCATGGCCATGGGGACGCCGTCGTACCTGGCGCCTGAGCAGCTCAGCGGCGCACCGGTGTCGGAGGCGGCCGACGTGTTCGCGTGGGGCGTCACGATGGTGTTCGCCGCCACCGGCAAGCCCGCGTTCGGGGCGGACTCCATTCCCGTGGTGATGAACCGGATCCTGAACGAGGAGCCGGAGCTCGGGGCGATGGAGGGCGAGCTGGGCGAGCTGGTGGCCGCCTGCCTGTCCAAGGACCCGGCGCGACGTCCGACCGCCGACGACCTCGTCCTCCGCCTCACCGGTCAACCGGCCCCGAAGTCGGCTATCGAACCGGTAGCGGGCCGGCAGCTCCCTGGCGCGGCCAACGCCGGAGCAGCCGCCGCCAACCCTCCCGGCACCGCCCCTCAGGCGGGTGGCGGCCCTCAGCCGGGCCAGGACGCCTACCCTGGCCCCTGGACGCAGCCGACCGGTCCCCAGCCCACGGCGCCTCCGCAGACGGGCCCCTACGGCCGCCCGGCCGCGGCCGCGCAGCCCGGCCCCGGCCAGGGCGCCTCCCCCATGGGGAGCGGACCCGCGGGCGCCTCTTCCCACGGCGGCCCACAGCCCGGGCCTTCTCATGGTCCTCATGCCGGGATGCCCGGAGCGGCCGGCGGCCCGCAGCCCGGGCCTTCTCATGGCCCTCATGCCGGGATGCCCGGAGCGGGCGGCGGCCCGCAGCCCGCGATGCCGGCCGGCGGCCCGCACGCGGCCGCTCCGCACGGCGGCGGCGTTCAGGGCGGTCCGACCGGCGGCGGCCAAGGCGCCGCGTCCGGCATGCCCGCCCACGGGCCCTTCCAGGGCGGGCACGGCGGGTCGAACGGACCTGGCGGACCCGGCAACGCCGGCGGACCTGGCACGCCGGTCGGCCCTCATGGCCAGGGTGGGCAGAGTCGGCAGGGCGGGACTCCGGCGCCGGGTGACGGCGCGCCCGGCAGGCAGCGGCGCACCATGACTCTCGCCCTGTCCGGGGCCGCCGCCGCGGCGCTGCTCGTGGTCGCCGGCGTCGCCGTGGTGCAGGCGAACAGCAAGCCGGTCACGGTCGTCGCCGTGGACGGTTCGACCCAGTCCACTCCGGGCGACGGCTCGGGCGCCGGTCAACCGGGCGAGCCGCCGTCAACCGAGCAAACCCCCGCCCCGGTGGTCCCCACGGACAGTTCTGTGCCGGAGCCCACGCTCGACGTCGAAGTGACCGAGGAGACCAAGAAGCCGAGGAAGAAGCAGACCGAGCAGCCGGTCGCCTCGGTTCCGACGGTCCCTGTTCACACCGGCGAGCCGAAACCTCAGACCACGACGAAGAGGGCCGAGCCTTCGCCGACCCCCACCCCGAGCAAGAAAAAGAAGACGAATGCGGTCGATCCGGAAACGGAGCCGACCTCAGCGCCGACCACTCCCCCGGTGGGCACGGACGCGCCCACCGTGAAGCCGACTCAGAAGCCGACGACCAAGCCCACCAACGCCCCTTCGAAGCCCAACCCGTACAAGCCGACCGCGGTCTGCGGTGCCGGCTACAAGGTCGTGGCATCCCGCGCTCTGGGCTTCGATGCCACGGTGTACCTCCTGTACAACGCCGGCGCCCGCAAGAACTGCGTGGTCACGATGTCGCGCTTCGTATATCCACGCAGGGTGCAGATGAACGCGACCCTCCAGGTCAAGGGCGGCTCCAGCGGCCAGAACCCGGGCAATTTCACCGCCTACGCGGGCCCGGTCCGTCTGGCGGCGGCCAAGAAGTGCGTGATCTGGGGTGGTTCGTGGGCGGAGAAAAGCTGGAAGTCGGGCTGGAGCCACTGCAAGTAGTACGCGTTCTCGGCCCGCGGCCGCTTCCCCTTCCACCGGCGCGATCTGACGGCTACCGTAGCTGACGTGATCGTCAGATCCTCCCCAGTCCTGACCTCCAGGGGCAAGCGGACGCGGGCCGCGTTGCTGCAGGCCGGGCGTGAGGCGTTCGAGGAGCACGGATATGACGCCGTGCGGATCGACGACGTGTGCCGGCGGGCCGGGGTGTCCCATGGGTCGTTCTACACCTACTTCGACTCCAAGGAAGCGCTGTTCGGCGAGGTGGCGGAGGCGGTGGTCGGGGAGATGTTCGCGGCGAGCGTCGTCGGGGACGCCGCCTCCGGCGACCCGTACGCGCGCATCGAGGCGGCCAACCGGCTCTACCTGCGGGCCTGGGTCGCGAACTCACGGCTGGTCAGGATGCTGGAGCAGGCGGCGGTCGCCGACGGCCGGTTCGGGCGGTTGCTGCTGGAGCTGCGCGAGGTGTTCGTGCGGCGCGGCGCGGAGGGGCTGCGGCGGTTGCAGGAGCAGGGGCTGGCGGACCGGTCGCTGGATCCGAGGCTCACCGCCGTCATGCTGGGTGGGATGGTGGAGCATTTCGCTCATGTCTGGCTGGATCTCGGGGAGCAGGCCGACGAGGAGCGGGCCGTGGAGCACCTGACGCGGCTGTGGGCGCGGGCCATCGGGTTGACGCCGGCGTCAACTACGGAGGGCGGCCAATGATCAGGAGCAGGCTCGATCCGGCCGGCGAGGACTGGCGCAGGCGGCGGGAGGCGATGCTCGCCAAGCTGGCCGAGCTCGACGCCGAGCATGCCAAGGCGGTGGCCGGGGGCGGCGACAAATACGTCGAGCGGCATCGCCGCCGCGGCAAGCTCCTGGCCAGAGAGCGCATCGAGCTGCTCGTCGACGCGGACTCGCCGTTCCTGGAGCTGTCGCCGCTGGCCGCCTGGGGCAGCGAGTTCCAGGTCGGGGCCGGCATGGTGGCCGGGATCGGGGTGATCGAGGGCGTCGAGTGCGTGATCACCGCCAACGACCCCACGGTACGCGGCGGCGCGTCGAACCCGTGGACGCTCAAGAAGTCGCTACGGGCGGCCGACATCGCACTCCAGAACCGCCTCCCGTACGTGAACCTCGTCGAGAGCGGCGGTGCGGACCTGCCGACGCAGAAGGAGATCTTCATCCCGGGTGGCCGGATATTTCGGGACCTGACCAGACTGTCGGCGGCCGGGATCCCGACCGTCGCCCTCGTCTTCGGCAACTCCACGGCCGGCGGCGCGTACGTGCCCGGCATGAGCGACTACGTGGTGATGGTCCGGGAACGCGCCAAGGTGTTCCTGGGCGGCCCGCCGCTGGTCAAGATGGCCACCGGGGAGGACTCGGACGACGAGTCGCTGGGCGGCGCCGAGATGCACGCCCGGATCAGCGGCCTGGCCGACTACCTGGCCCAGGACGAGCACGACGCGCTCAGGATCGGGCGGCGCATCGTACGATCGCTCAACTGGCGCAAGCAGGGTGTCGTGCCACACGCCGCGCGGGAGCCGGGATATCCGGCGGACGAGCTGCTCGGCATCGTGCCGGAAGACCTCAAGGTGCCGTTCGACCCGCGCGAGGTGATCGCCAGGGTGGTGGACGGGAGCGAGTTCGAGGAGTTCAAGTCGCTCTACGGGGCCTCCCTCGTGACGGGGTGGGCGCGGATCCACGGCTACCCGGTGGGCGTGCTGGCGAACGCGCGCGGCGTGCTGTTCAGCGAGGAGTCGCAGAAGGCGACCCAGTTCATCCAGCTCGCGAACCAGTCGCGCACCCCGCTGCTCTTCCTGCAGAACACAACCGGCTACATGGTCGGCAAGGACTACGAGCAAGGCGGCATCATCAAGCACGGCGCCATGATGATCAACGCGGTCGCCAACTCGACCGTCCCGCACCTGACGATCGTCATGGGCGCCTCGTACGGCGCCGGCAACTACGGCATGTGCGGGCGCGCGTACGACCCGCGCTTCCTGTTCAGCTGGCCGAGCGCCAAGTCGGCGGTGATGGGCCCCGCGCAGCTGGCCGGGGTGCTGTCCCTGGTGGGGCGGGCCTCGGCGCAGGCCAAGGGGCAGGAGTACGACGAGGAGGCCGACGCGGCGATGCGCGCCATGGTGGAGGCCCAGATCGAGGCCGAGTCGCTGCCGTTCTTCCTGTCGGGGCGGCTCTACGACGACGGGGTGATCGATCCGCGCGACACGCGCACGGTGCTGGGCATGTGCCTGTCGGCGATCAACAGCGCCGCGGTGCCGCCGGCGGCGGGATACGGGGTGTTCCGGCCATGATCACCCGTCTGCTCGTCGCGAACCGGGGCGAGATCGCCCGCCGCGTCTTCCGCACCTGCAGGTCGCTCGGCATCTCAACGGTCGCCGTCTTCTCCGACCCCGACGCGGACGCGCCCCACGTGGCCGAGGCCGATCTCGCGGTACGGCTGCGCGGCGCCAAGCCGTCCGATACCTACCTGGCCGTCGACCGGATCATCGAGGCCTGCCGGGCGTCCGGGGCGGACGCGGTGCATCCCGGCTACGGCTTCCTGTCGGAGAACGCCGGCTTCGCGCGGGCGGTGCTGGCGGCAGGGCTGACCTGGGTGGGCCCGCCGCCGGCGGCCATCGAGGCCATGGGCTCCAAGATCGCGGCGAAGCGGCTGATGGCGGAGGCCGGGGTCCCGGTGCTGCCCTCGTTCGACGTGGCCGCACCCGGGGAGTTCCCGCTGCTGGTGAAGGCGTCCGCCGGGGGCGGCGGGCGGGGCATGCGGATCGTGCGCGAGGTCGGGGAGCTGGCGCGGGAGGTCGCCTCGGCGCGGCGGGAGGCGGAGGCGGCGTTCGGGGATCCGGCCGTGTTCGCCGAGCCGCTGCTGGAGCGGGCCAGGCACATCGAGGTGCAGGTGCTGGCCGACGCGCACGGGACCGTGTGGGCGCTGGGCGAGCGCGAGTGCAGCATCCAGCGGCGGCACCAGAAGGTCGTCGAGGAGTGCCCTTCCCCCGGGGTCTCGTCCGAGCTGCGCGAGCGGCTGTGCGCGGCCGCGATCAGGGCCGCCAGGAAGATCGGGTACGTCGGGGCCGGGACGGTGGAGTTCCTGGTCAAGGCGGATCGGGTGGCGTTCCTGGAGATGAACACCCGGCTCCAGGTCGAGCACCCGGTCACCGAGCTGGTCCACGGGGTGGATCTGGTGCGGCTGCAGCTGGAGGTGGCCGAAGGAGCCGCGTTGCCTCCGGTTCCTCCGGAGCCGTCCGGGCATGCAGTGGAGGTGCGGCTCTATGCGGAGGACGCCGGCTATCTCCCGCAGTCGGGGGTGTTGCAGCGGTTCGAGATCACCGGGGATGTGCGGGTGGATTCGGGGGTGGAGTCCGGATCGGTGGTCTCGCCGTACTACGACCCGATGCTGGCCAAGGTCATCGCGCACGGGTCGTCCCGGGCGGAGGCGGTACGGAAACTGGTCGCGGCGCTGCGCCGGGCGCGGCTCCACGGCCTCACCACCAACCGGGATTTGCTGCTGAAAATCCTGACAAATCCGGAATTCGAGGCGGGTGACACCCACACCGGCTTGCTGGCCCCGGACGGTCCCGTTCACGCCGACGGGCCGGAGCCGATCGGCGAGCTGCCCGCGCTGGCCGCGGCCCTGGCCATGGCCGCCGCCAACCGCCGCCGCGCCCCCGTGCTGGCCGGCATGCCGAGCGGCTGGCGCAACGTCCGCTCCCAGCCCCGCCGCGCGCACTTCAAGGAGACCGACGTCGTCTACGATCCGCTGCCCGAGGGCGTCACGGCGATCAGCGCCGAGCCGGACAAGGTGGTGCTGGAGCGCGACGGCGTACGGCAGACGTTCGAGATCGCCCAGTACGACGAGGACGGCCCCGTCCACGTCGACCACGCCGGCGGACACGCCGAGCTGACCCCGGTCCCGCGCCTGCCCGAGCCCGTCGAGCACGTCGCGCCCGGCTCCCTGCTGGCGCCCATGCCGGGCAGCGTCCTGCGGATCGAGGTGGAACCCGGCGAGCGCGTGTCGAAGGGCCGGCCGGTGCTGGTGCTGGAGGCGATGAAGATGGAGCATCGGATCATCGCCCCGGCCGACGGCGTGGTCTCCGGCGTGCACGTCGAGAAGGGACAGCAGGTCGAGGCGGGCGCCGTACTGGCCATCATCCAGGAGGAAGATCGATGACGAGCCTCGTGCAGCAGGAGCTGGCGGACGGCGTCGCCACCATCACGCTGGACTCGCCGCCCAACCGCAACGCGCTGTCGGTCCGCCTGCTCGCCGACCTCAAGGACCGGCTCACCTGGGCGCTCGCCGAACCCGGGTGCCGGGTGATCGTGCTGACCGCCACCGGGACCGTGTTCTGCTCGGGCGCCGACCTGAAGGAGCAGCGGGCCGCGGGCGCTCCGGTGACGGGGGCGCTCCCGGAGATCTTCACGCTGCTCTGGGAGAGCCCGAAGCCGGTCGTCTGCCGCCTCAACGGCACCGCGCGGGCGGGAGGCCTGGGGCTGGTGGCGTGCTCCGACTTCGCCATCGCGCCGCTGCCGGCGTCGTTCGCTTTCACGGAGGTACGCCTCGGCGTCGCGCCCGCCATGATCTCCGTGCCGGTGCTCAGGAGGGTCGATCCCCGGGCGGCGGCCGAATACTTCCTGACCGGCGAGGTCTTCGATGCCGCCAGGGCGGCCGAGATCGGGCTGCTGACGCGGGCAGTGCCGGAGGACGAGCTGGACGCGACCGTCGCGCACTACACCGAAATGTTGATCAAGGGCGGCCCGGAGGCACTGGCGATCACGAAGCGGCTGGTCAGGGAGGTTCCGGGGCTGCCGTTCGACGAGGGGCTGCGGCGGATGACGGAGCTGTCGGCCGAGCGGTTCACCTCGGAGGAGGGGCAGGAGGGCATCGCGGCGTTCTGGGAGAAACGGCTGCCGAAGTGGGCGTCGCCATGACGTTCAGGATCGCCAACTGCAGCGGCTTCTACGGCGACCGGCTCTCGGCGGCGCGCGAGATGGTCGAGGGCGGCCCGATCGACGTGCTCACCGGGGACTGGCTGGCCGAGCTGACCATGCTCATCCTGGCCGGTAACCGCCTCAAAGGCCGCCCCGGTTACGCTCCGACGTTCCTGCGCCAGCTGGAGGACGTCCTCGGCCCCTGCCTCGACAAAGGCATCAAGATCGTCTCGAACGCCGGCGGCCTGGACCCGGCCGGCTGTGCCGAGGCCGTGCGCGAGCTGGCCGCGCGGCTGGGCCTGTCGCCCAATGTCGCGCACGTCATCGGCGACGACCTCACCGGCCGGCCGCTCGACCTGGTCAACGCCGACACCGGCGAGAAGCTCGACGCGACCCCGCTGACCGCCAACGCCTACCTCGGCGGCCGCCCCATCGCGGCCGCGCTGTCGGCGGGCGCGGACGTGGTGGTGACCGGCAGGGTGACGGACGCGGCGCTGGTCACGGGGCCGGGCATCTGGCGGTACGGCTGGGGTCCCGATGATCTCGACGCGCTGGCGGGCTCGGTCGTGGCCGGGCACGTCATCGAGTGCGGCTGCCAGGCGACCGGGGGCAACTACGCGTTCTTCCAGGACGTTCCGGACCTGGCGCACTGCGGCTTCCCGATCGCCGAGCTGCGGGCCGACGGGTCGGCGGTGATCACCAAGCATCCCGGCACGGGCGGCATGGTCTCGATCGGCACGGTGACCGCGCAGCTCGTCTACGAGATCGCCGGGCCGCGCTATCCGGGTCCTGACGTGGTGGCCAGGTTCGACACGATCACGCTGACGGAGGACGGACCGGATCGGGTGCTGGTGTCGGGAGTCCGGGGAGAGCCGCCGCCCGGCACGCTCAAGGTCGCCGTCAACTACCTGGCCGGATACCGCAACACGATGACGCTGGTGCTGACGGGCCTGGACGTCGAGGCGAAGGCCCGGGTGGCGGAGGAGGCGATCTGGGCGCGGGTCCCGCGCGAGTCGTTCGACCAGGTGGACGTGACGCTCACGGACTCGGGGCTGCTGCGGATCACGGTCATGGACGCCGACCGGCACACGGCCGGCCGGGCCTTCTCCGCGGCCGTGGTGGAGACCGGCCTGGCCAGCTATCCGGGCTTCTACGGGCTCACCCCGCCGGGCGACGCCTCGCCGTACGGGGTGTACTGGCCGGCGCTCGTCCCGTCCTCCGAGGTCCGGCCACGGGTGTTCGTGAACGGCGACGAGCTGACCTTCGGCGCCTCGCCGCCTGCCGCCGTGGCCGCGTGCCCGCTCCCGGCCCCGGGACGCCGGGAGCGGGTGCGGACGCCCGGGGACGGCGGGCCGGCGGTGCGGGCACCGCTGGGGCGGATCGCCGGCGCCCGGTCGGGTGACAAGGGCGGCAACGCGAACCTGGGGGTGTGGGCCGACACTGCCGGCCGTTACGACTGGCTGGCGGGCCGGCTGACGGTCGCCGAGCTCAAGGGGCTGCTTCCGGCGCTGGCGTCGTACCGGATCGACCGGTACGAACTGCCCAACATCAAGGCGCTCAACTTCGTCGTCCACGGCCTGCTCGGCAGGGGCGTCGCGGCGAGCCCGCGCATGGACCCGCAGGCCAAGGCCCTCGGGGAGGAGCTGCGCGCCCAGGTCATGGACATTCCCGCCGCGCTGCTCTGAGCACCGGGATCACGCCCGCCATCCCAGCAGCCCCGCCCCCAGCAGCCCGGCCTGTCCGCCGAGGCGTGAGGCCCGCAGGCCGGGAGCGGGGCGGAAGGCGAGGCGCTCCCGCAGCCGGGCGCGTACCGGATCGAGGAGGGCGTCGCCCGCCAGGGACAGCCCGCCGCCGATGACGATCAGCGCCGGGTCCAGCAGCAACGTGTACGTGGCCAGCGCCAGCCCGAGCGTATCGACCGCCTCCCCCCACACCGCCCCTGCCGCGTCGTCCCCCTCCCGGACCCTGCGGAGGACGTCCTCGGCCGAGGTCTCGCCGCACCGGGCCGCGATGGCCCCGGCCGAGGCGTAGGCCGCCAGGCAGCCGCGCTGCCCGCACCCGCACGGCAGCCCGTCCGGCCGGACCGGAATGTGCCCGATCTGCCCGGCCCAGCCACCCGTGCCGCCGTACAGGGAGCCGGACAGGACGACCGCGCCCGCGATGCCCGTGCCGATCGGGAGGAACAGCACGTCCTCGCCGCCCTCCCCGTAGACCAGCTCGGCCTCCCCAGCGGCGCGCACGTCGTGTCCCAGCGCCACGGGCAGGTCCACGTCCGCGAACGCGGAGACCGGGACGTCCCGCCACCCGAAGGCGGCCGAGAAGACCGCGTGCGTGTCCGTGACGAGCCCGGGCACCGCCAGCCCCACGGCCGCCGGCCGCGTCCCGGCCCGCGGCCGGCACAGGTCGGAGACGAAGGCGGAAATGGCGGCGATCACCCGGTCGGCCCCTTCGGCGCGGGGCGTGGGACGGCGCTCGGTGTAGAGGATCGTCCCGTCACGAGCGACAAGTCCGCCTTTCATGGTGGTTCCGCCGACGTCTACCGCAGCAACGCACTCCACCCCGGCCATCCCCTCCCCGCCCTCGGCAATCACTTTGAGATCAGCATCCCCTATAGAGAAAGATGTCTCCTATGACCCCTCGCCGTCTCACCCTGGACGACCTGGACGACTGCGCCCGCCTGGCCGAGGATCGCGGCTGGCTGCCCGAGCGCCACAAGTGGCGCCTGCTGTTCGAGGTCGGCGAGCCGTACGGCTTCGACGCCCCGGACGGCGACGGACTGGCCGCGACGAACATCCTGACACGCTACGGCGACGACCACGCGGTGATCAGCATGGTCCTCACGGCTTCCAGGTTCGGCCGGATGGGGCTGGGCCGCCGGCTCATGGAGCACGTGCTGGAGCGGGCCGGGACCCGGACCGTCTCGCTGTACGCCACCGAGTACGGCCGCCCCCTCTACGAGCGGCTCGGCTTCCGCACCGCCGGGACGGCGGCCAAGCACGGGGGTGTCTTCACCGGCGAGCCCTCGAATCGCACCCGCCGCGCCACCCCGGACGACCTCGGCACGATCCTGGCGCTCGACGCCGAGCTGTTCGGCACGGACAGGTCCGCGGTGCTGCGGCGGATGTTCACGTTCGGCGAGCAGGTCAGGATCTCCGGCGGCGGCTACGGCCACTGCTGGCGCAACGACGACAACACGGTCATCGGCCCCGTCGTGGCCCGGGACGAGGAGACCGCGCGGGCGCTGATCGGCGACCTGGCACTGGAGGTGGGCGGCGAGGTGCGGATGGACTTCGGCCTTTCCCACGAGTCCATGATCAAGTGGGCGGGCGAGCACGGCATCACCGAGGCGTGGCGGGTCACGCGCATGGTGCGGGGTGGCGACCTGCCCGGCGATCAGGCCCGTCAGTTCCTGCCGTTCATGCAGGCCCTTGGTTGACCGTGTCCACGGCGCTCTCATAGGGTCGCCGCCAGAATAACGTTCTGCCAAAGGGTGGTACATGACCTCTACGCACATCGACGTCAACGCCATCGACTTCGACGCGCTCGGCACGTGGATGGACGCCGAGGGGCTGCCCGGCGGCCCGATCACGGAGGTGGCGCCGGTCCTGGGCGGCACGCAGAACGTCATGGTCCGCCTCGAGCGCGGCGGCCGCGCGTACATCCTGCGCCGCCCGCCCCTGCACGCCCGCCAGAAGAGCAACGAGGTGCTGCGCCGCGAGGCCCGGCTGCTGGCGGCGCTGCGCGGCACACCCGTCCCCGCGCCCGTGCTGGTGGCCGCGCAGACCGCGCGCGAGCCGGTCTTCTATCTCATGGAGCCGGTGGACGGGTTCAACCCGTCGACGGGACTGCCGGAGCCGCACGCCTCCGACCCGGCGATCAGGCATCGGATGGGGTTCGAGGCCGCCGCGGCGCTGGCCGAGCTGGGGCGGGTCGATCCGGGCGTGCTGCCGGGCTTCGGCCGGCCCGAGGGGTTCCTGGAGCGGCAGGTGCCGCGCTGGCTCAAGGAGCTCGACTCTTACGCCGACCTGGACGGCTACCCCGGCCCCGACATCCCCGGCCTGCGCGAGACCGCCGGCTGGCTCACCGAGCGCCTCCCCCGGTCCTTCACCCCGGGGATCATGCACGGCGACTACCACTTCGCGAACCTCATGTTCGCCTGCGACGGCCCGCGCGTGGCCGCGATCGTGGACTGGGAGATGTGCACCATCGGCGACCCGCTGCTCGACCTGGGCTGGCTGCTGGCGACCTGGCCGTCCAACAACGGCCACGTGCCCGGGCTGCCGTCGCCGCAGAAGCTCGTCGCCTACTACGCGGCCCTGTCGGAGCGCGACATGTCGGCCATCGGCTGGTACGCGGTGATGGCCTGCTTCAAGCTCGGCATCGTGCTGGAGGGCACGCACGCCCGGGCGTTCGCCGGCAAGGCGCCCAAGGACATCGGGGACCTGCTGCACGCGACGACGCTGGGGCTGTTCGAACGGGCGCGGGAGTTCATGGACGGCGTTCTCGACTGACCGAATATCACGTTTTCCCGGAACTTCCGGAAAAACGATCATATACTTCCCTATGCGACGTACAATTGCGCGCAATTGCTCTACGTATTTTCGGGGAAGGATCGTCATGCGCATGCGGTTCCTCGGCTCCACCTCGGAGGCGGGCGCCTGTCCCACCCTGTACGAGACCGACCGCGGCACCATCGTGGTGCAGGGCCTCGAAGTCACCGACGCCGAGGCGCTCGCGGACCTCCGCGACGTCCTCGACGGCGAGACCGCGGTCGAGGTGCCCCGAGAGCTCATCACCGAAATCGCCCGCCGGGTCCTGCCCGAGGGGGCGGCAACCGCTTTCCCGACCAGCACAGGAACACCTACGGCAACCGGTTGATCACAATTGCGCCTGGGGCTGGCATGATCGCCGCAAGCGAGACTAGCCTCTTGCGGCGTGACGTCGTTTCAGCAGGCGCGCATCGACCTGGGCGGCCAGCTACGCCAATTGCGCGAGGCCGCCCACCTGTCGGGCAAAGAGCTGGCCGAGCGGGTGCGGTGGCAGCCGTCCAAGGTCTCGCGGCTGGAGAACGCCCGGCAGACCCCTTCCGAAGACGACGTGGTCGTGTGGGCGCAGGCCGTGGACGCCGCGCCCGACACGACGGACGAGCTGATCAGGCAGGCCCTCGCCCTGCAGGAGCGGCACGACAGCTGGAAGCAGCGCTACCGCAGCGGCCTGGCCGCCATCCAGGAGGACATGCGGGACCTGGAGGCCCGCACGAAGCTGTTCCGCGCCTTCGAGCCGGGCATCGTCATGGGCCTGCTGCAGACCGCCGAGTACGCCAGGCACGTCTTCCGCAAGGTCAAGCGTCTCTACAGCGCCGCCGACCAGATCGACGCGGCGGTGCGGGTGCGGATGCAGCGGCAGGAGATCCTGTACGACCGCAGCAGGACGTTCAGGTTCGTGGTGCCGGAGACGGCGTTGCACACCATGCTGGCCCCGGCCGACGTCATGCGCGGCCAGCTCGACCGGCTGCTGGCCGTGAGCACGCTCCCGAACGTCGAGTTCGGCGTGATCCCCTTCGGCACGGAACTGCCGTCCGCGCCGATCAACGGGTTCTGGATCTACAACGAGGCCATGGTGGGCGTGGCCACGATGACCAAAGACCTGGTCATGCGGGATCCCGACGACATCGCCTTCTACGTCCAGGCGTTCGACGACTATGCGAAAGTGGCCGAGTTCGACGAGGGCGGACGAGAGGTCATGATTCGCATTCTTCACGCTTACCGGAAACAAAACTCACATTAACCGCAGCAATTGCTTGCCTCCTCCCCCAAGATCGTGCAATTCTGGCGCGAGACGTTGCGGAGGTGACGCAAGATGCTTGATACCGCGCTCAGCCTCGAGCGGTTCGCCTGGCATGCGGGTCGTCACGCCGACCTGTCCGTCCAGAGTCTGGCTCTGTCCAGCGATCCGGCGTACGTAGCGGTTCGCAACCGTTTCTCGGCCACCCTCGCGGAGACCGTGACGTGCTCGGAGGAGGGCGCGTTCGTCACGTCGTGGGGTTACCGCCTGGGCACCACCGAGGACGTGGAGTCCGCCGCCGCCCGCCTCGCCTTCCTGCTGGCGGCGCTGCCCGCCTGACCGCGCGGATCAGCACCCCGCCTTGTAGGAGGGTAGCCGGGCGATCAGCGCCTGCACGACACCGTCCTCGAGCTGCTTGACCTGCGCCGGGCCGGCGTCGAAGCCGACCATCTTGACCTCGCCGAGTTCGCCGGCCTGCCGCAGCGTCGACCCCGCGCCGGTGGCCGAGTTGAGGTTCGTGGCGAACACCCCCGGCCAGATCCGGGTCCTTCGCCAGCGCCGCGCTGACGGTCCTGGACGCCTCGCTCACGTCGTCGTGCGAGTACTGGACGCCGAGATGGGCGATCTCCGGATGGTTCGTCTTGATCTCCTCCTCGAAGCCCTTGATGCGCGCGTCCACGGTGCTGACGCCCGGGTCGGTGGAGATCACCAGCACCTTGCCCTTGCCGCCGATCTACTCCGACAGCGCCTTGGCCGCCGCCGCACCGCCCTTGAGGTGGTCGGTGCTGATCCTGGACAGGCCGATGCCTGGTCCTCCACCACCGTGTCCACCAGGAAGATCTTGATGTTCTGCTGCTCGGGGCTGAGGCCGGCGCAGAGCGCGAAGTCCTGTTGGACCGTCTCGATCCCGGCGGTCCTGGCCTCCTCGACGGACCCGGACGCGACGGCCGCGCCGTCGATCTCAATCGTCCCCTCGTCCGGGCGCTCGGCTCCTGACAGGATCTTCGCCGGCGTGGACTTGCCCGCGCCGTTGTCGCCGATCAGCGCTACCACCTCGCCGGGCAGCAACGTGAAACCGCGCCGCGCAACGCCTCGACCTGGCCGTAGCTCTTCGTGATCCCGCGAGCGTCGAGCAGGGGTGCGGCCATAACACCATCAAGAAGCGGCCTGAAATCGTTGTCAAGACCGAAAACGCTCATGAGAAGAGCGGGCCCGCGACTCGGACGGGCCCGCTCTTCGGCATGGGGCGCGATCTAGTTGACGCTGGCCGAGTCGACGTCCGGCCGGTCGACGTCGAGCTTGCGCTGGATGGCGATGAGGATGCTCATCATCTCCGTCTGACCGCTCTGCAGGCCGACGACCTTGGTCTCCAGCCGGTCAAACCGGGCGTCGACCTGCTCGAACCGGGCGTCAATCTGCTCGAACCGGGCGTCAATCTGCTCGAACCGGGCGTCAATCTGCTCGAACCGGGCGTCGACCTGCTCGAACCGGGCTTCCATCTTCGCTTCGAGGCTGTCGACCTTGTCTTCGACCCGGGTGACCCGCTCGTCGAGCTTGGTGACCTTGCCGTCGAGGACCTTGACGTGGTTCGCCACGCCGTTGATTCGCTCGGTCAGCTCCTGTCCCAGTTCGGCCTGGTCTGCCCGGACCCGGATGAACTCGTTGTCCAACGCCGTGCCGAGCTCACAGCAGATTTCCTTGAAGCTCAAGGTAGTCCTCCCTTACTTTGGGGGGTGAGGGGGACCGGGGATATATCCGATCTCCGGTCTTCCTCGTTCTTGACGCCTCGAAGATACCCCTCCGATCGCCGTTTCGCATCGGAACCGAAAGAAGTTTCCCCAGCTCAAAGGGCATATCGCGGCATTAAATCCGGACTCATCCGCCTATATCGAAGCGAAAAAATTTGGGACGCCGACAAGCTCGGCGCCCCTTGCGCAATTACGCCGTGCAGTCGTATAGACCGTCCTGTCCGTCCACCGCCGCGCAGTTCTCCTGAACCCAGCTCGTCACCTCCGGATCCCCCCGCCCGGGACCGCCGCCGGCACCGCCACCGGGCATGACATACCGAAGCTGACCAGACGACACGAGCTCCTTCAGACGATCCACCGTCATGGCCGGGTCGCTGCCCGTGAAGCCGCCCATGGCGATCACCGGCTTGCGGGTGGACAGGATCAGCGAGGACGCCTGCTGGGCACTGCTCACCGCGACCAGCCAGGTGGCCTTGCCCTGGTTCGCGACGAGGTACTTGGCCATGGAGTCGCTCACCCCGCCCCCGGGCCCGCCGCGCGTGAATCCGGACGGAGGTCGCTGGCCGTTCGCGCGGCCGGGGAACTGGCCGCCCTGCATGCCTCCAGGGCGCCCGAACCCGCCCATGCCGCCCGTGGAGGGACCGGCCGTCGGATTGGCGCCGTTCACCTGGGACTGCAGCGGCGTGACCGCGTACGCGGCCGGCCCCGCCAGCCCGGCGATCACTGCGGCCGCCAGCGCGATCGCCGCCACCCTGAGCGTGATCTGCGCCCGCGCCCGGGCCAGGACCAGCACCGCCACGGCCACCAGGGTCGCCCCGAGCACGACCCAGGCCAGCCACGGCGCCCAGTCGGGCGTCCGGCGCAGCACGACGAAGGACCAGCCGCCCGTCGCGGCCACCGCGAGCGGCAGCGCCCACGCCCAGGCCCGCGACCGCCGGTACGCCTGCCACATGACCACCACGCCCATCCCGCTCAGCGCGGCCACGGCGGGCGCCATTGCGGTCGCGTAATACGGGTGGAAGGTGCCGCTGGAGAAGCTGAACACCACGTAGTGGACGACGAGCCAGCCGCCCCACACCAGCCACGCCGCCCCCGACGGCCCCTCACCGAGCCGGCGCAGCCGCATCACGACGGCGAACGCCAGCGCCGCCACGCAGAACGGCAGCAGCCAGGAGATCTGGCCGGCCATGATCTCGTTGAACAGCCGACCGGCTCCGGACTCCCCGCCGAAGCCGGCGCCTCCGCCGGCACCGCCGGCCGCGCCGCCCTGGCCGAAGATCCGGCCGAGGCCGTTGTAGCCGATCACCAGGTCCCAGACGGAGTTGTCCGTCGAGCCGCCGATGTAGGGCCGCGAAGCGGCCGGCCACAGGTCCACGATGACCATCCACCAGGCGCTGGACACCACCAGCACCGCGCCCGCCGCCAGGAGGTGGCCCACCCGCTTCGGCCGGGACACCCGGGCGCACGCCAGGTACGCCACCGCGAACGCGGGCACCACCAGGTACGCCTGCAGCATCTTGGCGTTGAACGCCAGCCCGACGAACAGGGCGGCGAGCAGCAGCGACCGCAGCCGCCCCGTCCGCAGCGACTCCAGGCAGAACCAGGCCGCCAGCACCAGCAGCAGCACGAGGATCGTGTCGGGGTTGTTGTCCCGGTTGATCGCCACGGTGATCGGCGTGAGCGTCATGACGACGGCCGCGACGAGGGCGGCCGCGTGCCCCGCCCGTACTCCGGAGAAGGCCCGGCGCACGGCGGAGAACACCAGCCCGACGGCGGCCACGCCGGCCACCGCCTGCGGAATCAGCATGCTCCACGTGCTGTAGCCGAAGATCCGCGCCGACAGACCCATGACCCACAGCGCCAGCGGCGGCTTGTCGACGGTGATGAAGGACCCGGCGTCGAGCGCGCCGAAGAAGAACGCCTTCCAGCTCTGGGTGCCCGAGACGATGGCGGCGGTGTAGTACGTGTTGGCGTTGCCGCTCAGCGCCCATGCGTAGAGGACGAACGCGGTCGCCAGCACCGCCCACAGCGCGGGGCGCGACCAGCGGGGATCCTTCTCGGCGCCCAGGAACAGGCGGGCGGGCAGGGCACGGTTCACGGCGGCCCGGTGCGCGGGCCGCGTCTCAGTCGTGATCATCGCGTGGCCCTCCGCTTGGGGTTGAACACCCACACGCGCAGGAGAAGGAAGCGGACGAGCGTGGCGGCCGCGTTCGCGACGATGACCGCGATCAGCTCCACCCCGTGCGAGACCCCGTCGGGCAGCAGCGACAGGCTTCCCGAGGTGAGCGCCAGCCCGACGAGGAACGCGATCAGCCCTTCGAGCTGGTGCCGCATCGCCCCGGCCGGCCCGGTGACGCCGAAGGTGAAGCGCCGGTTGGCGGCGGTGTTGGCCACGGCCGTGACCAGCAGCGCGACCGCGTTGGCGGCCAGCGGCGGGACCACCTGCCGCAGCAGCGAGTACAGCGCCAGGTAGGCCAGCGTGCTGATCACCCCGACGATCGCGAACCGGGGCAGCTGCCTGGCCATCCCCTTCGGCAGCTCGGCCCGCTGCACCCGGGTGGGCACGGGGATGCGCGCGGCGCCGGACAACGTCTTGCGCGTCACCCTCGCCAGGCCGCGCAGGTCGTCGAGCGCGGTCCGCGGGATGTCGACCCGGCTGTCCGGATCGTCCACCCAGTCCACGGGCACCTCGTGGATGCGCAGTTCGTGCCGCTCGGCGAGCAGCAGCAGCTCGGTGTCGAAGAACCACTCCTCGTCCTCGACGCCCGGCAGCAGCGCCTGGGCGATCTCCGTGCGGACGGCCTTGAACCCGCACTGCGCGTCCGAGAACCCGGCCCCCATGACCGAGCGGAGCAGCAGGTTGTACGAGCGGGAGATGAACTCCCGCTTCGGGCCCCGCTCCACCCGCGACGCCCTGGCCAGGCGGGTGCCGATGGCCAGGTCGCTGTGGCCGGACAGCAGCGGCGCCACCAGCGGCAGGAACGCGTCCAGGTCGGTGGACAGGTCGACGTCCATGTAGCTGACGACGTCGGCGTCGCTTTCCGACCAGACCCTGCGCAGGGCTCGCCCGCGGCCCTTCTCCTCGAGGTGGATGACCCGTACGTGCGGCAGCGCCTCCGCCAGCTCGGTGGCGATCTGCCAGGTGTTGTCCGTGCTGGCGTTGTCGGCGATCGTGATCCGGAAACCGTAGGGGAAGTTCCCTGTGAGGTAGGCGTGGAGGCGGATGATGCTCGCGCGCAGCGCCCGTTGCTCGTTGTAGACCGGAACGACCACCTCGACCAGGCGCGTCCTGACTGCTGTTGTTTCCATGCGCCTAGCTCAAGGGTTCGGTCTTTAATACGACTTATCCAAATCTGAGTGCCGAATGAGACTTCCGGGGAGATCCATCGTCGCGATCGCCCCGCCGTCGTGCGCGTTCGCCAGGCTCACCTTCCCGCCGGCCTCCGCCACGGCCTGGGCCACGATCGCCAGACCGAGCCCGGATCCGGGCAGGCCACGCGCGGACGGCGAGCGCCAGAACCGGTCGAAGACGTGCGGCAGCTCATCCTCGGGCAGCCCGGGGCCATGGTCGCGGACGGTCAGCCGGCCATCGTACAGCGACACCTCGACCTGGCTGTCGGGGCTGAACTTGGCGGCGTTGTCGATGAGGTTGAGCACGGCGCGTTCCAGTGAGATGGCGCTGCCGACGACGTACCACGGGGTGAGGTCGGTGACGACCTCGGCGCCGCGCAGCCGGGCGCGCTCCACCGCCGCCGTGACCACCTCGTGGAAGGCCAGCTCGACGTGCGGCTCGTGCTCGGTGTCGCCCCTGGCCAGCTGCAGCAGGTCGGCGACCAGCGTGGTCAGCTCGGCGAACTGCGCCTTCACGTTGACCAGCAGGCGCCGCTTGGCCTCGGGGTCGAGGCTGCGACCGGTCTGCTCGCTGCGCAGCAGCAGGTCGATGTTGGTCCGCAGGGTGGTGAGCGGCGTACGCAGCTCGTGCCCGGCGTCGGCGACGAGCTGTTTCTGGCGTTCACGGGAGCTGACCAGTGCGGTGGTCATGGCGTTGAAGGAGGAGGACAGGCGGGCGATCTCGTCGTTGCCCTTGACGGGTATTCGTGTGTCGAGGTCCTCGGTCTCCGCGATGTGCTCGACGGCCTTGGTGAGCCGCCCCACCGGTCGCAGCGCCGCGCGGGCGATGAGCAGGCCGGCGGTGGCCGCGACCAGGATCCCGAGCAAGGCCACGCCGCCGAGCATCAACGCCACCATCTGAAGGGTGCTCCGAATTCCACGGAGCGGCACAGCGTCCATGATGGCCACGCCGGGCTCGACGTACTCGGTACGGATCCGCATCTCCGTGCCGTCCTCGGTGAGGCCGTTGTGATAGTGATCATTGTCTTTCCACTTACCGGCGGCCACCTGCCGGTCCTCCTCGGTGACCACCAGCGCGGGCCCGAGATAGCAGGAAGGCCTGCCGTCGGCGTAGATGATCTGGGTCGAGCGGATCGGCCCGAAGTGCACCTCCGTCTTCGGGACGGGATCGCACTTCTCCTGAAGGTAATGCTGCGGCCCACGCGGGTCCTTGCCCGGCTCGGGGCCGAGCTGCCGGTCCGCCTGCTGGTAGACCTGATGCCGGACGATCATGAAACACGCCCCTGCGCTGACCGCGACCGCCAGCGCCACGGCGACGGTGACGAGCAGCGTGAGGCGGGTGCGCAGACTGCTCCACTTCACGGCGTGGCCCGTAGCACGTAACCGACCCCGCGCACCGTGTGGATCACGCGCGCCTCGCCCCCGGCCTCGGTCTTGCGCCGCAGGTACATCACGTACACGTCGAGCGAGTTGGACGTCGGCTCGAAGTCGAAGCCCCACACCTCGCTCAGGATCTGGTCACGGGTCAGCACCTGGCGCGGGTGCGCCAGGAACAGCTCCATCAGCAGGTATTCGGTCCTGGTCAGGTCGAGCCTGCGGTCGCCGCGCGTGACCTCCCTGCTCGTCAGGTCCATGCGCAGGTCGCCGTACGTCAGCGTGTCCTCGCCCTCCGCGGCGCCCGCGTTGAGCGCGCCGCGCCGCAGCAGGGCGCGCACCCGCGCCAGCAGCTCGTCCAGCTCGAACGGTTTGACGAGGTAGTCGTCGGCCCCGGCGTCGAGCCCGGACACGCGGTCGCCGACCGCGTCGCGGGCCGTGAGCATGAGGACGGGGATGTGGTTGCCCGACGCCCGCAGCCTGCGGCAGGCGGTCAGCCCGTCGAGCCGGGGCATCATGACGTCCAGCAGCACGGCGTCGTAGGACTCATGCGCCAGCTCGTCCAGCGCCGCCTGACCATCGTTGGCTGTGACGATCTTGTAGCCTTCGAACTCCAGGCTCGACTGCAACGCCTCGCGCAACGCGGGCTCATCGTCCACTACCAGCAACCGTGCGGGCTCACTCATGGGTCAAACGCTAGGGGCAAATCATGAAAACGCTATGAAGGCAGTTGTCCAGGATTTATGAAGACCTTACGGAGCTGGACGTGTGCGCGAAGCCGACGCAATCATACAAGGTCAGGTCAGAAGGGCCATCGCGGCGTTGTGCCCGCCGATCCCGCTGACGCCGCCGCCCCTGCGCGCGCCCGCGCCGCACACGAGGATGCGCTCGTGCTCGGTCTCCACGCCCCACCCGCCCCATCGATCGCCGGCGCCGTCCTCGGCGTACGGCCAGCTCAGGTCGGTGTGGAAGATGTGGCCGCCGGGCAGGCCGGCGTCCCTCTCCAGGTCCACCGGCGTCTTGACCTCCACGCACGGGGTGCCGTCTGGAGCCCGGAGGAGGCAGTCCTCGATGGGCTCGGCCAGGACGGCGTTGAGGGAGGCGAAGGTGGCGCGGAGGGCGTCCTCACGGGCCTCATCCGGATCTTTCCGGAAGAGCCGGGCGGGCATGTGGAGGCCGAACAGCGTCATCGTCTCGGCCCTGCCCCTCAGGTCCTGCCCGAGGATGGACGGGTCGGTCAGCGAATGGCAGTAGACCTCGGCCGGCGGCAGTTCCGGGATCTCCCCCGCGGCCGCCTGCGCGTACGCAGCGGCGAGCTGGTCGCGTCCCTCGTTGATGTGGAACGTCCCACTGAAGGCGGCCCGCGGGTCCACGGACCCGTCCTTCAGGCGCGGCAGCCGGCTGAGCACCATGTTGACCTTGAGCTGTGCCCCTTCGGGAACGGTCCCCGGCCTGCCGAGCAGCCGGTCGAGCACGGCCGGGGGCAGGTTGACCAGCACGTGGCCGCCGTTCACCGCGTGCTCGCCCGCCGCGTCCGCGAACGCGACCTCCCCGGACGGCGAGATCCCGATGATCTCCGCTCCGGTCCTGATCTCCGCGCCCGCCCGGCGGGCGGCCGCCTCGAGCGCCCCGGACACCGCGCCCATGCCGCCCACGGGCACGTTCCACTCGCCGGTGCCGTCGCCGATCACGTGGTAGAGGAGACACCGGTTGGCGAGCAGGTCGGTGGCGGGGTCGGCGAACGTGCCGATCAGCGCGTCGGTGAGCACCACGCCGCGTACGGTGTCGTCGCCGAACCGCTCGTCCACGGTCTCGCCGATCGGCCGCTGGAACAGGTCGCGCCAGGCCTCCGCGCCGACCAGGCGCTCGATCTCGGCGGGGCCGCGGAGGGGTTCGAGCAGGGTGGGGGCCAGGGCCCGCGCCACCCGCGCGGTCATGCCGTAGAAGTCCTGCCACGCCTTGTGATCGGCCGCGCCGCCGGTGACGGCGCCGAACGAGGCCTTGGTACGCGCCGCGTCCTCGTTGTCGATCAGCAGCCCGGTGTCGCCCTTGGGGGTGTACGAGGCATAGCGGCGGCGGCGCAACTCCAGGTCGAGCCCCAGATCGCGGACGATCCGCGCAGGCAGGAGGCTGACGAGGTAGGAGTAACGCGACAGCCGTACGTCCACGCCGGGGAAGGCCCGCGCCGAGATCGCCAGGCCGCCCACGTGGTCGAACCGTTCCAGCACCAGCACGCGGCGACCGGCCCCGGCGAGATAGGCGGCGGCGACCAGCCCGTTGTGCCCGCCTCCGGCGACGACCACGTCATACGACCTCATCCCCGCACTTTACGGCTCAAACCACGCCGTCCGTCA
This sequence comes from Nonomuraea sp. NPDC049480, assembly GCF_044465905.1. Classification (NCBI taxonomy): domain Bacteria; kingdom Bacillati; phylum Actinomycetota; class Actinomycetes; order Streptosporangiales; family Streptosporangiaceae; genus Nonomuraea; species Nonomuraea sp. NPDC049480. Next base: position 136,727 of record NZ_JBITMD010000002.1, read on the forward strand.
ATGGTCACGGCGGGCAGGCGATGGCGAGCAGGGTGGTGGCCGGTCCGGTGAGAGCGCGCCCGCGCCGCCACACCGCGCACAGGTCCCTGACCAGATCGACCCCGGCAAGGGGCACCTCGACCAGCCGCCCGGTGGCCACCTCCGCCTCCACCGCGTACGCACTGAGCACCGCGGGCGCCGCCCCCGCCTGCGCCGCGCCCTTGACCGCCGAGTTCGACCCCAGCTCCAGCCGCGGGGAGGCCCGATGCAGGCCCTTGAACGCCACCTCCAGCGTCTCCCGGGTGCCCGACCCCGGCTCACGCACGACGAGCGGCGTGGCGGCCAGCTCCGCGCCCCTCAGCGCGGTACGCCGGCGCGCCCACGGATGGTCCGGCGCCACCACGACCACCAGCCGGTCGGTCCCCACCACGCGGCTGGTGAGCCCTTCGGGCACGCTGGGCCCCTCCACGAACCCCAGCTCCACCTCCTCGGCCAGCACCCGGGCCGCGACGTCGGCGGAGTTGACCACGTCCAGCCCGACCTGGACCCCGGGCTCGCGGTGCTGCAGCTCGCCGAGCCACCGCGGCACCAGGTACTCGGCCACGGTCATGCTCGCCGCCACCCGCAGGTGGGCCGCCTCGGCGTGGCGTACCGCCTGGACGGCCCGCATGAGCTCCTCGGCGGCCGCCAGCACCTGGGCCGCCCAGCCCGCCACCACCTTGCCCTCGGCGGTGAGCGTGGAGCCCCGGGGCGTGCGCTCGATCAGCGGGAGGCCGAGGCGGCGTTCGAGCTGGGCGATGCGCTTGCTCGCCGACGGCTGCGCGATCCCGGCCACCCGCGCCGCCTGTCCCAGGCTGCCGAGTTCACCCACGTCGACCAGGAGCCGCAGCGAATCGAGGTCCGGAAGCCCGCTCATAGCCACAGGCTATGAGCTCCAAGGCAACGCGTGTCTACCGGACGCTCCCCGCCGCCGAAACACTGAGATCATGCCCACCGGCCACCGCCCACTCACCGTGACGGCACACGCCACCACACGGTCCCCCACGCCCGGCGCCCTCCCGCCGTCCGCACCGGGGTCCGGCGGTGAGGCCTCCCCGCGTGCCGCACGCGGCTCCGGCGCATCCGAGCGCCGGGCGCCCGGCGGCTCGGCACGCGACAGTGCAGCCCACGACGGGGCAGCGCGCGGCTCCGTGGTGCCCGGGGTGGCGGCGGCCGCAGGGGCGATGGTGTTCGCGCTGGTCGTCAGCCGGTTCCTGCCGATGCTCAGCCCCGCCGTGATCGCGGTGGCCTGCGGCGCGGCGCTGGCCAACCTGGCGGGGATCCCCGGACGGCTCGCGCCCGGGCTGGCGTTCGTGGCCCGGCGGGTGCTGCGGGTGGCGATCGCCCTGCTCGGCCTGCAGATCGCGGTGCCCGACGTGATCGCCCTGGGCTGGCAGACCCTGGCGGTCGTCACAGTCGCGACCGGTGTCACGTTCGTGGTGACGCCGCGGATCGGCCGCGCGCTCGGCCTCACCCCGGGCACGTCGCTGCTGGTCGCCACGGGAGTGTCCATCTGCGGCGCGGCGGCCGTCGCCGCGATGCGGGACAGCGCCCGCACATGCGATGACGACGACGCGGCCGGCGCGCTCAGCGTCGTCGTCCTGTACGGCACCGCCGCCATCGTGCTGATGCCCGTGCTGGCATCCGTCATGGGCTTGTCCCCCGCGCAGCTCACCGTGTGGGCCGGGGCCGCCGTGCACGAGGTGGCCCAGGTGGCCGCGATCGGCGCCGCCTCGGGTGTGCTGGCCGGCGCCGTGACGGTCAAGCTGGCCCGCGTCGTCCTCCTCGCGCCCATGGTCGCCCTGGTGTCCCACCGCCGGCGCCGCCTCCCGGCACACGGAAGCCCGCATCGCACGAGGCCGCCGGTCATGCCGCTGTTCGTGGCCGCGTTCCTGGCGATGGTGGCGCTGCGAAGCACGGGATGGGTTCCGGCGGCCGTCACGGACGCGGTGCCGGACGTGACCGGGGCTCTGACGGCGGCCGCCCTGTTCGGCCTGGGGACCGGGATCGACGTGCGGAAACTGGTCAAAGGAGGCAGGGTCGTGCTGCTCGGAGGCATCGCCACGGGCCTCATCGCCGCCGTCTCGCTGGCCGGCGCGGCGCTCCTCGTGTGATCATCGGGTGGACGGCCGTCGCGGCTCCGGCAATGGAACAAATGTCGTAAAATTCCCCGTTCCCCATGAACGGGGCCAAGGATCATGCAAGGAGCACGAAACCCACCATGCGCAGCACCGCCGACTCCGTACTCCAGCCGTCCGACGAGGTAGCCGAGGCCCTGGCCGGCGGCGCGCCGGTCGTGGCGCTGGAGTCCACGATCATCTCCCACGGGCTGCCGCAGCCGCGCAACCTGGAGGTGGCGCGGGAGCTGGAGGGGGTCGTACGGGCCGCGGGAGCAGTGCCGGCCACGATCGCCGTGCTGGACGGCGTGCCCAGGATCGGGCTGAACGAGGTGGAGCTGGAGCGCATCGCGACCGAGTCCGGGCTGCGCAAGCTGGGGCAGCGGGACCTGCCCGTGGCGGCGGCGCTGAAGGCGAGCGGCGCGACCACCGTGTCAGCCACGTCGTTCCTGGCCGCCCGGGCCGGGATCCGCGTCTTCGCCACCGGCGGGCTCGGCGGCGTGCACCGCGGCTGGACCGAGGACCAGGACGAGTCCGCCGACCTGGACACGCTCGCCCGTACCCGCATCACGGTCGTGTGCGCGGGCGTGAAGTCGATCCTGGACGTGCCGGCGACGCTGCAGCGCCTGGAGACCAGGGGCGTCAGCGTCGTCGGCTACCGCACCGATACCTTCCCCGGCTTCTACCTGCACTCTTCCGGCCAGCCGATCGAGTGGCGGATCGAGTCGGCGGAGGAGGCCGCGGACATCATGCGCGGCCAGGACGCGCTCGGCGGCCAGGAGACCGCGCTGATCGTCGCCAACCCGGTCCCGGAGGACCGGCAGCTCGACCCCGAGCTGCACGACCGCGTGCTGGCCGAGGCGCTGGCCGCCGCCGAGCGCGACGGGGTCAAGGGGCAGGCGATCACCCCGTTCCTGCTGGGCTATCTGGTGAACGGCACCGGCGGCGCCTCCTTGGAGGCGAACCTGGCCGCCGTGCGCGGCAACACCGCGCTCGCCGCCCAGATCGCCCTGCGCTGGGCCCGCTCGTGACCGACCGCGGCCTCCTGGTCGTCGGTGACGCGGTCACCGATGTGGTGGCGTTGCACGGTTCGCCGGTCATGTCGGGCACCGACACCGCCGCCGACATCGTGCTCCGCCCCGGCGGCTCCGGCGCGAACACCGCCGCCTGGGCCGCCCACCTGGGCGCCGACGCCCGCCTGCTGACCAGGCTCGGGTACGACAGCAGCGACTGGCACACCGCCGAGCTGGTCAAGACCGGGGTACGCCCGCACGTGACGGTGGACCAGGACCACCCCACCGCGGTCGTGATCGCGATGGTGGACAAGAACGGCGAACGTTCGATGCTCACCAACCGCGGCGCGGGCAGCCTGATCTCCGAGAGCGACTGGGACCCGGCCCTGCTGGACGGCGTCGGGCGGTTGCATCTGTCCGGCTACGTCCTGTTCGCCGAGCCGGGTCTGCGGCTGGCCGGGATCGCGATGGCGGACGCGGCCGCCGCGGGCGTCGCGATCAGCGTCGATCCGGCCTCCACGGGACCGCTGCGCGACTTCGGCGTTGAACGTTTCATCCGCGAGACCGCCCCGGCCGGCCTCGTCATCCCGAACCTCGACGAGGCCCTCCTGCTCACCGGCGCCACGACACCGGAGCGGGCCGCCGTACTGCTGAGTGAGAGCTACGGCACAGCGGTCGTCAAGCTGGGCGCCGAGGGCGCGCTGGCCGCCGTGGACGGTGAGATCGTCGCAACGGCCGCGGGATTGCCCGCAGACGTCGTAGACTCCACGGGAGCAGGAGACGCGTTCGCCGCCGGATTTCTCACAGCAACCTTGCAGGGCGCCAACGAAACGGCGGCTTTGGAGACAGGTTGCCGTGCGGGTGCCGCATGTGTGGCCCAGGTGGGCGGCCGTCCACGGTACGGTTTGGATCTGAACCGTCTTTACCCTATTCACACTGATTGATAGCTTGCCGCGTAGGCTGCACCATTAGCCACATGCGATACGAGCAGCACCACACGGCTCACTGGGGAGGATAAGGTCCGCCGATGGAAGTCGAGTCATCGATCTGCCTGAGCGACCTAGTCCCTGCTCTGCGCTGGAGCCGACCACACCAGGTGGCCGAGGCGCTGGGCAATCCGCGCCTGCCCGCGGGGTGGTGGTCCTCTCTCTCGCTGTCGAAGGCGCTCGGCACGGCCGGCCTCGACTGGATGTGCGAACGCCTCGCCCGGCTGGCCGCCTCCCGGTGGGACCATCTCCCGCTCGCCGATCTGCTTCCCGCGCTGACGGTCCACCACATCGACCCGGCGCTGCCCGGCTGGCCCGAGGCCACCCGCACGGCGATCACCGGGCTCGGCGGCTGGCAGCGGCTGCGCCGCCTGTCCCCCAGCGACCTGAGCACGCCGTCGGCCACGCCCGAAGTCGTGATCGGCTCGGTCTTCCGCGAGATCCTCGGCCGCATCCCGGCCCAGCGTGAGGCCCTGCCGGCGGACCACCCGGAGGCGACACGCCCGCTGCAACGCGGCACGGCCCCCGCCCCGTCACAGGAAGAAGTCCGGGGTACGGGGCCCTTCCCCGTCCAGCCGGAAAGCGCGCCGCCCCAGACCGGCTCCTTCGCCGCCCAGAGCAGCCCGCCGGCCGCCGCCCAGAACATCCCTTTGGCCGCCCCGCAGAACATCCCCTTGGCCGCCCCGCAGAACGGCCTGTCGCCCGCCCCGCAGAGCGGTCCACAGCCTGGCGCGCAGAGCGGTCCCCCTTCCGGCGGGCAGAGCGGCCCGCTGTCCGGCGGGCAGGGCGGCCCGTCGCCCGCCGCGCAGAACGACCCGCCGGCCGCCTCCCAGAGCGGCTCCCCCAGCGCGCCGCCGGAGGGCTCCGACCAGCAGCGGCAGCCCGGCCTGTTCGCCGTCCGGGGCGAGGGCGCACCGCAGCGTCAGACCGGCGGCCTCCCCGGCCAACCGCAGCGCCAGAGCGGCCCGTTCCCCGCTCAGGCCGCGGAATCCGGCCCCCAGCGCCCGACAGGGTCGTTCCCCGCGCAACCGTCGTCGGACAGCGGCCCCCAGCGTCCGGCCGGGTCGTTCCCGGCACAATCACCGGACGGTGCCGCTCAGCGCCAGTCCGGGTCGCTCCCCGGGCAACCGGAAAGCGGCCCCCAGCGGCAGACGGGCTCGTTCCCCGCGCAGGCGGGGAGCACCGGGACGCAACGCCAGACGGGGTCGTTCCCCGCGCAGCCCCAGAGCGGCGGGCCACGGCAGGGCCTCGCCGGCGACGGCCTCCCGCAGGGTCCGGCCTCCGGACAGTCCGAACGGCTCCCGCAGCGTCCCGGAGGCCCGCAGCCCGGGCGTCCGGACACCGGCTCGCTGCCCGGCGCCCCCTTCCCCGGCGGCGGCCCGAGCACTGGGTCCATCCCGGCCGTTCCCGGCGCGGACGCTTCCAAGAGCACCACGGGCACGCCCGCGTACCTGACGTCCAGCCCTGTGCCGTCCGACGCCGACCACGCCATGGTCCGGGTCGTGGACAGCCTGTTCCGCAGCCTGAACAAGCTGGAGCTGGCCGTGGCCGTGCACCGGCTGTTCGCGGAGGAGCCGGTCAGCCTGCGTACGCTCGCGCACAAGATGCTGGTCGAGAGGGACGCCCTGTCCCAGGCCCAGCGCACCGCCGAGGAACGTGTGCTGCACTGGCTGCGCTCGTCGGAGTCCGCCGCGGTCACGGGGCACATGTTCCGCCTGACCGAGTGGCTCGGCGCGGCGGCCACGGAGGACCAGCTCATCGGCGCCGACCCGGCCCACCCCGTGACGGTCCCCTCGCTGCGCACCCCGCTGTGGCGGGTCCTGGTGACGCTCATGCCCGACCGCCGGCTCCAGGACGGCTGGCTGGTGGTGGGCGAACTCCACCGTCTGCAGGACCGTACGAGGCAGCTCCTGGCCGCGAGCCCGCCCGACGCCGACGTCGTGGAGCTCATGGCCGAGCTGGGCATTCGCGCCCATTCGGCGAAGGCGTGGCTCGACGCGCTGCCCTCCGAGAGCGAGGCGGCGGCGGCCTCCGCTCCGGTGCCGGGCCAGGTCCTGCCCCGCCGCACGCCGGGCGCCAACGGCCACCACCACCGGGGCGGCCAGCCCATCCCGCCTGTGCCGGCGGGCTCGATCGACCCGTCCGCCGCCCTGGCCACACTGTCGGCGTTGTCGGGCGGCCGCTCCGGCATGCTGCCCGGCAGCCTGGCGGGCACCCCGTCCACGCCGCCCGCGCCCCTGCCGAGCCCATCCTCGGACCCGCGCCGCTGGCAGCGCATCGAGGTCACCCCCGAGCATCTGCGCGGTGGTCCGGTGCCGGTGCCGGAGGGGTACGCCGCCCAGCTCGGCATGCGCCCCGGCACCCTGCTGTCGGTCACCGGGCCCGGCGACAACGCCATCGTCCTGGTCTGGCAGGGCCACCAGCCGGTCTTCGACTCCCTCCAGCCGGTGCTCATGCGCCTGAACGCCCGCCCGGGCGACCAGGTGTACGTCACGGTGGACGGCTACCGCCTCGAGGCCCAGCTGACCGCCTGAGCCCGCAGCGGGTAACACACCCATGTCCGTTTGCCCACCTACCGCCACGACGGCGGGGGCGCGCGTGGTCGATCGGACCGGGCACGATGGTGCCGTTCTCGTCGCCGGTCCGGTAATCCGTGAGCGTGTCACGGGGCGTCGTCGAACAGCCGCAGCCGGTGGGCCGTGGCGGCGGCTTCGCCCCGGGTGGCGACGCCGAGCTTGGCCAGGATGTTCGACACGTGCACGCTCACCGTCTTCACCGAGATGACCAGCGCCCCGGCGATCTCCCGGTTGCTCCGCCCGTTCGCCACCTCCCGCAGGACCTCCAGCTCCCGGGCCGTCAACCCCAGCGGCGGCCCTTCCCCCGCCTCCTGCGACCCTCCGATCCGGGCCCGCCGCCCGAAGGCGTCGAGCTGCTCCAGCAGCGGTGTGGCGCCGAGCTGCCCGGCGAGTTCACGCGCCCGCCCCAGCTGCGCCGCCGCCTCTTGCCGGTCACCGGCCGCCAGCGCCGCCTGCGCGCCGCCCACCAGGCTCCTGGCCTCCGCGTACGGCTGCCGCAGCCCCACCCACGCTTCCAGCGCCAGGCCCCACGCCTTGACCTGCCACGCGACCAGTGCGGCGGCGTCCTCGATCCCCTCATCCGGCCCCATCAGCGCACTGAACGTGAGCCGTTGCGCCTGCTGCAGATCCCCCTCGACCCCGAGCTCCTGCCCCAGCGCCCGAAGCCGTGGCAGCAGCGACGCGCCGAGCAGGGCGAGCGCGCCGGGAGTCTGGCCGGCCGGCGAGGCGGCGGGTCCCAGCCGCAGCCCGGCGGGCACGACGGCCGTCAGCAGCCGGGCGAAGGTCACCAGCACCGGCCAGGAATAGCGCGAACTGATCACCAGGTCGCGCTGCTCCTCCAGGGCGCGGGCGACCATCCGCACCGCCTCGTCCAGCTGCCCCCGCGCCTCCAGCAGCCGCACCTCCCGGCGCAGATGCGGCAGCACCGTCTGGTCGCGGTACGTGCCCCGCGACAGCACGGCACGCGACGATCCCAGCAGCTGCTCCGCCCGGTCGAGCTGCCCGCGCGCGAGCGCGATGTCGGTGGCGTATCCCTGCAGGCTGGCCCGGTAGGGCGCGGGCGGCGCGAGGTCGAGCGCCTGCTCGATCACCTGGAGCGCCTCGTCCCATCGCCCGAGCGACACCAGCGGCTCGGCCAGGTTGATCGCCAGGAACGTGCCAGACGTGCGGGCCAGGCCGTAGTGCCCGGCCTCCTCGACGCCGTCCCGGGCGACCTGGGCGGCCCGCTCGTGCCGGCCCGCGCCTTCGAGCGCGTCGGACTCGGAGATCGCACAGCGCATCAGCGCGTTGTACGCCTCACCGCCGGCGGCGATGCGGCGGGCCTCGGCGAACGCCTCGAGCTGGGCCTCGATCTCGGTGTAGCGGAAGCGCGCCCAGGTGAGGTTGATCAGCGCGTGGGCCTCGACGTTGGAGTCGCCCACCGCGCGGCCGATCTCCCTGGCCAGCTGAGCCGTGGCGATCTTCTCCGAGTGGTCCTCGGGCTGGTGGAGCATCCGCGACAGGGACTCCAGCACCTGCCCGCGCAGCTTGCTCGGCGGTTCTTCGGGCACCAGCTCGGCGGCGCGGCGCAGGTCGTCGACGTGGCCGGAGCGGCCCAGGTCGTAGCGGGTCAGGCCGCGCTGGCGCAGCACGACGGCGGTCCTGATCGGGTCGGCCTCCTGATCCAGCTCGGCCAGGGCGGCTCCGGCCAGGGCGACGCCGCGTTCGTACTCGCCGGCGAGGTGGGCGACCGTGGCGGTCTGCTTGAGCACGTCGAGGCGGTCGCCGCCGATGCGCTCGGCGGCGTCGGGCACCTGGTCCCACAGCTCCAGGACCCTGGACAACATGCGGAGCTGCTCGTCGTACGCGGTGGACTTGCGCGCCGCGGCGGCCGCGTGCCACGCGCTGACCAGCGCCCACGTGGAGTCGTGGGCCGAGTGCCAGTGATGGGCGAGCTCGATCGCGCCGCGCGGGGCGGGCAGGATCGACAGGTCGCGCTCCAGCGCCTCGGCGTAGCGGGTGTGCAGGCGGGTGTGCTCGCCGGGCAGCAGGTCGTCGTGGAGCGCCTCCCGGATGAGCGCGTGCCTGAAGCTGTAGCCCTCACCGTCGACGACCAGCACGTTTCCCGCCACGGCGGGCCGCAGCGCCCGGGAGAGCGCGCTCTCGTCGAGCCCGGCGACGGCGGAGAGCAGATCGTGCTCGATGCGCTGGCCACCCGCGCTGGCCACCCGCAGCAGCTCCTGCGTCTCGTCCGGCAGCCGCTCGACGCTGGCCAGCAGCAGGTCGCGCAGCGACTCCGGCAGCGCGTCACCACCGCCGCCCTCGCTGAGCAGCGCCTCGACGAACAGCGGGTTTCCCTCGCTGCGCGCGTAGATCAGATCCATGTCGACCGCGGACGGCTCCCGCTCCAGGATGCTCGCCGCCTGCGCGACGGCCTCCCTGCGGGTCAGCCTGCGCAGCTCGGCCCTGGCCACCCACTCCACCCGGCCCAGCTCGGCCAGCATCGGCCGCAGCGGGTGGGTGCGGTGCAACTCGTCCGTGCGGTACGTCACCACGCTCAGCAGGCGGCCCGCGGTGCGCTGGTAGCGGACCAGGAAGGACAGCAGATCGCGGGTGGACCGGTCGGCCCAGTGGGCGTCCTCGACCACCAGCACGACGGTGCGCTCCTCGGCCAGCCGCTCCAGCAGCCCGAGCACCAGCTCGAACAGCCGCGCCCTGGCCTCCGCGCCGTCCCCGTCCGGCTCGCCGAACTCGGGCAGCAGCCGCGCCAGCCCCCGCGTCGCGCCGCCGGGCACGAGCGCCGCCACCCCGTCGCGGCCCAGCTCCCGCACGAGCCCGCGCAGCACGGCGGTGAACGGCGCGAACGGCAGGCCCTCCGTGCCCAGCTCCAGGCACCCGCCGACGAGCACCCTGGCGTCGTCGGCCCGCTCGATGAACTCGCCGACCAGCCGCGTCTTGCCGACCCCGGCCTCGCCGCCGACGAGCACGGTGGACGACATCCCGGCGCGCGCCCTGACCAGCGCGTCCCCGAGCACGGCGAGCTCGCGGGCACGCCCGACGAACAAAGGGCTGACGGCGTGGATACTCACGTACGCAAGGATGCCATCCACCGGCGACAGAACCGCCCGCTGATCGCCGTCAGCGCAGGACCTTACGGAAGAACGTGGCCGAGGCCTCGTATCCGAGCGCATGGTAGAACTCGGGCGCCCGCCGCGTCGCCATGGCCACGTAGCCCGCCTCGCGCGAGCGGGCCCATGTCTCGAACTCCTCCAGCAGCGCCCGCCCGATCCCCTGCCGGCGCGACCCCGACTGGACCATGGCCTCCTCGACCCAGGCGACGGGCCCGTTCGCGAACAACGTCAAGTGGACGAACCCCAGCAGGTAACCGCGCACCCGCCCTTCTACGACGGCCGTGAGCAGCAAGGCGTCATTGTTCGCCAGCAGCTCGGGGAGGGCGGCGTCGAACGCCTGGCGCTCGGGCCGGAACGTCAGCCCGAAGTCGCGCGCCAGCGCGAACACCTCGTCCGCGTCCGCCTTCTCGGCCCTCCTGATGAGAAGATCGTCAGCCGTCATGAGCAATGACACTAGATCGTGCGACATGGCCAGCGCAAACACCGTTCACCGGCCCGTCTTCGCCGGTCCGGTGAACACGTTGCCGTGCCTGACGGTTCGCTCCGCTCACAAGTCACCCAGCCCGAGCTGGCGGGCGATGAGCATGCGCTGGACCTCGCTCGTGCCCTCGCCGATCTCCAGGATCTTGGCGTCGCGGTAGAAGCGGCCGACGGGGAACTCGTTCATGAAGCCGTAGCCGCCGAACACCTGCGTGGCCTCGCGCGAGTTGTCCATGGCCGCGTTGGAGGCGACCAGCTTGGCGATCGCCGCCTCCTTCTTGAACGGCAGCCCCGCCTGCATGCGTTCGGCCGCGTGGTAGTACGCCAGGCGGGCGGTGTGCGCCCGCGCCTCCATGTCGGCGATCTTGAACTGGATGGCCTGGTAGTGGCCGATCGGGTGGCCGAAGGCCTTCCTGTCCCTGACGTACTTGAGGCACTCGTCCACGCAGCCCTGGGCCAGTCCCACGCTGACGGCGGCGATCGCGATGCGGCCCTCGTCCAGGGTCTGGAGGAACTGCGCGTAGCCGCGGCCGCGCTCGCCGAGGAGGTTCCCGGCGGGCACGCGGCAGTCGGAGAAGGACAGCTCGCGGGTGTCCGAAGCGTTCCAGCCGACCTTGGAGTACTTCTTCGAGACCGTGAAACCGGGGGTGCCGCTGGGGACGAGGATCGTGGAGATCTCGCGTTCGCCGGTGAGCGCGGCCACGCCGACGACGGCGGTGATGTCGGTGCCGGAGTTCGTGATGAACGCCTTCGTACCGTTGATCACCCATTCGGCGCCGTCCAGCACGGCCGTGGTGCGCATCCCGCCGGGCACGTCCGTCCCGCCGCCGGGCTCGGTCAGGCCGAAGGCCCCCAGCTCGGCGCCCGACGTGAGGCGGGGCAGCCAGTGGGCGCGCTGCTCCTCCGTCCCGAACCGGTAGATCGGCATCGCGCCCAGCGACACCGCCGCCTCCAGGGTGATCGACACGCTGGAGTCGACGCGGGCCAGCTCCTCCAGGGCCACGCAGAGGGCGAAGTAGTCGCCGCCCATCCCGCCGTACTCCTCGGGGAACGGCAGGCCGAACAGGCCCATCACACCCATCTGCCGCACGATGTCGTACGGGAACTCCTCGCGCTCGTAGTAGTCCCCGATCACGGGCGCCACCACGTCGCGGGCGAACGCCTCCACCGTCTTGCGCAGCTCTTCGTACTCGTCCTTGAGCATGTCAACCTTTCGAGAGCGCCTGTACGACGCGGGACGGGCTGGGCCGGCCGAGCAGCCCGGCCAGCCAGGTGCTGGTGGCCACGAGCTTGCCCAGGTCGAGCCCGGTCTCGATGCCGAGCCCGCGCAGCATCCAGACCAGGTCCTCGGTGGCGAGGTTGCCGGTGGCCGACTCGGCGTACGGGCAGCCGCCGATGCCGCCCGTGGAGGCGTCCACCGTGGTCACCCCCGCCCGCAGCGCGGCAAGGGTGTTGCCCAGCGCCTGGCCGTAGGTGTCGTGGAAGTGCACGGCGAGCTGGTCGGACCGGCGGAACGCCTCGATCAGGGCGGTCACGTGGCCCGGCGTGCCCACGCCGATGGTGTCGCCGAGCGACAGCTCGTAGCAGCCGAGCCCGAGCAGCCGCTCGCCGACCGTGACGACCTGTGCGATCGGCGTCGGCCCCTCCCAGGGGTCGCCGAAGCACATCGACACGTACGCCCGCACCTTGATCCCATTGTCCAGCGCCCTGGCCACGACCGGCTCGAACATGTCGAACTGGCTCTCCAGGCTCCGGTTGAGGTTCTTGGCGGCGAACGTCTCGGTGGCGCTGGCGAAGATCGCGATCTCGTCCACGCCCAGGTCGAGCGCCCGGTCCAGGCCACGCAGGTTCGGCACGAGCACCGGATAGCGCACGCCCTGCCTGCGGTGCAGCCGGGTGAGCAGCTCGTCGGCGTCGGCGAGCTGCGGCACCCACTCCGGGTGCACGAAGCTGGTCGCCTCGATCACCTTGTGCCCGGCGTCCGCGAGCCGGTCGATGAACTCGGCCTTGACCTCGACGGGCACGACGGCGGACTCGTTCTGCAGCCCGTCCCGCGGCCCCACCTCGTAGATCGTGACCTGCTGCGGCAGGCCCTGCATGGGGTACGGCATCACGTTTCCTCCGGGGTGACCACGGCGAGGACGGCGTCCATGTCGACCGGCCGGCCGGGCTGGGCGGGCAGCTCGGAGACCACGCCGTCGCAGGGGGCGGTGACCGTGTGCTCCATCTTCATGGCCTCCACGATGACCAGTGGCTGTCCCTCGCTCACCCGGTCGCCGGCCTGCGCCTTGACGACGAGGACGGTGCCCGGCATGGGGCTCCTGACCACGCCGTCCCCGGCCGCCGCCGCGCCCGGGCGGTCGCCGGGGTCGCCGATGAGGTGGCGGGTGAACGCCCACGCCCGGCCGTCCTTGCCGAGCCAGAGCGTGCCGGCGTCGCGTGCGTGGAGGTAGTGCTCGGTACGCCCGCCGATCGTGACGGTCAGCCCGGCGTCGCGGGCCTGGATGCGCGCGGCCGCCGGTTCGCCCCTGACCAGCACCTCGGCGGATTCCGCGGGCAGGCCGCGGACCCGGACCTCGTGCACGCCGTCCCTGGACTCCAGCCGCCACGTCGTCCACGCATGCTCGCCGAGCCGCCACCCGTCGGTGACCTCCCACGGGTCCCCGCCCTGCGGGAGGGCGTGGAAGACCAGCCCCGCGGCGGCGAGCACCTCGTCGGGGACCTCCGCATCGGGGACCAGGTCGGGGAGCACGCGCTCGACCAGGCCGGTGTCCAGCTCGCCGGCCAGGACGGCCGGGTGGGCGGCGAGCGCGCGCAGGAACGGGACGTTGGTGACCACGCCCAGGACGGCCGTGCCGGACAGAGCCCGGTCCAGCGCGCGGAACGCCGCCTCCCTGTCCGGCGCCCACGCGACGACCTTGGCCAGCATCGGGTCGTACTCGCTGCCCACGACCCCGCCCTCGGCCAGCCCCGAGTCCACCCGGACTGCGGGCTCGCGGAGGAGGAGCACGCGGCCGCCCGTCGGGAGGAAGCCGCGGGCCGGGTCCTCCGCGTACACGCGGGCCTCGACGGCGTGCCCGTCGAGCCGCACGTCCTCCTGCGCGAACGGCAGCCGCTCCCCCGCCGCCACCCGCAGCTGCAGCTCCACCAGGTCCAGCCCGGTCACCAGCTCCGTGACGGGGTGCTCGACCTGCAGGCGGGTGTTCATCTCCATGAAGTGGTAAGCGCCGGTGGCGCCGTCCACGATGAACTCGACCGTGCCCGCGCCCACGTAGCCCACCGCCCGGGCGGCCTCCACCGCCGCCGCTCCCATGCGGGCGCGCGTCTCGGGGGTCACGAAGGGCGAGGGCGCCTCCTCGACGATCTTCTGGTGCCTGCGCTGCAGGCTGCACTCGCGCTCGCCCAGGTGGACGACGGCGCCGTGGGTGTCGGCCAGGATCTGGATCTCGATGTGGCGGGGGCGCTCGACGTACCGCTCGATGAGCAGGGTGCCGTCGCCGAACGCCGCCCGGGCCGTACGCCGCGCCGACTCCAGCGCCTCGGGCAGCTCGGCGGCCGACCGCACCAGCACCATGCCCTTGCCTCCGCCGCCGGCGGACGGCTTGATCAGCGCGGGGAAGTCGCGCCACCCCGCCAGCGCGTCGTCCGGCTCGGCCCCGCCCGGCACCACCGGCACCCCGGCGGCCGACACGGTGGCCTTGGCGCGGATCTTGTCGCCCATCGCCTCGATGGCCCCGGCCGGCGGGCCGACGAAGACGAGCCCGGCCGCCGCACACCGCCGCGCGAACGCGGCGTTCTCGGCGAGGAACCCGTATCCGGGATGGACGGCCCGTGCCCCGGAATCCCGAGCCGCCTCCACAATCGCCTCAATATCCAAATATGTCGGCACTTGGAGGGCAATGTCGGCTTCGCGCACATGCTTGGCGCCCGCGTCGGACGCCGTGTGCACGGCCACCGACGTGATCCCGAGCGTGCGGAGCGTGCGGGCGATCCGTACGGCGATCTCGCCTCTGTTGGCGATGAGTACGCGGTCGAAGAGCATGGTCACATCCGGAAGACGCCGTATCCGGCGGGCTCGAGCGGGGCGTTGGCCGCCGCGGACAGCGCCAGGCCCAGGACGGTGCGGGTGTCGACCGGGTCGATCACGCCGTCGTCCCACAGCCTGGCCGTGGAGTAGTACGGGTTCCCCTGGTGCTCGTACTGCGCCCTGATCGCGTCGGCGTCGGCGCTGCCGACGGTCGTGAGCACGTTGGCGGCCTGCTCGCCGCCCATCACGGAGATGCGGGCGTTCGGCCACATCCACAGGAACCTGGGTGAGTACGCCCGCCCGGCCATCGCGTAGTTCCCGGCCCCGAACGAGCCGCCGATCATGACCGTGAACTTGGGCACGCGCGCGCACGAGACGGCGGTGACCATCTTGGCGCCGTGCTTGGCGATGCCTCCCGCCTCGTAGGCCTTGCCGACCATGAAGCCGCTGATGTTCTGCAGGAACACCAGGGGGACGCGCCGCTGGTCGCACAGCTCGATGAAGTGGGCGCCCTTCATCGCCGACTCGCTGAACAGGATGCCGTTGTTGGCCACGATCCCCACCGGGTGCCCGTGCAGGTGGGCGAACCCGGTCACGAGCGTCGGCCCGTATTCGGCCTTGAACTCCAGGAAGCGCGAGCCGTCCACGATCCTGGCGATCAGCTCTCGCACGTCGTACGGCTGCCGGGTGTCGCCGGGGACGATCCCGTACAGGTCGCGCGGGTCGTGCCGGGGCGGCTCCGGCGCGATCGTCTCCCACGGCCGGGGCGGGCGCGGCGCGAGCGTGGAGACGATGTCGCGGACGATGGCCAGGGCGTGCGCGTCGTCCTCGGCCAGGTGGTCGGTGACGCCGCTGACCCGGGCGTGCAGGTCGCCGCCGCCGAGCTCCTCGGCGGTGACCTCCTCACCGGTGGCGGCCTTCACCAGCGGCGGGCCGCCCAGGAAGATCGTGCCCTGGCCGCGGACGATGACGGCCTCGTCGCTCATCGCGGGCACGTACGCGCCGCCCGCGGTGCAGGAGCCGAGCACGGCGGCGATCTGCGGGATGCCGCGGGCCGACATCGTGGCCTGGTTGTAGAAGATGCGGCCGAAGTGCTCGCGGTCGGGGAACACCTCGTCCTGTCTCGGCAGGAACGCTCCACCCGAGTCCACGAGGTAGACGCAGGGCAGCCGGTTGTGCAGCGCCACTTCCTGCGCGCGCAGGTGCTTCTTGACCGTGATCGGGTAGTACGTGCCGCCCTTGACGGTGGCGTCGTTGGCGACGATCACACACTCGCGGCCCGAGACCCGGCCGACCCCGGTGATGATGCCGGCGGCGGGCGCCTGGTCGTCGTAGAGGCCGTTCGCGGCCAGCGGCGACAGCTCCAGGAAGCGGGAGCCCGGGTCGAGCAGGCCGTCGACGCGGTCGCGCGGCAGGAGCTTGCCGCGCTCCACGTGCCGCTGCCGCGACCGCCCTGGGCCGCCGAGCGCGGCGACGGCGAGGTGTTCGAGCAGCTCGGCGGCGAGCCGCTCGTTGAGCTCGGCGTTGCGCTTGTACGCCTCGCTCCCCGGGTCGGCGGCCGACTTCAGCACCGGCCAGTCGCTGCTCATGAATGCCCTCTCATGGCACGAATGTTAGTCATCATTAACGTAAGCGTCTAGTATGTGAGACGTGACCACCGCCTCCACCACCCCTACCCGGAATCGGCGCAACAGGCGCGCGGAGATCCTGGAGGCGGCCGCCCGCCTGTTCGCGGCGCGCGGCTTCCACGGCGTCTCCATCGAGGACATCGGCGGCGCGGTCGGCGTCTCGGGGCCGGCGCTCTACCGGCACTTCAGCGGCAAGGACGCGCTGCTCGCCGAGATGCTGCTGGACATCAGCTCGCGGCTGCGCGAGTCGGCCGTCGCGGTCGCCACCACCTCCGCCGATCCCAGGCAGACCCTCGACGCGCTGCTCGACGCGCAGATCACCTTCGCCACCGAGCAGCCGGCGCTGATCACGGTGCACGACAGGGAGCTGGGCAACGTGCCGGAGCCCCAGCGGCGGCAGATCAGGCGCCTGCAGCGGCTCTACGTCGAGGAGTGGGTGACCGCGCTGGCCGAACTGCACCCCGCGTGCCCGGCCGCCCGACTGCGCGCCGCCACCCACGCCGTCTTCGGCCTGCTCAACTCGACCCCGCACAGCGCGGGCGAGCTGCCGGGACGGGACATGCGGCCGCTGCTGCACGCGATGGCCAGGGCCGCCATCGACGCCGCTGTTAACGCTCGCTAACCAACCGGCCATGCCCCAATATGTCCTTGCTGTTCCAACTATCTAGATATATCTTTGCGATATCTCGATAGTTGGAGGTCATCATGCACGAGCCGGACTTCTGGGACGCACCGCCCCCTCCCCCGCACGCGTTCCCTCCAGGGCCTCCAGGCCCGCCGGGTTCGCCGGGTCCTCCGCATGTTCCCCCGCGCTCTCCAGACGCGCTCCGCTTCGCGGCCGGGTTCGCCGCCTCGGCGCCGGCGTTCCCGCCGCACCCGCCGGGGCCGCCGGGGCCGGAGTTCGGCACGGTCGTGCACTGGGAGACGCCCCCGCCGCGCGTGCGCCGCGGCGACGTCCGGGCGGCCCTGCTGGCCCTGCTGCACGAGGGGCCGCAGAACGGTTACCAGATGATCCAGGGCATCGAGGAACGCAGCCGCGGCGTGTGGCGGCCCAGCCCTGGCTCGGTCTACCCGGCGCTCCAGCAACTGGAGGACGAGGGCCTGGTGACGGCCGACGAGCCGGGCGGCCGCCGGACGTACCGCCTGACCGAGCAGGGACGTGAGCAGGCCGCCAGGCACGCCGACGAGGCGCCCTGGGAGGAGGTCGCCCGCACGGTGCCGGCCGACCACCACGAGCTCCGGTTGCTGTGGGCGCAGCTCAACGAGGCCTTCGCCCATCTGGTGCGCACGGCCAGCGACCGGCAGGTCGAGGAGGCCAAGAAGCTGATCAAGCAGACCCGCAGATCCGTTTTCCACATCCTGGCGGAGGACTGAATGGCCGTGGAATCAGCGGTCGCCGTACAGGGGTTGCGCAAGTCGTACGGCAAGGTCGAGGCCGTCAAAGGCGTCGACTTCGAGGTGCGGCCCGGCGAGGTGTTCGGCTTCCTCGGGCCGAACGGCGCCGGCAAGACCACCACCATCAGCATGCTCTGCACCCTGGTCAACCCCACGGGCGGCAGCGCCACCGTGGCGGGGCACGACGTGGTCCGCGAGCGCGACGAGGTGCGCAGGAACATCGGCCTCGTCTTCCAGGACCCCACCCTCGACGGTTACCTGAGCGCCGAGCAGAACCTGCGCTTCCACGCCGAGTTGTACGGCGTGCCGAAGAGCGTGGTCGCCGACCGGATCCGCCAGGTGATGGAGATGGTCGCGCTCTGGGACCGCAAGGACGCCAAGGTGATGACCTTCTCCGGCGGCATGAAGCGGCGGCTGGAGATCGCCCGCGGCCTGCTGCACTCTCCGCGGGTGCTGTTCCTCGACGAGCCGACCGTCGGGCTCGACCCGCAGACCCGCTCGGCCATCTGGGGGTACATCAACCAGTTGCGGCTCATGGAGGACATCACCATCTTCATGACCACGCACTACATGGACGAGGCCGAATACTGCGACAGGATCGCCATCATCGACCACGGCGAGATCGTCGTCATCGACTCGCCCGAGGCGCTGAAGGCCAGCGTCGGCAAGGACCGCGTGCAGATCCACACCGCCGACGACGCCAAGGCGATCGAGGCGCTGCGGGAGCGGTTCGGGCTGGAGGCGGCCGTGCACGAGGGGGCGGTCACGTTCGCGGTGGCGTCCGGCGAGGAGTTCGTGCCCCGGCTGTTCGGCGAGCTCGGCATGCCCATCAAGGCCGTGAGCGTGTCGCGGCCGTCCCTGGACGACGTGTTCATGTCGTACACGGGCTCCACGATCCGCGACGCCGAGTCCGGGGACGGCAACATGGCGTTCATGCGAGCGATGGCGAGGCGGTGAGCGATGGCGACTGAGGCGATCAGCGTCCGGGTGCCGGCGCGCGGCGCCGGGCACGACCTCCGGGCGATCAAGATAGTGCTCCACCGGGAGATCCTGCGCTTCGTCAACGACCGCACCCGCATGTTCTCCATGCTCGTGCAGCCCGTGCTGTGGCTGTTCGTCATGGGCACGGGGCTGGGGTCGCTGGTGCAGGGGTCGATCCCCGGGATCGACTTCCGCACGTTCATGTACCCCGGAATGATCTCCATGACCGTGATCATGACCGGCATGTTCTCGGCCGGGTCCATCGTGTGGGACCGCGAGTTCGGCTTCCTGCGGGAGATGCTGGTCGCGCCCGTCTCACGCGGGGCGATCGTGGTCGGCAAGTGCCTGGGCGGCGCCCTCGTGGCCACCGCGCAGGGCGTCATCATCCTGGCGATGGCGGGGCTGGTGGGGGTGCCCTACTCGCCGGGGCTGATGGTCACGCTGCTGGCGGAGATGTTCCTGGCCGCCTTCACGATCACGGCCTTCGGGGTGATGCTGGCCGCGCGGATGAAGAACATGCAAACGTTCTTCGGCCTGATGCAGATGGCGATCATGCCGATGATGTTCCTGTCGGGGGCGATGTTCCCGCTGGCCAACCTGCCGTCGTGGCTGCACGTGCTCACGGTGGTCAATCCGATGACGTACGCGGTGGATCCGATGCGGCAGGCGGTGTTCGCGCACCTGGACGTGCCGCCGCAGGTGAACGCGATGCTGAATCCGGGGGTCCAGTGGTTCGGCTTCCAGGTGCCGGTGCTGCTGGAGCTGGGGGTCGTGGCGGCCTTGGGGGCCGTGTTGCTGGGGGTGGGGATCGCGGAGTTCCGGCGGGCGGAATAGGACCGGCTCTCCAGCCGGCGGCCCCGCACCGTAGCCGGGCGAACGATGAGGCCCGGGGCAGTGTTCCCCGGGCCTCATCTCATTTCACGACGTTCAGCGCTTCACGCGGACATAGTCCTTGCGGCTGCTGGAGCCGTAGGTGTCCTCGTCACCGCCGAACACGAACCGCCAGTGCCCGGAGTCCCAGGCCTTGACCTTGGCGAAGATCCACCCGCTGTCGCGGGACCAGAACGCCTTCACGTACTCCCACTTCTTGGACCCCAGCGGCTTGAAGAACAGCGCCACCTTGCCCGAGTAGCCCTCCCAGGACCCCTCGTCGACCTGCAGCTTGCCCTTGAACTTCAGGTACTTGCCACGCTTGATCGGCTCAGGATAGGCGTTGAACTTGATCAGCCGCGTGTCCGCCTTCTCCACCGAGGGCGGCGGAGCGGGCTGGTTCACCTTGACCCAGTCGGCGTCGCTGACCGAGCCCTCGACGCCGCGCGTGCCGGCGTAGACGGCGCGCCACCAGCCGGAGGTGACGGCTTCGGCGGAGGCCCAGAAGCGGCCGTGGCGGCCGGTCACGTCGCTGGTGACGTACTCCCACCTGCCCGAGCCGGCGGCCTTGAAGAAGATCGCCACCCGCTCGCCGGCCACGCCGCCGCGGCCGTCGGCCACCAGCGCGCCGGTGAACCTGAGCTTGTCGCCCTTGCCCGCGGAATCGGGGTGGGCGCGGAAGGCGACGATCTTGCTGTCGATTTTCCCGCGCTTCACGACGACCAGCTCGGCGTCGCTGACAGAGCCCTTGGCGGCGGCCGTGGCCGCGAACTCCGCCCGCCACCGGCCGGTCACGTCGGCGCGCACGGTGGCGCCGAACCAGCCGCTGCCGCCGGTCGTCACCTTGGTGACCTCGCGGTAGGTGCTGGAGCCGCGCTCGCGGAAGGTGATCGAGATCGTCTGCCCGGCGTAGCCCTTGCCGTCGGCGCGGAGCTGTCCGGAGACCCTCACCAGATCGCCCTTGTCCACCACGTTGGGGCGGGCGTCGAAGCGGACGATGCCGGTGTCGAGCTTCTTGACGACGTCGAACGAGCCGGTCGCGGACTTGTCGCCGCCGCTGCCGTGGGCGAGGGCGAGCCAGTTCCATTTGCCGGCGTCCGAGGACTTGAACTCCTTGGTCCCGGTCCACTTCGTCCAGCCGCCGAAGGCCGAGCCCTTCGTGAGCGTGATCGGCGTGTGCACGCTCACGTCACCCGGGGCCTTCAGCTGGAATTCGGCCGTGTCCGCGTTCTTGGTGAGGAAACTGAAGGTGGCCGTGACCGGGCCGCCGGTGACATCGATCGGCGTGCTGGGACTGATGCTCACGCGAGCGATGTCGGGTGCTGGTGGTGCCGCCGTCGCGGCGGACGGTGCGAGGGCTACCAGGGCCCCGGCGCCGATCATGACGGCGAGGGCGGCGACGCGGATGCGTTGTAACATACGGGTTCCTTTCTGGAGACCCAGTGGTTCAACGCGGCATTGAGGGTGCCACGTGTGTCTTTTTAGTAGACGTGCATATGGCCGAGCAGGTTGTGAATTCTGACAAACAGTTATAGATCGGGGTCAAAAGGATCGGTCCACAATAGTCACCGGCGTACGGCAGACGGCGGAGCCGATCAAAGACATAATCGGTGTGTGGCGCGCGACACTGTTGAGACTCATTTCACCCAGGCGGTTGCGACGCTGAAGGGCGGCCCCGCGCGAGATCCCGGCCGGCCGGTCCGCGACGGCACGACGTTGACCGGCGACCAGTGCAGGACGCTGTTCCGGCGCCAGCTCGACAGCCGCCTGCTCGACATCGCCGCCCGCTGGCTGCGGGAGCGGAACGAGGGCTTCTACACGATCGGCTCCGCCGGGCACGAGGGCAACGCCGCCGTCGCCGCCGCGCTGCGGCCCGAGGACCCCGCGCTGCTGCACTATCGATCCGGCGCGTTCTACCTCACCCGCTCGGAGCTGGCGGGGCGGCTGCCGGAGCAGGGCATCAGGGACGTGCTGATGGGCCTGACGGCGGCGGCCGAGGAGCCGATCGCGGGCGGCAGGCACAAGGTGTTCGGCCATCCGGAGCTGGCCGTCATCCCGCAGACCTCGACGATCGCCAGCCATCTGCCCCGGTCGGTGGGGGTGGCCTTCGCCATCGAGCGCGCCAGGGCCCTCGGGGCGCGTCCGCCGTGGGGGCAGGAGGACGCGATCGCGGTGTGCAGCTTCGGCGACGCCTCGGTCAACCACGCGAGCGCGCTGTCCGGCCTCAACACCGCCTCTTACGCGACCTTCCAGGGGCAGCCGCTGCCGCTCCTGTTCGTGTGCGAGGACAACGGCATCGGCATCAGCGTCCGCACGCCCAAAGGGTGGGTGGAGGCGGCCGCGCGGCGTCCCGGCATCGCCTACTTCGCCGCCGACGGGTGCGACCTGGCCGAGGCCTACGACGTCGCCGTACGCGCCGTCGAACACGTACGCACCCAGCGCTCCCCCGCGTTCCTGCACCTGTCCACCGTGCGCCTCATGGGGCACGCGGGCTCCGACGTCGAGGTGGCCTACCGCACGCAGCGCGAGATCCGGGCCGACCTCGAGCGCGATCCGCTGGTGCGCACGGCGGCGCTGCTGGTCGAGGCCAGGCTGGAGACGCCGGACGACCTGCTCAAGACGTACGAGTCCACGCGCGAGCACGTGCTGCGCATCGCGCTGGAGACCACCCGCAGCCCGCGGCTGGGCTCCGCCAAGGAGGTCATGGAGCCGATCGCGCCGCGCCGTCCCGACCTGATCGCGAGGATCAGCCCGATGGCGGCGTCCGGGACGGCCAGGGAGAAGGCGTTCGCCGGGTCGCTGCCGGAGAACGACAAGCCGCTGACACTCTCGCAGTCGATCAACCGTACGCTCGCCGACGCGCTCACCGTTTATCCCGAGATGATGGTGTTCGGCGAGGACGTCGCCAAGAAGGGCGGCGTGTACGGCGTGACGAGAGGGCTGCAGAAGCGGTTCGGTCCTGGGCGGGTGTTCGACACGCTGCTGGACGAGCAGGCCATCCTGGGGCTGGCGCTGGGCTCCGGCGTGTCCGGGATGCTGCCGGTGCCGGAGATCCAATATCTGGCCTACCTGCACAACGCGCTCGACCAGATCCGCGGTGAGGCGGCCACGCTGTCGTTCTTCTCACGCAACGCCTACCGCAACCCGATGGTGGTGCGGGTTGCCGGATACGCGTACCAGAAGGGGTTCGGCGGGCACTTCCACAACGACAACGCGGTGGCGGCGCTGCGTGACATCCCCGGGCTGGTCATCGCCTCGCCGGCGCGGCCCGACGACGCGTCCGCGATGCTGCGCACGTGCCTGGCGGCGGCCAAGACGTGCGGGTCGGTGTGCGTGTTCCTGGAGCCGATCGCGCTCTACAACACGAAAGACCTGTTCGACGAGGGCGACGGGGGCTGGCTGGCGCCGTACGCGCCGCCCGCGCGCTGGGCGGAGACGCACGTGCCGATCGGCCGGGCGCGCGCCTACGGCGACGGCCGGGACCTGACGATCGTGACGTTCGGCAACGGGCTGCGGATGAGCCTGCGGGCGGCCGTGCGGCTGACCCAGGAGGGGTACGGCGTCCGCGTCCTCGACCTGCGCTGGCTCGCTCCGCTGCCGGTGGACGACCTGCTGCGGACGGCCGAGCTGACGGGCAAGGTGCTGATCGCCGACGAGACCCGGCACACCGGCGGCGTGTCGGAGGCCATCGTCGCCGAGCTGGTCGACGCCGGGTACACCGGCTCCCTGGCCCGGGTCACCTCGGCCGACAGCTTCGTCCCGCTGGGCGCGGCGGCCGACCACGTGCTGCTGTCGGAGTCGGAGATCGAGCAGGCGGCGCGCAAGCTCCTGGGCTGAGAGCGCGCTACTGCCGCACCACGGCGCCTCTGACGCAGGCCGGCTTGGACCAGGCGACCGTCGAGCGCTCCGAGATGCGCAGCGGCACGCCCACCAGGAAGCAGTAGCCGGTGTCGGGGTCCAGACCGGCGACGCGGGTCGTGGTGGCGCCCTGACCCAAGGCGGTGATGGGCTGCTCACCCTTCTCGACCGGGGAGCGCTGCAGGACCACCGGGTAGTCGCGGGCGTTCGCCGGGAGCGTCCAGCGCAGCTCCACCAGGGCGCCTTGGTCGGCGGTCACCTTGACGTTGCGGGGCGCGAGGGCGGCGACGTCCTGCCGGTCGATCGGGGTGGTGTCCTGGGGTTGCTGGGACTGGCTCGTCTGCCGGCCGGGGTCGGTGCGCGGGGTGGTCGTCGGGTTCTGCTGGAGCGACAGGTACACGGCCGCCGCCGTGCCGCCGGTGGCCACGGCCGCCACCGCACCCCCGATCACGAGCCCTCTGGCCAGCCGTCCTTTGCCGGTCGAAGCCGTGCTCTCGGCCGGCGCGGGCTGACCGGGCGGCATCGTCGCGGCCGATGGAGCGGGCGGAAGAGGCGGCGTATGCCACATGGGCCCGGGCGCGCTCACCTGCTGGGCCCTGTGCTGACCTGAGGGAGCCCCGCCGTGCCGACCCGCCGGATGCCCTGCCTGCGGGCCCGCCTGCGGACCTGCCTGCGGGCCCGCCTGCGGACCCGCCTGCGGACCCGCCTGCGCCTCCGGGGCGAAAGGTGAGGGCCGGCCGCCGTCTGCGGGCGCGGCAGGCTGTGCCTCCGGCGCGAAAGCCGAGGGTCGCCGGGCGTCGGCGGGCAGCGGATGGCCGCCCGTTCGCGGCGGGTGGGGACCGGCGGGCGGAAGGTGGTTGCCCGTCGCCGGGAACTGGCCGCCGGTGGGCAGGATCGACGGATCCGGGGTGCCGCCACGGGGACGCGGGACCGTGGACATGGCCGGGCCCGGCCCGGGATCCTGGCCCACCAGGTCCGTCACCGACAGGCCCAGCTCGGCCTGCACCGCCTGCAGGTGCCGCGCGAGCTCCCGCGCGGACCCGTACCGCTGCTCGGGCTGCTTGGACATGGCCCGCAGGATCGTCTCGAAGACCACCGGCGGCACGTCGGAGCGGTTGAGGGGCGGCGGCTCGACGCTGAGCACGCGGTACATCAGCGGCGCGATCGACGGATCCGCCGGGTTGTGGAACGCGGGCTGGCCGGCCAGCAGATGGTAGAGGGTCGAGCCGAGCGAGTAGATGTCGGTGGAGGCGGAGTGCGGGGCGCCGGTGAGCACCTCGGGCGCGGCGTGCAGCGGGGTGAACGCCTGCGAGGTGGCCGAGATCTCCGACGAGTCGACGACCCTGGCCACGCCGAAGTCGGCGATCGCGAGCTCGCCGTACCGGGAGATGAGGATGTTCTGCGGCTTGATGTCGCCGTGCAGCACCCCGGCCTCGTGTACGGCGGCCAGCGCGCCGGCCAGCTTCACCCCCGCCCTGAGCACGTCGGGCACCGGCAGCGACCCCTCTTTGCGTAACTTGTCGCGCAGAGAGCCGTTCTCGAAGAAGTCCATCGCGATGTACGGCTTGCCGGAGCGCGTCACGCCGGTGTCGAAGACGGTGACGACGTTGGGGTGGCCGGTGAGGCGGCCGGTGAGCTGCAGCTCGCGCTGGAACCTGCGCATGGTGCGCTGGTCGACCCGGTCGACGGACAGCACCTTCAGCGCCACGACGCGGTCGAGGCGCTCCTGGTAGGCGCGGTACACGACGGCGAATCCGCCCTGGCCCGCCTGATCGAGTACCCGGTAACCGGGCGCGTCCTCGACTGGCAGCACAACACTCCCCCCTGTTGCTGGCGAGTTTAGTGCGAAATATCGGGACTAGAGGGGGTACATGAAGTACACGCCGAAGACCGCGGCCGTGACCGATACCAGGAGGAAGAAGAACACGTAGAAGCCGCCGGGCAGGAACGTCAGCCTGGCCAGTTGGTCGGCGTCGGAGTCCCTGGCCTGCCGCCGGCGCCGCTTCTGCTGTAACTCGATGATCGGCCGGATCCCGCCGAACAGCAGGAACCAGACCGCGACCAGGGCGACGACCTGCTGGACCTCGGCGGGTGCGTACATGATGAGCGCGAACACGGCGCCGCCCGTCGCCAGGAGGATCAGGGCGCCGTACAGGTTGCGGATCAGCAGCAGCATGCAGACCAGGAACAGCAGCACCGTCCAGATCAGCACCGTGATGCGCCCCTGCTCGGTGAGCCACGCGGCGGCCAGCCCGAGCAGCGGCGGCGCCAGGTAGCCGGCCAAGGCGGTCAGCACCATGCCGGGCCCGGTGGGCCGGCCCCTCGTCAGCGTCACGCCCGAGGTGTCGGAGTGCAGGCGGATGCCCTCGAGCTTGCGCCGGGTGACCAGCGCCATCAGCGCGTGGCCGCCCTCGTGGGCGATCGTGATCAGACCCCTGGACAGCTGCCAGGGCATGCGGAAACCGACGATCACGAGCGCGGCGACAGCCGAGACCACCACGACCCAGGGGTCGGGGTCAGGCTGAACCTTGATCAGGTGGGCCCAGAGCTTGTCCATCGAGGAGAAACCCTATCCGGGTGGAGTCTCGGCCGTGGACACAGAACCTGATTCTGATGTGGGAATGCCGAACGGGTGGCGACGGCTGGGGCCGCCGGGGCGATCGATCGGAAGTTCGTCCGCCGTACACCTGGATGTCTCCCGCCGCCGGGGAAGATGGTGGCGCACCGGGCGGCCATGATCTGATGGAAGGGTGAACGACCAGCACGTGGCGCTCATCAGCGCTTTCTTCGACGCTCTCGGGCGGGCCGACCTCGCGGCCATGGAGACCTGTTACCACCCCGAGGTCAGCTTCGGCGACCCCATCTACCCGGAGGTCGAGGGCCGCGACCGGGTCATGCGAATGTGGCGGCTGCGGCTGGACGTGCGTGACGGGCTGCGATCGGAGCACCGGGACGTGACGGCCGACGATCACACGGGGACCGCGCGCTGGACGGCCCGCTACACGTTCCCCGGGACGGGTCGGGAAGCCGTCCTCGAAATCGACGCATTCTTCAGATTCGACGACAATCTTATCGTTCGTCACCACGACGAGTTCGATTTCCGGCGCTGGTCGCGGATGGCGCTCGGCCGGCCGCACGGGTTGATCTTCGGGTGGACTCCGATGTGGCGCAAGACCATCAGGGACCGGGCCGCGCAGCAGCTGGACGCGCTCGGCCCGGCATAGTCGTTCTGGAGGGTGCATGGCCAGGGTCAAGGGTTTCGGTCGCGGCCGCGAGGTACGCGAGGAAGCGCCCGAACTCTCCATGGACCCGCGCGCCACGGAGGAGCGCCCGTACCGGCCGACGGTCATCGACAACGCGATCTACCGGAACGGCGAGCGCGTCGACAATCCCGGCTCGCTGGCCGACGCCTTCCAGCGTCTGAAGGAAATGCCGGACGGCATGGCCTGGATCGGGCTCTACCGTCCCAAGGAATGGGAGCTCGTCAAGCTCGGCGAGGAGTTCGAGCTGCACGAGCTGGCGCTGGAGGACGCCATCGTCGGCTCCCAGCGGCCCAAGGCCGACCGCTACGGCGACACGCTCTTCGTGGTGCTGCGGGCCGCCCGCTACCTGGACGACGTGGAGGAGGTCGCGTTCGGGGAGGTGCACGTCTTCGTCGGCCCCAACTTCGTGATCACCGTACGTCATGCGGAGGCGCCCGACCTGCAGGCCGTGCGCAAGCGGATGGAGTCCGACCCGGAGTTGCTGCGGCAGGGCCCGCAGGCCGTGCTGTACGCCATCCTCGACGCCGTGGTCGACGGCTACGCGCCGGTGGTGGCCGGCCTGCAGAAGGACATCGAGGAGATCGAGGTCCAGGTCTTCGGCGGGGACCCGTCGGTGTCGCGGCGCGTGTACGAGCTGTCCGGCGAGGTCATCGAGTTCCAGCGGGCCACCGCGCCGCTGGTCGGCATGATCCACGCATTCATCGCGGGGGCTCCCAAGTACGGGGTGAACGACGAGTTGCAGAGCTACCTGCGGGACGTGGCCGACCACGCGATCACGGTGACCGAGCGGATCTCGTCGTTCCGCCAGATGCTGCAGAACATCCTGGTCGTCAACTCGACGCTGGTGACGCAGGCGCAGAACGCCGAGATGGCGCGGATGACCGAGGCGAGCATCAGGCAGGGTGAGGAGGTCAAGAAGATCTCCGCCTGGGCGGCCATCCTCTTCGCGCCCACTCTCGTGGGGACCATTTACGGAATGAACTTCGACTTCATGCCGGAAACACACTGGGTGTTCGGTTATCCGTTCGCCATCGTGCTGATGGCCGCCGTCTGCCTGATCCTCTACATGGTGTTCAAACGCCGGGACTGGCTCTAGCGTTCGCCAGGCCCTAATATCCAGCACCATGATCATTCGTCTGTTAGCGGGGACGGCCGCCGGCTTGGCCCTCCTTTCCGGAACGGCCCACGCCGAGCCGGTCAAGGGCGCCCCCGAGCTGACCCACAACGAGCTCTACAAGGCGGCCAAGCTCCCCAAGGTCGCCTGCAAGCCGGTCAAGGGCACGAGCGGCGCCTCGACCAAGAAATACATCACCAAGCTCGTGGGCTGCCTGAACTCGGCGTGGAAACCGGCCATCAAGGAGTTCAAGCCGGTGGAGGTGAAATTCAAGGAGGCGTCCGACAAACGGTCCTGCTCCACCGGGATGGACCTCTCCGGCTCCCTTTCGGAGATCTGCGCCACGTCCATCAGCGTGCGACTGGCCGACGACTGGATCAAGGCCAAGGACGACCTCAAGGTGTTCACGTCCATCGTGATGACATGGAGCGGGGTCGTCACCGGGCAGACCGGCATCGGGGAAGCGTGGTGGGGACTGGAGAACGGCGCGTCGGAATCCGTCATGCACGAGCACAACCGCCGGTACTACCTGCAGATCGACTGCTTCGCGGGTGTGTCGGCGAAGAGCCTGGGGCGGGTGGTCAAGGACTGGAAGCCGGTGATCAAGGTCCCGGACTCCTGGAAGAACAGGTTCCACGGCAAGACCGCCAATCGCCTCTACTGGATCGAGAAGGGGTACAAGGCGGGCAAACCGGGAGCGTGCAACACCTGGACGGCGGCTTCCTCGAAGGTCGCCTGACAGTTGCGTCGCGGGTGCGGCTCACCACAGCGCTCCGATCACCAGGCCGACGACGATCGCGGCGGCGAGGGTGACGCGGAGCGCCGTGAGCGCGTGCCGCCGGGTGGGGGGACGCACAGGAATCCTCAGGTTCCCAGGCCGACGTGCTCTTCCAGACGTTCGAGGCGCTGGACGAGCGGCTGCAGCTCGTTCCTGATCAGCGCGGCCAGCCCTTGGCTCTCGGCGGCGGGGTCGGCCTGCTGGGTCTGGGCGCGGAGGTGGACGTAGCCGGCCAGGGCCGCGGTGACGGCGCGCCGGGCGAGGCGGGGCTCGACGCCCAGCGCGCGCAGGACCTGGCCTGCCGTCCCGTCGGGCTCGGCGACCAGGCCGAGCAGGAGGTGCTCGCAGCCGACGTAGTTGTGACCGAGCGAGATCGCCTCGTTGGCGGCGAACTCCAGCGCGTTGGCGGCCGGCCCGCTGAAGCTTCGCGGCGCAGGAGACTCGGCGCCCGCGCCGGTTCGCTCGGCGGGTGGCGGCTGGTGGCGGGCGAGGTCGCGTTTGACCTGCTCCAGATCGATGTCCATGGCACGCAGCACGTGCAGCGCCAGGTTGGTGCCCTCGGTGAGCATGCCGGCGAGGAGGTGCTCGGTGCCGACGCCGGCGCCCTCCGCCTGGTCGGCGGCGAGCTTGATCACCGTGCGCATCTTGGCTGTCAGATGGGTCATCGCCCCGGTCGGGACGTCCAGGTTGAGGTCACTCAGAACCGTTTGCCTGATAGCGGTCACCCGGCGCACGGCCTGCTCCAGCGCGCGCTGGCATACCGCGGACACGGGCACCCCGGCCTCCTTGACGGCCTCCGCGAGGTCGTCCGGCAGATACACATTGATCTTCGGCATACCCCCTAATATAACCCCATTAGGGTTATACGTCGAGACCGGCGAGAGCCTGTTCGGCCTCGGCGATCGCCAGGCGGAGCTCCTTGGTGAACATCGCCACCCGGTCCACCCCGAAGCGGGCGGACGGGGCCGAGATCGACAGCGCCGCGACCGGCGTGCCGTGCCGGTCGCGCAGGGCCGCGCCGATGGCGGAGACGCCCTGCTCGGTCCCGTCGATGTTCAGCGCGTAGCCGCGTACCCGAACCTCGTCGAGCTCGCGCGCCAGGGCGGCGAACTCCGGGTCGGTGAGGTCGGGGTAGAGCTCCCGGAGCTGGTCGGCGGGCAGGGCGGCGAGCAGGACCTTGCCACCGGAGGAGTGCCGCGCGGGCAGGATCGTCCCCCTCCGGTCGCCCACGTGCAGGATCTGCGAGGACTCCACGCTGTCCAGGAAGCGCACCTCCGTGCCGACCCGGATGGTGAGGTTCACGGTCTCGCCGGCCCGCGCGCACAGCGCCTCCATGGCGGGCCTGGTCCTGGCACGCAGCTCGCGCAGGGCCGAGCCGCCCGTGGCGGCCTGCATGGAGGCGAAGAACGGGCCCGGCAGGTACGTGTGGTGCTCGTCCTGGACGGCGAAGTCGCGGTACACGAGCATCACCAGGAGGCGGTGGGCCGTGGACCGCGCGATGCCCAGCTCCCTCGCGACGTCGGAGACCTTGAGCCGGCCCTGGTCGCGCAGCATGTGCAGGAGCAGCAGGACGTTGTCCACCGAACCGAGAGCGTACGCAGGCTTGTTCTTCATAGCAGAATGGTAGTGCGGTATACAGAACAATTCGCCTAGCGTGGGGTCCATGAACCCGGAGGAGAGGCTGTACGCCGATTTCGCGGCCGAGAACCTGATTCCGCTGTGGACCCAGGTCGGCGACCTGATGCCGATGCATCCCAAGCCGAAGGCCAGACCGCACGTGTGGGAGTGGAAGACTCTCTACCCGCTGGCCGAGCGGGCCGGCGAGCTGGTGCCCGTCGGGAGGGGCGGGGAGCGGCGGGCGATCGCGCTGGCCAACCCCGGCCTGGACGGGGTGCCGTACGCGACGCCGACCCTCTGGGCGGCCATCCAGTACCTGGGCCCGCGCGAGGTCGCGCCCGAGCACCGCCACACCCAGAACGCCTTCCGCTTCGTCGTCGAGGGTGAGGGCGTCTGGACCGTCGTGAACGGCGACCCGGTGGCCATGCGGCGCGGCGACTTCCTGCTGACGCCCGGCTGGCACTTCCACGGCCACCACAACACCACCGACGCGCCGATGGCCTGGATCGACGGGCTGGACATCCCGCTCGTGCACTACACCGACACCTCGTTCTTCGAGTTCGGCCCCGATCAGGTGACCGACGCCACGACGCCGAGCGTGTCGCGGTCGGAGCGGCTGTGGGCGCATCCGGGTCTGCGGCCCGTGTCGGCCCTGGGCGCGACGCCGAGCTCGCCCATCGCGGCCTACCGCTGGGAGTACACGGACCGGGCGCTGGACGAGCAGCTCGCGCTGGAGGACGAGGGCCATCCGGGGGTCGTCGAGCCCGGTCACGCCGCCGTCCGCTACAGCAATCCCACGACCGGCGGCGATGTGATGCCGACGCTCAGGGCCGAGTTCCACCGGCTGCGGCCGGGGACCGTGACCGCCGCGCGGCGGGAGGTGGGGTCGTCGGTCTACCAGGTGTTCGACGGGGAGGGCACGATCACGCTCGACGGCGCCGAGCGGCGGCTGTCCCGCGGTGACCTCGTGGTGGTGCCGTCGTGGTGCGCGTGGTCGTTCCGCGCCGAGACCCGTTTTGATCTGTTCCGTTTCTCTGACACGCCCGTTTTCGAGGGCCTGCACCAGTACCGGGAGGAGCCGGCGTGAAGCTGATATCTGTAGGAGGACTCGCGTGAAGCTCGCGACGCTGCGGCTGCCGCGCCGTACGGCCGCCGCCCGCATCGACGGCGACCACGCCGTGGAGATCGGCCGGCCCGACGTCGGCGCCCTGCTGGCCGACCCCGAGTGGCGGGAGGTGGCGGCCGCCGCCGACGGGCCCTGGCATCCGCTGTCCACGGCCGATCTCGCGCCCGTGGTGCCCCGGCCCGGGAAGATCATCTGCGTGGGGCTCAACTACCGCACCCACATCCTGGAGATGGGGCGGGAGCTGCCGGAGTACCCGACGGTGTTCGCGAAGTTCGCCGAGTCGCTGATCGGGCCGTACGACGACATCGTGCTGCCCGCCGTCTCCCAGGTGATGGACTGGGAGGCCGAGCTGGCGGTCATCGTCGGTACGACGGCCAGGAACGTCACCCCCGAGCAGGCGACGGCCTGCATAGCGGGCTACTCGGTGCTCAACGACGTGACGGCCAGGGACTACCAGACCCGCACGCTGCAGTGGCTCCAGGGGAAGACGTTCGAGGCCACCACGCCGTTCGGGCCGTACCTCGTCACGCCCGACGAGGTGGCCGGCACGCCGATGACCGTGGAGTGCGCGGTGGACGGGGAGGTGATGCAGCAGGCGGACGCCGGCGACCTGGTGTTCTCGCCGGCCCAGCTGATCGCGTACCTGTCGGAGATCCTCACGCTGCGGCCCGGGGACGTCATCGCCACCGGCACGCCGGGCGGCGTCGGCCACGCGCGCAAGCCGCCGCGGTACCTGGCGGACGGCAGCAAGGTCGTGACGCGCGTCTCCGGCGTCGGGGAGCTGGTGAACACGGCGCGCCGTCATGGCTGACCTCGGATGGCTGGATTCCGGGACGGCGTACTTCGCGTCCCGGATGGAGGCCTGTGACCTCGATCGGGCAACCCGGCTGCCGGGGTGGACGGGGCGGCACGTGGTGGCGCACGTGGCCGCGAACGCCTTGGCGCTGGGGCGGCTGGTGCATTGGGCGCGCACCGGTGAGGAGCGTCCCATGTACTCCTCGCCGCAGGCCCGGGACGTCGAGATCGAGGAGCTGGCCGGGCGGCTGTCCGCCGCCGAGCTGGCCGGGCTGGCGAAGGAGACCGCCGAGGAGTTGCGGGCGGATCTGGGACGGCTGAGCGGGACGCAGTGGGAGGCCACGGTGCGTACCGCCCAGGGGCGGGTCGTGCCCGCCACCGAGATCGTCTGGATGCGGACGCGCGAGGTGTGGATACACGGCGTGGACCTGGGCGGCAGCTTCGCCGACTTCCCCGGTGAACTGGTGGACGCGCTCGTCGGGGACGTGGTCGGGCTGTGGTCGGCGCGCGGTCAGGGGCCGGCCATGGTGCTCAGGGCCACCGACGGGGAGGCGGTCTGGCACGTATCCGCGCCGGCCGCGGACTCCGTGGGGGCGGCCGGGCCGTCTCAGGCCGATGTCGTGCCGGAGGTGCGCGGCACTGCTGTGCCGGAGGTGCGCGGCACTGCGGCCGAGCTGGCGGCCTGGGTCACCGGGCGGGGGCCCGCGCCCGAGCCCGGCGCCCCGGCCATCGGGCGCTGGTTGTGACGGTGGGCCGGCGGCGTAGAGGTGGGCGGTGCGCGCAGGACGCGGAGGGCCGGCTGAGGCCGGTGGCAGATTGGGCGGGACAGGAGCTGGGGCGCTCGTGAGTGACGTGGTGGTCGTCGGGGGCGGCATCGGCGGGCTGGCCACGGCCTTCGCGCTGACCAGGGCCGGGTGGTCGGTGCGGGTGCTGGAGCGGTCGCCGGAGTTCGGCGAGGTCGGCGCGGGGCTGCAGCTCGGCCCGAACGCCACCCGCCTGCTCGCCGCCTGGGGCCTGCTCGACCGGGTGATCGCGGCCGGGGTGCTGCCCGGGCGGCTGGTGTTCCGCGACGCCCTGACCGGCGAGGAGCTCACCCGCCTGGACCTGGGCGAGGGGTTCAGACGCCGGTACGGGGCGCCGTACGTCGTGGCGCACCGCAGCGACCTGCACGCCATCCTGCTCGACGCCTGCGCCGAGGCCGGCGTGGAGCTGCTCAACGGGCGGCACGTCGAGCGGGTGGCGACCGAGGGCGGGCGGGCGCGGGCGTACTGCGCGGACGGGTCGGTGCACGAGGGCGGCGCTCTGGTGGCGGCGGACGGGCTGCAGTCGGGGCTGCGGGCACAGCTCGTGGCCGACGAACCCGAGAATTCTGGATATGTCGCCTACAGGGGCACGTGTCCGCTGCCGGAGGACTTCGACACCTCCGACGTGGTCGCCTACCTGGGCCCTGAATGCCACTTCGTCCAGTACGCCCTGCGCGGCGGCGAGCTGCTCAACCAGGTCGCGGTCTTCCGCGGCCCCGGCGACCTGGAGGCCGCCTTCGACGGCTGCTGCGCGCAGATCGGCAAGGGCCTTCCCCACCTGTGGCGCGACCGCCACTGGCCCATGCTCGACCGCCCGCCCGTCGGCACCTGGGTGCGGGGCAGGATGGCCCTGCTCGGGGACGCGGCGCACCCGATGCTGCAATACCTGGCCCAGGGCGCCTGCCAGGCGATCGAGGACGCCCATGTCCTGGCCGAGCAGTCGGCGGGCGGGGACTGGGACCGGGCGCTGGCCGCGTACCAGGAGATCCGCGTCCCGCGGACGGCCCGCGTCCAGGGCACGGCCCGGCTCTGGGGCGACATCTGGCACGTGGACGGGGTGGCCAGGGTGCTGCGTAACGAGCTGTTCCGGACCAGGGACCTGTCGAGCCACACCTACGTCGACTGGCTGTACGGGAGCTGAACGGGGCCGCCCGGCGTGTGCACGGTCATGACATGTCCGGAAATGGAGATCTGGGGTGCGGCTGCCCCCGGCACGATCACCGTCAGCACGCCGGCCGCCTCGGGAGACAGGACGGTGACCGCCTCCGCGGTACGCAGGTACCCGGGACACACCAGCCCTGGCCGCACCGCCTGACCGGCCCCCGGGACCTGCAGCAACGTCACCCGCCAGTCCCCGTCGCCGAGCACCACCGCGCCGTCGTCCCAGGAGATCACCTCCAGCGCCGGATCGAAGTGCCACAGGCTCCGCAGGGTCCCGCGGGGGACGGAGTCGTGCACCGCCATCAGGTCGGGCCCGTGGTCGACCAGGACGCGCCGGGTCCTGGTCACCCCGTACGCGTCGTCGGCCAGCTCGAAGCACTGGCGTGACGGCCCGGCGGACGAGCTCACCAGCCGCGTGGCCGTGCCGGGCCGGAAGGTCCCCGCCACGACCGGAACGTTGTGCGCCTCCGGCGAGCGTGTCCACTCCACGAAGCCCGTCCTCTCGTACGAGTGGAACCCGGCCTCCACCAGGATCCGCCGCCCGTGGGCGCTGTAGGTGACGCCGAGGTGGTCCTCGTGCCCGTGCAGCCGCCGCCCCGGGCCGAACCTGATCGAGTAGTGGGCGGACCGCGGGTCGTCCCACGCGGTCCGGCCGAAGACGTAGCCGCCGTCGAACACCCGCACCGCCGGCCCCACATGCGGAAACCCGTCCGCGCGGACGTCGGCCGGGCTGTCGCCGATGGGGACGAGTCGGCCGTCGGGCTGGGTGGCGTGCGCGATGTACGTCTCCAGTGCCGCCCGCCTGGCCACCAGCCGCTGGGGCGGCTCGGCGCCGCTCTCGCGGATCGCGCGCAGGTCCACACCGAGCCGGCGGTGCACGTACAGGCCGTAGCGGGGGGCCTGCTCGTGCAGCACGCCCTGGGCGTCGACGGCCAGCTCGGCGGAGGCGGTCATCCGGCGGATCGCCAGGTCCCGCCAGCGAGCCCGGCCGAGGCGGCAGCCGACGACCAGCAGCGCGATGTCCTGGTCCAGGCCGTGGTTGTGGCCCTGCCGGTAGAGCGCGGGGTCGGCGAGGATCTCGCCGTGCTCGGCCAGGCTGTCCCACAGCGGCCCGGTGCGTACGTGCTCGCTCAGGCACACCAGCGCCGGGGCGCGTAACGCGACCGCGTGCTCGGCCCACGCCCACGGGCTGATGCCGGGGCGGCCTCGCGGGTTCTCCCGGATCCAATGGGCGGCCAGGGCGGAGGCGCGGTCGAGGTAGGCGGGTTCGCCGGTGCGCTCGTACTGGGTGACGAGGCGGCCCATCCAGCGCAGGGCGTGCAGGTTGAGCGCCCAGGAGCGGTTGCCGTGGGGGTTCGCGGTCCAGTCGACGTCCGTGCCGAGATCGACCGGCGGCAGGCCGACGAACGTGACCCGCCCGCGCATCACCTCCTCCACCTTGATCCCGGGAAACTGGTCGCTCAGGCAGATGGCCCTGCCTGAGGTCGAGCGGGCACGCCAGAACAACGTCGTGGCTCCTGTTTCAGGACGCGCGAAACCCACGCGCCGTGCTGAGTGAGCGGCTAGGGAAGGTCCGGGCCCCGGTCGGTCCAGCCTGCGCCGAGCACGATCTCGGAGCGGCCGTCCGGACCGCTGTCCGCGCTGGACAGCACCTGCGAGGTCGCCGGGTTGATGATCAAGGTCCGCTGGACCCCCGAGGGCAGGCCGAAGGAGAACGCCTCACCGGCGCGTCCCCACGTGTCCTTACCAGGCCCCAGATATCGGACCTCGGGCAGGTCGGCGAGGGCGCGGTAGGCGGCGGCACGCACACCGGGGGCGGACGGCTTGGTCCACAGCAGGCCGCTGAGCGCGTCGGCGAGCAGGCCCTCGGAGCCGGGCGGGAGCATCGCGGTCACCCGTGCCTTGAGCGCCGCCGGCTCCGCCGGGAGGCTCTCGATCTGCCTGAACGTCAGGTCGCGTCCCCCCATGCTGAACGGCGAGGTGACCGGCTCGATCTCGCCGTTCTCCGATCTCCACGCCCTGCCGTCCCTGCTCGCCCAGAGCTCGATCACCTTGGAGCCGTCCAGCTCCTTTTCGACGTGCCAGTAGGGACCGGAGGAGGCGGACGTGGAGGCCGCTCTGGTGGCCGCCGACAGCAGGATCGCCCGGCCGCCCGAGATGTCCGTGTACGGCGGAGCCGGGCGGACGGCGAACGCGAGCGCGAGCACGAGCGCCGCGACCGGGACCGCCAGCCACGACAGCCGCCGGCGCCGGCGCTTGGCCGTCACCCGCCGCCACACCCTGGCCCGGGCGTCGGGGCCGGGTCGCGGCCGGCCGTACAGGTCGCGGACGAACTCCAGGTCATCCATGGACCAGCACCGCCTCGCCGAGCAGGGCGCGCAGCTTCTTCCTGGCCCGGTTGAGCCGCGATCCGACCGTGCCGTACGGGATGCCGAGCGCGGTGGCGATCTCGTCGTGGCTCAGGCCGGCGAGCGCGACCAGCAGCAGGACGTCCCGGTCGCGCCGGTCCAGCCCGGCCAGGGCGGCGGCCAGCTCCGGGCGCAGGCTCTGGGCGCTGACCCGGACCGCCACCGAGTCCTCGTGCCCGGGCGCGTCCCCGTCGGGGCCGCAGCGGCCGAGCGCGCGCAGGGTGCGGGCCTCGAGGCGGCGGTGTTTGCCGATGAGGTTGGTGGCGATCCCGTACAGCCAGGTGCGCACCGCCGCGCGGGACGGGTCGTAGGAGGCGCGCTTGCGGAACGCGGTGAGGAACGTCTCGGCGACGACGTCCTCGGCGTGGTCGGGGCCGAGGCGCTGGGCGACGTAGGTGTGGATCTCCCCGAAGTACGCGCCGAACACCTCGGCGAACCCGTCGGCGTCCAGGGCCCCCGGCGCGCGGGCGGCCCAGGGCACCGTGGTCGCGATGGTCTCCCCCGTCATGTGCTGCCTTCCGGTGTATCAGTGGTCATTTGTTATCACCCGATGCACCGGATCGCTTTCACGCCTTGTCCGCCAGGAATCGGCGTACGTCCGCGATCTCGTCGTCGAGCAGCCCATCCGGCAGCTCTTCGAACGGCCGCACGGTCACCTGCGTGCCCTTCCTCCCCCACACCCCCCTGATCGCGCCGTCCACCAGCACGACCGGCCGCAGGACGCCGCCTCCGGGGAACACCTGCCCGGCGTGCTCGGGCGCCAGGATCGGGTCCCTGCTGCGCCAGCCCATCAGGTATTCGTCGAACGCGGGCGCGAGCCGCACCACCGGCCCCTCCGGAGCGGGCGGCGGCTCGGCGGCGCTCAGGCGCCAGGCCGCGCGGGCCTCGCCGAGCGGCAGCCCGGACCAGGCCGCCAGGTCCTCGGGGCCGGCGGGGTGGTGCGCGCGGCGGTAGCGGGTCGCCAGTTCCTTCAGCGCGCGCTCGCGGTCCGGCTCGGGGACGACGGGGCCGCCCAGCCAGTCGGCGGCGTGCACGTACGTGGGCTTGCCGGCGCGGAGCGGGCCGAGCACGGCCAGGCCGTGGTAGGCCGCCAGCGCCACCAGGTGCACGATCCCCTGGCCGCGGGCCCGGCCGGACAGGCGTTCCTCGAGGTCGGCCTTGGTGAGCGGGCC
This sequence comes from Nonomuraea sp. NPDC049480, assembly GCF_044465905.1. Taxonomy (NCBI): domain Bacteria; kingdom Bacillati; phylum Actinomycetota; class Actinomycetes; order Streptosporangiales; family Streptosporangiaceae; genus Nonomuraea; species Nonomuraea sp. NPDC049480. The sequence goes on from NZ_JBITMD010000002.1 coordinate 174,023, forward strand.
CTGGCCTTCGAGGGTTCCGGCGATGAGCGGGAGGAGGTCGTCGCCGGTGACGCCCTCCTCGGCGAGGCGGCGCAGGATGGTCGTGTCGCGCCTGGTCAGGGCATGGATCCAGGGGAGGTCGTCGGCGTGGGCGAAGTGGAGGGTGCCACGCGGGCCCCACATCCTGACGATCTCGCGAGACTGCCAGGCGGCGTCGATGCCGGCCGGGGTGAGGGTGGCCGAGCGGGCGCGGAAGGCGAGGAGGGCGGAGGGGATGTCCTGGGCCTGCATCGCCGCCAGGTGGCGGACGATCTCGCCGGCCGTCAGGCCCGGCGGGCGGTGCAGGAGCTGTGCCTCGACGCTTCTCATGCGCGGCATCATCTCAGGAGGAGGCGCCTGCGCAGGCGGGTGGTGAAGGGGGTGCGGGCGCGTACGGCCCGGCGGACGGCGTCGCTGCGCCGCCAGGCGTCGGTGGCGGCCTCGTCGGTGACGGCCTCGGGGGCGTATCGGACGTAGTTCGAAATATCGGCCAACGGCCGGAGATTGACGGAAATGTCGCCCGCTTGCCGGGCGACGACGTCCTCCGCCGTCAACGCGTGATCACCCTTCAGCCCCAGGTCGTCGCAGGCCTGCCGCCACGCGCCGAGCACCCGCTGCCGGGGCCCCTGACCCCGGCGCCGCTTCCGCCTGCGCCACCACGGCAGGGCCAGCACCACGGCCGCGTACGCCACCAGCAGCCCGCCGCCCGCCGCCACCGGGATCACCCACGCGGCCGGCCCGCTCGGCTCCTCGCCGCCGCCGCCCTGCGGCTGGGTGGTCTTCGGCCGGTCGCCGCCCCCGCCGCGCGTGAACTCGCCCTGCAACTCCTCGCTCTCCTCGACCGCCGCCGACACGACGTCGTGGTCGTCCTTGGCGCCGCTGCGGCCGGGCGTCGGATAGAACGGCCGCCAGCCCAGCCCTTCGAACTTGATCTCCGCCCACGCCATCACATGCCCCGACTTGACGTGATACACCCCGCTGGAGGCCTGCCCGGGCCGGAATCCCACGACCACCCGCGACGGCAGCCCGAGCGTCCTGGCCATGAGCGCGAACGTGGCCGCGAACTGCTCCGACGTCCCCCGATGCGTGGTCTCCATGAAGAACTCCAGCCCTTTGAGGGAGTGTCCCGGAGGCGCGGTGACGTCGTAGCGGGCACTGGTGCGCAGGTAGCTCTGGAGCCGGTACGCCTGCCGCATGGGCTCCTCGGCGCCCTTGACGGCTTCCTGGGCGAGCTTGCGGAACAACGCCTTCTGCGGCCCTCCGGGGAACGCGATCAGGGCCGGGTCGTTCACCGGCGTGGCCGCGAGCAGGTCCTCCTTGGACGGCCTGGGCACCCGGGAGGTCACCTCGTAGCTGAACCCCTTGGCGGGCCTGCTCCCGGCCAGCAGCGCCCCGCTGCCGGGGTCCACCACCAGCCCGCGCACGCCGGTGACCTGCTGGGGCCGCTCGGCGGCCGGGAGCCAGGTGCCGGGCAGGCCGTCGAAGGTGACCTTCTGGCGTACGACGTCCGCCTTGCCCGTCCACTCCCCCTCCGGCACCCGGCCGCCGGTGGGCTGGAAGCGGGCGCCGGAGGTCCACCGAACGCCGTCGTACCGGTCGAGCACGGCCAGCCGCCAGTTGAGCGGTTTGTCCGACGTGACCGTGAACAGCTCCCTGTCCGGGATCTGCAGCCAGGCCGAGACGCGGTCCAGCGGGCTGACGCTGTCCACGCGGACGGGCGGGGGCACGTCGGCGTGCTCGCGCGGGTTGTACGGCTGCGCGGCGATCGGCAGCAGCGGCCCCACGACCAGCGCCACGGCGGCCAGCGCGCCGGCCGCGGGGAGGCCCGCCAGGAGCCAGATCGGGGGACGGTCGTCGCGGAGCGTGGCCAGGGCCGCGATCAGCACGAACAGCGCGCCGGCCACCGGGAGGTCCGATCCCTCGCCGCCGACGCCGAGCAGGAGCGCCACGCCGTAGACGAGGAGTGCCGGGACGGCGGCGGCGATTTTCGTGCTGGTCCTGGTGAGCGTCTCGGCGCCGATCGTGGCGGCCGCCCAGACGAGGGTGTGGACCAGGATCAGCAGGTCCGGGTCCGGCTGGGCGGGGAGGAGGGTGGTGAGCAGGGCGTGCCAGGAGTTGGCGACGTCGGCGAGCAGGGTGGGCTCGAATCCCCGGTAGAGGGGGATGGTTCCGGCCAACCAGAGGACGAGGTCCAGCAGGAGGGCCAGCCAGAGGGGTCGCCTGGCGGTGAGCGCGGCGACGACCGCCGGGGCCGTTGCGGCGGGGACGACTGCCAGAAGCAGGCCCGGGTCGGGGAAGACCCGGTGAAACCCCCAGCCGGCGGCACCGGCGACGGCCGCCACGAGCACCAGCCCGGCCAGCCGCCGCCACAACGGCACCGGCGGCGCCACCGGTCCCGACGGCTTCGTGTCCCCCTGCGCGGCCGCCTGCGCGGGCTTCCTGTCCGCCTGCGTCGGCTTCCCACTCGCCTGCGCAACCTGCTGCCCGGACTTCCGCCGCCCGCCCGCCCGTCCTCCGGCCTTCCGCCCGTCCGCCAGGGGCCCGGCCGCGTGTGATCCGGCCGCCTGTGGCCCGGCCGGCGGTCCCCCGGCCCAGTGCCCGGCCGTGTCGTGGCCGCCTGCCGCGGAGGCCCACGCTCCCGCACCGTCCGGCGGACCGCCCTGACCGGCGCCACTGCCGTGCCGGGAAGAGTGCGAAGGGCCGGGTTGCGCCGCACCGGTCCCGGGTTGCCCGGCCGCGGGCGGAGGCCCGAGGAGGCCCGGGTCCGGCGGGGTGCCACCGTGGTGGGTCATCGTGACCTCCAGGCGACCGGCAGCGCGTCGAGCGAGGCGATCGGCAGGACCGTGACCCCCGGGACCGAGACCGGGCCGGCGCCGACGTAGACGCAGATGACCCGGTCGAAGCGGCGCCGGACACCCGCGATCCGCCCCGCCTCCGCCGGATCCTCCGTGATCAGCACCAGCGAGCCCCCGCCCCGTGCCAGCCGCATCGCCTCCCCGACCCCGGTCGTGCCGCACTCCACGACGGCGAGCCGGTCCAGTACGGCCTCGGCGTCCGGCTTGGTGTCCGTGAGGGGGCCGTGGCCGGTGAGGACGCGGACCGGGAAGCCGGCCCGCGCGGCGGCGACAGCGACGGAGGCGGCCGCGTCCACGGCCAGCTCGCCCAGCCGGTCGCGCGTGTCGAGCACCACCGTCGTGGTGGGCAGGCTGGCGTCGATGAGCTGGCGGACCATGAGCGTCCCCGTGCGGGCGCTCGATCGCCAGTGGACGTGGCGCAGGTCGTCGCCGACGACGTACTCGCGCAGGGTGTGGAACGTGACCGTGCCGCTGGGGGCGTTGTCGCTGGTCGGCCCCTCCAGGTGGTGGGCCTTGCCGGACGGGGGCACGGGCAGGGGGACGGTGCGGGGGCGTACCAGGAGGGTGGCGGGACTGCCGTACTCCCTGACCCGGCGCGTCAGCCCGAACGGGTCGGCCCGCACGAGCAGCAGCGGCCCGACGGGGATCTCGCCGCGCACGTCCGTGGGCAGCGGGTACGACACCGTGCGCCCCCCGTTCCTGGGCAGCCTGGGTAGGTCGATCGTGTGCCGGGAGCCGCCGATCCGGTCCTGGGCGCGCAGCCCGGACAGGCCGCGGCGGCCGAGGTTGGTGACGGTGAGGACGGCCACGGCGGCGTCCCCGCGCGGCACCTTCAGCGGCGTGACCTCGCGCCGCACCTCCAGCCGGGGTCTCGGCGCGGTCCACGCGAGGGCCCCGGCCAGCGCCAGCAGCCCGCCGGTGGCCAGGACGACCGGTTCGGGATAGCCGAGCGTGAGCCCCGCGACGTACAGCACGACGGAGCCGGCGAGCGTACCCCAGCCCAGGGGAGTGAACATCAGGCCGCCTGTGGCACCGGCATCCCGGCGAGGAGCTCGCCGAGCACGGCGGCGGCGCTGATGTCGCGGAGCTCGGCCTCGGGCGAGAGGATCAGGCGGTGCCCGATGACGGGCACCGCCAGCGCCTTGACGTCCTCCGGCACCACGTAGTGCCGCCCGGCGGCGGCCGCCTTGACGCGGGCGGCGCGCAGCAGCGCCAGGCTCCCGCGAGGGCTGGCGCCGAGGCGCAGATGCGGGTTGGTACGGGTGGCCGCGCACAGCCCGACGATGTAGTCGTAGACCGGGTCGGCCACGTGGATGCGCGACGCGAAGTCGATCATCCCGGCCACGTCGGAGCCGCGCGCCACCACCTGCAGCCGCTCGACCTGCGGCCCCGTCGGCATGCCCTTGAGCACCTCCACCTCGGACACGTGATCGGGATAGCCGACGGAGATCTTCATCAGGAACCGGTCGAGCTGGGCCTCGGGCAGCGGGTACGTGCCGTCCATGTCGACGGGGTTCTGCGTGGCCACCACCAGGAACGGCCGGGGCACCGGATGGGGTTCGGCGTCCACCGTGACCCGCCGCTCCTCCATGACCTCCAGCAGCGCGGCCTGCGTCTTCGGCGAGGCGCGGTTGATCTCGTCGGCGAGCACGATGTTCGCGAACACGGGCCCCTGGTGGAACTCGAACTTCTGGTTCGCCTGGTTGAAGATCGACACACCGGTGATGTCGCTGGGGAGCAGGTCGGGCGTGAACTGGATGCGCCGCCACTCGGCGTCCACGCTGGCCGCGATGGACCGGGCGAGCGTGGTCTTCCCGGTGCCGGGGACGTCCTCGATGAGCAGGTGCCCCTCGGCGAACAGGCAGATCAGGGCCAGTTCGATGGCCTCGTGCTTGCCGCGGATGATCCGTTCGATGTTGCCGGCCAGCAGCTGGAATCGCTGGGCGAACTGCTGGGCGAGCGCCGCCGGCTGCTGCTGCGCTTGCTGGACGGGTGGCTGTTGCTGGTACGGCTGCGCGGTCTGCTCGAACTGGTCCTGGTAGTTGTACTGGGTCAACTGAGTCCCCTTCTCAGTCGGTGCACTCGAAGAGCGGCCCCTCGGGGAAGCCGCCGTCCGGAGTCGCCACCAGAGTGTCGCTCAGGTAGCCGTTGCCGTACTGGCTCTCGATCCGGTTCCAGATGTCGCTGGACGCGCCGTTGGAGGGATCCCTGTAGCCCTGTCCCTTGACCTGGCAGATCACGGTCAGCGTGATGTACTGCTTCACCGGGATCTTTCCGGCTTCTCCTGATGTGGATGGACCAGGCCGGATGATCGTGTTGGTGTCCTCGTTGCTCTTGTTCTGGTACTGCTGCCGCGGATAGGCCAGGTCCACCTCGGTCGTGGCCGCCTCCGGGCTCTCCCCCGCCGCGTTCTTCGCCTTGAGCTTGAAGGTGTGCTTCACGTTGTTCTTGAGCCCGTCCACGGTGAACGACGTGCCGTTGATCGCGTTGTTGGTGGCCGCGCCGGTCAGCTCATACGTCGTGCCCTCGCCGGCGTTCGCCGGGGCGTTCCAGCTCAGCTCCGCGCCCCGGTTCTTGGCCTTGGCGGCGAAGCCGGTCGGCGCGCCCGGCGCCACGCACGGCTTGGCCCCGGCGCTCGGCTGGGACTCGACCTCGCCGCCCGACCAGTGGGCGACCACGACGAACGTGTACTCCCTGTCGCAGGCCCCGCCTGTGACCTCGAACCGGTACGGCCCGTCCGCGTCCACCGACTCCGGCTCCGGCTTCCCCGCGCCGGACGTCTTGATCGTGTACCGCTGGACCTCGCCGCCGGTGGACGGGCTGAAGGTCACGGTCACCTTTCCGGGACCCGACCGGGCGGACACGGCCCCGGGCGCCGACGGCGGGCTGGGGGTCGGGGACGGCGACGGGGACGGGGACGCGCTCGGGGTCTCCGTGGGAGCGGGCGTCTGAGTGGGCGTCTTGGTGGGCTCGCGCGTGGGCTCCTCGGTCTCGCGCGTCCGCGTGGGCCGGGGCGCCTTGGTCGTCTTGACCGGGTCGGGCTCGGGCGGGGCGTCGGTGTTCGTGGGCTCGTTGCGCGGCGTCTGCCGGGGCTTGGGGGTGTTCGTCGGCCCGGGTACGTCCGAGTCGTCCTTGTCCACGTCGTGCTTGCGGCCCTCCGGGTCGATGACGACGGCGCGGTCGCCGTTCTCGTCGTTCGCCCAGAGCAGGCCGTCCTTGACGAACACGTCCACCGGACCGGGGCCGCCGGCCACCTGGAGCGTGGTGGGCCGGCCGCCGGCCGCGCTGTCCCAGACGATCAGGGCGCCGGTGCTCTGGTCGGGCACGTACACCTTGGTCCCGAGCACCTGCGGAACCCCCAGTTTGGCCGGGTCGCCGGTGGTGAACTTGGTGCTGAGCACCGAGTTTGACGAGGTGTCGATCACCACGAGCAGGCCCGAGTCGCCGGCCGTGAGGATCGGCACCAGCGAGCCCTCCGTCGCGGCCGGGGTGAGCACACCGCCCTTGGCGGCCTGGGCCACGCCCTTGGGCAGGGTGATCTCGCCGACGCCGCCGTCCGCGCCGACGATCGTGGCGGTGGCGCCCCGGGTGTTGACCACGACCGGCAGGCCGCCGGCGATCGTGACGGACAGCTCCTCGCCGGGCTCTCCGACCTTGAGCGGGCTCGATGCCTGACCCTCCGTCACCGGTACGACCTCGCCCTTCGCGGTCACCGGCACCCACAGGCGGCCGCCGCCGTCGATGCGGGCCGCGCCCAGCGGGCCAGGCAGGGTGATCGGGGCGCCGATGGAGTCGAGCGTGGCCGGGTTGATCTCCTGGATCGTGCCCTTGGCCGGGTCCACGGCGTACCCCGCGGTGCCGGACACGGCCAGTTGCAGGCCGGCCGCCCCGAAGTCGCGGGTCTGGGCGACGGTGAGCTGGCTCGGCTCGACACGGCTGACGAAGCCGGTGCGCTCGTCGACCAGGAGGACGTTCCCGCCGTCCTGCACGACGCGTAACTGCCGGCCCGCCTTGTCGTTGAGGTAGCCGTCGACCTCGCCGGACAGGCCGTTGACGTGCACGATCTTGCCCTTGGCCTTGGTCCAGAGCCAGGCGCCGACGTCGGCCAGCTTGGGGTTGGCGCTGGAGACGCCCACGCCGAACCACGCCGCCGCGGCGACCAGGAGCGTCGCCGCCACCCCGGCGATCACCGCAGTGCTTCGGTCCCCTCGGAGCCCGCGGATCCCCATCCGTCACTCACCCCGTATGCACGATTGCTTTACGTTTGCCCCCGTATTATCCGGCATCACCCTAGCGTGCAGACGTCTCTCGCGTGTGTGTACCGGCTGGTAGCCGCCGTGGGTTCGGAGGGTGTCCGCCTCTGTTTGGCCGAGCCGAGCTCGGCGTGTTTTGATGGATGTCCTCGCTTCACTGCGGATCCATCAAAACGAAGCCCTACCTTAGAGCGCGTGCCCGAACAGCCCCTGACCCTCGACACCGTCCTCACCGACGAGGCGGTCCTGTCGACTTACCGCCGGATGTTCGCCGCGCTCGCCCGCGACAGCGGCGCGGTGGTCGACGATCCTGCCCTGGTGGACATCGCCGAGACGCTGTTCGCGGCGTTCGCGGAGGCAGGCGAGGAGTGGCTGACGCACGAGCAGATGCGTTTCGCCTGCGGGGCCTATCCGAGCGACCAGTTCGACAACCGGCTGCGGGTGCTCAAGGGTCTTGGCGCGATCCGCGAGGTGTTCCCCAAGCCCAACCAGCTGCGTTACCGGGCCTCGTTCACGAGCGTGGTCGGGCTGATGTTCATCCGGCGGATGATGGACGACGGCGGCCAGTCGGAGATGCACCGGCTGCTGGCCCTCGAGGACCTCAACGTCGCCGACCCGCGTACGACGATGGAGGAGGCCAGGCAGAGCGCGGTCAACCTGGCGCGGGCGTTCCGGCTGTGGGCGCTGGAGCTGATCACGCTGTCCACGGGCACGATCGAGGAGCTGCGCGAGCAGGCGCCCAAGCTGTGGGGCACCGAGGAGATCGCCCGGCGCGCACAGGGGCTGCACGGCACGATCCTGACCCGCTGGCCCGAGCTCGACCGGGTCTGCACTGATCTGCGGGCGGCGATCTACGCCTACAGCGACGCCTCCCGCCGCGCCGCGGGGCGTCTGGCCGACTCGGCGGGCACCACCCGCAACCTGACGCTGCTGCCGACGGAGACGTGGCGGACGTTCGCGCAGACCGCCTCCAAGGAGCGGCTGGCCGCGGTGCTCGACGGGTTCGTGTTCGACGCGCCCGCGCCGTGGCACGATCCTGCCGCGATCGCCCGGGCCGTGGACGAGGCGCCGCGGCCTGCGCCCGCCCAGCCCACTCCCCCGCGCTCCAACCTGCCCGATTCCGGGCCTTCCGACTCGCTGGACGCCTCACCGGGCGCGGCGATGGAACGGCTGAGGGCGGTGGCCGAGTCGCTGCTGGGCGAGGCGTCACGGGTGGCGCTCGCCGACGTCCTCGGACCCGACTGGCCGTCGGCCCGCCGGGTCCTCGCCGACCTGACTACTGTGGATCTCCGTCCCGAGCTGCCGTACCGGCTGACGTGGTCCGACGAGATCACGATCGATCCGGGGCGGGAGCCGGCCTGGCTGTCGCACGGCTACCTGGAGCGCATCGCATGAGCCCGCACACCGATCGGCCGCTGCCCGACCGGCCTGCCGCCGATCCGGCGGCCGAGCGGGGCGGCGGCGTTGCCGGGCGGCAGGTGCGTGCCGCGGCGGTCGATGGGCGCGTCGCCCATGTGCGGGCGCGTTCGGGTGGGCCGCTGTGGCTGGGGCCCGGGGTGGCCGCGCCTTCCGGGATGGTACGGCTGACGTGGCCGGACTCCACGGGGCACGCCCTGCCGGTGTGGCCCGATGGGGTGACGCCGTCACTGCTGGACGAATACCAGGTCGCGCCCGTGCCCGTGGAGCGGTCAGGCGAGACCCGGCGTGTCCTGGCCGCCGTGCTCAAGTGCTGCTGGACGGACCTGTCCGTGGATCCCTGGCCCGGCGATCCGGCGCCCGTGGAGCTGGTGCTCGACACGTACCGGGCGCTGATCGGCCGCACGGACGACCTGATGCGGAACTGGGCGGTCGGGGCGCTGCGCCGCCTGCACGACTCCGCCTGGATCGTGATGGCCGACGGCGTGGTCGTGCTCGGACCGCGCTGTGCCCTGTGGCCGGTGGAGTCGCACGCGCAGCTCCAGGAGCTGGTACGCCGCCTGCCCGAGCCGGAGCGCCCGGAGCTCACCGTGGTGGGCGACGCCGACATCGTGGCCGCCGCCCGTCCCGCCGAAGCCGCCCCGGCTCCGGGATCAGGGGTCGGCGGGCGGGTCGAGGCCGGTGGGGCGGAGTTCGACGATCTGCTGAGCGGCTACGACGAGCGGCGGCGGGCCGAGCTGGTGGCGGCGTTCATGGCAGTGGAGTACGCCGCCGAGCCGGTCCAGGAGGTCCGTTTCGCCGCCCTCCGCGACCCGGCCCTGCGTCGCACGCTGGGCGAGATGCTGGCCCGGCGCGGGCGCACGCTGATCCAGAATCGCGACCGCTGGACCTCCGGTCACGACGACACCTGCGCCGCCGCACTCACCGCCGCCGACCTGACCGGCCCGCAGGCCACGCCCGGTCCACAGGACACGCCCGACTCGGACGGCACGCCCGATCTGCAGGGCACGGCCGATCCAGCGGCCCCTGCCGAACAGCCCGCCACCACGGAAGTGGCGGAGAAGCTCCGGGCTTCGGCGCCCGATCCGGGCGCCAAGCTGGGGGTGAGCGAGCGGGCGGTGCTGACGTTGGTGCTGGTGCATTCGGTGGCGATCCCGAGGGCCGAGGGGTTGCTGCCCGAGGACTCGTGGTTGTCGCCGCACCCCACACCGGCCGACGAGCTGCGCCGCCACACGCAGTTGCCGATCGGCGAGCTGGAAGCGGCGTTGCGGACGTTGCGGCACGCCGGGCTGCTGAGCCAGGTGAAGGCCGGTGAGGAGGCGGGCGGGTACGTGCCGGGCCCGCAGTTCCACCGGCTCACCCCGGCGGCGCGGCGGCGGTTGCAGGAGGAACTGATCCTGGCGGCCGGGCCGAACACGCCGCTCGCGGCCGCCGTACGAGCCAGGAGATCGGCGAGATGAGCGCGCGACGGCAGGTCAGCGCCAAGACGGATGGAAGGGTTACGGGGGTTACAGGTGTCGCAGGTGGAGAATGTCGTCGGGGACCGGGTGCTGATCGCCGTGCAGGCGGTCAACATTTCGCGGCTCTCGACCCATCCGGTGCCCACCGTCCCCGGGACGCTCATCGTCGTGGCGGGCGCCGGGCCGAAGGACTCCAACGGCGCGGGTAAGTCGTCGTTCATCGCCTCCATCACGGCGTTGCTCGGGGACGAGCAGTGGCGCTTCGCCTCGGGCGCCAAGGCGGTGTCGGAGCTGCTGTTCAACGCCGAGCTGGCCAGCGGGGCGGGCGCCCGTCAATGGGCGAGCGCCGACCACGGCTACATCGTGGGCGTCTTCGGACCGCCGGGCATGGATGGCTTCCCCGCCCCGGAGCATGGAGTGGGACCGGCCACCGGCCTCAGCTCGCCCGCCGCCGGCGGGCGGGCGGCGCCTGCCTCGGGCGAGGCCGCGGATGGGACGGCGGCGGGCGGCGCGGGCGGCGAGCTCGTTCTGGGCGGGCCGGACGGTGAGGAGCCGGGCGGTGAGTTGTTCGAGGTGCCGGACACCTCGGGCGGCGCGGTGACCGTGTGGTTGCGGGTCAACCAGGAGGCGCCGCACCTGGAGATCCGCTGGCGGGAGGGCGTCCACCTGGCGGCGTCACCGTCGGAGGCGGAGCGGGTGGCGCGGGCCGACGAGATCTGGGCGTCGCTGCCGAGGTCGGCCGGGCGGCGCGACGTGGTGGCCCGTGACCTGACCAAGGTCCTGTACGGCGACCGGGTCAGATGCGTGTCGTTCCTGTCCACCTCCGTACGCAGCAAGGTCGCCACCAACCTGCTGTCCCAGCCGCTCAACGAGATCTCCCCCGAGCGGGTCTTCGAGGCCATCGCCGCGCTCACCGGCCTCGACGCCGAGCTGGAGCAGGAGCGGGAGGCCCGCCGCGACGAGCACGCCAAGCGGGTCCGGGCGGCGCAGGCGGCCGACCGGCTGGCGGAGTTCGAGGCGGAGTCGAAGGCGTTGCTGACCACGTTCGACCGGCGCGACCAGGCGCGGATCCGGCTGGCGGACGCGCTGCGGTGCTGGCGGGGCAGGCAGGCGCGCAAGCTGGCCGACGCCGCGGCCAGGGACGAGTCGCTGGCCGCCGACCTCGAACGCCACCGCGCGGCCGGCGAGGCGGCGGCCGAGGCGATCGCCATGGTGAAGGCCGAGATCGCCACCCTGCGCGAGGACACACTCGACCGGCAGGTGTCGCAGGCCCGCAAGGAGCTGGCGGCGCTTCAGGCCAGGGCCGCCAAGCTGGACGCCGACCGGGCCGTGGCGGAGAACTCCGCCGACGAGCTGCGCGGCCGGATCCCGGCGCTGGAGGAGAGCCGCAGGTTCGCCGACGGGCGCGACGTGCCCGCGGCGGAGCAGGAGGTGCGGGAGGCGAGGCTCCGGCTCAACGAGGCGCTGAAGGCGCTCGGCGTGGCCGACCAGGAGGAGCACTCCGCCCGGACCGCGCTGGACGACGCGGAGGGCGGCCCGGCGGCGGCCCAGCTCAACGCGCTCGCGGCGGCGGGCGTCGGCGCGACGGGTCTGCTGGACGCGCTGGACGTGGCCGAGCAGGCACGCGACGCCGCGCAGTCCGGCCGCCTGCGGGGATGGCCGAACGAGCACGCCGTGATCGTGGACGCCGCCGAGCTCCCGTCTGCGGCCGAGGCGCTGGCGGGACTGCCCGGTTCCGTGCTGGTGAGCGCGGCCGGGGTGAGCGTCGTGGGGGCGTTCGACGGGGTGGCCACCGGTCGGGAGGCCCGCATCAAGGCGGCCGAGCAGCGGCTCCACCGGGCCAAGGACGCTCAGGAGGCGGCGGCGCAGGCCGTGCACGACGAGGAGGAGGCCGTCGCGGAGGCGCAGCGGCGGCTGGAGGGCGCCCGGGCAGGGGTGCGCCTGGCCGAGGTGGAGGCGCGGCTGGGCGAGCGGCGGGCCAGGCTGGTTGAGCTGAACGCGGCCGTCGAGGAGCTGGCGCCCAAGGTCGCCGAGGCCGAGCGGCTGGCCGGGGCGCTGGATTTCCGCGCCCGTACGCGGGACATGGAGATCGAGCGGCTGGAGGGCCGGCGGCAGCGGCACGAGGCGGAGCGGGGGCAGGCCCGCGACCAGGAGGCGAAGGTCGGCGCGGAGCGGGAGTCGCTCAAGCTCGCCGCGCTGGCCGCCGACTGGGGCGGCACGGTGGAGACGGCCCGCGCCTGGCTGGACGCGCTGCCGGAAGAGGAGCGGCCGCGCACCGCCGACGAATGGTGGCGGATCGCCGAACGGCACTTCGACCAGGCGTTGCGCGACACGTTCCCGGAGGAGGACGCCGAGATCCCGGAGGAGTTGCGGTTCCTGCTGAGCGAGCGGGGCGGCAGCACGGCACGCGAGCAGGCGACGTTCGCGGCCGTGTGCGGGGCGCTGGCGTCGTACCTGCGGGGTCAGGAGGAGTACGAACGCCACCAGCGGCGCCAGATCGAGGCGCAGGTCGTGTCCAGGCAGCGAGACCTCTCGGCGGCCGCGAGGGGCGCGGAGGAAGCGGCGCAGTCGACGGCCGTGCACCGGGCGGCGCTGACGGCGGCGATCAGGGCGCGGCTGACGCGGGTGGCGGAGGAGTTCGAGAAGCTCGACACCTCCTACGGCGGCTACGGCGCGACGCTGGAGTTCCCCGTGCCGCCCGCGCCCGCCGACCCCGAGCAGCGCTGGCAGTGGCGGGTGACGCCGAAGTGGCGGCGCGGCGAGGGGCAGGGGTTCGTGCCGTACAACCGGCGGGCCAACACCGCGCTCATGGACGAGAAGGCCGTCAAGCTGGTGTGCGCGGCGGCCATCGCCTCCTCCGGGGGCGGGCATCTGTGCCTGGTGCTCGACGAACTCGGCCGCAACCTGGGCAAGGAGCATCGCCGGGAGGCGGTGGCGCTGTTCAGGAGGATCGGCGAGACGTACGGGATCACGGTGATCGGTGCCTTGCAGGACGACATGGAGCCGTACGCGATCGACGCCTGCGGGCAGTACATCAAGCTGCGGCGGTCGTCGGACGCGATGCCGTACAACGAGCCGCCGGTGATCGTCGGGCACGACGAGCACGCGGAGCGGGTGCGGGCGCTGGCGGCGTACGTGGACCGGACGGCCGCCACGTGAACCGCGACCGGACGGCGGCTACGTGATCCGCGGGCCGGTGTAGGAGGCGCGCAGGCGCAGGAGGGTGCCTCGCTCGTACTCCTCCATCGCATGCGCCAGCCATCCCGCCGTCCTGGCCACGGCGAAGACGGCCTCGCCCGCGCCGCGCACCATGCCGCTCACGGCGGCGAGGATGGCGAGGGCGAAGTCGATGTTGCGATCCGGGAGGCGGCGCCGGCGCATCTCCTCCAGAACGGCCGTTCCGGCGGCGATCCGGTCGTGTCCCGGCGCGGCTTCCTTGACCAGGTCGAGCAGGAGGCCGCCGCGGCCGTCGCCGTTCTTGTAGATGCTGTGGCCGAAGCCGGGGATGCGCTCGCCGCGCCGCACGCGCTCGGCCACCGCCCGCGCGGCCTCGCGCGGCTCGGCGATCTCGGCGAGCAGGCGCTCGGCGCCGTACGACGCGCCGCCGTGCAGCGGGCCGCCCAGCACGCCGAACCCCGTCAGAACCACGGCGTACGGGTCGGCCTTGGCGGAGGCGGCGACCCTGGCGGCCAGGGTAGAGGCAGCCAGTTCGTGGTCGGCGAGCAGGACCAGCGCGGCTCTCAGCGCGGCGAGCAGTCCCGGCGGGGCGGGGTGCGGGCACAGGCGGGACCAGAGGCGTTCGGCGATCGAGTCTCCCTGCGGCTCGCCGAGCCGGGGCAGGGCGTCGACCAGGCCAGAGATCAGGCGGCGGCCGGTGGCGGCGACCGAGGCGGGGTCGAGCTGGTAGCGGAGGGAATCGGACGCGCCGAGGACCGTGGCGATCACCTGGAGGCGGTCGAGGGGCAACAGGTCCTCCGGCAGGCCGCGCTGCGCGGCGACGGCAGCACGCAACGCCTCCGGCTCACACCCCCACGACCCCGCCCTGGCGCCTGCTCTCACCTTGGCGCTCATGCCCACGCCTGGGTCGGCGGTCCAGAGCCATTCGGCGACCGCTTCGAAGTCGCTCGTCCTGGCCAGCTCCAGTGCGTCGATTCCGCGGTAGTAGGGCCTGTCGACGCCGAGCGCGGTGACGGCCGACTCGATGACGAGCTCCGGCGGCTGGTTGCGCGGCCGTCCCCGCCGGGCGAGCCGTTCGATCTCCTCGGCGGGGAACAGGCTGCGCCGCCCGTCGTCGCCGTGCCGCCGCCGCAGCACGCCCCTGCTCACGTACGCGTACAGCGTGGCCGGCTTCACCCCGAGGCGCTCGGCCGCCGTGGCCGCGTCGATCCACTCCACCCTTGCCAGCCTCCGATGTTGATGAAAATCAATATTGATCCATGTTGAGCGAGCATGTCAACGTGAGGGCATGCCCACAATCCATTTCCTCGATGTGACCAACCGGGACGGCGTGCAGACCGCGCGCAGCGGCCTGTCGAAGTTCGGCAAGACCATGGTCAACTTCTATCTGGCCAGGCTCGGGGTGGCGCAGTCCGAGATCGGTTTCCCGTTCCTCTTCCACGAGGTCCCCTACGTCAGGGCGCAGGTGGCGCTGGCGGAGGCGGGGGCGTTCGGGGAACTGCGGCTGTCGGGCTGGTGCAGGGGCGTGCCGCAGGACGTGGAGAAGGCGGCGCCGCTCGGGCTGAAGCACTACAACCTGTCCATCTCGACATCCGACTACATGATCCAGAACAAGTTCCGCGGCCGTCTGGACAGGGACGCGATCATCAGGGAGATGACGGCCGCGGTCCGCGTGGCGAAGGACGCGGGGGCGCTGACCGTGGGGGTGAACGCCGAGGACGGCTCGCGTACCGATGACGGGTTCCTGCTGGAGTTCGCGCTGGCGGCCAAGCAGGCGGGGGCCGACCGGGTGCGGTACTGCGACACGATCGGCGGCGACACGCCCGACCGCATCCGCGAGCGGTTTTCCAAGCTCGCCTCAGCCACCGGGATGCCGGTCGAGACGCACTGCCACAACGACCTGGGCATGGCCGTGGCCAACTCGGTGTCGGGCGCGCTCGGCGACCTCGACGCCGGGCAGGACGCGTGGATCAACACCTGCGTGAACGGCATCGGCGAGCGCTCGGGCAACGCCGACCTGCTGTCGACCATCCTGGCCTTCCGGCACGGCTTCGGGCTGAACGCGGAGATCGGCGACGCGCTCGACCTGTCATGGGCGCGCCGGTTCGGGCTGTGGGCGAGTTACGCGCTGGGGCAGCCGCTGCCGTACAACCAGGTGGGGGTGGGGCGGAACGCGTTCGCGCACGAGTCCGGCATCCACGCAGACGGCGCACTGAAGGATCACGGCAACTACGAGTTGTACGACGAGGCGACACTGGGGCCGTTCCCGGAGGACTGGCACGCGAGGAACGGCCGGGTGGTGCTGACCGGCGAGTACGGCGGCAAGGCAGGCTTCAGGCACGTCATGGACGGGCTCGGGATCGCGGAGATCCCGGACGAGGACCTGGCCTTCCGGCTGGTCCAGCTGTGCAACGCGATGACGGGCAGGCCGCTCACGGACGACGAGCTGCGTCTGATCGCCACCTATCCTCGGGAGTTGTCGCCGCTGTTCCCGGGCTACGCATCCGCCTGACGCGTTCGTGAGATGAGTACGGCCGCGCCTGCCAAGGGCATCGGCGCGGCCGTGGGCGCCACGGTTCGCAGTGACCGTGTAATCGTCATCACCTTAGCGCCGCCGAGCCGCCGCGGTGAGTGAATTCCCCCGATCAGAGACCCTGGTCTCCGGTATCCGGTATCCGGTATCCGGATCCGGCAGCGCGAGCAGGCACAGTAGGCTCAGGTCATCTTGTCTCACCATGCGCACTAACGTCTTGTGAAGCGATACGAAGACGCCATCAGCCCCGCTATGTCACATGCCTCCCTGTCATCCCGATAGGTTGCAGACACGGTGACTCATGGAAAGGACCGGGGTTTGGCTGTCGATCTGGTCATCTTCGACTGCGACGGGGTGCTCGTGGACAGCGAGCCCATCTCCGTACGCGTGGGCACGGCCGCGCTGCGGCGCCTGGGCTGGACGATCGACGAGGCCGAGTACACCGAGCGGTTCGTGGGCTGCTCGAACGAGTACTGGGACGAGCAGATCGGTGAGACGCCGCCGGGCTGGCGGGAGCAGCTCATCGCCGAGTACACCGCCGCCATCAAGGCCGAGCTGTGCGTCGTCGAGGGCATCGAGGCGGCGCTCGACGAGCTCACCCTTCCCATCTGCGTGGCCTCGAACGGCCGGCACGCCTCGATCCGCCGCAGCCTGGAGCTCACGGGGTTGGCGGATCGGTTCGCGGGGCGGGTGTTCAGCGCCGAGGACGTCGCCCAGGGCAAGCCGGCGCCCGACCTGTTCCTGCACGCGGCGGCCACGATGGGGGTGGCGCCGGAGCGCTGCGTGGTGGTGGAGGACAGCCCGTTCGGGGTGATGGCGGCGGTGAGCGCGGGCATGCGCTGCCTGGCGTACGCCGGTGGCCTCACCCCGGCCTCCCGCCTGGCGGACCTGGGCGCCACCAGCCTCTTCCACGAACCCGCCAGGCTCCCGGACCTGATCCGCGCCCTCGGCTGACCCGCCCCTCGTCCGGGCCCCTCGCGGGCGGCGCCGGCGACGTACCGCGCGTGCGCGCCCGGGAGGCTGGTCAGCCGGCGAGCTTGGCGCGGCCGTTCTCGTCGAGGTAGTCGCGCCACGACCGCTTCGGGTTCCAGCCCAGCATCCGATGGGCCTTCGCGCATGAGATGCCCGAGGCGTCCGGCCGGGCGAGCGGCCGCAGCTCGATCTTGTCACCGAAGTAGCGGCGCAGGACCTCGGCGAAGTCGTAGCCGCCGGCGTTGTCCGGCGAGGCGATGTAGAACACCTCGTGGCCGGGCAGGTCGGACTCGGCGGCCAGGACGATGGCGTCCGCCAGGTCGTACGCGTCGATGTAGCTCCACAGGCCCGTCCCGGCCTGCGAGGGGTCGCGGACGACCGGGCCGAGGTTGCGCTCGTAATTGCCCTCGTGCTGGACCCAGCTCGGCCGCAGGGAGACGCAGCGGATGTCGGAGCGGCGCACGGCGGCGTCCATGAGCTGCTCGCCGAAGTGCTTGGCCAGCGCGTAGGGGTCCTGCGGCCGGATCGGGTGGTCTTCGTCCACCGGCGCGTAGTCGGGCAGGAACTTCCGCTCGGGGAAGAAGAACCCGGGCACGGTCTCGCTGGAGATGTTCACGAACCGGGGCACGCCGAACCGCACGGCCGCCTCGATCATGTTGAACGTCGACATCAGGTTGTTCTGGAACACCACCTGCGGCGGGTTGTGGGTCGGATCCGGGAGGGCGGCTGCGTGCACCACCGCATCGGCCCCCCGCACGACGGCGAACGCCTGCCCGGCGTCGGTCAGGTCGGCCTGGGTGTAGCGGGGGGCGCCCGGCTCGTCCCGCTCCCAGACCGGGCGGGTGAGGTCGACGGCGGTCACCTCATGACCGCGCTCCATCAGCGCCTTGACGGCCGCCCGCCCGACCTTGCCGTGGGCTCCGGTGACGACGACGCGCATGACCTTCTCCTTGAGGTAGATCTCATCCAACGCCTATGGCGGCGAGCGTAGACCCCGTGCGCGTCTTGGTGACCTTCAGCTGGGCAGTGATCCGGGATCGCAGCTCGGCGACGTGGCTGACGATGCCCACGGCGCGGCCCCCGTCGCGCAGCCCGTCCAGGATGTCGAGCACGCCGTCCAGCGTGTCCTCGTCCAGGGTGCCGAAGCCCTCGTCCACGAACAGCGTGCCGATCTCCGCGCCGCCCGCCTCGGCCGTCACCACGTCGGCCAGGCCCAGGGCCAGGGCCAGGGAGGTGATGAAGCTCTCGCCGCCGGACAGCGTCGCGGGGTCGCGGTCGACGCCGGTCCAGCCGTCCGCCACGCGCAGTCCCAGCCCGCCGCCCGACCTGCCGCGCGAGCCTGCCGTCTTGCGCAGGTCGTGGCGCAGCAGGTAGCGGCCGGCCGACATGTGGTCCAGGCGCTCGTTCGCGGCGTCGACCACCTGCCGCAGGCGCTCGCCCAGCACGTACGACGTCAGGCTCATGTTCCACTGGTTGTCGCTGGACGTGCCGCCGGCCAGGGCGGCCATCCGCTCGGCGAGCCGGTGCCGGTCGGCCGCCGGGCGCCACCGCGCGACGCAGGCCTCCAGCTCTCCCCGCAGCTCCTCCAGGCGCCGCGCCCTGGCCGCCGCGCGGTCGCGGACGCTCGCGAGTCGCGTGTACGCCTCCTCCGCCGCCTCCCGCTCGGCCCCGGCCGCCGCCAGGTCCGGCGCGGGCTCGGCCGCGGCGGCGGCCAGCTCGGGGTCGGCCAGCGTGCTGGTGACGGCGGCGTGCTCGTCGTCCAGTCGCCGCAGCGCCTCGGCCTTGCCCTCCCGCTCGGCCGGGCTCCGGTACGCGGCCTCCACGTCCGGCACGTCCGCGAACCCCGCCTCGACCGCCGCCTCCACGGCCTGCCGCCTGGCCCTGTCCAGCTCGTCGGAGGCCGCCACCGCCGCCTGTGTCGCCTCCAGCGCCTCGCGCAGCAGCTCGGCCTCGTCGTTGAGCCTGGACAGGCGGGTGGTGAGCGTCGCGTCGCCGCCGCGGGCGGCGTCGAGGCGGGCGCTGAGTCGAGCGGCGTCACCGCTCAGCTCCTCATGCCTGGTACGGCACGCCGCCAGCCGCGCGGCCACCCTCCGCCCCTGCTCCTCCAGCTCCTGCCGCTCCCGATGGAGCCCGCCCGCCTCCTGAGCCAGCGCGGCCTCCCGCGCCGCCGACTCCCGAAGCCTGCGCAGCTCGCGCTCGGCATCGGCCAGCGCCGCCGCGGCGTCGATCTCCCCTTCCGCATCGCCGGCATGGAGCTGGCCTCCCCCGCCGCCGGCCGTCGTGCCAAGGCCACTGCCCGCACCGGAACCCGCGGTGCCGAGTTCGCCGGACGCGGTGCCGAGGCCGTCCCGATCACGGCCGGGATGCGCGGGACCTGTCGTCACGGCATCGGCGGGCGGCATGCCGAGGTCGGCTCGCGCCGAGGCCGCCCCCGGGAGGGCGGGGTCGTCGGCGGGCCGGTTCGTCTGGGCGAGGCGGATGTGGAGGCGGGTGCGTTCGGTTTCCAGGCGGCCTCGGTGGGCGTGGTGGGCGGCGAGTGCCTCGGCGATCTCCCTGGCCTGGTCCCTGACCCGTTCGCGTTCGGCTTCGACCCGGTCGACCGCGGCGGCCGAGGCGGGCTCCCGGTCGGCAACCGCCCGCAGGCGGTTCAGTTCTTCCTCCGCCTGCCGAACGCGCGCCTCGGCGGTGCCGGCGTCCAGCTCGCCGGTCGCCTCGGCCGCGGCGGCGTGCCGGGACTCGAGCGAGGCGAGGGCGCGTTCGGCCGACTCCCGCTCGGCCAGGGCGGCCTCGTGCGCGCTCTCGGCCGCCTTCTCGTCCTCGGCCGAGGGGGCGCTGGGGGCCGGGGAGGCGGGGTCGGGGTGGTGCTCGGAGCCGCAGACCGCGCACGGACGGCCGTCGGCCAGGTCGCGGGCCAGCTCCGCCGCCATCCCGTCCATGCGGGCCTGGCGCAGGTCGAGCCAGCGTTCGCGGAGCGCCTGGGCGTGGTCGACGAGCACCTGGTGCGCGGCGGCGGCCGCGTCCAGCTCCGCGGCCAGGCTCTCGCGGCGGTGGGTGGCCTCCAGCGCGGCTCTGGCCGCGTCGAGGTCCGCCGATGCCGCCGGGATGGCCGCCGCCTGCGCGCGCACCTCCGCCAGGGCCGCGCTCGCGTCGGCCAGCCGGCCGGGGATCTCGGCGTCGGCCGCCGACACCTCGGCTTCCCGCTGTGCCAGCGCGTCCAGCTCCACCGCCAGCCTGGCCAGCTCGCCGTCGATCTCGATCAGGTCGGCGGCCGCGTCGCGTACGGACTGGGCGGCCGGGATCCTGACGGCGTCCATCCGCGCCTGGGCGAGCCTGCTTTCGGCCTGTTCGATGAGGCCGGGGAGGAGGGCGAGCCGGGCGGCGACGTTCTCGTCGGCGGCGACCAGTCCGGCGAGCTCCTCCTCGACGCGGAGCAGATCGCGCCGGACCACCGACAGCCTGGCCTCCTCGGTGAGCAACTCCGACAGCCGCGCGATCTCCGCCTGCCGCTGCCGCTCCAACGCCGCCAGCTCACCCACCGAGGGAACCCGGAACACGGCGTTCTTCGCCGCACCGCCGGAGTCGGCCGGCCCGCGGCCGGCGTCGCCGTCAACCCGCCCGGCATCGCCCGCCCTGGCGACCCCGCCGCCCGCACGGTCGGTGCCGTCTCCCGTGAGCCCGCCTTGCGGGGCCTGGGAGGTGGTGGTCAGGAGGGGGCGGGCGCGGGCGAGGGCGTCGGCGGCCAGCGTCCGGGCCTTGGCGGCGGCCTCCTCGCGTTGCCTGGCCGCCGTGATGAGGGGGATCACGCGATCGGCCCTGGCGGCGTCGTCCAGGATCGCCTGGAGGTCGGCTCGTTCGTCGGCCCGCTCGTCGAGGGTGCGGCGGACGGTGAGCGCCTCGGCGTGGCGGCGTTGCCGGTCGGCGAGGGCGGCGGCCTGGTCGAAGCGCAGGCGTGCCGCGCGCAACGCCTGGCCGGCCGCCTCGTGCTCCTCCACCGTCCGCGTCACGACGGCCCGCGCGGCGTCGAGCAGAGCCCCGGCCCAGCCCTGAGGGTCGCCGTCAGGCGTGGGCTCCGGCCGGGAGAGGGCCGCGTGGAGATCGTCTCCCGCCGCCTCCTCCACCCGCTGGATGGCGAAGTCCACCTGTTGCCGGAGGTCCTGCGCCTCCCTCCACGCCAGCTTCCGCTGCTCGGCCAGCCACGACTCCGCCGTCGTGTAGACCTTGACCGTGAAGAGCCGCTCCAGCAGCTTCTCGCGCTCCTCCCCGTCGGCCCGCAGGAACCTGGCGAAGTCGCCCTGGGGCAGCATCACCACCTGCGAGAACTGGCCGGCGTTCATCCCGAGCAGCCCGCTCACCAGGTCCCCGGCCTCGTCCAGCCGGGTGGTCAGGCCGTGCCAGGACGACCCCTGCCGCTCGGAGACGACGACCTTGGACTTCTCCTCCGTGAAGCCGCTGCCGCGCAGCTTGGGCCGCTGCCACGACGGGGAGCGCTGGATGCGGAGTAAGCGGCCGCGGATCGAGACCTCCAGCGTGACTGACGGGCCGGTGGAGGGCGGGGCGTGGTCGCAGCGGAGGCTGCGGGCGTTGTTGCGCTGCCCGGGGACCTGGCCGTAGAGGGCGAAGCACAGCGCGTCGAGGATCGTGGTCTTGCCCGCCCCGGTCGGCCCGTGGACGAGGAAGAGACCCGCCTCGGCCAGGGAGTCGAAGTCGACCGTCTCGGTGCCCGGGAAGGACCCGAACGCCGTCAGCGTGAGCCGGTGCGGCCGCATCTACGCCATCGTCTCCTTCGCCCTCGACGCCTCGATGGCCTGTCTTAGCAGGTCCTCCTCCTCAGGTGCGGCAGGCTCGCCGCGAACCTCGCGGACGAAGTCGAGCGTCACCTCCGACTCGGGCCGTCCGCTCACGCTCGCGGGCCGGTGGGCGGGGGCGGCTCCGACCGGGTCGAAGGAGAGGGCGAGGGTGTGGGGGAAGCGGGCGCGCAGCCGGTCCATGGCGGATTTGGGGCGGACGGCGTCGGTGAGGGTGACCTGCAGCCAGTGCTGCTCGAAGGAGGTGTGCTCCGGCCGGGTCAGCAGCTCCTCCAGCTCCCCGCGCAACCGCCCGACCGGGCGGGGCACGGGAGCCGGTACGAACTCCGCCGACGAGCCGAGCGTGACCAGCCACGACCCCTTGAGGTGGCCGGCCTCCGAGAACGAGTAGGCCAGCGGCGACCCTGAGTAACGCACGCTCTCCGACATCCGCTGCCGCCCGTGCAGATGCCCCAGGGCCACGTAGTCCACCCCGTCGAACGCCGCCAGCGGCACGTGTGCGACCCCGCCCACGCTGATGTCGCGCTCGCTGTCGCTGGCCTGCCCCCCGGTCACGAAGCAGTGCGCCAGCACCACGGAGGCGCGGTGGCGCACGGCATCGGCCCTGACGCGGTCCATCGCGTACGTGATCGCCGCCGTGTGACTGCGGTCCGGGAGCTCCCACGGGGCGCGCACCAGCTCCGGCTCCAGGTAGGGGATGCCGTAGAAGGCCACGCCGTCCACCAGCACCGGCTCCCAGGACAGCTCGGGCGAGGCGCGCACGTGCACACCGGCGGACTCGAACAGCGCCGAGCCGAACCGCAGCCGCAGCGCCGAGTCGTGGTTGCCGCTGATCAGCACCACCCGCGCCCCGGCCGACCGCAGCCGGGCGAGCGCCTCGTCGAGCAGGGCGACGGCGTCGACCGGCGGCAGCGCGCGGTCGTAGACGTCACCGGCGACCGCCACCACGTCGACCCGTTCGGCCCGCACGGTCTCCACCAGGTGATCGACGAAGGCCGCCTGCGCCGAGAGCAGGCTCTCGCGGTGGAAGGTGCGCCCCAGATGCCAGTCGGAGGTGTGCAGGATCCGCATGTCGCAGGAAGCTAACATTTCCCACCGACAAATGCGGTCCCTGCTGTCCCACGAGCCGGGAGTAGGCTGGAAGATCAGCGGGCAATTCTACGCACATGGGGAGGCCGATGCGCACTGGCCGTGGCACCTTGAGCGTCGCCGCCGGCCTGGTGCTGGTGGCTCTTGCGACGGTCGGCTACGTGCTGCCGCCCGCGTTCGATCCGCCGCCGCTCAAGGTGGATCCAGCCTTCCAGGCCGTCCCGGCCCAGCCCGCGAACGAGCTGAGGCCGGTGGTGGCGGTCGACCCCATCCGCCGGCAGGAGATCTCCGTCGCGGCGGAGGGCCAGCGGCTGTACGGCACGCTGCGGGCGCCGCGGACGCCGGGGCGGCATCCGGCGATGGTGTTCGTGTCCGGGTCGGGCAACGGCTCGCGTACCGAGTTCACGCCGCAGGCCGAGTTCCTGGCCAAGGCCGGCGTGGTGACGGTCGCGTTCGACAAGCGCACGGTGGGCTACAACTTCCGCGAGCGGGACTTCTCGCTGCTCGCCGACGACGCGCTGCGCATGGTGGAGCACCTGCGTACGTTGCCCGAGGTGGACCCGGCGCGGGTCGGGATCTGGGGCGTCAGCGAGGGCGGCTGGGTGGTGCCGATCGCGGCGGCCAAGAGCACTGCGGTCGGGTTCGTGGTGCTGGTGTCCTCCCCGAACGTCTCCCCGCTCCGCCAGGTCGCCTGGGCGCTGAACGAGCAGTTGCTGAGGCTTCATGCCCCGATCGGCGCGCGCGACCTGCTGACCAGGGCGATGGGCGGGGTCGGCTTCAACTTCCTGCGCTATGACGCGATGCCCGCTTTAAGCCAGGTCAAGCAGCCCGTCCTGTCGTTCTACGGCACGACCGACCCCTCGATCCCCTTCGTCGAGTCCACCAAGGCGCTCATCACGGCGATGGACAGGGCGGGCAACGACGACTACACGATCCGTTTCATGGCCAACGGCGACCACGCCATGCGGGTCCACGGCGGCCCGTTCACCAAGGGCTACCTGGAGACCCTCACCAACTGGATCACCGGCCTGCCGGGCACCGCCAAGCCGGCGGTGCACATGGCGGGCGCCACCCCCGTGCAGCGGTTCGAGGCCGCCGACGTGCCCGCGGCCCCGTGGTACGCGGGCGGCACGATGCTGGGCCTGACGATCTGCCTGGCCGCCGTCGGCTACGTGGCGGGCCCGGTCGCCGCCATCGTCGTACGCCTGCGCGGCCGCGGCCACATCCCGGTCGAGGCCAACGCCCGGCTGTGGAAGCCGATCAGGCGCCGGCTGGTCAGGATCGCGTGGACGAGCCTTGGCCTGCTGGCGTCGGTGGTGGCGTTCATCATGCTGCTGGTGCTGTTCTCGATCAACCAGGCGGGCGCCTGGCCCGCCGTGCTGGCCGGCTGGCTGGTCGTGCGGGCGCTGGCCGTGCTCATGCTGATCCAGGAGGTCACGGCGGTGGCGGCGTTCGTGTCGGCGCTGCGCGAGGGCATGCAGCCGAGCCGCTGGCAGCACGTCGCGGTCGCGGGCGTGCTGGGCGGCACCGGGCTGCTGATGGTGGCGGCGGCCTACTACGGGTTGTTCTCGTTCCCCTGGTAGACGAAGGCGTTCATCCAGCGGTCGAGCTCGGCGAACACCTGCTTGCGCACCGGCTCGGCCGACAGCACCAGATCGTGCAGGCCGTCCTGGATGCGTACGCACGTGACGTGCGGCCCGACCGAGGTGGCCCAGCGGGCGATCTGCCGTGGGTCCAGCACGATGTCGGCCGAGCGTGCCTCCGGGACGAAGTCGCGTACGCGGAGCCCGGCGGAGGAGGCCAGCACCAGGACCGGCACGTCCACCTGGAGGCCGCCGTGCAGGCGGCGCTGCGCCCGGCGGATGGCGGCCAGCCACATGGCGTGCACCGAGAAGCCGGTCAGCGGCTTGAGCTCCAGGTCGTAGTCCCATTCGCCGCCGTGGTCGCGGTGCAGGGTCTGCCCGTACGTGGTGCTGATGCCCAGCGGGAGGGCCCGGCGGGTGTACGACAGCGGCGTCTTGAGCAGGTCGGCGGCCATCCGCAGCGGCGTGGGCACGTTCAGGTCGAAGAACGGGCTGTTGAGCACGAGACCCTGCACCAGGCCGCGGCCGCGGACGCGGTCGGCCCACAGCGGGGCGATCAGGCCGCCGGTCGAGTGGGCGTTGATCGTCAGCTCGTCGTGGTCCTGCCTGATGATGCGGACGGCCTCGTCGATCTCGGGGAAGTAGTCGGTGACGCTCCTGATCAGGCCCCTGGTCTGGTGCGGCAGCAGCGAGCGGCCGTACTTGCGCAGATCGAGCGCGTAGAAGTCGATGCCGCGCTGGACGTAGTGGTCGGCCAGGTGGTCCTGGAAGAAGTAGTCGGTGAATCCGTGCAGGTAGAGCACCGCCCTGCGGGATCCGGTCGTCCTGGAAACCAGCGTCGCGACGACCTGCCCCTCGAAGTCGTCCGGCAGGTGCAGAGTGGTGATCTCGTACATGCTAGTCACGATAGGGATTTTCCGGCCAGGACGGCATACCGGACGGCAAGTCCGTGCTCACTTTCATCGGGAAGTCGGCCGCCCGCTTCTCCAGGAACGCCGTCACCCCCTCCACCGTGTCAGGCGCGCCGCCCAGCTCGGCCATGAGCCGCGAGTGCGAGTTCGGCCGGGTCACGGTGAGCGAACGTGCCCCCGCCCCCGCCGAGATCGGCCCCGGCGCAGAAGGCCCGGCCCGCGCCGGTGACCACCACCACCCGCACCTCGTCGTCGGCGTCGGCCAGCTCGAATGCGTCAATCAACTCTTTCCGCATCGTAAAGGTGAACGCGTTGAGCCGCTCCGGGCGGTTCAATGTGATGGTGGCGATGCGGTCGGCCACGTCGTACGTGATCTCAGAGAAGGCCATGCCCGAATATTATTCGGTTACTGATGTTCACTTTCCCATAAAGACATATTTCGCATTCGGAGCATAGGCTGCCGCCTCGATCGAGGCCTAAGGTAGTCACTTACGGGGAAACGGGGATGGCGTGCAGCAGGCGAAGGAGCCAGTGAGCGCTGGCGGGGTCCTCGGCTGGCTGGTGCTGGCGGCACTGGCGCCGGGGGCGGCTCATCTGCGCGCCGGCTGGCGCAAGACCGGCCTCACCCTGATCGCCTGCTACGCCGCCGCTCTCCTGACGCTGCTCGGCGTGTGGCTCGTCAACGACTTCGACAGCCTGGTGGGCTCGCTGACCCAGAGCTTCCAGCTGATCGCGATCATCGTCATCGCCGGCGTGCTCGGGCTGGCGTGGTTCGTTCTGATCGTGCACTCGTTCGTGGTCCTGCGGCCGGGCCGGCTGCCGCAGTCCGGGCAGATCCTCACCGGCACGCTCGCGGGGCTGCTCGCCGTCGTGGTGATGGTGCCGTTCGGGACGCTCGGGCAGCTCGCGTGGACCTCGAACCAGACGATCGACGGCATCTTCCAGGAGTCCCCCGCCGACGGCGAGTCCCCAGTGGCCCAGCCGAAGCCCGAGGACCCCTGGGCGGGGCGCGAGCGGGTGAACATCCTGCTGCTGGGCGGCGACGCCGACGATCACCGGGTCGGCGTGCGTACCGACAGCATGAACCTGGCCAGCATCGACGTGAAGACCGGCAACACCGTGCTGTTCAGCCTGCCGCGCAACCTGGAGGACGTCCGCTTCCGCCCCGGCACCCCCATGGCCCAGCGTTTCCCCGACGGGTTCCGGCTGCCGGCCGATCCCGGCGGCGGGCGCAGCGACCTGCTCAACAGCGTCTGGGAGTACGCCGACGCGCACCCGGAGATCTTCGGCGGCAAGCAGCGCCAGGGTCCCAAGGTCCTCATGGACACGATCGGCTACACCCTCGGCGTCAAGGTCGACTGGTATGCCCTGGTCAACATGTGGGGCTTCGCCCGCCTCATCGACGCCATCGGCGGCATCACGCTCACCGTCGAGACGGACGTGGTGTTCGGCAAGTACAACGAGGGCCTGGTCAAGGCCGGCACGCGCAGGCTGAAGGGCGCCGACGCGATGTGGTACGCCCGCTCGCGCACCAACAGCGACGACTACACCCGGATGCGCCGCCAGCGGTGCGTGCTCGGCGCGCTGCTCGGCCAGGCGGACCCGGCGACGGTGCTGACCAGGTTCAGCAAGATCGCTCTGGCCACCAAGGAGCTGATCAGGACCGACATCCCGCGGCCGATGCTCAGCCATCTGGTGCCGCTCGCGCTGAAGGTCAAGAACGCGAAGGTGACGAGCGTGCAGTTCGTGCCGCCGCTGATCAACACCGGCTACCCGGACTGGGACAAGATCCGCACCATCGCGGCCAAGGCCATCCGCGACTCGGCCACCGTGAAGCCACCGGTCGCCGCGAGCTCCTCGGCCTCCCCTACGGCATCGTCGAGCCCATCACCGAAGAAGACCGCCAAGCAGGGCTCCGGCAACCCGGCGAAGGGATTGACGGAAGGCTGCGGCGGCTCCCTGTGAGCGGATACCGTCAAAGAGCGAGCGCGCGGACCGCCTGCTCGTCCACACCGATCCCCAGGCCGGGGCCGGTGGGCACGTGGGCGACACCGTCGGCGACGGTGATGACCGGATCCGTGGCGTAGGGGCTGGTGATGAACTGCCGGCCGTTGAGGTCGACCGGCGTGTCCACGCCGAACGCGGCGAACAGGTGGAGCGAGGCGGCCAGCCCGATGTCGGACTCGGTGAGGCCGGAGCCCATGATCGCCAGACCGCAGTCCTCGGCGAGCTGGCACTGACGCAGAGCCAGGGTCAGCCCGCCGCAGCGCTGCACCTTGGCGACGGCGACGTCGATGGCGTCGAGCCGGACGAACGTCGCCAGGTCGCTCGGGTGGCGCAGGCTCTCGTCCACGGCCACCGGGATGGGGCTGGCGTCACGCAGGCGGCGCAGGCCGGCGATGTCGTTGGACGGCAGCGGCTGCTCGAAGACGGCGACGTCCAGGTCTGCCAGGCGCCTGGCCACCCGGAGCGCGGCGGCGGCCGTGTAGCCCTGGTTGGCGTCCACCCAGAGAACGGCGTCGGGGGCGGCCGCGCGCACGGCGGCCACGATGGCCACGTCCTCGTCCTCGGCGTGCAGGCCGAGCTTGACCTTGAGGTGGCGGTAGCCGTGCGCGCGGCCCTCGGCCACCGAGTCGGCGGCTGCGGACGCCGACTCGGTGGCCACGATCCAGGCCAGCTCGATGGTGTCGCGCCTGCGCCGGCCCCACAGCTCGCCGAGGGACAGGCCCCGGCTGCGGGCGAAGGCGTCGTGGCAGGCCACGTCGACCGCCGCGCGCGCCAGCGGCATGCCGATCGAGAAGCCCTTGCTGATGGTCCGGTCGAAGGTGCGGCAGAGCCCGTCCAGGTCCCACAACGGACGGCCGACGGCCGCGGGGGCCAGGTAGCCCTCGATGGTGGAGACGATGGACTCGGTGGTCTCGTACGTCCAGGAGGGGATCGGGGTGGCCTCGCCCCACCCGGTGGCGCCGTCGTCGGCCGTGACCTTCACCAGGACTCTGACGGCCGGGCGGCCGCCCTGGACGACGGATCCGCCCGCGACGGCGAAGTCGCGCAGCGAGGGCAGGGCCACGGTGAAAGTCTCGACCTGTGCTATCCGGTTCACGTCAGTACCATTCGGATTTATCCACCAGATTGATCAGTTCCCGCCCGCCTGCGAAGCGCCGGGCGTTCTCCAGCAGTACGGCGAAGCGCCGCTCCTCGGCATGCGGCCCCACGCCGGCCACGTGCGGTGTGATGAGCACGTCGGGACGCCGCCAGAGGGGATGATCGGCGGGAAGCGGTTCGGTCTCGAAGACGTCCAGGGCCGCGCCGGCCAGGTGTCCCGCGGACAGGGCGGCGGCCAGGTCGTCGAGCCGGACGGTGGGCCCGCGGCCGATGTTGACGACGTACGCCCCGGGCTTGGCCAGTGCCAGCCGCCGCGCGTCCAGCAGGCCCTCGGTGGCGGGGGTGTGCGGAACCGTCAGGATGATCAGGTCTGACCCGGGAAGCAGCCGGTCGAGTTCGCCGGCCGGCAGCACCTCGGCGAAGCCCGGCACGGGGCCGCCGCGCCGGGCGTCCACGCCCATGACCCTGGTGCCGAACGCCGCCAGCAGCCTGCCGATCTCGGCCCCGATCGCGCCCACCCCGACCACCAGGGCGGTGGCCTCGCCCAGCGGGAGCACGGCGCCGGGGTCCCAGTCGGGCGCCCAGTGCGCGCGGGCCTGTTCGCGGGCGTACCTGGGCAGGCCCCTGGCCAGCGCGAGCACCAGTGCCAGCGTGTGCGCGGCCACGTGGTCGGTGTAGGTGTCACGCATGTTGGTGACCTGCACGGGGTGCGCGACCAGGGCCGGATGGTAGAACCCCGGAGGCGGCCCGGCCTGCGGGGCCTGCAGCCAGCGCAGCCGCCCGGCGTGCGCCAGCAGGTCCGCGGGCAGCGTGCCGTACGCGGCATCGGCCTCCGCCAGCGCGTGCGCCGCCTCCTCGTCGGTCGCCGGCTGGAGCACGACGAGCTCCGGCACCGCCTGCTCCAGCCGGGCCCGCCAGCCGGCGGTGGCCGGATCGTGGGGCGGCAGCAGCACCAGGGTGAAGCTCATGCCCTCCTCGCCAGGCCGGACTCTGTGATCTCGTACAGCAGCGGCTCCCCGGCGACGTAGCGGGCGAGCTCCTCGGCCATCGCCTGCCCGTGGCGGCGCCGCTCGTGGCCCAGGCTGCCCGCCACGTGCGGGGTGACGACGATGTTGGGCATCGTGAACAGCGGCGACCCCGCGACGGGCGGTTCCGGGTCGGTGACGTCGAGTACGGCGAACAGGTCGGTCCGCCGGCCCAGCACGTCCACGAGCGCGGCCTCGTCGACCAGGCCGCCGCGCGCCGTGTTGATCAGGGTGGCGTCGGGCTTCATCGACTCCAGCAGCCCGGTGCCGACCATGCGGTGCGTCTCAGGGGTGAGCGGCGCGTGCAGGCTGACCACGTCGGAGGTGGCGAACAGCTCTTCCAATCCGACGAGGCGCACCCCGAGCCGCTCGGCCTGCGCCGGGTCGGCGTACGGGTCGTGGGCCTGCACGACGAGGTCGTGGTGGGCGAGCAGCCGCGCCGTGGCCAGGCCCGTGGCGCCGAGCGAGACCAGCCCGACCACCGCGCCGTAGGCCCCGGTCTCGGGCCCGCGCGGAGCGGAGGCGGCGGCGGCGCGGGCGGCCAGCACATAGCGCCAGCCGTGCTTGAGCGCGTACAGGATCTGCGAGAGCGCGAACTCGGCCACCGGAGTGGCGTTGGCGGTGGCCGCCGAGGTGACCCGCACGCCCCTGGCCCACATCTCCGGGGTGACCAGCGGGCGGATGGAGCCCGCGCCGTACAGCACCAGCGAGAGCTTGGGCGCGGCGGCGAGCAGCTCGGCGTCCAGTCTGGGCGCCCCCCACCCGGTCACCAGCACCTCGAGGCCGGCGAGCAGGTCGGGGGTGAGCCGGTCGGCGGTGAGCGGGGGCGAGGCGATGGCGAGGTGCCGCTCGATCGCGGCCCGGGCCTGCGGGCCGTAGACGTCGTCGAAGCGGTTGGGATCCATCACGTACAGACCGTTCAGCATTGACTCTCCTTCAAGC
The DNA here is from genome assembly GCF_044465905.1 of Nonomuraea sp. NPDC049480. Classification (NCBI taxonomy): domain Bacteria; kingdom Bacillati; phylum Actinomycetota; class Actinomycetes; order Streptosporangiales; family Streptosporangiaceae; genus Nonomuraea; species Nonomuraea sp. NPDC049480. The sequence goes on from NZ_JBITMD010000002.1 coordinate 204,167, forward strand.
GGGCCGCCGCCCGCACGCTGGCCAGGCGGGCGGGCGAGCCGAGCCCGGCGTGGTAGTAACGCAGTTGCCGCGCGCCCGCGGCGACGAGGTCGGCGGCCAGGGCCGGGATCCGGGCGTGGCCGTCCTCCAGCACCGTGAGGTTGGCGACGAGGGGGACCCCGGTGCGGCTCGCCGCCGCCTTCACCTGAGCCAGGGCTACCTCCTCCTGGCCCCAGCACTTGAGCATGTACGCGTCGACCGGCGCGTCGAAGGAGGCCAGGTCGATCCCCACGTCGGGGCCGGTGACCTGCGGGTCGTCGGTGGCCATGAGCAGCAGCTCGCGGCCGCCGGCCAGCGCCGCCACGTCGCGGACCAGGCCGGCGATGACCTGGGCGCGGTGACCGTACAGGGCCTGGGCACGTTCGCGGCCGAGCGCGTCGTCCAGGCTCGTCCCGGCCGGGACGCCCTGCTGCAGCTCTCCGTCCACGGCGGCGCGCACGTCGCGCGCCAGCTCCTCGACGTCCAGGCCGCGCCCGGCCAGCCCGGCCCGGCAGGCCGGGCAGAGGCAGAGGGACAGCAGCGCCCTGCCGCAGGCGGACAGGTGGGCGCCGGAGGTCTTCTCGTGGTGGCCGGCGTGGTCCGCGCCCAGCCAGCCGCACGCCTCCAGCGTCAGCGCGGGCACGTCGTACTGCTCGCAGACCTCGCGCACGAGGGTGAGCGCGTAGTCATGGACGGCGGGCTGGGCGGGACAGAGCGCGTAGGGGTAGGACTCGCCGTAGGCGTTCCTGACCGTCAGGTCGGGCGCTTCGCGGCCCAGCACCGACGAGTGGGTGAGCACCAGCCAGGCCTCGGCCCGCAGCCCGGCCCCCGCCAGCGCGGCCAGCGCCGCGCCGAACCTGTCCTCGTCGGGCACCCCCCAGCTCGGCGGGTACGGCCGGAGCCTGCCGCGCCAGCGCTCGGGGCGCAGCCGGAAGTAGGCGGCCGCGTGGTCGGCCTGCACGATCCGGTGGTGCGGATGCCACGGGGTGACGGCCCGGACCGAGTGGTAGGCGGCCTGCAGGGTCACCGTGCTCACGCCGAGGCCGGCGATGCGCTCGGCCCCCGCGGGGTCGCCCACGATGTCCCAGGTGTAGGCGAACGCGCCGTGCCTCACCATCGAGGGATCACCGGCATCGGTGATCTTCAAGCGGTATGTCACCCCTTCGTGGCGCCGGCCAGGCCGCGCGTGAAGTAGTTCTGGAAGAAAAGGAAGATCATCAGCATCGGCAGGAACGAGATCGTCATTCCCGCGGCGAACCCGGTCCAGTCGGTGGCGTACTCGCCCTGGAAGGACATCATCCCGACGGCGAGGTTCTGCAGGTCGGGCTGGCCGAGGGTGAACACCAGCGGGATGTTGAACTCGTTCCAGCTGCTGATGAACTGGAAGATGACCACCACCGCGATGACCGGTTTGGCCAGCGGGAGGATGAGACGGAACGTCTTGAGGAAGCCCGCCCCGTCGAGCTTGGCCGCCTCGAACAGGTCGGCCGGGACGCTGGAGAAGAACCCGACGAACAGCAGGACGTACAGGGCGCCGGCGCCGCCGGACATGGCCAGGATGACCCCGGCCCGCGTGTTCAGCAGGCCCAGGTTCTCGATCAGCACGAACTGCGGGACGATGATCGAGGCGACCGGGATGAACAGGGTTCCCACGATCATCCGGTACAGCAGGGTGCGGCCGGGGAACTCGTACCTGGCCAGCACGTAGCCGCACAGGGCCGCCTTGACCAGCTCGATCAGGGTCGAGGTGACCGAGTAGAGCACCGTGTTGAAGAAGTATCCGGAGAACCCGGCGTTGACCCAGGCCCGGACGAAGTTGTCGAAGTTCAGCTGGTCGGGCACGAGGCTCGCGCCGCTGGTGAACATCCCGGCCTGGGTCTTGAACGCGGCCGAGATCGTCCACAGGAAGGGATAGACCCACACGAGCCCGATGACCAGCAGGATCGGCAGGGCGATGAGGTTGGCCCGCACGGTGTTGCTGCGCCGGGTGGCCTGAGTGCCGGTTGTCTTCGTGATCGTCGCCATCAGACGCCGTACTCCTTCCTGAGCCGCTGGGCCCGGCGGACCGCGAGGCCCTGGGCGGAGACCAGGACGAAGGCGATGACGGAGAACAGCAGCGCCGCGGCCGAGGCGTAGCCGTAGGCGAACGGAACCCTGCCGAAGGCGTTCTGGTAGATGAAGTAGGACACCACGTAGGTGCTGGTGCCGGGCCCGCCCGCGGTGAGCGTGACGACCAGCCCGAAGACGTGCATGGCGTTCACCAGGCCGAGCAGGGTGATGATGACGGCGACCGGCCTGATGATCGGCAGCGTGATGCGGGTGAGCTTCTTCCACTCGCTCGCGCCGTCGATGGCGGCCGCCTCGTAGAGCTCCTCCGGCACGTTCTGCAGCGCCGCCATCCAGTAGATCATGTACTGGCCGAAGATCTGCCAGATGGAGACGAGCACGAGCACGAGCAACGCGCTCCACCGGTTGGCGAACACGTCGAACCCCTGGTCGACCAGGCCGAGGTCACGCAGGATCGCATTCAGCGCGCCGTTGGACGGGTTGAGCAGGTAGGTGAAGACCAGGCCCGCCATGGCGACGGGGATGATGAGCGGCGCGAAGAACACGGTCCGGAAGAACCGCTTGCCACGCAGCCACTTGCGGGTGAGCAGGATCGCCGCGACCAGCGAGATCGGGAGCTTGATGACGGTCGTCAGCAGGGCGAAGATCAGCGTGTTGACGACCGAGATCCAGAACAGCGGGTCCGCCAGGATCGTGCCGTAGTTGCCGCCCCCGACGAAGTTCTCGATCGGGCCGATGCCCGACCAGTCGAAGAAGGAGTAGTAGATCGTCGCGATCAGCGGCCAGATGGTGAAACCGAGGTAGAGCAGGAGGAAGGGGGCCAGGAAGACGATCAGCCAGACCCTGTCGAGGCCGCGGACACGCTCGCGGGAGTGATCGACGCGTTCGGGCCCACGCTCGGCGGGCGACCGGTCCCTGTCCGTCACCCTCTCCCTGCCCGGGGCGGGGGCGGGGGCGGTGGTTGTCATGGATGTCCTCACGAGGGAGAAGGGGACGCCGCCGCCGGCGTGCGGCCGGCGGCGTCGTCCGGTCAGCTCTTGTACATGTCCGCGGTGAAGTCCTTGGTGGTGTCCCAGTCGGGGAAGGTGTAGCAGTCCATCGACACCTTCAGACCGCCGGCCGCCTCCTGTTTGAGTCCTTCCTCCAGGGCGGCCTGCCGCTGCTTGACGATGGCGGCGCCCACGGACGCCAGAGACTGGCCGCTGACCAGCGCCTCGTTCATGGCCTCCCACTCCGCGTCGGGGGTCTTCGTCAGCGCGTTGACGTACGCCTTGGACTTGGCGATGTCGGGGCACTTGAGCAGCGGCTCCGGGAGCTGGACCCGGTAGCCCGGCTTCGCGCCGATCTGCATGATCTGCTTGAGCACCGGGTGGGTGACCATCTTCTGGTTGTCGACGTAGGACAGCGTGCCGAAGGCGTTCTTGTAGTACTGCTGGACGAAGTAGCCGTTCGGGTCGGTCATCCATTGGATGAACGTCCAGGCGGCGTCGGGATGCTTGGTCTGCGAGCTGACCCAGTACTTGTTGCCGTCGTACGTGCGGCCGCCCGCGCCGGTCTGCCCCTCGTCCGGGTCGACGCGCGGCGCCACCACGTAGTTGTCGCTGCTGAAGCCCTGGCTGTCCCACACGCTCAGCATCCAGGTGCCGTCGAAGTAGATGCCGGCCTGCCCGGCGGCGAACTGCTGGCGGGAGAAGTTCTTGTCGTTGGTGCCCGGCGCCAGGTATCCGGCCTTCTTGAGCTCCTGGATGAAGCCGAAGGTCTTCAGCTGCCCGGGCTCGGTCAGGTTGAACTTGCCCGTCTTGTAGTCGAAGAAGTCGGTCGACGAAGTCGAGACGCTGCTGAGCAGCCCGTACCAGATCCGCTGCATGTCCTCGCCCTTGGTGGGCGCGGCGATGCACTCCGCCTTGGTCTTGGCCTTGATCTGCGCGCAGGCGTTCTTGAGGTCGGTCCAGGTCTTGGGCGGGTTGTTCACGTCCAGCCCGGCCTGCTGGAAGACCTGCTTGTTGAGGAACATGTAGCCGGAGCCCCAGTAGAGGTTCTCCGTGAACGGGAAGCCGTACGTCTTCCCGTCCTGCATGTTGATGCCTTCCAGGAAGGACCCGTCCGGCCAGCGCTTGGTGAAGTCGGCGGGGACGGTCCCGCTCGGGCTGAGCGGGCGGATCCACTTCTGGTCCAGCAGTTCGGACAGCCCGGTCGCGTTCCAGTAGAACATGTCCGGCGCCTGGTTGCTCTGGAAGGCCAGGGGCAGGGTCTTCATGTAGTCGGCCTGGGTGATCGAGCGCCACTCGATCTTGATGTTGGGATGTTCCTTGGTGAACTGGGCGCCGACGTCCTTGTGGAATTTCACCTGTTCGGCGGAGAAGTCCCAGATCTTCAGCGTGGTCTGCGAGCCACCGCCGCCACTGCTGCTATTGCTCGATGTGCCGCACGCCGCCACGAGCAGTGACGCGATGGCCGCGGTGATCATCGCGGCGGTGCCAGGCCGATGAGGTTTCATGGAGCCCTCCCAAAGGGCGGATGCCAGAGGGGCGCTCGGGCTTGTGGTAAGCGCTTGCCCGAGGGTGGGTCGAGAGTAACCCGGCTCATAACCCGATTCAAGGCTTGTGAGAAAGCGGTTTCAGATCGATGCTCGGTTGTGAAGACCTACCCGTCGACAGCCTTTGCGGTCCCATCGATGCCCGAAATATGCTTGTTTCCAGGTATTTCTCGGCCGCATCGCGCCGAGGAGGTCACGACAATGTTGTGGCGTTCGACGCTGTGAATCAAAGATCTACAAGCGCTTTCTGACTTCGGGAGTACGTGTGCGCCTGCTCGCCTTCACCAAGCCCTTCGGCCCCATCGACGCCGCCCGGCTGGCCGAGGCCCTGGCCTCGGTGGGCGCCGACGGGGCGGACCTCGTCGTGCGCGAGGGCCAGACGGTCGGCCCCGCCGATCCCGGCGGCATCGGCGTCGTCGCCGCGGAGCTCGAGCGCCGCGGGCTCACCCTCGACGTCGTCACCACCGACCTGCTCGACGCCGGTGCGGACGCCGAACAGATCATCGCGGCCTGCGGCGCGAGCGGCGTCCCCCTCGTGCGGGCGGGCTTCTACCGCTACGACCCCGCGACCGGATACCGCCGGCAACTGGAGGAGTCCCGGGCCGCGCTGGCCCGCCTGGCCGGCCTCGCCGCCCGGCACGGCGTCCAGCTGGCGCTCCAGCTGCATCACGGTACGATCCATCCATCCGCCTCGCTCGCCCTCGCACTCGCAGGCGACCTGAACGACGTGCGCTTCTACGCCGACCCCGGCAACCAGGCCAAGGAGGGCAGCGAGGCATGGGCGCTCAACGTCGATCTGCTGGGTGATCGGATGGCCTGCATGGGAGTGAAGAACGCCGTCTGGCGGCCCGCCGCGGACGGCTGGGTGTGCGAGTGGCAACCGTTTGCGGACGGAGGCGTCGTCCGCTGGCCGGAGATCATCCCGGCGCTGCGCGCACGCGGCTACACCGGACCGCTGTCGCTGCACGTCCACTACCCGGCGGCCGACCCGGCGGCGGCCGTACGACGGGATCTGGACCATCTGCGCGGGCTGCTCGGCTGACGGGCGCTCCACGGGGGTAGGAGGAGCAGGTGCGTAATGTGCGGCAGGGCCGCCCGACCCGGGTGACGATCAGCGACGTCGGGGCGGCGGCGGGGGTGTCGGCCGCGACCGTCTCTCGCGTGCTCAACGGCACGGCCAAGGTCGACCCCTCGCTGGCGGCGCGCGTCCACGACGCGGTCAGGCAGCTGGGCTACCGGCCCAACGCCGCGGCGCAGGGGCTCGCCCGCGGGAAGTGGGGCACCATCGGCGTGCTGGTCCCCGACCTGGCCAACCCCTACTTTCCCGACGTGCTCAAGGCCGTCTCCGCCGTCGCCCGCTCGCACGGGCGCCACGTCATGGTCATGGAGTCGGACGAGGACCCCTCGGTCGAGCACGACCTGGTCGAGGACTTGATGCGCAGCTGCGACGGGGTGCTGCTCTGCTCCCCCCGCATGGAGCGCTCCGACCTGGTGGTCCTGACCGCCCGGGCCCACCCGCTCGTCCTGCTCGACCGGATAGTCCCCGGCCTCGCCGCGCCCGCCGTCGCCGCCGACTTCTTCGGCGGGATGATGCTGATCTGCGGCCACCTGGCGCAGCTGGGCCACCGCCGGGTCGCCTACCTGAGCGGGCCCGAGGTTTCCTGGGCCAACTCCGAGCGGATCAGGGCGCTGGAGGCGGCCAAGGCGTTCGGCATCTCCGTCACGATCCTGCCGTGCGGGTCCACCAGCCGCTGCGGGTACGAAGCCGCCGCCGAGGTGGCCGGCACCGGCGCCACCGCGCTCACCACCTACAACGACCTGGTGGCCCTGGGCGCGGTGACCCGGATGCGCGAGCTCGGGGTGCGGGTTCCCGAGGACCTGTCGGTGGTCGGGTTCGACGACATCGAGCTGGACCACGTGGCGCACACGAGCCTGACCACGGTGTCGGTCCCCCGGGGACAGCTCGGCAGGCAGGCGGCCGAGCTGCTGGAGACCCTCATGACCGAGGGGCACGACGGGGAGCCGGTGTACCTGTCGATGGAGCTGCACGTCCGCGACAGCACCGCCCCGCCTGCGGTGACCAGGGAACTGGCCGGGTGACCGTACGACCGCGCCCTCTGCGGCCGGACCGCGGGCTGTTGACAAGCGAGGGCAGTGGAGTGAACTCTATCTGAAAGCGCTTTCCCAGCGGATGAGAGAGGGCCTGTGGACATCGACGACCGCGCAGGACGGCCTGGCAGTGACCGAGACGACCTGGGGAGTCAGGTCCGCGACCTGGTCGCGCCGCTGATCTCCCGGTTCGGCCCGGGCGGGGGGCGGCTGCGGCTGGGGTTCAGCACGGCGCACTACGACCAGGCGGCCTCCGAGCTGGAAGCGTTTGCACGTCCGCTGTGGGGGCTGGCGCCGCTGGCGGCCGGCGGCGGGGCGTTCGATCACTGGGAGCTCTGGCGCGCCGGGCTCGCCGCCGGGACCGACCCCGAGCACCCCGACTACTGGGGCGCGGTCTTCGACCGGAACCAGCGGCTGGTCGAGACCGCCGCCATCGGCCTGACGCTCGCGCTGGCCCCCGAGCGGATCTGGGATCCGCTGACCGGCCGGCAGCGCGACACGGTGGCCGCCTGGTTGCGGCACGCGGTCACCGTGGAGCCGAACAACAACAACTGGATGTTCTTCCCGGTCATGGTGGGGCTCGGGCTCGACCGCGTCGGCGTCTCCTGCGACCACGACGCCAACACGGCCAGGCTCGACCGGCTGGAGCAGTTCGACCTCGGACGCGGGTGGTACTCCGACGGGCCCACGTGGCAGCGCGACTACTACATCCCGTTCGCCATGCACTTCTACGGCCTCATCTACGCGGCGCTCGCCGATGACCCGGCCAGGGCCGGGCGCTTCCGCGAGCGGGCCGCGATGTTCGCCCAGGACTTCCAGCACTGGTTCACCAGCGAGGGCGTCGCAGTCCCGTTCGGCAGGAGCCTGACCTACCGCTTCGCGCAGTCGGCGTTCTGGGGGGCGCTGGCCTTCGCCGGGGTCGAGGCGCTGCCCTGGGAGGTGACCAAGGGGCACCTGCTGCGGAACCTGCGCTGGTGGGCCCGCCGTCCCATCCGCGACACCGCCGGGCTGCTCACCATCGGCTACGGCTATCCCCAGCCGCACATGGCCGAGCAGTACAACGCGCCCGGCTCGCCGTACTGGGCCATGAAGGCGTTCCTGCCGCTCGCCCTGCCGGCGGAGCACCCGTTCTGGGCCGCCAAGGAGGCCGACGCGCCCCCGCTGCCCGAGGTCAGCACCCAGCCGGAGGCGGGCGTGGCGCTGATGCGCTGCGAGGAGGGGCGGCACGTGGTGATGCTGAGCGCTGGGCAGCGCAACCCGTGGGCGCGGCACGGCGCGGCCAAGTACGCCAAGTTCGCCTACTCCACGCGTTTCGGCTTCAGTGTGCCCGCCGGGACGCTGAAGCTGGAGCAGGGTGCCTTCGACAGCACGCTGGCGCTCAGCGAGGACGGCGAGCACTGGCGGCCGTGCGAGCTGCCGGACGACGCCTCCGCCTCCGACGGTGTGCTGCACGCGCGCTGGACGCCCTGGGACGACGAGGAGATCGAGACCTGGCTGATAGCGCTGCCCCCATGGCACGTACGGGTGCACCGGATCAGAACCGGGCGGGCCCTGCGGACGGCCGAGGGCGCCTTCGCGGTCGACCGGGACCGGCCGCCCACCCGGGTCGACACCGGTCCCGGCCGGGCCAGGCTCGACTCGCCGAACGGCCTGTGCGTGATCGAGGACCTGTCCGGCCGTCGGGAGGGAGCCCTCGTCACGGCCCTGCCCGGCACCAACGTACTCGCCCCGCGCACCACGATCCCCACGCTGAAGGGCGACCTGCCGCCCGGCGAGCACCTGCTGGCCTGCGCCGTCATCGGGCTGGAGGGCGCGGGCTCGGCGTCGGCCGGACCAGAAGGCGCCGCGGAGTGGCCGGAGCCTCCCACGTGGGATTCCGTCGAGCCTCTGCTCGGCCCGGCGCCCACGCCGTGACACCGGCCGCGGTCGAGTACGCCCGTTACCGGACGGGGACGGCGAGCTCGCGACCCCGGTAGAAGCCCTCCCGCTCCTCGACGACGTAAGGGGCGATGGCCTCACGACGACGAGCCTCGGCCTCGGAGGCCCGCCAGGAGTCGCATGCCTCCTTCGTGTCCCAGAACGACACCCCGGTGATCTCCTGCCCGTCCTCGGACCAGTACGCGTAGGCCTGGCGCAGTCCCTCCGGGTACGGGTCCGGACGCCATGCCCTTTCGAAGTCCTCCAGCGTGCCCGGCTTGATGCGGCGGGTTGTCACCCAGACGAAGTGCTCCCTCATCGCAGCCCCCTCACGAGCGGTCCCTCGGCTCGATGGCCCTCTCCCTCCCCCGGTACCCAGGTCAGAGAGGTCCATGACCCGAGGGACCATGAATGAGACCACGTCCGGGCGACGGGGCCGGTGGCGGTGGGCCTGGCGGCTACAGAGAGCCGTCCTGCCAGGGGCCGGTGATGGCGAAGGTGATGCCGGGCGACTGGATGTTGGCGAACAGCCAGCCGCCGTCCTTGCTGTCGAACACCGATCCGCACCACTCCGAGCCGGTGTAGGTGCCGGGGGCCACGGTCTTGCCGGGCACCCCGCCGGCCGGGATGACGACCGCGTTCTCGGCGAACGGGAAGATCTCCCCGTCGGTGGTGAGCCCGTGCAGGTACTCCACGCCGGACCCGTCCTCGCACAGCACGATGCCGCCGCGCGGGCTGACGCAGATGTTGTCCGGGTTGTTCAGCACGGACGCGTTCGGCGAGGCGAACAGCACGCGCAGGGTGTTGCCCGCGAGGTCGTACTCGAAGACCTGCCCCTGCCCGGTGGGGCCGCCGCTCGTGCTGACGATGTAGATCTTGCCGTCGTGGTACCAGGCGCCCTCGAGACGGGCGAACGAGGCGCCGCCCTTGGCGATGCCCTGCCGCACGACGCTCGTCTCGCCGGCGCCGGGGTCGGGGTCGTCGATGGCGACCCAGCCGATCTCGGGGTAGGTGACACCGGTGCCGTCCTTGTAGGTGACGTAGGGCGAGGAGCCGATCGTCATCATCTCCAGTACGCCGCCCTGCCCCAGGTCGCCCTTGACCTTCGGGCGGAAGCGGTAGAAGCCGCTCGGGGTGGCGTCCTCGGTCTCGTACACCCAGCCGGTCTCCGGGTCCACCGCCACGGCCTCGTGGGAGAAGCGGCCCATCTCCTTGTACGGCTTGGCGTCGCCGATCCCGTCGTGCGGCACCTCGAAGACGTAGCCGTGCCGGTAGTCGCCGTTGATCTCGGTGGTCTCCTCGCACGACAGCCAGCTGCCCCACGGGGTCGGCCCGCCGGCGCAGTTGCGGATGGTGCCGCCGAGGCTGGCCCAGCTGTCCAGGAACTTGCCCTGGCGCGTGTCGAAGATCAGCGACGTGGTCCCGCCGCCGGCGGCCGGGTTGTAGGCCGGGGTGACGAACGCGCCGTTGAGGCTGCCGACCTCGTGGTTGCGTACCAGCACGGTCCAGTGACCCTTGCCCGCGCCGCCGCTCCCACCGGCCTCCGTCCTGTCCTTCAGCGCGTCGCTGGGGCCGAACGCGGCCATGCCGTCGTGCGCGGCGGGGGTGCGGCGCCCGTCGCTCATCGGATCGCCGGTCCAGCCGTGCGACAGGTATTCGAACCCGCGGGGCAGCTTGAGCAGTTCCAGACCCGTGGTGTGGTCCTTGACCGGGTGCAGCGGCCCGTAGTCGGGGCTGAAAGCCCGCTTCACCATTGTCGAGGCGTCCGCGGTGCGCGCGGACAGTGCGGCCAGCGGCCCGCCCGCCGCCACCCCGAGGGTGGCGGCGGCCAGGCCGGTGCGAAGGAATCCCCGCCGGTCGATGTCGGTCATGTGTCTGGCTCCCTGCTCATCGCAAGGGGCGCCGCTGGTTCGGACGCCCCGCGCGAGCCACCTTCGGCCCTGCCGATGTCCGCACGGCGACGTGTACGTGTCTCCGGCCTTGCCATCCACGAAACGCGGCCGCCCGGCCACGGAGCGCGATCTTGACCAGGTCGCGCGGCCGGTGTCCGAGCCGGACTAACCGCCGACACCCACGTGGGCTCGCCACACGCCGTCGATCCTGCCGAAGCTCAGCTCCCGCACGGCGACCGCCTGCGGCACCGCCCCCACCCGGTCCACCACGGCAACCGGCACGGTGGCCAGCCGTACCTCGACCTGCCCTTCGGTGGCCTTCGTCCGCTCGTCGACGGACACGTCCACCGCCACCCGGTGGCACTCCTCCACCTGGTAGATCACCTCGTCCAGCACCGCGACGAGCAGCGCCTCGTCGGTCTCCTCCGCCGAGACGACCACGACGCAGTCGTCCGGGACGGCAGCGCCCACCTCGGCGAAGGTCTCCACCAGCGCCTGCACCGCCTCCGCCAGGCACTCCTCCCGGGTCTCCGCCCACGCCTCCACGTCGATGCCGGCGAGGTGCCGCAGCGCGCGATGCCCCCTGCTCACACTGTCCACACCACCAGCTAACACCTAGAGCCTCGCGACGATCCGTCCCACCGGCACGCCGCCGCCCAGCACCTCCACCTGCTCGAACGCGGCGGCGGACGTGACGTCGCAGCCCATCCGCCGCAACACCCCCAGCGCGATGGCCGTGGTGGCGCGCGGGCTGCCGTCGATGACCTTCACCGCCGCCGAATGCCCCGACGCCAGGGCCGCCACCAGCACCCCCTCCGCGCCGCCCTTGACCATGGCCCCCGGCAGGGCCCGCATGAGGTCGGTGTTCTGGTGGCCGGTGCCGCCGACGTACTCGGGGTGGGCGCGCATGGCGTCGGCGACCAGCCGAGGCCCGCTGCCCGGCGCGGCCAGCACCATCGCCTGCACCGCCCGCGCCAGCCCGGTCAGCGACAGCCCGAACAGCGGCGCCCCGCATCCGTCCACCGCCACGTGCGCGGTCTTCTCCCCCGCCAGTTCCTCGGTGACCGACCGCACCCGCCGCTGGAGGGGATGATCGGGTGACAGGTAGCCGGGCACGTCCCAGCCGTTCGCGACGGAGGCGGCGAGCATGGCGGCGTGCTTGCCGGAGCAGTTCATGCGCTCGCGGGAGACACCCTCGCCCTGCCTGACCAGCTCCTCCATGGTGGCCCGGTCCTCCGGCCACGACGGCGGGCAGCCCAGCGCGTCGACGTCCAGCCCACAGCCGGCGAGCAGCTCCCGCACCAGTCGCACATGGAAGTCCTCGCCCGTGTGGCTGCCCGCCGCGATCGCCAGACGCGGCCCGTCCAGGGCCCGAGCTCCGGCGCCCGCCGCGAGGCAGGCCAGCGCCTGGAACGGTTTCGCGGACGAGCGCGGCAGCACCGGCGCCTCCACCCGGCCCAGCGCCACCTCGGCCCGCCCCGACGGGTCGAGGCCGACGGCGCTGCCGTAGTGCACGCTCTCCACGAATCCCGAGCGGATCACCTCGGCGAGCACGGCGAGTTCAGGCACGTACGGTCCTCCTTCTCATCGCCTCGGGCCGGCGGGCCTCCAGCGTGCGGGCCAGCTTGGACAGCGACGCGTTGACCACCAGGTAGATCAGCGCGACCACCAGGTACGTCTGGATGAGCAGGCCGTTGTAGGCGGCCAGCACCTTGCCGCTGTAGAGCAGCTCACCGTAGCTGACGACGAAGCCGAGCGAGGTGTCCTTGAGCAGCCCGACCGACTGGCTGACGATGGACGGCAGCACCCGGCGGGCGGCCTGCGGCAGCACGATCAGCCGCAGGGCCTGGAACCGCGTCAGGCCGACGGCCAGTCCCGCCTCGGTCTGGCCGCGCTCGACCGAGTTGATCCCGGCGCGGAAGATCTCCGCGTACGCGGCCGCGTTCGACACCGTCAGCGGCACCACCAGCTTCCAGAACAGCGGCAGGTCCATCCCGTAGCGCGGCAGTGCGAACAGCACCACGTACACCAGCAGCAGCGCCGGGATCGTCCGGACCACCTCGACGTAGACGGCGGCAGGCGTGCGCACCCAGGCCCGTGGCGACACGCGCCCCAGCGCCAGGACCAGCCCGAACGCCATCGACAGCGCCGCCGCCACGACCGCCGCCAGGAACGTCGACCACAAGCCGTCCAGCAGATACCGCCACATGGGCCAGGTCCCGTACGGCTGCCAGCGCGCGGCGTCCAGCTGCCCGTTGGCCGCGAACTGCCGCACCGCCAGCGCGACCAGCGCCACGGCGGCCAGCGTGCCGGCCACGGTCGCGACTCTGATGCGCCGGCGCGCCCTGGGCCCCGGCTCGTCGAACAGGACGGTGCTCACCGGAGGATCACCAGCCGCCGTTCGAGCCGGCCGGTGACGAACCCGGCCGCGGCGGCGATCAGCCCGTACGCCACCCCCGCGCCCACGAAGATCGGGATGGGCTGGGCCTCCACCAGGTTCACCCGCTGCGCGCTCGCCGTCAGGTCGACGACCCCGACGGCGGCCGCCAGCGCGGTGTTCATGGTGGTCGCGATGAAGATGTTGCCGATGGGCTGCACCACCGTGCGCAACGCCTGCGGCAGGACGACGTGCCGCAGCGACTGGGCGAACGTCAGCCCGATCGCCCGCGCCGCCTCGCCCTGCCCCTTCGCCACCGCGTTCACGCCCGAACGCAGGGCCTCGCCGATGTAGGCGGCCTCGTACACGGCGATCACCACGATGGCCGTCACCAGCGGCGAGGCTGTGATCCCGATCTCCGGCAGGCCGAAGAACGCCAGCACGAGCAGCACCAGCAGCGGCAGGTTCTGCAACGTCTCGACGTACGCCGTGCCGAGGGAGCGCAGCACCCGCACCGGACTGACGCGGAGGGCGCAGACCAGCACGCCCAGCACCGCCGCGCCCGTGAAGGACGCGGCGGTGAGCTGGAACGTCACGATCAGCCCTTGCCACAACTCGGGCAGATGCTCGAAGAGAACCGACATGTCAGGACCCCGGCACGGAGCCGATCTGCGGCGGCTGCGGCGCGTCGCCGGTCACGACCGTGCCGATGGAGTTCTTCCAGATCTCCTGCCAGGCGCCCGCGTCCTGCATCTTCTTCAGCCAGTCGTTGACGAACTTCTTGAACTGGTCGTCGCCGTGCTTGAGCCCGATGCCGTACGGGTCCGTGGTGAACGGCTGGGTCACGATCTCGATCGACGGGTCCTTCTTGGCGTCGGCGATCAGGATCGTCTCGTCCTGCACGTACGCCACGCCCCGGTCCTGCTTGAGCGCCTGGATGCACTCGGGGTCGCTGCCGAACGTGATGATCTCGGCCTGCGGCGCCAGCTTCTTGATCGCCGGGATGGCCGGGGTGTTCGCGCCCGCGAGGACCTTCTTGCCGTTCAGGTCCTCCGGCTTGGTGATGCCCGTCGTGCCCTTCTTCACCGCGATCGTCAGACCGGAGGTGTAGTACGGGCCGGCGAACGAGACCTGCTTCGCCCGCTCCTCCGTGATCGTGTACGTCTGGAAGACCACGTCCACGGTGCCGTTGGCCAGCAGCGCCTCCCGGGTCTCCGACGCCGAGTTGACGATCTTCACCTTGGGCTCGCCCAGGATGTACGTGGCCAGGGCCTTGCCCATGTCCGCGTCGAAGCCCTCCATCTCGCCGGTGGCGGGGTTCTGCTGCGACAGCAGGGGCGCGTCCAGCGAGCCGCCCACGAGGAGCTCGCCGCGCTGCTTGATCTTCTCCATGGTGGAGCCGGGCAGGATCTCGGCAGCTGTCGCGACCGGCACCTTCGCCAGGACATCGCTCTTCGGGGACGCCGCCCCGGGAACGGCTGGGCTGCTCGACTCACCGCAGGCCGTCAGGCTTAACAGAGCGACGGCGGCGACAGCGACAAATCTCTTCATGAACGGTCACTTCCTTCGATTTCGAAGATAAGCTGGACCGTAGTGGGAAATTTCGTAGCAAGTCAATACGTCATCGGCCCAAGTCAGGAATGGTAGACATCTCACATGAACGAGCGGCTGCCCGTGCAGGGAGCACACGGGGACCTGCTGCGACTCGTCGCCACTGGCAAGGCCGAGTCGCGGGCTGACCTTTCGCGCTTATCGGGCCTGGCCGCGTCCAGCGTGTCGCTCCGCGTCGAGGAACTCATCGACGCCGGGCTCCTGGCCGAGGAGGGCTCGGGCGTCTCGCGCGGCGGCCGCCGCCCCCGCCGCCTGCGCCTGTCCCCCACCGCCGGCGTGCTGGCCGTCGCCGACCTGGGCGCCCACCACGTACGCCTCGGGCTGGTCGACCTGAGCGGGGCCCCGCTCATCATCGAGGAACGCCCCTGCGAGATCACCGACGGCCCGCAGGCCACCCTCGACCGCATCGCCGGCGCTTTCGACGAACTCCTGGCCGAGCACGTGCCGGCGGAGGTGCCGCTCCGCGGCGTCGGCACCGGCATCCCCGGCCCGGTCGACCCGGCCACCCTGCGCGTCGTCACCCCCTCCCGCATGCCCGGCTGGAACGACTTCCCCGTCGCCGACCACCTCGCCACCCGCTACGATCTGCCGATCCTCGTCGAGAACGACGCCAACCTGATGGCCGCCGGCGAGGCCCGCTGGTGGCCCGGCCGCGAGAACCTCATGGTCGTCAAGGCCGGCACCGGCATAGGGTGCGGCGTGATCGTCAACGGCCGCCTGCACCGCGGCCGCGGCGCCGCCGGCGACATCAGCCACGTCCGCGTCCGCTCCGACTCCTCCGTCATCTGCGCCTGCGGCCACCCCGACTGCCTGGAGGCGTACGCGAGCGGCGCCGCCCTCATGTCGGCCCTGGCCGAAGCGGGCATCGAGGTGACCCGCCCCGCCGACATCGTCGGCCTGGTCAACGACGCCGTCCCGGAGGCCACCAGCCTGGTCCGCAACGCCGGCCGCCGCATGGGCGAGGTCCTGACGGTCCTGGTCAACTTCTTCAACCCGGACGTGGTCGCCGTCGGCGGCAGCCTGTCAGCCGCCGAACCCCTGATCACCTCGATCCGCGCCGCCGTCTGGGAACGCTGCCTCCCGTTGGCCACCCGCGACCTGGAGATCGCCCCGGCCAAAGCAGGCCGGGACGCCGCCCTGCTCGGCGCCGGCGCCCTCCTCCTGGAAGCCGCCCTCATCCCCTGATCTTCCGCCCAGCCGTCGCCGGTAGCGGCTGGAGGGTGTGGCCATCCGATGCCGCTGAGCCTCGTGATGGATCCTGCCCGGAACCGGCACCGGCTGGACGGCAGCTGCCACCAAGCGTGACGAATCAATTTTGCTACAAGTTCCGAAATTGTTCCGTGACGGGTCAGCCGCACAGCCGAAACACGCTATACGTAGCGTCCCTTTTGGCTGCCCAAGGCGTCATCGGGTCCCTCTGATCAAAAAAGCTACTTTCGCCGAAAATCACCTCTCTATGATCAGCGCCTTCATGTGACAGGAGCCCCCCAGTGTCCAACCTCTCCCGACGCGGTGCCCTACGGCTGACCGCAGGCATAGCTCTCAGCTGCACCCTTACCCTGGCGGGCTGTGGTCGCGGCAGTGATGACACCGCCGCGACAGGCACCGCCAAGCCCATCGACGCCTCCCCTGCCAGCGGCACCGTCAATGTCTGGGCCGCCCAGGGCGATGCCGACGTGCTCGAGAAGGTCATCGAGCCCTTCAAGGCCGGGAACCCGGGCGTCACCGTGAAGTTGACGCTGATCCCGAACGCCGAGTACTACACCAAGCTCCAGGCGGCGATCGCGGCGGGCAACGGACCCGATGTCGCCCAGCTCTTCCCCGAGTCGCAGGCGCAGTTCCTCAATCCATCGATCCTTCAGCCCGTTCCGGACGGCCTCGTCGACCCCGGCGGCTTCTTCAAGAGCCTCTGGGACGCGGGCGTGGTCAAGGGCGTCGCCTACACGGTGCCCTGGTACGCCTACACCTATGCGCTCGTCTACCGCTCCGATCTGGCGGAGAAGGCGGGTGTCAAGCCGCCGGCCACGTGGGACGAGACGGTGCCGTTCCTCAAGGCGCTCCAGGGCGCCGGCGCCGGGCGCGGCCTCGGCGCCGACATCGGCTGGGACATCTTCAACGGCCAGGACGTCGCGATGTACGCCTGGCAGGCGGGCGGCTCACTGCTCTCCTCCGACGGCAAGTGGACGCTCGACACGCCGGCGATGGTCGACGCGCTGAAGTTCAACGCGTCGTTCTTCACCTCGGGCGTCGCCGACACCAGCGGGCCCGGTTTCCTCGACGCGCAGCCGTACTTCGTCGCCGGCAAGACCGCCTCCATGATCACAGGCCCGTGGGTCGTCGGTCAGCTCGACACCGCCGCGAAGAAGACCGGCTGGACGGCGTCTCACGTCGCGACCGCACCGCTGCCGGCCGGGCCGTCGGGCAGCCTCTCCTTCTCCGCGGGCGGCAGTTGGGGCGTGCTCGCCACCAGCGGCAACGCGACCGCGTCGTGGAAGCTCGTCCAGTACATCTCGCAGCCGGGAACCCAGGTCGCGCAGTACAAGGCGTACAGTTCGCTGCCGGCCGTCGTGTCCGCCTGGGACGACCCGGCCATCAAGGGCCAGCCGCTCCTTGACGCCTTCTTGACCCAGCTGAAGAACACCCGGGCATTCCCGCAGGTGAGCACCTGGCAGCAGGTCGCGACCCGGCTGGGCAAGGAGATGGAAGCGGTGGCCAAGGGCAAGCAGACCGCTGAGAAGGCCGCCGCGAGCGTCCAGGCGTACGCCGAGAGCCTCGGCACGGGTACGGGGTGATCTCCGGATGACCACCACCGTCGTCCCGGGGGAGCCGCGCACCGCGCGTCGATCCCGGGGCTCCCGTCGAACGGCTGTCGCCTGGCTGTTCCTCGCACCGTTCACCCTCGTGTTCCTGCTCTACACGGCGATCCCCACGGTCGCCGCGCTCGGGTTCAGCCTCACCGACCTGCGGGGCACGGATCTGCGCAATCCGTTCGCCGTCGACTTCACCGGCCTGGAGAACTACCTCCGCCTGTTCCAGGACGAAAGCTTCCTGCGGGACATCTTCAACACCGCCCTGTTCGTGGCGGTCGGTGTGCCGCTGACCATGGCGATCGGATTCGCCCTGGCCTTCGCGCTCAACGTAGGCATCCGGCGCCTGCGCGGCACGTTCCGCGTCGTCTTCTTCGCACCGGTCGTCACGAACATCGTGGCGGTCGCACTGATCTGGCAGTACGCCTTCAACGCCGACGGCACCGTCAACAAGGTGCTCGGCGCCGTCGGCTTCGCCGGGCCGAACTGGCTGGACGACCCGAACCTGGCCATGCCCGTGGTCATCCTGCTCGGCGTCTGGCGCAACTTCGGCACCGCGATGGTGCTGTTCCTCGCCGGTCTGCAGGCGGTTCCGCAGGACGTGTACGAGGCCGCCTCCATCGACGGGGCCGGTCGGTGGCGGCAGCTGAGGCACATCACCCTGCCGCTGCTGCTGCCCACCACGCTCATGGTGTCGGTGCTGCTGACCGTCTTCTACCTCCAGGTGTTCGACGAGCCGTACCTGCTGACGAACGGCGGCCCGCTGGG
Source organism: Nonomuraea sp. NPDC049480 (assembly GCF_044465905.1). Classification (NCBI taxonomy): domain Bacteria; kingdom Bacillati; phylum Actinomycetota; class Actinomycetes; order Streptosporangiales; family Streptosporangiaceae; genus Nonomuraea; species Nonomuraea sp. NPDC049480. The sequence continues at coordinate 222,269 of NZ_JBITMD010000002.1, forward strand.
CTCCACGGAATCGGTGGCGCTGTACACCTACCACCAGTTCGGGGCCGGCGAGTTCGGGATGTCCTCGGCCGCGTCCTTCGTGATGCTCGTGCTCGTGATGCTGGTGAGCATCGTCCAGTTCCGGCTGCTGAGGCCCCGCGCATGACCACGGTCGCCACGGTGCGGGACACCGAAATGATCGACGGCCGGGTCGCCGTGCGCCGCCGGTCCGTCACGCAACCCCTGCTGTACGGCGCGCTGGTGCTGTGCGCGCTGCTCACCATGCTTCCGTTCGTCTGGGTGATCAGCGGCTCGCTGCGCAGCCTCGACGAGATCCGCTCCGACCCCGGTGCCTGGCTCCCGCAGCACGTCACCCTGGACAATTTCACCCGGCTGTTCGCCACCGAGGGCTTCGGCGGGTTCATGGCCAACAGCATCGTGGTCGCGATCATCGTGGTCGCCGGCAACGTCGTGGCGGCGTCTGCCGCCGGCTACGCGCTGGCCAAGCTCGACTTCGCGGGCAAGCGGCTCGCGTTCGGCGCCGTCATGGCGGCGCTGATGGTGCCGTTCACCGCGGTGTTCGTCACGCAGTTCGTGATCACGGTCGACCTGGGCCTGGCGGACACCCTCGCCGGTATCGCCCTGCCCGGCGTGGCGATGCCGCTGTCGGTCTTCATCATGCGGCAGTACGTGATGTCGATCCCCGGCGACCTGCTCGAAGCGGCTCGCATCGACGGCGCCGGCGAGTTCCGGATCTTCTTCCGGATCTTCCTGCCGTTGGCCGGTCCCGCCGTCGCGACGATCACGATCATGTCGTTCCTCGCCTCGTGGAACAACTTCATCTGGCCGCTCATCGTCGCTCAGAGCATGTCCAGTTACACGCTCCCGGTGGGTCTCGCCGCCACCAGTCAGGCCGCGTCGCACGTCACCGACTACGGACTGCAGCTCGCGGGTGCGATCGTCGTGATGCTGCCCGTGCTGGTGCTCTTCCTGTTCCTGCAGCGCTACTTCGTTCAGGGCATCGCCGGAACGGGAATGCGGTGACCGGTGTTGGATGATCGGATGGACTCACTCGACACCCCCGGCGAGCCTGTCACCATTCACGCTCCCGCGGGCACGATCATCGGCCGTCGCAGCGGCCGGGTGCGGCGCTTCCTCGGCATCCCCTACGCCGAAGCACCCACCGGCGCCCGGCGGTTCGCCCCGCCGGTCCCACGTGGCCGGCTCCCGGAGCCGTTCGACGCCTCCCGGCACGGCGCCACCTCGCAGCGCGTGCCGCTGTTCGCCACGACGACCATACCGGAGCCGTCGATACCGGGCGACGACGTGCTGAACCTCGGCATCGTCACCCCGGACGCGGACGACGACCGCATGCCCTTCCCCGTCCTGGTGTGGATCCACGGCGGCGGTTTCCTGGCCGGGAGCCCCGCCAGCCCGTGGTACGACGGCCGCGCCTTCGCCCGCGACGGTGTCGTCTGCGTCACCGTCGGCTACCGGCTGGGCGTCGACGGATTCGCCCCGCTGGACGGCGTCCTCCCGAACCTCGGGCTGCGCGACCTGCTGCTCGCCCTGGACTGGGTGCAGGAGAACATCGCCGCCTTCGGCGGCGATCCGGACCGGGTCACCGTCGCCGGCCAGTCGGCCGGGGGCGCGGCGGTGCTCGCACTCGTCTCCTCACCCGCGGGGAGCGGCCGCTTCCACCGCGCGGTCAGCCTGTCCGGCGGCATCTTCGGCGTAGGCTCGGACGCCGCACGCGACGTCCTCGAACGGCTCGGGCACAGACTCGGCGTGCCGCCGACACGGGCCGGATTCGGCGGCCGCACCGTGGAGCAGCTCCAGCAGGGTCTCATCGACCTGCGGAGCGAGCGGGGCAAAGGCGACGCGCTCGTGCTCGTACCGTGCGTCGGCGACGACATCCTGCCGGTGCCCATCGCCGACGGGCTCACCGTCCAGGGGCACGACGTCCCTGTGCTGCTCGGCGCGACGGGCGACGAGTTCGACAGCGGCCTCGCGCCGGAGGCCCGAGGCGCCGCGCGCATGGCGGGCACCCGCGTGACGGACACCCTGTTCCGCTCCGCCTGCGCGCGCACGGCGACCGCCCGCCGCCAGGCCCCCGCCGGCACCTGGCTGTACTCCTTCGAATGGCCGTCCCCCGTGCTCGGCGGCGCCGCGCACTGCGTCGACATCCCGTTCTTCTTCGATGTGCTCGACGGACCCGGCGTCCCCCAGGCGCTCGGACCGAACCCGCCCGCCGAATTGGCCACGCTGATGCATGCCGATCTGGCCGGCTTCGTGCACGGCCGGGAGCCGGCCTGGGCGCGGGCGACCGGCTCACTCGGCGATCCGGCGCGCGAATACGGCCGGCCCGGAGCGGCGCTCACGGCCGACACCACAGGCGTGTTCGACCCCGTGATACGGGCGATGTCCCAGGCGGCGGAGAGGTGCTGATGCCCGGGATGAACCAGAGCGCCGTCCGGCGCGTCAACACCTCGGTCGCCCTCCGGGCACTCGCCGTTTCGGCCGGGCCGATGACGCTGGCCGCACTCGCCGAGCGGACCCACCTGTCCCGCCGCACCATCGAGCTCATCATGGACTCGCTCGTGGAGGCGGGCTGGGTGACCGAGCTGGACCGCGTGCCGACCAGTGGCAACGCCGGGCGCCCCGCCCGCCGCTACGAGCTACGGGCCGAACACGCGTTGCTGGCGGCCGTCTGCATCACCACCTCGGACGTGTCCGCGGTCATCGCCGATGTGCGCGGCCGCATCGTCGGCCGGGCGCACCGGCTGCTGCGTGTCTATCAGGATCCGCAGGTCACGCTCGACGACGCGGCGGCGCTGGTGCTGGAGGCGCTCGACGACGCGGGCGGATCGACGGACCGGCTGCGCGCCGGTGCGATCGCCAGCGGTGGCGCGATCGACGACCACGGCGTCGTACGGCGCCTGGTGCACACGACGCATTGGGAAGGCGTGCACCTGCCCGGAGAACTCAAACGACGGATCCGGGTGCCCTGGTTCGCGGACAACGACAGCAACCTCGGTGCGCTCGCGGAGCGCTGGCGGGGCGTGGCCGGAGACCACGACGACGTCGTATGGGCGATCCTCGGGAACCGGACGGGCCTCGGCATCCTCATCCGCGGAGCCGTGCACCGCGGTCTGGACGGCTCCGCGGGTGAGATCGTCGAAGCCCGGTCGATACCGACCGGCTCGATCGAGAACCGCCCGGTGGCCTGGCTGACGTCACCGCAACCGGCCGAACGGAGGGTCGCGCTCAGCCGCTTCGCCGCGGCTCGCGCCGGTGATACGACCGCGCTCTCGGAGGTCGGCGAATTCGTGGACAACATCGCGTCGATCCTCACCACCTTGTCGTGGACCATCGCGCCGTCGCTCATCGTGCTCGGCGGCGGCCTGGAGGACGCCGCCGATGTGCTGCTGCCCCGGGTACGCGCGGCGTTGCGCGACGCTCGCACCCCCGCGGTCGAGTTGCGTGCCACATGCCTGGGCCGCGACGCCGCGCTCATCGGCGCCGTCAAGCTGGCCCTCGACCGCATGGACACCGAACTGTTCGGCCCACTCACCCCGCGCGCATGATCGGGCACCGAGCATCCGCGCCTGCCCGTCAGTACCCGTGGCACAAGACATGGAGTCTCACTGTGACCGACACCTCCCGCACCGATGTCCTCATCGTGGGCAGTGGCATCATGGGATCTGTCGTGGCCCGGCTGCTGCGAGAGGCCGATCCGGCGCTGGACATCACGATGGTCGACGGCGGCAACGCGATCGGCGAGACCCCCGGCCTGCACTTGCACGACCTCGACGATCCGGTCCTCTGGTCGCGCTACAACGAACAGGTCGCCACCGGCATCCAGGGCATGTACACGGGCGCCGAAGTGGTGCGCGAGGTCGCCGGCGGCCTCACCGACCTGACGCCCGGCATGGTCCACGCGCTCGCCTTGGGTGAGGACGCCGAGGCGATGCCGGCGACCGCGCTCGCGTGGAACGCGGGCGGCATGGGCGTGCACTGGACCGCCGCGACGCCGTGGCCCGCCGGGGACGAGGCGTTCGACGTCGGCGACCCGGACCGCTGGGCGGAGGACCTGGACACCGCCCGCCGGTTGCTCGCGGTCACGCCGTCCGCGATCGGCCCGACCGAGGTCGGCCGGATGGTGCTCGACGTCCTGCGCCGGCGCTTCGACGGCGTCGGACCGGGCGACCGGCGACCGCAGCCGATGCCCATGGCCGTCGCCGCGACGGCATCGGGTCCCATGCCGCGCACGGCCCCAGGGACGATCTTTCCCGCCATCGCGACAGGCGGGGACCCGGGATTCACCCTGACGACCGGCACGCTGGCCACGACGCTCCTCGTCTCCGGCGGCCGGGTCGCCGGGGCCCGGCTGCGCCGCATCGCCGACGGAGCCGAGCGGGAACTCCTGGCGGACGCCGTGGTGGTGTGCGCCGACGCGTTGCGCACCCCGCAGCTGCTGTTCGCCTCGGGCATCCGGCCGGCGGCGCTGGGCCGCTACCTCAACGAGCACGCGTTCATCACCGCCCGGGTGCTCCTCGACCTCGACCGGTTCGGCATCGGCCGCGACGCCCTGCCCCTGCCGCGCCCCGGCGAGTTCTGCACGGACTCGCTCTGGCTGCCCCAGAACGGAGCGGCGCAGCCGTTCCACGGCCAGATCATGAACCGCACGTACGTGGACGAAGACGGCCAGCCCCTCGCGCACTCCGTTGGCCTGTCGCTGTACGCCCCCGTCGAGTCACGCCCCGAGAACCGGCTCGTGTTCTCGGAAGCCCAGACCGACCTAGCCGGAATGCCGCGGATCACCGTCGAGTTCGGCTACTCCGACGCCGACCGCACGCTGATCGGCCGCGCGCTCGACGAAGTCCGGTCGATCGCCGAGGAGTTCGGCTCGTTCGATCCCGCGGCCGAGCGTGCGCTGCTGCCGCCCGGCTCGTCGCTGCACCAGACCGGCACCGTCCGGTCCGGCCTGGCCGACGACGGCACCAGCGTGTGCGACCCGGACGGCCGGGTGTGGGGCTTCGACAACCTGTACCTCGCCGGCAACGGTGTGATCCCCACCGCTATGGCCGCCAATGTCACCCTGACCGGCGCGGTGACCGCCGTACGGGCCGCCCGCGCCGTCGCCGGACGAAACACCGCGCCCGCCGCACACCGAGAGGAAGCACGATCATGATCGACATCGCCAAGGAATACCGCGTGGCGCTGCCCGCGTGGATCGACGACGAACTGGCCACCGTCCCCGCCCTCATCCCCGACCGCTACGACCGGATGCGCCTCGTGCACCGCCTCGCCGACCGCAACTGGCGCCAGGGCAACGGCGGCCCGTTCGCCGCGCTCGTCGCCGAGCGGGACTCCGGCCGGATCGTCTCGGTCGGCGTGAACGTCGTGCTCGCCTCCGGCGTCTCCAGCGCGCACGCCGAGGTCGTCGCGCTCGGACTCGCCCAGACGGCGGCCGGCGGCTGGGACCTCGGCGGCGACGGGTTGCCCGCACACGAGCTGGTCGTGAACTGGCGTCCGTGCATTCAGTGTTACGGCGCGGCCATGTGGTCCGGGATACGCGGCCTCGTCGTCGCCGGCGAGGGCCCGGAACTGGAGGAGATCACCACGTTCGACGAGGGCCCGCTCGGCGCGGACTGGGCCGAGCAGTTCGAAGCACGCGGCATCCAGGTCACCCGGGACGTGCTCCGAGACGAGGCGCTCGCCGTGTTCCGCAACTACCGCAAGGCCGTCGACGCCGGCGGCGTCACCGTCTACAACGCCCGCGGAGGTGCCGAATGACACCGGACGACACCGCCGGACCGCGCTTCGCCACCGACGTCATCACCTTCTATCACCCGAGATTCTGGGGACTCGACTCCGCCGGCGCCTTCCGCGACTGGGCCGTCAGGAACCCTGACCGTTTCTGGGAGCGGGTGCTGGACGCGCTGGCCGAGGCCGGTGTCAGCGGCATCGAGCTGACCTTCGCGCCCGGCGACATCGACTCGGCGCTGCGGGCCTTCGGCGACGCACCGTCCTTCCGCCGCGAACTCCAGGCCCGAGGCCTGTCCGTCGTGAGCGCCTTCATGGCCGCGAGCGCGGCACCCGACTGGCGGCAGAGCGAGAACCTGCCCGCGATCGTCGCCGACGCCGAGCGACACGCCGCCTTCCTCGCCGACGTGGGCGCGGAACTCCTCGTCGCCGGACTGCCCATGAGGGCGACGTTCGGGACGCGCCCACCCTTCTTCGTCGACGCCGCGTACATGACCCGGATGGCCGACATCGCCCACGTGGCCGGCGAGGCCGTCGCTCAGCACGGCGTGAAGCTCGCCTTCCACACGGAGTCCAACAGCACCCTCTGGTACGAGAGGGACATCGACCTGTTCATGGCGTTGACCGATCCCCGCTACGTGTGGCTGTGCCCCGACTCCTGCCACATCGCGCTCGGGGGAGGCGACCCCGTCGCCGTCGCGCGCCGCCACGCCCAGCGCATCGCACTGGCGCACTGGAAGGACGCGGTCAAGCCCATCGACGTCGAACTCACCATCGACGAAACGGTCTTCGCTCAGCAGCAGCCCTACATGACCGAACTGGGCACGGGCATCGTGGACTGGCGAGCGTGGGCCGAGGCGATGTCCCGCACGCCGGGCGCCGGCATCGTGCTCATCGAACTGGACGAGGCGGCCGATCCCATCGCCGCGCTCCGGGCGGGGACGGCCGTCGTACGGGAGGCACGGGCGTGATCGGCTTCGCCGCCCGCATCAGCGCCCGGCACAACACGACCCTTGCCACGACGTCCGCCGGCATCGGGCCGCTCCCAGCCTTCATGCCGGCCATGGTCCAGCGCCTCGCAGTCACCGCCGAGGCCGGCCGAAAGGAATCCCATGTCCTCGCCAGCGCCTGAGCACTTCACCGTCCCCGTGGTCGACATCTCCCCCTACGTGCGGGAAGGGCCGGAGGCGGAACGCCGCAGGGTCGCACAGGAGATCGACGATGCCTGCTCCAGCGTGGGCTTCATCCAGGTCCTGGGCCACACGATCCCGGACTCGGCGATCGCCGGCCTGGCCTCGGCGATGGACGCCTTCTTCGCCCTGCCCCTTGAGACGAAGAAGACCTACCGCGTCACGGGCGCCAACCGCGGCTACAGCCCGCCCGAGAGCGAGTCCCTGAGCCTGAGCCTCGGCGTCGAGCCGGCCGGCCGCATGAACGACTTCTTCGAGGCGTTCAACGTCGGCGTGGAGGCACGCTCCTTCGCCGCGCTGGACCTGTCGGAGGAGGACTACGGGATCAACGTGTGGCCCGAGATCGGCGGTTTCACCGAGGCCGTCCAGGCCTACTTCGACCACGCCGGCCGGGTCGCACGCACTCTTACCCGGATCTTCGCCGACGCCCTCCGCCTGGATCCCGGATTCTTCGCCCGGCTCACCGGCCACTCCATCGACGTGCTGCGTATGAACAACTACGCCCTGCCGGAAGGAACGATCACCCTCGACGGCGACCTCATCGGGATGGGGGAGCACACCGACTACGGGATCGTCACCGTCCTGTGGGCCGACCAGGTTGCAGGCCTCCAGGTCCTCGGCCGGGACGAACGCTGGCACGATGTCGCGCCGGCCGACGGCGCTCTGCTGGTCAACCTCGGCGACCTCACGGCCCGGCTCACCAACGACCGGTGGATGTCGACCCTGCACCGCGTCAAGCCCCCCATCGTGGACGGCACGATCAAGCGCCGCCGCTCAGCCGCCTTCTTCCACGACGGCAACCCCGACGCCGTCATCGAGACGCTGGCCAGTCACCATGACGCCTCCGGGCTGGCCTACGAACCGATCACGGTCCGGGACCACATCAAGGCCAAGCTGGCCGGGTCACGGCAGGGCAAGAAGAACCTCGCCGCGGTACGCGAAGCCGCACGCGTCCTGGCCGCCGCCCGCACCCAGCCCTAGAACCGCGGCACAATGGCGTCACCATGCCTCTTACGCTCCAGCGAATCCCCTTGCCGGGATTCCTCGGCACGGCGAGCATGCTCGTCGCCGCGCTCGCGCTGTCCATGTCCGGCGGGCAGAGCCACTATCTCGCTTTCGGTGCCTCCCTCGGCGCGGGCGGCGTGATACTCGCCTGGCTGGGCTTCACCGCGCGCCGGATCGGATGGATCGCCTGGGCAGCCACCGCCGCGCTGGGCACGGCCGGACTGTTCCTCAGCCTGCTGGTGGTCCGCGAGACCGTCTGCTGCATGTTCGGTTACCATCGCGGGACGGGCTACCCATGGGGATGGCTGGACAGCGGCGCATCCGCGGAGACCATGGAGATGATCGAGACACTGCGGGCCGACCCCGGCCGGCTGGAGAAGACGGTCGACTGGCCGAAGGTCTTGCTCGACGGGTTGTTCTGGTGGCACGTCGCCGTGGTGGTCGTCGCGCCGGTCGCACGGGTCCTTCAACGCACCGCGCTACTTTACGATGTAGATCACGACTAGCACTGTCCTGTGCAAAGCGTCACGCGGGGCGGTGGAAGGTGGCGCGCCAGCGGTGGCGCTCGCCGTCCCGGAGGTCCTCGATCTCCCCGGTCACCAGCCCGTCCGTCGCGAACGCCGCGATCTCCGACGGGGTCAGCGGCCACGGCGGCGCGAACACCGGCCCGCCTTCCTCCCTCCCCGAGGCGATCACCAGCAACGTGCCCCCGGTCCGTACGAACTCCGCGACCCGGGCGATGGCCTCGGCGTGCAGCTCCTCCGGCAGAGCCTGCACGGTCATGATCTCGACGACCAGGTCGAAGGCGTGCCGCCACTCGGCGGGCGGATTCAGCAGGTCGGCAACCTGGTAGCGCACCGCGCTCTCCGGAAAACGCTCCTGCGCCAGCCGCACGGCCGATGCGCTCACGTCGAACGCCACCGTCTCGTAGCCGAGCCCCGCTACGTATTCGGCGTCGTCCCCCAGCCCGGCCCCCACGACCAGTGCCCGCCCCCGCCCGGCGGCGTACTCGGAGGCCCACCCGGTCAGCAGGACGTGCGGCGACCGCGAGTCCCACGGCACGATCGCCTCCCCGGTCGCCGACTCGGCGTACAGCCGCTCGAACCAACCCACCGCATCTCCCGCGGCCAGCGACTCGGCAGCCAGCCTGATGGCGTCCTCGTCCGGATCCTTCCCCGGCATCCCCGCCCCCAGCAAGATCCCGTACGGCTCGCCACGTTCCGCTTTCGCGGCCAGTTCTACCAGATTGACCCGGTCACCCAGCGGGCCGACCAGCTCGCGCTGCGCGAACGGGTGCTCGTGCACATAGCCCTTGCGCCGCAGCGCCACATCGAACAGCGGCAGCAGGACGCACACGCCGCGCGAGGGGTGCGGACAGGGTAGTTCAGTGTGCAACCACTTGAGCTCGCCCGCCCGGCCCGCGACCGCCAGGTCGACGACGTCCAGCGCCGTGGCGGTCCGGCCGAGCAGCGTGCTCGCGGACGCGATGACGGCCTGGCGCTCGTGCTCCATGGCGGCGCGCCACTCGGAAGCCGGGAGCTCGCGCAGCCGGTAGAGCTTCAGGACGGGCGAGAAGCCGCCGCGGCCCAGCAGCCAATGGCTGATCACGATCCCCAGCCGGCGCTCGATCCGGCCGTCCACCTGTGACACCATTCCCGAAGGCGCGGACGCAGCATGATCGGCGGTGCTCCACGGTCGCTCGCCGAACAGCTCCTCGTCGTCGGGATGAATGTCGGCAAAAGCCTGGACCTTCACGCGCCTCAGCAGGCCATCGTGCTGGATCTTCCACAGAAAGCTCTCATGGACGTCCAGGGCACCGCCTCGGTGGGCGAACGCCGCGACGTACCGGGACAAGTGCCACTCGAAAGCGGACTGGATGGAGGCCTCGGCACGTGAGGCGGCGGCTATGCGTTCCGCACCGACCAGAGAGCGCGTCTCGGCCCGGAGCGCGCGCCGTAGCGGCCTGCACGCCTTCCGCAGATCCTCGTTCCCGGGTGCGTGGTCGAGGAGCAGTGCGACGGCCCAGTGCTCGTACGGTCGCCACCGCTTGATCGCCAGCAGTTCCCTGACGATGAGTGCGTGCAGGTCCAGCTCGCTCATGGCCATGACCAAGGGCAGTCCCAGCATGAGATCCGGCCTGCGGCCCCTTCTCAGACTGGCGTGCACGGTGGCCCGGCGCCCACCAGCAGCATCGTCTCGACGGTCCCCAGAGTCCCGCTGACCAGGACTGCGCCGGCACCGGCACCCACGATCGCGACCACGCCGATGACCAGCTTCGCGGGTTGCGACAGCAGGCCGGACGGGTCCAGAGCCAGCCGGAGCCGTAACACGTTCCATCGAGTCAGCCGCATGCCCAGCCCTCACCCGCGAAATGATCAGGTAGGCACCTTATGCGTGAAACGAGTCCTTCGCCATCCGCCGCAACCTGGTCTCGTCGATGTCGTGCCCGAGGCCGGACTGCGTCAAGGGGACGGCGATGACGCCGGCGTTCGCGCCGACGATCGGCGTGACGATCTGGTTCTGGCGGGGCGGCTGCGTGACGTCGCACGGCAGCGTGCACCCGGGCAGGCTGGCGACCGCCACCGTCGCCGCCCTGGCCAGCCCGGCCCCCTGGCCTCCCGTGCACTGGATGTCCCAGCCGGCCGCCGCCGCGCGGTCGTGCGCGCGGCGGGCCTCGGTCAGCGACGGGAACGCGGTCGGCCGCAGCAGCAGCACACGGGCCGCCCGCAGCGTCAGATAGTCATCCAGCTCGGCGGTCGAGCCGAGCTCGACCGCGACCGACGCGGCCACCTGGTCCTGCAGCGAGGCATGCGTGTAGGCGTCGCCCGCGGCGAAGGGCCGCTCGATCACCTCCAGCCCGTAGGAGTCGAGCGCGACGAGTTGTTCGAGGTCGGTGTAGGCGTTGCCGCAGTCGACGGCCAGGGTCAGCGCGGGGTACGCCTGCCGCACGGCCCGCACCGGCTCGACGTCCCACCCGGGCCGGATGTCCAGCGTGACGTGTCCGTACCCGGCGCAGACCTGCTGGTTGACCCGGCTCACGAGGCTCTCGGGCGACGGGTCGGGCGCCAGGCGCACGGTGGCCATGAGCGAGGTGCGGGTGCCGCCGATGGCCTCCGCGAGCGGGACCCCGCGCATCCTGGTCCACAGGTCCCAGCAGGCCATGTCCACCGCGGAGTCGCCGCTCGGCACGGTGTCGGGATGCTCCCAGTCGACGCCGATGATCAGGGCGGCCAGCGTCTCCTCGAGCCTCGACCACGTCTTGGGCTGGGGGGACAGCGCCTCGCCCCAGCCGGTCATGCCACCGTGGTCGGTGAGCTTCACGAGCAGGGTCTCCGACCTCCTGCCGAACGGCAGGACCACCCGGAAGACCTCAAGCTCCCGCACTCGCGGCATGTACCCCCCTTTTATGACGCGGTCCCCTCCATAGTGCCTGCTGACGGGGAACGGACCAAACGCGGGGCCAGGACCAGGGCCAGGACGGCGAGCGCGACGGTGAACAGCAGGCCGGCCGCGTAGGACTCGCCGGTGGCGGTGAACAGGGCGCCGCTGACCGCGACCGCGACCACGGTGAACACCGACTCGCCGACGCCCACGGCCGCGCTGTTCTGGCCTTCCTCGCCCGCCTTCGACATCTCCAGCACCAGCACGGACACCGTCGGGTGCAGCGCGCCGATGCCGAGCCCGGCCACGGCCATGGCCACGTACGCGACCGCGATCGGCACCGCGTCCACCAGCACGAGCGTCACCAGCGCCAGCCCAAGCGCGATCATGGTGGCGCCGCCGCGGACGGCGGTCATGTGGCCGATCCGGCCCCGGCCCTTGATCCAGGAGCCGGTGGACCAGCCGAGGGCGCCGATCGTGAGCACGACGCCCGCCCCGGTGGCGCTGAGCCCGCGCTCGTTGATCAGCATGAGCGGGATGAGGATGTTGGCCGCCGTGAGCGAGCCGAACGCGAGGCCGCGCAGCACGGGCGCGGTCGGCAGGCCGGGCGCGGCCCGGAGCGAGCCGGGCAGCAGCAGCTTGGGCAGGGCCACGGCCAGCAGGACGACGCCGGCCGCGAGGAGGGGCAGGCCGGCGAGCTTCAGCGCGCTGCCGTACTGGATGAGCGCGGCGGCGACGGCGGTCAGCGTGGCCCAGACGAGTTTGCGGCCCAGGCTGCGGTCGCCCGAGTCGGGGGCCGGCTCGCCGGTGCCGGTTCCCAGGTCGCGGCCGGCGGTGCCGCGCCAGAGCAGCAGCGCCGACGGGACGACGATCAGCGAGGCGCCGAGGAAGATCCACCGCCAGTCGGCGTTCTCGACCACGAATCCGGCGATCGCGGGCCCCACCATGGACGGCACCACCCAGGCGGCCGAGAACAGGGCGAACACCTTGGGATGCAGGGCGCCCGGATAGATCCGGGCGACCAGCACGTACAGCGCCACCTGGGTCAGCCCGGTCCCGAGCCCCTGCACGAACCGGCCCGCGACGAACACCTCCATGGTCGGCGCGAACCCGGCCAGCAGCAGCCCGGCCACGAAGGCCACCACGCCGGCCGAGATCGGCCGCACCGGGCCCCGCCGGTCGCTCCACCGCCCGCCCAGCACCGTCGCGATCACGCTGGCCGCCAGGGTGGCGCTGAAGGCCAGGTTGTACAGGTGCATGCCGCGCAGCTCGCGGGCCACGACGGGCATGGCCGTGGCCACCGCCATCGCCTCGAACGCCAGCAACGTGACGATGGCCACCAGCCCGAAGCTCAGCGCGCGGTACGGGGCCGACACCACGCCCGCGGTTTCCGATCGTTCAACAGTCGTCGTCATGCCGCGCAGGCTATGGCGGACTCGCAGGTCAGCACATCGGGCGCGGGTCCTAGGCGCGCTCGGCCATTGGACCTAGATCAGCGCCTGGGCATGCGTGCCTCGATGCCGTCGAGCAGCAGCTCCAGGCCGTACCGGAAGCGGTCCTCGCCGTCGCCGGCGATCAGGTCGTCGATGAATTCGCGCAGGTGCGGGAACCTCGCCACCGGCAGCGTCCGGTAGTAGTCGGCGATCTGGCCGGCAAAGGCCTCGAAGTACTCCCCCGGGTCCGTCAGCCCTGCCGCCCGCATGCGCGCCCAGTGCAGGGAGCCCTCGTAGGCATCGCCGACGATGTACAGCGAGAGCCGGTCCACCGCCAGCGACGCGTCCCGCGGCGGCATCCCGGCCTCGATGAGCAGCCCGAAGAGGAACTCTCCCGCGCGGAGGGAGTTCTCCCCCGTCGGGATGTTGGCCAGCGCGGCCCTGGCCACGTCGCCGTGCACGCCGAACACGCGGTGCACTTCCATGGCGTACGCGCGCAGCTGCTCCTTCCACCGCAAGGGGTCGCGCTCGGGCAAATCGATCTCGCCGAGCACCCGGTCGTAGACCAGCTCCAGCAGTTCGTCCTTGTTGGCCACGTGCGCGTACAGCGAGGCGGGACCCGTGTCGAGCTCCTGGGCGACGCGTCTCATGCTCAGCGCGTCGAACCCCTCGGCGTCCAGGATCCGCAGCCCGGCCTCGACGATGAGGTCCTGGCTCAGCTGCCGCTTGACCTGCGCCTGCTTGCGCGGCGTGCGCCATGGAGGCACCGGCACGCCTCCGGCTTCCGTTCGATCCGGCTTCAGTCCATCCGCACCCATACGAACACTGTACTTGACACGAACGCCGTTCGCCCTTAAAACAGTGTTCGTAACGAACACTGTTCGTCCATAGAACACCGTTTGTAAGGGAGTCCCCATGACAGTCACCGCCTCCGCGGCGACGACCGAGGTCCAGCCCTACCGCTGGCGCTGGATCGCGTTGTTCGTGATCCTGGCCGCCGAGGTCATGGACCTGCTCGACGCGCTCGTGACCACGATCGCCGCACCCACCATCCAGCAGGAGCTCGGCGGCTCCGAAAGCCTCGTGCAGTGGCTGGGCGCCGGCTACACGCTGGCCATGGCCATCGGCCTGATCACCGGTGGCCGGCTCGGCGACCTGTACGGCAGGAAGCGCATGTTCCTGATCGGCGCGTTGGGCTTCACCGCCGCCTCGCTGCTGTGCGGCATCGCCGTCAACCCCGCCATGCTGGTCGGCAGCCGGGTGTTGCAGGGCCTGTTCGGCGCCGTGATGATCCCGCAGGGGCTCGGCCTGATCAAGGAGATGTTCCCGCCACGCGAGATCGGCAAGGCGTTCGGCATGTTCGGCCCGGTCATGGCCATCTCGTCCGTCGGCGGCCCCGTCCTGGCCGGCTGGCTGGTCGACGCCGACTTCTTCGGCACCGGCTGGCGCATGATCTTCCTGATCAACCTGCCGATCGGCCTGGCCGCCGCGCTGGCCGCGATGCGGTTCCTGCCCGAGTTCCGGCTCTCGAACGCGACCAGGCTCGACCTCGGCGGCGTCGCCCTGGTCTCGGCGGCCGCGTTCCTGCTGATCTACCCGCTCATCCAGGGCCGCGAGCTGGGCTGGCCCGCGTGGACGTTCGTGTCGATGGCCGCCTCGGTGGTGTTGTTCGCGGTGTTCGGCCGCTACGAGTCGCGCCGCGTCAAGGCCGGCAAGGACCCGCTGGTCACGCCCGGCCTGTTCCGCAAGCGCGCCTTCACCGGCGGGCTGGTGGCCGGGCTGGCGTTCTTCTCCGGCCTGATGGGCTTCGGCCTGGTCTTCAGCCTCTACACCCAGCTGGGCCTGGGCTTCACGCCGCTCCAGGCCGGCCTCGCCGGGCTGCCGCAGGCCGTGGGCGGCGTGCTGGGCTTCGGCATCGCGATGTCCGGCCTGCAGGAGAAGCTCGGCCGGGGGCTGCTGCAGATCGGCGCCATCGTGATGGCGGTGGGCGCGGCCGCGCTCGCGGTGACCATCCACCTCGCCGGGCTCGACGTCACCGCCTGGCAGCTGGCCCCCGGGCTCGGCCTGGTCGGCATCGGGATGGGCCTGACCATGGCGCCGTTCTTCGACATCGTGCTGGCCGGCGTCGAACCGCACGAGTCAGGCTCGGCCTCGGGCACGCTGACCGCGACACAGCAGCTCGGCGGCGCGTTCGGCACCGCCGTCCTGGGCACGATCTTCTTCAACCTGCTCGCCCGCGAGTGGGGGTTCGGCTCGGCCATGCAGGTGACCGTGTGGGTCGAGGTAGGGCTGCTGGCCCTGACCTTCGCCCTGTCGTTCCTCTTGCCGCGGTCCGCGCGAGCGGCTTGACGATCATCGTACGGGGCCTCTATGAGGGGATGTGGCGTTCGGCCCACCGTCCGATGTCACGCCTCTCGATGGCGGCGGCCATCAGGTCGGGGAACGCGTCGGGGGTGCAGGCGAACGCCGGCACCCCCATGGCGGCCAGTGCGGCGGCGTTCTCGTGGTCGTAGAACGGCGCGCCCTCGTCGGACAGCGCCAGCAGCACGATCACCTGGACGCCGGCCTGCGTCATCGCGGCCACCCGGCGCAGCATCTCCTCCCGGACGCCGCCCTCGTACAGGTCGCTGATCAGGATGAAGATCGAGTCGGCCGGGCGGCCGATGAGCCCCTGGCAGTAGGCGATGGCCCGGTTGATGTCGGTGCCGCCGCCGAGCTGCGTGCCGAACAGCAGCTCCACCGGATCGTGCAGCTGGTCGGTGAGATCCACCACGGCCGTGTCGAACACCACGAGCGACGTCTTCAGCGACCGCGTCGACGCCAGCACCGCCCCGAACACGCTCGAATACACCACCGAGGCCGCCATCGACCCGCTCTGGTCGATGCACAGCACCACCTCGCGCTGCACCGATCGCTGACGGCGGGCGTAGCCGACGAGCCGCGACGGGATGACGGTGTTCCGCTCCGGCAGGTAGTTCTTGAGGTTCGCCCGGATCGTCCGGTTCCAGTCGATGTCGGCCACCCGCTTGGGGCGGTGCGTCCTGGCCGCGCGGTCCAGCGCGCCCGTCACGGCCGCCCTGGTCTTCTGCGCGAGCCTGCGTTCCAGCTCCTCCACCACCTTGCGCACGACCGCCCGGGCCGACTCGCGGGCCTGGTCGGGCATGACCCGGTTGAGCGCGAGCAGGGTGCCGACCAGGTGCACGTCAGGCTCCACGGCCTCGAGCATCTCGGGCTCCAGCAGGAGCCTGGTGAGGTTCAGCCGCTCGATGGCGTCCTTCTGCATGACCTGGACGACCGTGGAGGGGAAGTACGTGCGGATGTCGCCCAGCCAGCGGGCCACCCGCGGCGCGGACGCGCCCAGCCCGCCTTCCCTGCCGTCCTGCTCGTAGACGGCCCCCAGCGCCGCGTCCATCTGCGCGTCGGCGCCCCGCAGGCCGAACCCGGTGCCGTCGGCGTCCCCGCCGCCCAGCACCAGCCGCCACCGGCGCATCCGCTCGTCCGTCCCCTCCACGGCTCCGGCCGCCTCCTCCGGTCCCCGCGTGGCCGCGCTCATCCGCCCGCCTTCCCGCCCGCTCTCCCGATGATCGACAGCACGGTCGCGGCGGCCGCCGCCGCGCGCCGCTCGTCCACGTCCTGTGTCCCCCACTCCTTCGTCCGCCCCGGCGAGCGCAGGCGCTCGCCGACGGCCCGGCGCTCCGGCGCGGCGAAGCTCCCGAACGTACGGCGCAGCAGCGGCAGCACGTCGGTGAACTGATCGCCGGACAGCCCCGTCAGCCAGCCGTCGACCAGGCCGAGCAGACGCGGGTCGTGCACCAGCAGGAGCCCGCCCCCGGCCAGGAACCCCTCGACCCAGGCCGCCGCCCTGGCCGGGGTCTGGCCGCGGGACATCGCCCTGGACATGCGGTCACCGGCGTCGTCGAGCTCGCCGGAGTCCAGCAGGATCCTGGTCAGCCGGCCCTCGATGAGGCCGTGCAGGTCCGGCCGGTCGCTGATGCCCCGCAGGGTCGCCAGCCACCGGTCCCGCTGCGCCGCCCCGCCCTCGGCGGGGACGTCGGCATCGGCCGGGGACTCGCTGAGCAGGGCGACGGCCGCGTGCACCGCGTCCACGTGATTGAGCACGTCCGCCGCCGCGTCGTCGTCCAGCCCCGTCACCGCCACCGGCAGCCCGACGCGGATCCGGTCCAGCATCGACCGCACGATCACGGCCAGCCCCTCGGCCGAGGTGCCGCGGACGTCGCCGTACCGGTGGGCGCGGACCATCGCGGGCAGCGCCGCCATCAGGTGCGTGACGTCGGTGTCCAGCGCCGCCTTGGCCGACAGGGCCGCCAGCACCTCCGGCAGCGCCTGCGGCAGGTCGGCCAGCAGGCACTGCTCGACCAGCGACGTCAGGTCCGCCAGCGCCGCCGCCTGCGCCCCCGCCAGATCCCCGGCCCGCCGCGCGGCGGCGGCGACCACGGTCGTGCCGAGGGCGGCGTGCTCGATGAGCGCGAGATCGTGCTCGGGCCGCCACCGCAGCGTCCACGTCTCCCTGAACGTGCCCTTGCCGCGGGCCTGCCCCGGAGTGCCCCAGTCCACCCCGAGCAGCCGCAGCCGGTGCAGCAGGTGACTGCGGTCGAGGTCGAGCGGTTTGCGCAGGTCGAGGTCGATCTCGCGGTCGAGCGCCTCGGGCTTGAGCTTCAGCCGCCGCTGCTCGTCACGCAGGTCACGCTGGAGCGGCACCATCGGCGTGCCGTCGCTGACGTGGCCGAGCCGGTCGCCGACGACCATGCGCCGCTGGATCAGCTCCACGGCCAGGTCGTCACCCTCGCACAACACGGCCCTGGCCGCCTCGGTGACCTCGCCGAGCCCGGCCAGGGGGCGGCCGCGCAGGGCGGCCAGGCTGCCGGCGAGGCGTACGGACTCGATGACGTGCGCGGACGACACCGCCAGGCCCTCGTCGCGGAGCACGGCGGCCGCCGCGGCGAGCCACCGCTCCACGGGGCGGTCGGGGGCGGTGAACAGATGGTGGTACCAGCCGGGCGAGGTGATGCCCGCCCCGTAGCCGCTCCGGGAGGCCAGCCGCCCGTACGTCCACGGCACCCACGTCAGCTCGGCCTTCACCTTGGGCAGCCCGCGCAGTGCGGCGTTGTCGGCGGCGGCGGACGGCAGGGGGCCGGTCAGCGCGGGGACGTGCCAGGCGCCGCAGATCACCGCGATCCGCGTGTGGCCCTGCTTGAGCGCCGCGCGGAGGGTCTTGCGCATGTACGCCTCGCGCCTGGCCTCCCGCTCGTCCGGCTCGTAGCCCTCGCGTACGGCGGCCATGGCCTCGGCGACCGCGTCGAACGGCGGGTCGTCGCGGTGCTCGACGACGTCCTCCCACCAGCGTTCCGGGTCGTCGTATCCGGCGGCCGCGGCGAGCGAGCCGATGGGGTCGGCCTGCATGTCGGATTTTTCCCCATCATCGCGGTCATCGGCGAGCGTGTGTGCCGCGGGCAGGTCGCAGAAGCGCACCGGGATGCCGGCGGCGGTGCCGTACAGGATGGCCTGCCATTCCGGCGAGAACCCGGCGAACGGCCAGAAGGCGGCCCGCGCGGGCGCACCCGGCACGTGGGCGAGCAGCGCGACCGGCGGTTCCAGGTCCGGGGCGAGCCGGACGAGCGCGTCGGCCTCGGGCGGACCCTCGATGAGGATCGTGTCGGGCCGCAACCGCTCCAGTTCCGCCCGCACGGCCCGCGCCGAGCCCGGCCCGTGATGCCGCACCCCCAGAACGTGAACACTCATGAGATGTCGCGGCAGGCGCGGTAGAAGTCCCGCCAGTCGGAGCGCTCGCGGACCACGGTCTCCAGGTATTCCCGCCACACCACCCGGTCCGACACCGGCTCCTGCACCACCGCCCCCACGATCCCGGCGGCCACGTCGGCCGGGCGCAGGACCCCGTCGCCGAAGTGGGCGGCCAGCGCGATGCCGTTGGTGAGCACCGAGATCGCCTCGGCCGTGGACAGGGTGCCGCTCGGCGACTTGAGCTTGGTGCGCCCGTCCTCGGTGACGCCCATGCGCAGCTCCCGGAAGACCGTCACCACACGCCGGATCTCGGCCGCTCCCGTCGTCGTCTCCGGCAGCTCCAGCGACCGCCCGAGCTGGCCGACCCGCCGCGCCACGATGTCCACCTCCTCCTCGGCGGTGGCCGGCACCGGCAGCACGACGGTGTTGAAGCGGCGGCGCAGCGCGCTGGACAGCTCGTTGACGCCCCGGTCGCGGTCGTTGGCGGTGGCGATGACGTTGAAGCCGCGCTGGGCCTGCACCTCCCGGTTGAGCTCGGGGATCGGCAGCGTCTTCTCCGACAGGACGGTGATCAGGGCGTCCTGTACGTCGGACGGCATGCGGGTCAGCTCCTCGACCCGGGCGATGCGGCCCTCGGCCATGGCGCGCATGACGGGCGACGGGGTCAGCGCCTCCATCGACGGGCCCTCGGCCAGCAGCCTGGCGTAGTTCCAGCCGTACCGGATGGCCTCCTCGGCGGTGCCTGCCGTGCCCTGCACGAGCAGCGTGGAGTCGCCGCTGACGGCGGCGGCCAGGTGCTCCGACAGCCACGTCTTGGCGGTGCCGGGCACGCCGAGCAGCAGCAGCGCGCGGTCGGTCGCCAGGGTGGCGACGGCCACCTCGACGATGCGGCGGGCGCCGACGTATTTGGGGGTGACGAGGTCGCCGTCGCCCAGGATGTAGGTGGTGACGGCCCACGGCGACAGCTTCCACCCCGGCGGCCTGGGCCGGTCGTCGTCCTTGGCGAGGAGGGCCAGCTCCTCGGCGTACTGGTCTTCCGCGTGCGGACGCAGAACGGTCATCGGGTCTCCTCAGGCAAGAACAGCTCCTTGTGCATGTCGGCGCGGAAGCGCAGCAGCGCGGCGACCTGCTGGATGGGCTCGACCGGCGAATAGCTCTCGGCCAGCGGGAACAGGGCCGGGTCGATGTGCTCGCCGGCCAGCTTGACCAGCTCGCCGAGGTTCCACGGCTGCGTCGTGGCCACCTTCACGATCTTGCGGAGGACGGCCGTAGCCAGGCCCTCGCGCCAGTGGGACGACACGCCGCCCAGGACCATGATGAGCTGGCTGTCCAGGTCGTGCTCGCGGACGAAGCCTGCGGCGAGCTCCTGCTGCTCGTCAGGCGGGAGCGACTCCAGAAGGTCCGCGATCGGGTCCCAGCCGAACATCGCCCGCGCCCACTCCGGGTCCTTCTGCAGCACGGCGGCGCGTACCCAGGCGGTCTTCACATCGGCGTCCCAGTCGGGGATCTTCATCTTGAGCAGCCGGGCGGCCGGCCGGCCCCACACCGACAGCGGGGCGCGGGCGATGATCTGCTGGAGCCACCAGGCCCGCTCGCCGAAGCCTCTGGGCGGTTTGGGCCGGACGCCATCGCGTTCCATCGCCTTGTCGCATGCGCCGGGGGCCTCGATGGTGATGGAGTTCCCGGCGATGGTCACGAACGTCCGCACCCGTTCGGCCATGCGCTGGGACAGGCGCGAGCCGGGGAGGCGGGTGAGGAGGTTGGCGGCGGCCTGGCGCACCTCTCTGCGGCGGTCGTCCAGCGCCGACTCCAGGAACGGCTCGTCGTCCATGCTCAGCCCGTCGGCCAGCACCTCCACGAACTCGGCGCGGTCGTCCGGCGTCTCGCGCTCCCACGTGCTCTCCAGCAACTGCCTGGCCTGGGCCGGGTCGGCCGCCCTGAGCGCTTTGAGATGTGCCCGCCGGTCGGCCGCGCCGCCCAGCTCCCACGTCTCCCCCGTCGGCTCCTCCAGGAGGTACGCCCACGCGGGGTTCCGCCCGGCCAGCCACCTGCCGCGCCGGCCCGCCAGCACGCCCAGGCAGACCCGGATCGAGCGGTCGCGGCGGCCGCGTTCGAGCAGGTCGGGCAGCACGTACGCGGGCACCCTGCGGCCGGTCCCCGCCGCCGCGGTCAGCCACTCCGTCAGCAACCTTTCGTGCTCGCCGCCCATGATCCTGACCAGCCGATCGGCCGCGCGCCCGGCGACGGCGGGGCGCTCCTCCCCGGGCGCCGGCTCCGGCGGCGCGGCCTCGTCCGGCCGTCGCCCGGCCCGCCGCCTGGCCACCTCGACGGCCGCGTCCTCGAGCAGCACGCCGTGGTACGGCCTGCGGTCGGTGCCCACGAGCGCCGCGGACGCCAGCTCCTCCCAGGTGCTCATCGCAGGATCACCGCCGTTCCTTCGTCGTCCCACGTGGTGAGGGGGCGCAGCCCCTGTGGGGTCCATTCGGCGGCCACCGTGAGCGGGTGTCCGCCCGAGACGGCGATCAGCCGCCATGGGTCACGGCACCGGGGGTGAAGCGGGAGACCTCCGAGTGAGGTCCGCTCGGGAACCACCCCGGCCAGGACGAGGGGCCAGGACTCGGTCCACGGATCCCCGGACAGCGCCCCGGCCACCTCGTCGAGCGCCTCCTCCGGCGACACGCCCGGGGGGACGGTCGCGGGGACCGTGCCGTTGCGTGCGGCGACCAGGGCGCGCAGCGGCGCCGCACCCGGATAGAAGGTCACGTCGGCGTCGATGGTGGTGCCGGTGACCAGGGAGGCGTCCAATGGCTGGCCCTGGGGGGCGAAGGAAAGGATCAGGGCCGGTCGGCCGGTGCGGCGCGCGCGGAGCCACACCCGGCGCGCCGTCAGCCGGTCCTGCGCCTCGTCGCGGCTGCCCAGCACGTCCCACTGGTCGCGCACCACGGGCCCGGCCAGCACCTCTTCCCTGGTGACGGGGAAGCCTGCGCGGATCAGGACCGTCTCGGCGAGCGTGGCGGGCAGCTCGGCCCGCCGACGGTAGGCGACGGCGAGCAGATTGATCATGGCGTATTCCTCCAGCAGCCGCCCCGGCCAGTCGTCCTCCGCCCGCACCCGCGCCAGCCGGGAGACGACGCCCGCGACCCCGGGAGCCTGGGCGTCGATGAGGCGCTTGGCCAGGCCCTCCCACTCAGGCTCACCGGCCCCGGCGAGGCCCTGGCGCACCTGGTCGGCCAGCCAGCGCTCCAGCTCGGCCAGGCCGGCGGCGACCCGCGCATGGCGTACGGACTCCGGACGCGAGGCACCGGCCCGCTCCGTCCCGTCGACGCCGGGCCGTCCGGAGCCTGCGACGTCCTGCTCGCCGGAAACACCGGCATCGTCGTTCCCGTTCGCGCGGGCGGCCTCCAGCCGGGCCGCCGCCTTGGCCGCGCGCTCGGCGCGGGACTCCAGCCACTCCGTCACCCACTGCGGCGCCGCCGCCGCCTCGGGCACGCCGTCGCCGGACCACATGAGCAGCAGTCCCAGCGCGTGCTTGCATGGGAACTTCCGGCTTGGGCAGCTGCACCGGTACGCGGGTTCGGTCAGGTCGACGCACGCCAAATAGGGCGTGGCCCCGCTGCCCTTGCACTCGCCGTACAGGACCGTGCCCGTCGCGCCCCGCGACGACCATTTCCCGGGCGCCGCCACGCCCTGGGCCGCCTTCTGGGAGGAGGCGTCGGGGGCGAGGGCGAGCACCTGATCACGGCTCAACCTTGCGATCACCTGCCGCAGACTAGCCAGCCCGACCGACATTTCGCCGCGAGTCCTGAGATCTCGCGCCAGGCCGTCCGACCGGGCCCCTCACGGGGAGGGCGCGCGGGAACCGCCGAGGTTCCCGGCCCACGACGACCCCGCCTGTCCGGACATATTCGTCCGGACATATCCATCTAAACTCTCCTAGGTGGAGCTGAAGACCTACCCCAACGGCCCGTCCGTCCAGGTGCCCGACGAGGCCGCGGCCCTGGCCAGCCCGCTGGAGGGCCAGCTCGTCCTCGACGGCACCCGCTTCCTCCGCCGGGACGTCACCGGCGCCCCGATCGCCTTCGTCGAACGCCCGCCCGTCGCCGCGGCACTCGACCTCCTCCCCCACCCGGAGGGTGGCTGGTTCCGCGAGACGTGGCGATCGGCGGTGACCTTCCAGCCGGACGGGTACGAGGGACCGCGCGCCAGCGCCACCGGCATCTACTTCCTCCTGAACCCGGGCGAGGAGTCGGTGCCGCACCTGGTCAAGTCGGACGAGGTCTGGCTGTGGCACCGCGGCGGCCCGCTGAGCCTGACGATCGGGGACGCCACGGTCACGCTGGGGCCGGGGGTGGAGGACGGCGAGGTGCCGCAGGCGATCGTCCCCGGCGGGGTCCGGCAGTCGGCCCGCCCGGCGGGCGCCGAGCCGGTGCTGGTGAGCTGCATCGTGTCCCCGGGCTTCGATTTCGCCGATTTCACCGCATAGGCGGGTCTGTGAGGCGGGGCGGTTTCACCGAGCCGCCGAAGGGCAGCCCGTGTGGCCATGAAAGCAAAAGAATGGACGGTGCGCATCGAGCTGACCGAGGACGGCGACGACACTGCGGCGCGGGCGGCTCTCACCACCGGCGACGGCACGGAAATCACCGGGAACGGACGCGCCCGGCGCAACCCGTCCGACCCCATGGTGCCCGAGATCGGGGACGAGCTGGCGGCCTCACGCGCCCTGGCTGACCTGGCCGAACACCTCGCGGTCATCACTCAGAGGGACATCGCGGGCTCGGCGGACGCCCCCGCCCCGATCCGCTCGTGGTAAAGACACGCATTTAACGAATAATGAAATTCCGCACTTTTACTAATGGGCGCTAATTGCTAAATTGACGACCACGGTTGCGTTCGAGGAGACATTCGCTCCCGCTCGACCACGGCGCGGCGTCGCCCGCACCGGCGTGATCACCGCAAAGTCGCTGAGGTAACGTCGGCACTCTCCCCACCCGATCAAGGAGAGTCGCATGGTCCGCAAAGCCGTGATCCCGGTGGCCGGCCTGGGCACCCGGCTGCTTCCCCTGACCAAGGCCTTGCCCAAGGAGATGCTGCCCATCGGCGACAAGCCGGTCATCGAGCACACCATCCGCGAGCTCGTGGACTCCGGCATCGACGAGATCACCATCGTCACCTCAGCCCGCAAGGACCTCGTCCAGAAGCACTTCGCCCCCGACGCCGACCTGGAGCTGCAGCTGCGCGCGGCCGGCAAGGACGACCTGGCCGACGCGGTGGCCGAGCTGTCGTCGCTGGCCCACATCACGTACCTGTACCAGAACGGCCCGTACGGCAACGGCACGCCCGTGCTCAACGCCGCCCGCGTCATCGGCGACGAGCCGTTCATGGTGCTGTGGGCCGACGACGTGTTCGTGGCCGAGGTGCCGCGCGCCAAGCAGCTCAAAAGCGCGTACGAGGCCACTCAGGCCCCTGTCCTGGCCCTGATGCCGATGGCGGTCGAGGACGCCTCCCGCTACGGCGTGCCGATCGTGGAGGAGGACCTCGGCGGCGGCCGGCTGCGCATCTCGGGCCTGATGGAGAAGCCGTCCCCGGAGGAGGCCCCCTCCCGGTACGCCGCCATCGGCGGGTACGTCGTCACCCCCGGCGTCGTCGAGGAGCTCGAGGCCGCGACGCGCCGCTGGCACGACAAGCCCGAGGGCGAGATCTACCTCACCGACGCCCTGCACCGCCACGCCGCCGGGCACCCGGTGTACGGGCAGGTCATCGACGGCACCTGGTGGGACACGGGCTCGCCGCTCGACTACCTCAAGGCCCAGTTCGCCGCGGCCCTCGCCGACCCGGCCTACGGCCCGGAGCTGCGCAGACTGGCCTTGGAGGGCTAGCGTCGTGTCCGGAGAACCTATGAGGAGGCCACCGATGAGCCGTCAGATCGTTTCCGTCGTGGGTGGCAAGGAGGCCGCCACCGCGACCGCATATGAGTCGACCAACCCCGCCCGGCCGGGCGAGGTCGTGGCCCGGGTCGGCCTGGCCGACGCCGGCGCGTTCGCCGCCGCCTGCCGCACGGCCAAGGAGGCCCAGCGCGAATGGGCCAGGGTGCCCGCGCCCGTGCGCGGCCGGGTGATCGCCTCCATCGGGCGGCTGGTCGAGGCCAACACCGAGCGGCTGGCCCGCCTGGTGACCGAGGAGATCGGCAAGCCGTACGCCGAGTCCCTGGGCGAGGTCAGGGAGATCGTGGACACCTGCGACTTCTTCCTCGGCGAGGGCCGCCGGCTGTACGGGCAGACGGTGCCGTCCGAGATGCCGGACAAGAACCTGTTCACCTTCCGCAACCCGGTCGGCGTGGCGGCGGTCGTCACCGCGGGCAACTTCCCGGTGGCCGTGCCGTCGTGGTACCTGGTCCCGGCCCTGCTGTGCGGCAACGCCGTCGTCTGGAAGCCCGCCGAGTACGCCGCCGCCTCCGCGCACGCCATGTTCCAGCTGTTCACGGCGGCGGGGCTGCCCGACGGCGTGCTGAACGTCGTCTTCGCCGACGGCGCCGAGACCTTCCGCGGCCTGGAGCTGGCGCTGGAGGAAGGCAACGTGCACAAGGTCGGGTTCACCGGCTCCAGCGCGGTCGGCAGCAAGATCGGCGAGCTGACCGGGCGGCACCTCCAGTCGGCCTGCCTGGAGCTGGGCGGCAAGAACCCGATGGTGATCATGCCGGACGCGGATCTGGACCTCGCGGTGGAGGGCGCGCTGTTCTCCGGCTTCGGCACCGCCGGCCAGCGCTGCACCAGCCTCGGCACGGTCATCGTGCACGAGGACGTCCACGACGCGTTCGTGGAGCGGTTCGCCCGGGCGCTGGCCGGAGCCAGGATCGGCGACCCGGCGCAGGACGTGCTGGCCGGGCCGCTGCTGGACCAGAAGTTCGCCGACCGCTACGAGGAGTACCTGACCTGGCTCCAGCCCCACCACACGGTCGTGTCAGGAAAAATCGGAAAGATCACCAAGGACAACCCGCGCGGCGACTTCGACGGCGACAGTATCCATGGCGGGGGCCTCTACTACCACCCGGTCGTCGTGGACGGCGTGCGGCCCGGCGACCGGCTGTTCATGGAGGAGACGTTCGGCCCGATCGTGGGCGTGACCGCGTTCCGCACCCTCGACGAGGCCGTCGAGCTGGCCAACCTGCCCGGCTACGGCCTGTCGAGCTCGATCTACACCACGAACCCGAAGCACGCCTTCCGCTTCCGCGAGGGCGTCTCGGCCGGCATGGTCAGCGTCAACAACTCCACGTCGGGCGCGGAGGCGCACCTCCCGTTCGGCGGCAACGGCAAGTCGGGCAACGGCAGCCGCCAGTCCGGCATGTGGGTGCTCGACCAGTTCACCCGCTGGCAGGCGATGAACTGGGACCACTCCGGCCGCCTGCAGAAGGCGCAGATGGACGTCGCCGAGATCGTCCCCGATCTCGGCTTCCGCCTCGCCTGACGCACCCCGCCGCGAGCGTCGCGGCCGGCGCGAAGGGCTGTCAGGCAAGAGAGAGGGGCGCCGCCCGTGCGAGCCGGGTGGCGCCCCTGTCATCAGCCTTACCAGCCGCGGGAGTGCGGTCAGACCAGGCCGGCCTTCTCCAGCGCCGAGCAGCAGGTGTTCACCAGCAGGCGGGTGACGACGTACGGGTCGACGTTGGCGTTCGGGCGGCGGTCCTCGATGTAGCCCTTCTTCTCCAGCTCGACCTGCCACGGGATGCGCACGGAGGCGCCGCGGTCGGAGACGCCGTAGCTGTACTTGTTCCACGGGGCGGTCTCGTGGGCGCCGGTCAGGCGGGCCTCGACGCCGGCACCGTACTGGGTGATGTGCTCCAGCGGCTTGTCGCCCTCACCGAGTGCCTCGCAGGCGGTGATGATGGCGTCGTAGCCCTCACGCATGGCCTTGGTGGAGAAGTTGGTGTGCGCGCCGGCGCCGTTCCAGTCGCCGCGGGCGGGCTTGGCGTCGAGCGTGGCCTCCACGCCGAACTCCTCGGCCGTGCGGTAGAGCAGCCAGCGGGCCACCCACAGGTGGTCGGCGACGTCGAGCGGGCTCGCCGGGCCGACCTGGAACTCCCACTGGCCGGGCATGACCTCGGCGTTGATGCCGGAGATCGCCAGGCCGGCGGCGAGGCAGCGGTCGAGGTGCAGCTCGACGATCTCACGGCCGAAGATGGCGTCGGCGCCGACACCGCAGTAGTACGGGCCCTGCGGGGCGGGGAAGCCGCCCTCGGGGAAGCCGAGCGGGCGGCTGCCCTTGAAGAAGGTGTACTCCTGCTCGATGCCGAACCAGGACTCCTGGTCGGCGAACTGCTCGGCGATCGGGCGCAGCAGGGCGCGGGTGTTGCTGACGTGCGGGTCGCCGTTGATCTCCTCGACCTCGGCCAGGACGAGCACGTTGTCGCCGCCGCGGATCGGGTCGGGGCAGGTGAACACCGGGCGGAGCACGCGGTCCGACGAGTGACCCTCGGCCTGGTTGGTGCTGGAGCCGTCGAAGCCCCAGACCGGCGGCTCAGCCCCGTCGGCAAGGATCTTGGTCTTCGAGCGCAGAAGAGCCGTGGGCTCGGTGCCGTCGATCCAGATGTACTCAGCCTTGTAGCTCACAGCGATCCTTTCAGGGTGTTTCACAGCCACGCCGAGTCTTATGGACGGCCGTTTCCCGGTTTTTGCCCGCATGTGAACGCCGTGTTAATCAGACGGTCTTTGCCAAGCCAAATGCAGGTCCGGGCATCACCCTTCGCGTACCACGCCGTCGCCCTCGACGGTCAGCGCGGCGTTCGGCCCGCCCCCGCCGCAGTCCGGGCCGTTGGGATAGCGCAGGCGCGGGGTGACGTCGATCGCGCGCTCCAGGACCGGCTCCCCGCCGGCGTCCAGCAGCGCCAACCGTACCCGCACCGGCCGCTCGGGCAACCCGGGCACGTCGCCGAACGCGTGCTTCCCGCCGTCCGGGACCGAGGTCGCCGAGCATGTGTCCCCCGCGCAGGTCTCCGTCACGGTCCGGCTGGTCGGCTGCAGTTCGACGCGGGCCTCCTCGCAGCCGCCGTCCCAGCACACCTCCATCGAGGCGGACACGGCCTGGGCCGCCAGCGGTCCCTTGATCTGCACCCCCACTCCGACCGGCGTGCCGATGAGCGTGCACTCCTTGACGGACGAACATGCCGTGAGCAGGGCACAGACGATGGCGAACCAGGCGATCCGATGCATAACCCCTAAGACGTGGGTCAGAGATTCAGGGTTCACGGCGCCATGCGACCATGTCACTCAGGGGGATTGCTCATGCACGATCTGTGGTTCGGCGCATTCCTGTCACCCGAGGCCGAAGGCCGGGACCGGCTGCTGCGCCAGGTCACGCTGGCCGACCGGCTCGGCCTCGATCTGATCGGTGTCCAGGACCATCCCTACCAGGCGGGATTCCTCGACACCTGGACGCTGCTGCCGGCGATCGCCGCGCGCACCCGGCGGATCCGGCTGGTGCCCGACGTGGTCAACCTGCCGCTGCGGCCGCCCGCCGTGCTGGCCAGAGCCGCCGCCTCGCTCGACCTGCTCAGCGGCGGCCGGGTGGAGCTGGGGCTGGGCGCGGGCGCGTTCTGGGACGCGATCGCGGCGATGGGGGGACGCCGGTTGTCCCCGGCCGCGTCGATCGAGGCGCTGGCCGAGGCGATCACGGTGCTGCGGGCGCTGTGGACGCCGGGCGACCCCGTGGTGTTCGAGGGCGACCACTACCGGCTCGGCGGGGCGCGGCCCGGGCCGTTCCCCGCGCATCCGATCGGCATCTGGATCGGCGCGATCAAGCGCAGGATGCTGGAGCTGACCGGGCGGATGGGCGACGGCTGGCTGTCGTCGTCCTTCTACAGCCCGCCGGAGGCGGTGGCCGCGCAGGCGAAGGTGCTCGACGCGGCGGCCGCGGACGCGGGACGCGACCCGGTGGAGATCCGCAAGGTCTACAACATCGGCGGCACGTTCGCGCCGCTGCCCGGGCCGGGGTTCCTCGACGGTCCCCCCGCGCTGTGGGCCGAGCAGCTCACCGAGCTGGCGCTGGAGGTCGGCATGACCGGGTTCGTGCTCGCGCCGGGGCCGGAGGCCGAGCGGGACCTTCGGACGTTCGCCGCGGAGGTCGCGCCCGCCGTACGCGAGGCCGTGGCCAGGGAGCGGGGGCGGCCCGCGCCGGAGCCGGCCGAGCGGCCGGTCACGCTCGCCGACCTGGACGAGGCGGGCCGGCCCCGCGCGCCCAGGCGGGACCCCGCGGCGCTCACGCCGGAGCAGCGGCGGCTCGGGCGCCACCTGGTGGAGGTGCATGACGGCTACCGGCACGAGATGCGGCAGGTCCAGGACGCGATCGAGCAGGTCGCCGAGCTGCGCGAGAGCATCGACCGGCTGTCCGCGCGGCAGAACCAGTGGACGCTGGGCACGTACTGCGCGACGTTCTGCCGGCTGCTGACCGTGCACCACACGACCGAGGACGAGGCCATGTTCCCGGCCGTCCTGGAGGCCGACCCCACGCTGGCACCGGTGATCAAGAAGCTGGAGCAGGAGCACGAGGTCATCGCCGAGCTGCTGGCCCGGCTCGACGAGGCGTGCGTGCGGCTGCTGCGCGACCCGGCCGGGATCGAACTGGTCAGGGCGCGCGCGGACCGGCTGGCGGCCGTTCTGGCGTCGCACTTCGCCTATGAGGAGGAGGAACTGGTGGAGCCGATCGGCCGGCTCGGAGTGCGTGTCTGATGGACGTCTCCCCCCTGGTGTGGTGGCTGACGATCAGCGGGATCCTCGCGCTGCTGCTCCTCGACTTCTTCTTCCACGTACGCCGGGCGCACGCCCCCTCGCTGCGCGAGGCGTCGGTCTGGTCCGCCCTGTACGTCGGCATCGCCCTGGTGTTCGGCGCGGGCGTGTGGATCTTCGGTGGCGCCGATCCCGGGACGGAGTATTTCGCCGGCTACGTCACGGAGAAGGCGTTGTCGGTCGACAACCTCTTCGTCTTCCTGGTGATCATGTCGAGCTTCAAGGTGCCGCGCGCCGACCAGCAGAAGGCGCTGCTGTTCGGCATCGTCTTCTCGCTGCTGGCCAGGAGCGGTTTCATCCTGCTCGGCGCGGCCCTGATCAATTCCTTCAGCTGGGCGTTCTACGTGTTCGGCCTCATCCTGCTGGTCACCGCGGGCAACCTGCTCAAGCCCGAGAGCGAGGAGAGCCACCAGCCGGACAACGTCATGGTCCGCCTGGCCCGCCGGCTCTTCCCGGCCACCGACACGTACGACGGCGACAAGCTGTTCACCGTCCAGGACGGCAAGCGGGTCATGACGCCGATGCTGCTCGTCATGATCGCCATCGGCGGGACCGACATCCTGTTCGCCCTCGACTCCATCCCGGCCATCTTCGGCCTCACCCAGAACGTCTACCTGGTCTTCACCGCCACCGCCTTCTCCCTGCTGGGCCTGCGGCAGCTCTACTTCCTCATCGACGACCTGCTCGACCGGCTGATCTACCTGGCCTACGGGCTGGCCGTCATCCTCGGCTTCATCGGCGTCAAGCTCGTCCTGCACGCGCTGCACGAGAACAACGTGCCGTTCGTCAACGACGGCGAGCCCGTGCCGGTCACCGAGATCAGCACGGGCCTGTCCCTGTCGGTGATCGTCGGCGTGCTGGTGATCACCGTGATCGCCTCGCTGACCAGCGCCAAAGGCCGCGCGCAGAACACCGTGTCGGCCGCGCGGCGGCACGCCCAGCACTACCTGGAGGTCGAGCACGATCCGGCGCTGCGCGAGGAGCTGTTCGGGAAGTTGTGCGCCGAGGAGCAGCAGCTCAGGAAGCTGCCGGAGAAATACCGCAGGCGCATTCGCGAGGAGGAGAAGCTGATGGCGCTGCTGCGCAAGGTCCACGAGGAGCACGACCGGGACTGCTGAGAGCCCCGGTCGCGCCACCTGTCACGTACGCCCGTCGCGCCCGTTGCCGTCGTAGCCGAGCAGCCGCATGGCGGTGTCCGGGTCCATCGCCGCGGCCAGGAGCTGGGCCCGGGCGTGGGCCTCGTCCCGCTCGCGTTCGGCCTTGGCCTGCGCCGCGCGTACCCCCTTGATCGCGACCAGCGCCAGCCCGGCGCCCACGATGACCGCGACGATCACCACGAACAGCAGGAACAGCAGCCCCGGCGAGGCCACCATGCCGGAGGCCGCCGTGTTGGCGCCGTTGCCGCCCGCGCCCGTCACGGCCAGCGCGGCGATGATGGACAGGGCCACGAGCCCGAGCAGGCTGGCGATGACCAGCCACACCCTCCCCGCGGTCCGCTTCCGCGCGGGCAGCGGCGGCGCGGCCGCCGCCTCGACCACGACGGGCACCGGCGAGGGCGTCTGCGGAGGCGCCGGCGTCGCCGTGTTGGGCGCCCACGGCATGAACTCTGGCCGGTCGGCCGAGTCGGCGGCCGGTGTGACCGCCGTGGGCGGCGGCGCGATCACCGGCGTCGGCGGCGGCTCGATGGTCACCACCTGCGGCCCCGGATGGACGGCCTTGACGCCGGCGCCGCTGAAGGCCACCACCGGCTCGACGTCCTGCTCCACGGCACCGGGCAGCTCGCGCTCGATGCGGCTGTGCTCCTTGTGCGCCCTGGCCGCGTCCCGGTGGTAGTCCTCCAGTTCGTGGTAGAGCTCGTCGGAGGCGTAGATCGTGCCGTCGATGAGCGGTCCCGGCTCCCTGCGGATGATCGCCACCACGTCGTCGCCGTTGAGCGTCTTGTGCGTCTCCAGCGCGTGGGCCACGCAGAGCACCTCGCGGCGGTGCTCCTGCAGCAGCTGCTCGGTCTTCTCCAGCAGCCGCACCAGGTTGAACTCGATCCGCTCCCCCAGCACGTCGGGGGTCAGGTCGGGCTCGCGCTTGGCCGGATCGCGCTCGGTGATGCCGATGCCGCCGCTGCCGGGGATGCGCTTGCGCATGGCCTTGCCGCCCATGATCTCCAGCTCCTGGAGCGCGGGCAGCGAGGTGACGCCGGAGCCCATGCCCCAGTACGACTCCATCATCGCGGTGAGGTACGTCGCCGAGAACAGGTCGCCGGACACGCCGGAGGAGTTGTCCTCGCCGAAGAACATCCGCTCCCCGGCCAGCGACGCCAGCGAGACCATGATGTCGGCCTCGTGCTCCGACTTCCACCGGGTGAACTGGTCCTCGGGCTTGATCGAGGCGACCATGCCCAGGTAGTCGGCGCCCTTCTCGATGGTGGCGATGTCGATCTCGAGGTGGAAGCGGGTCACGTACGCCACGACCGCGTGGCAGGCCTCGTGGACGGCCACGGCATGCCGCTCGCGCTCGATGTACTCGACGTCCTCGGGCGGGCCGAGCTGCTTGAGCCGCTTGGCGCGCAGCACGTCCGACCAGGTGATGATCTCGCGACCGTCGCGGATGGCGGTGATCAGCGACTCGTTGACCAGGTCCTTGATCGTGGCGCCGGTGGCGTACGGGGTGATCGTGGCCAGCTTGTCGACCTGGTCGGCGGTGAGCTCGTGGTCGACCTTGTCGAAGTAGCCCTGGTACGTGCGCACCCGCCCGGCCTTGGACGGGTAGCCGACCTTGTAGATGCGGTCGATGCGGCCGGGCCGCAGCAGCGCCTCGTCGAGCGCGTCAGGCCGGTTGGTGGCCATCATGACGAGGATGCGGTACTTGGGCGGCGGCTTGGGCCGCATCCCGAGCAGCCGCCTGACCAGGCGGTTGAAGAACCCGCGCGGCTTCTTGAGCCCGGACAGCTCGGTGAGCAGCGCCTGCAGCGTGCCGGGGTCGCCGCTGCCCATCATGCCGCCGCCCATCATGAAGCGGTTACGCCGGCCAGGCTCCTCCCCGTCCTCGCGCCGGGCGCGGAAGGCCAGCACCTGGCGGGTCTCCTCGGACAGGTAGTTGAGCCCGTGGCAGCCGGCGTACCCGGACAGGCCGGAGAAGCCGCCGCCCGGCACGTTGGGGCCCTGCTGGGCGAGCCGGCCGCGCTTGCCGAGCGAGTCGGCCTCGTCGAAGAAGACGATCACGCCGCCGTACCGGAGCGCCAGCTTGCGCAGCTTCCTGAACAGGCTTTTCACCTTGAGGATGCCGATGCCCATGAACATGTTCGTGAACGCGCCCGGATCCACGAACACGTACGGCTTGCCGGTCTCACCGGCCACGGCCTCGGCCATGAGGGTCTTGCCGGTGCCCGGCGGACCCCACAGCAGCAGGCCGCTGGGGACGTACCCGCCGCGATTCTCGATCTCGTCGGGCCGCTCCAGGAAGACGATGTTCTCCCGGACGCGCTCGACCACGTGGTCCTGACCCCACACGTCGTGGAAGCGGGTCTTGATGTCGTCGGGGAAGTAGGTCTCGACGCCGCCCCTGGACAGGAACCAGAACAGGCCCACGAACTGGATGATGACGAAGAAGAACAGGAAGACGATCTGCAGGAAGAACGGCAGCGCCTGCCAGATCAGCGCGGGCACCTGGAACAACGCCTGGAACGGGCTGATGTCCAGCACCGCCCCCAGCACCAGGGCGGTCAGCACGACGAAGAACGCGATCTTGAACGCCCGCGAGAGCCGGTATCTCGTCCAGTCGTCGAAGCGCCGGTGCGCCCAGCGCTCGGAGCCGCCGAAGATTTTCTGGCTCCACAAGCGGTGGTAGGCCGACCAGTGCTCGCTGACGAGGAAGTGCAGCTGGCGAACGAGCTCGACGCCGATCAGCCAGAAGATCCACTGGTAGTCCCTCGCGATGACCAGTGCCGCCTCGGGGAAGGGGGTGATGCCCTCGTAGTCGGCCATCATCTTCCACGTGAGGATGAAGTAGGCCGCCACCAGGGCGATGAGGAATTTGCTCCGATCCCAGAACTGCATCTTCTTCCTGGTCACGGATTCGGGATCAGAGGGCCCGCTGCCGGGGGCACGCAGCCCTTCATGGTGAATGGTCGTGGTCAATGGTGCTCCCTCATCCAGGCAGCCGGAGCAGCTTGAAAGAACTCGCGATCTTGTCGAACTCGCCGGCGCGCTTCCTGTAGCAGACGGACTGGCAGCCGATGAGCATGACGGAGACCGTGGTGCCCTTCCCGTCGAGGATGGCGGTGTGGTCGAACGTCTGGACGTCGTTGCCGATCTGGTAGTTGAAGCGGACCCGGACCCCCCGGGCGCCGTTGTCCAGGTTCAGGACCTCGTCGTTGAGGAGCTCGAAGTTCTGGAAGGTGGGCTGCCGGCCGGTGGTCATCGCCTGCTGCAGGTAGAGCTGTCGGACCTGCTCGGTGACGGGGAAGAGGAAGTCGCGCAGCCGGTTGAGCGAGATCACGTCCCGCTGTTCCTCGGTGAGCTGATGAACGGTGGCGTAGACGAAGGGATCCGCCGACCCCAGCAGGTGGCTGACCGACGGTTCCGCGGACTGGTCGAAGGCCGCCGACCAGACCCGCTGTGCCCGCAGCTGCGCCGCCTGCGAGCTTGGGTGGTCGCCGGACAGATACATCTCGATCTCGCTCGCGTTGAGCTGTGTGAACGACGACGGCACCTTGAAGTAGGTGGTGCCCGCCCGATCACGCACGTAGGTGAACTCCGGCTGCCCGCACGCAGACAGCATGAAGATCGCGACCATGAGCGCGACCAAAGCCCGTGTCTTTTTCACCAGGGCTTACCTCCGCTTTACGGACCAACGGAGTTGTTGTGCCCGCTTTCAGGAGGAATGAGCCCGATGTACGGTGGAAAATCTTGACCAAATCTTGCTCGTTCATTGGCTCGACTTGTTACAGATCGAAAACGGCTGCCGCTCGGGGCCCGCGGCGCCTCCGTACAACGTTCATGCAACCCCCATTGGTTCATCCCAGGAAGTAGCGAAAGATATGAGGATCCCTAGCGACACCCGGAGCGTGCGATGACAGAACCCGCCATGGAGATCGTCGACTCCTTCGGCATCATGGCCGAGCGCCAGTTCGCCGACGTCTGGTCCAGGACGGTCCTGTCGGTCAAGGAGCGCCGGCTGCTCCTCCTCGGGCTGCTCGTCGGCCAGGGCCTCGACGAGATGACGGAGGTCCAGCTCGACACCGCCCTGCGCGCCGGCGACCTCACCGAGACGGAGCTGCGCGAGGTGGTCGTCTTCCTGACCCACTACGCGGGCTGGGCACGGGGGTCGAGGCTGAACGACCAGGTGGAGAACCTGATCGACCGGGTCAGGCAGGCTCGATCCGGTAGAGCGGACCCCGCAGGCTGAGCGCGTAGAGCTCGCCGTCGTGCCCCTGGCCGAATGACGACAACTGCTGCACCTCGCCGACCTCGGCCGCCTTCTCCAGCTCGTCGACGGGCGCGGCCTTGATCCACCCGGCGCAGAAGTCCCCGTACATGAACTGTCCCCGCAGCCAGGGGATCTTCTCGCCGCGGTAGACGTATCCGGCGATCACCGAGCAGTTGCCGCCTTCTTTCAGCGGGTAGACGATCACGGGGTCGACCAGCTCGCGCCCCTTCCCGTCGCGGAAGGGCTTGTCGCCCTCGCGCAGGTTCCACCCGTAGTTCTCGCCGCCCTCGGAGCCTGCGGGCTGGTAGTCGACCTCCTCCCACGCGTTCTGCCCGACGTCGCCGATCCACAGGTCGCCGGTCTCGCGGTCGAAGGTGAACCGCCAGGGGTTGCGCAGGCCGTACGCCCAGATCTCGGTCTTGGCGCCCTCCTTGCCGACGAACGGGTTGTCCTCCGGCACCGCGTACGGCCGGCCGCCCCGCGGGTCGATGCGCAGGATCTTGCCGAGCAGCGTGCCGAGGTCCTGGCCGTTGCCCTCGGGGTCGCCCCCGCTGCCGCCGTCGCCCAGCGCGATGTAGAGGTAGCCGTCGGGGCCGAAGGAGAGCTGGCCGCCGTTGTGGTTGGCGAACGGCTGGTCCTGGGTGAGCACGTCGCGCCGGCCTGTCGCCTTGGCGCCGTCGTAGGCCCACTCGGTGACGTGGGTGTCGCCCTGGGCGTCGGTCCAGTCGAGGTAGACCCACCGGCCGGACGGGTGGAACGCCACGCCCAGCAGGCCCTGTTCGTTGCCGTCGCTCACCTCGCGGGACAGGTCGATGACCGTCTTGCCGTCGGAGGCGCGCAGCCTGCCCGTCTGCTCGGCGACGTAGAGCCGGTCGTCGCCCTTGCGCACGGCGAACGCCACCGGCTGCTCGAAGTCGCCGATCTTCTCGAACCGCAGCTCGCCGCGCTCGGCCGGGGTCGTCTCAGGCGCTGTCTCAGGCGCTGTCTCAGGCGCTGTCTCCGGCGTGGTGGGCGGCGGGGCGGCGGCTGTCGTCTCCGGGCCATAGGTCGCGGACCCCCGGAGCTCCGCGGAACAGGCGGTGACGGCCGCGAGGGATAAGAGCACAGCCACGACGAGACGCACGCCGTTCATCCTGCCATGGGCGCCGATGAGAAAACTGCGAAATGGACTGCCGGTACGGTCGTGACCCGGCAGGACAGTGGGCCGGCAGGCTGATGAGCAGGCTTCTTCTCGGTAGGGTCAGAGCATGCCAACCGCAATGATCACCGGTGCCACCGCCGGCATCGGCGCCGCCTTCGCCCGGCGCCTGGCCGCCGAGGCGTACTCGCTCGTCCTGGTGTCGCGGGACGCGAGCCGGCTCGCCGAGGCCGCCGACCAGCTCAAGCTCAGGTACGGCGTGAGCGTCGAGGTGCTGCCCGCGGACCTCGCGACCGACGACGGGATCGCCGAGGTCGAGTCCCGGATCCGCGACGGCGTCGACCTGCTGGTGAACAATGCCGGATTCGGCCACGCGGGCCGCTTCCCCGACGTTCCGGTCGAGGACGAGGTCCGCATGCTCAAAGTGCACTGCGAGGCGGTGCTCAGGCTGACGCTGGCCGCGCTGCCCGGGATGCGCGAGCGCGACCGGGGCGCGATCGTCAACGTGGCGTCGGTGGCGGCGTTCTTCACGCGCGGCACCTACAGCGCGTCCAAGGCGTGGGTGGTGAACTTCAGCGAGTCGGCCGCGGCCGAGGTGGGCAACCCACGCATCAAGATCATGGCGTTGTGCCCGGGGTTCGTGCGGACCGAGTTCCACCAGCGGGCCTCGATGGACACCTCCGGCATCCCCGGGTTCCTGTGGCTCAAGGCCGACGACGTGGTGCGGGAGGCGCTGCGCGACCTGGCGCTGGGCAAGCGGGTGTCGGTGCCGGACCTGCGGTACAAGGCCATCGTGGCGATCGGCCGGCTGGTGCCGCGCAATCTCCAGAGCCTGGTGTCGGGCCGGCTCGGCCGCTGAGGCGCACGGGCTGGAACAAGGGCGGGCCCCCACCGCGGGAGGGGGTCGCGGTGGGGGCCCAACGGCCGTGAGCTGGGCTCACGGCCGGGATCCGGGGGCCGGGATCAGCGGTTGGCCTCGTGGCCGATCGCCAGGCCGGAGGCCGGGTCGAAGAAGTGCAGGTTGTGCGTGTCGAGGACCAGGTCGATGTTCTGGCCGGGGCGGACGTGGCTGCGGGCGTTGACCCGGGCGGTCCACAGGGACTTGTCGCCCACCAGCGGCAGCGCCGCCTCCTCGTCGTCGCCCGTGTCGGCGGCGGCGACGGTGTCCTTGTGCTCGACCGGCGGGGCGTCGATCAGGAACAGCACGTTGATCTCGGAACCCAGCTCCTCGGTGACCTCCGCCTTGACCGGCAGCGTGGCCCAGCCGTTGGCGTGGGTGCCGGCGGAGCTGGCGTCCTCGAAGTCGGACGGGCGGATGCCGAGGATGATCTTCTTGCCGATGTACTGGTCGAGGCCCGGCTTGTCGGTGAAGGTGGAGTCGGGGATCGACAGCTTGACGTCGGCGAAGGTGACCGCGGCGCCGCCGTCGCGGACGAGCTCGGCGGTGACGAAGTTCATCGAGGGCGAGCCCATGAATCCGGCCACGAACAGGTTGACCGGCTTGTCGAACAGGTTCTGCGGGGTGTCGACCTGCTGGAGCAGGCCGTCGCGCAGCACGCAGACGCGGTCGCCGAGGGTCATGGCCTCGACCTGGTCGTGGGTGACGTAGACCGTCGTGACGCCGAGGCGCTCGTGCAGCGTGTTGAGCGAGGCGCGCATGGAGACGCGGAGCTTGGCGTCAAGGTTGGACAGCGGCTCGTCCATGAGGAAGGCCTGCGGCTCACGGACGATGGCGCGGCCCATCGCGACACGCTGGCGCTGACCACCGGACAGGGCGGCCGGCTTGCGCTTGAGGTACGTCTCGAGGCCGAGCATCTTGGCGGCGTCGTTGACCCGCTTCTGGATCTCCGCCTTGGGCATCTTGCGGAGCTTGAGGCCGAAGGCGAGGTTCTCCTCGACCGTCATGTGTGGGTAGAGCGCGTAGTTCTGGAAGACCATCGCGATGTCGCGGTCCTTGGGCGGCAGGTGGTTGACCACCTTGTCGCCGATGGAGATCTCGCCGCCGCTGATGTCCTCCAGGCCGGCGATCATCCGGAGCGCGGTCGACTTACCGCAACCGGAGGGACCGACCAGCACCATGAACTCGCCATCCCTGATCTCAAGGTTGAGCCCGTTCACGGCCTTTACGCCACCGGCGTAGATCTTGTCGACGTTCGTCAGAACGATGGATGCCATGACATTCCTTCGCGCTCCAGGGCGGTGGCCCGGATGTTGGTACGGTCTTCCCACTCACGTGGATACGTTTTCAAGCATCTCACCCGAAACGGACATCGGTGTCAAGGGTTACAGCGTGACCAGCCGTTGTCGGCGCGCGAGGCTTCCCGCTCGGCGGAAAACATGATGGAATCGTTTCCATGGAGAAGAGGGCGACGATCAAGGATGTGGCCGAGGCGGCCGGCGTGGGCGTCGCGACCGTGTCCAGGGTGCTCTCGGGCGGCTCGGCCAGCCCGCGGACCAGGGATCGTGTGCTGGCCGTCGCCGCGCAGCTCGACTACCGCCCCAGCGCGCTCGGCCGCAACCTGCGCCAGCGCCGCACCGGCGGCATGGGGCTGTTCGTCCCCGACCTGACCGACACCTTCTACGGCCAGCTGGCGGAGGGCGTGCTGGCCTGCGCCCGCTCGGCCGGCGAGCCGGTTCTGCTCGGCTCCACGGGCGGCGACCCGGAGCAGGAGTCCGAGCTGATCGGCATGCTGCTGGAGCAGAGCGTGGACCGCCTCATCGCCGTCCCGTCGGGCGACGCCGACACCTGGGCCCCGGCGATCCGCGCGGGCATGACCGTGGTCTTCGCCGACCGCCTCCCCTCCCCGGCGGTCCAGGACGAACCCGGGGCGGCCGCCGTGGACGACCTCATGTTCCTGGACGGCCTCCCCGCGGCCCCGCGGGTCCGCCCGCTGGACGCGCCGTCCGTGGTGGCCGACGACCGGGCCGGCATCCGTACGGCCGTCCGTTATCTGAGAGGCCTGGGCCACAAGCGCATCGCCTTCCTCGGCGGTCCCGGCCACGACCGGCGGGTGGCGGCCTTCAGGGAGGCGGTGGGGGCGCCGGTGGACGAGGAACTGGTGGTGTTCGGCACCGGCAGCCGCGACTCGGCCTACGCCGCTGCCTCCGGCCTCTTCCAGAGCCGCCCGGACCTGTCGGCCGTGGTGGCCGGGGGGAACGTGCTCGGGGAGGCGGCCGTGCTGGCGGCCAGAGAGCTGGATCTGCGGGTGCCGCGGGATGTGTCGCTGGTGATGTACGACGACGTGCCGTGGGCCGAGCTGTGCGCTCCTCCCCTGACGGTGATCGCCCAGCCCGGGCGGGACATGGGATACCGGGCGGCGGAGCTGGTGCTGCGCTCCGGGGGCCGCAGACCCCGGAGCGTGGTCCTGCCGACCGAGCTGATCATCAGAGGCAGCTGCGGCCCGCACCGCTAGGCGTACTGACCGGCTCGACGCCGGGGATCGTGCCCGCGCCTTGCAAGAGCTCGGCGCGAAGGCCGGTGTCGGGGGACGTCCGACAGGTCAGTGAGTCCCACCGGCCGCCGGCACCCCGGTGTAGCGGCGGGGCAGGATCATGACCGGGTTGTCGTCGAGGATCACGTCCGGCGGCCCGAACCGCGCCGCGACCTCCCGGATCTCCGGCTCGTCCAGCATCAGCAGCCGGCCCCGGTCGATGAACAGCTCCCCGTCGACCCACACGGTGGGCCGGTCGACCTGGCAGTCGCAGTGCGCGAAGCCGGGCCCCGTCTTGACCGGCGCCCCGTCGGTCAGCCCGTCGATGCCACAGTAGAAGGCCCCGGCGTGCTTCTCCCGCTCGAACTGCGTCCCGCCGGCCACCCGCACCTTCGGGTTCAGCCCGATCAGGCCGTGCCGCATGTAGTAGCCGCCGGGCGCGTACCGCCGCAGCTGCGCCGCCGCGGCCCCGCCTTCGATCTTGCGGACCAGGTTGCCTTCGAGGGTGATGCGCAGCGGCTCCTCCGGTACGCCGGTGACCGTGCTGTCCTCGATGACCACGACGCCCTCGGTGTCGTCCGGCCAGAAGTTGGCGCCCCCGTACGGGAAGGGCCGCCAGTCCCCCGGCCGCATCGCCCCCGGGTCGGGATCGAACGCCGGCCCCGAGAACGTCACGTCCGTCCCTCGCTCGGACGTGACCCGGATCGACCGGGCCGCCGACATCTGCCGCAACGCCCGCAGCAGCAGCGCGTAGAAGACCTCGGCGGGAAGCCGGCCGCCGGTCAGCAGCGCCCCGGCGGTGGCGGTCATGTGCAGGGACAGCCAGCGCGAGGAGCGCGCCTTGATCTGGTCGAAGAAGAGAGGCGCCGTGTGCACCTCGCCCCACCAGGTGCCGCTGATCACGACGTCCGCCTCCCGGAACGCGGCCGTCTCGATGTCGAGCGGCGCCTCCCTGTCCCACCCTCCGGGACTGAACGGCGGCACCGACAGGATGCGCACGTCGGCGTCCCGGTACGCGGCCGCCGCGGCGATCGCCTGGACGACGACCGGGTCGACGGTGTGCTCCATGAGCAGCAGCACCCGCTCGCCCGGCCGCAGCCCTACGTACTCGTACAGGTTGCGGACCCCGGGCATCAACTCGACGATCGAGTACGGCGCCGCGGCCGGCTCGGCGACGTAACTGAAGGGCGATCCTGCGTACGGATTGATCGTCATGTGAGTGCTCCCTGAGGGACGTCAGGCAACGTGCGCGCTACATCGATACCCCGCCGGAAATCGCATACCGTAATGACACGATCACCGTTCGGCAATCGTCGGTCCCATCGAGCGGGCCGTGCCGAGGCCGTCCCGTCCTGGAACGCGTGCTCAAGGTGCCGGGACAGACGGGGAGTTCATCTCGGCGTCAGCATCCTCGCCCATGAGCCGCCTCGCCGTCGCGCGGCCGCCGACGCCGCCGGGCTGAGGCTGCGCAGCATGGCCGTCGCACCGGGACTCACCCGCACGAACGTGCTCACCGGCGGTGCCAACAGCGGCAGAGGACGACTGTATGCGACCGTCACACGCCTGCTCGTGCGCGCGGCTTTCCGTCCCACCCCGGACGGGGCGAAGACCTCCCTGTACGCGGCGACCGTGCCGGACCTGCCCGGGGGCTGCTACATCGTTCCCGACGGGCCGCTGCAACTGCGTGGCGAGCCCATGCGTCGCACTCGTGAGCGCGCCATCCGCGACGCCGGCACAGCCGATCGCCTGTGGCGGCTCTCCGAAGGCCTCACCGGCGTCACGTACGACCTGTCCGCCGCCACGGGGACACGCCTGCCGTAGCGGCGGGCTGAAGCCCTTTCGGCCTCGGCGACACGCCTTGACTCAAAGGAGCTTTTCGACGGCCGCCGTGATCGAGGGGTCTTCCGGGGTGACGCCGGGGCGGAAGCGGGCCACCACCCTGCCTTCCCCGTCCACCAGGAACTTCTCGAAGTTCCACTGGATGTCGCCGGCCTCGCCGTCCCCGTCCGCGGCCTGCGTCAGCTCCGCGTACAGCGGATGCCGGTACGGGCCGTTGACGTCCGTCTTCTCCAGGAGCGGGAAGTCCACGCCGTACGTCGTCGCGCAGAACTGCTGGATCTCCTCCGCCGAGCCCGGCTCCTGCCCGGCGAACTGGTTGCAGGGAACGCCGACCACCGTGAGGCCACGCGGGCCGTACTCCTCCTGCAGCTTGACCAGGCCGGCGTACTGCGGGGTCAGGCCGCATCGGGAGGCGACGTTGACGATCAGGGCGGCCTTGCCGGACGTCAGCTCACCGAGGGTCGTGGGGGCGTCCGTGAGGGTGCGGAGCGGGATGTCGCTGAGGC
Organism: Nonomuraea sp. NPDC049480; assembly: GCF_044465905.1. Lineage (NCBI taxonomy): Bacteria > Bacillati > Actinomycetota > Actinomycetes > Streptosporangiales > Streptosporangiaceae > Nonomuraea > Nonomuraea sp. NPDC049480. The sequence goes on from NZ_JBITMD010000002.1 coordinate 263,893, forward strand.
TCATGGTCCGACCCTACAGAACCCCGCCGGGAGCCCCAGGCCGAGAAATGTGACTTTGTCCACATTTCTCGGACAAAACCGCTGAATAACCGAATATTGGGATCTTTGCCAATGATCTACTTTTTCATGGTCAATTCGCAATGAAAGGTGTCTATCGGGCAGGGTGGCGCGGTCCATATCCCCCTTCGAAAGGGAATCCGCATGCCCATGCTCCGCCGTACCGGCGTCCTGGTCCTGACCGCCACCCTCGTGGCGGCAGGCGGCGCCTCGGCCGCACAGGCGCAGAGCTCCCAGACGAGCACAAGTAGCAAGAACAAGTCGATCGCCAAGTCCCTGGTGGCGGCGCGCGGCTGGAACACGGCCCAGTTCAGGTGTCTGGTCAAGCTCTGGGCCCGCGAGAGCGGGTGGAACCACCGCGCCGGCAACCGCTCCTCGGGCGCCTACGGCATCCCGCAGGCGCTCCCCGCCCACAAGATGGCCTCATCCGGCCGCGACTGGCGTACGAACCCCCGCACCCAGATCAGATGGGGTCTCGGATACATCAAGCAGCGGTACGGCTCGCCGTGTCGCGCGTGGGCGCACTTCCAATCCCACCGCTGGTACTGAGTCAAACCCCAGGCTTGCCCGGTCTTTCTGGCAAGGGCCCACCATATGAGCGGCGGGCACGGCAATCGCGGTCCAGCGGGCCGGCCTTTTATCCGCAACGATCACACAAATACCTGTCCTTCGCGTGTCGAGACGTATGACTCACGGTGACAGCCCGTAATAGGAATCGTGCTAAAGGACACGTCGCGGAGCCCTCCGGGCCGCCCAGCACGATCGGGCGGAGCAAGATCCCGGAGGGCCGCGCGGACCCTCCTCGTCCGAGCCACGGACGCGGACCGGCAAGGGCGCCGAAAGCCGAAGGCTGTGCGCCCTGTCCGCACGCGACCCGACAGCGAGGATCGTTGTGAACAGCAAACGCGCACTCAGCAGCACGCTCATATCCGTCACCGCGTTCACCGGCATGGTGACGACCGCCTGGGCGGAGTCGGCCCCGCCGGTGAAGACCCGGGTCTGGACGACATCGACGCAACCGGAGCTCCCGGCCATCCGGCCGGCCAACAAGAACAAGAAGATCGCGCTGGGCCACGTCGTCCAGCGCTCCTGGACCCTCAGGGAATTCCACTGCCTGGACAACCTGTGGACCAGGGAAAGCAATTGGAACCACCGCGCGCTCAACCGTTCGTCGGGCGCGTACGGCATCCCGCAGGCGCTGCCCGCGGGCAAGATGCGCGGCGCGGGCCACGACTGGAGGTCCAACCCGGAGACGCAGATCCGGTGGGGCCTGGCCTACATCAAGGGGAGGTACGGCAGGCCGTGCGGAGCCTGGGGGCATTGGAGGTCGCACAACTGGTATTGACGACCAGGACGGCCGGGAGGGCGTCCGTCACCGGGTGCCCTCCCTGCGCGCCGCGTGCGCCACGATGGCCTGGATGAGCAGCTCGAGCCCGAACTCGAACTCGGCCTCGTCGTCGCACTCGTCCAGCAGCGGCGCCAGCGAGCTGACCTGGGGGAACAACGCGGGATCGACGCCTTCGGCGATGATCGCCCTGGGGTGGACGGGCGGGAACGAGGGCGTGACGCCGACCTCGCGCAGCAGCGAGCCCACGATGTACGCGATGAACATCCGCAACATCCTGACCGCGTCCGCCCCGTCGAACCCGGCACTGCGCAGCGTGGCCAGCGCCCGCTCGACGGGCAGCAGGCCGGCTGTGGAGTGGAGCTGGCGGCTGACGACCAGCATGGTCGAGCGCGGATAATGGTGGGCGATCTGCCGGAACGCCCGCGCCTGCATCCGCACCCGGTCGGTCCAGTGCGCGCCGGGTTCGTCGGTGAACTCGATCTTGCTGAGCACCGCCTCCGCCACGCCGTTGAGCAGGGCGTCCTTGCTGGGCACGTGGTTGTAGAGGGACATCACGCCGACGCCCAGCTCGGCCGCGAGGCGCCGCATGGAGACCGCGTCGGCGCCTTCGCGCTCGATGAGGTCGATGGCCGCGGCGACGATCCGGCCTCGCGAGAGGGGCTCCGTGGGCATAGCTCATTCTATTGACCGACGTACACCGTACGTGCAAATCTCAACAGGTGGACGTACGGTGTACGTAACCCCCGCGGAGGTCCGATGTCGACCCACGAGCTCTACACCATCCCCGCCGGCCTCTCCACCTGGGACGTCGAAACAGCCGGCGCCAGCCGGTTCACCTGGGAGTACGACGACGGCAGAGATCGCATGCTGGCCCTCTACCAGAAGGGCAAGGACAAACAGTGGGACTCCACCAAGCGCATCGACTGGGATCTTGAAGTCGATCCGTACAACGTGCTCGGAGTCCCCGACCAGACGATCGCCATCTACGGCACCCCGCTGTGGGAGCGGATGAGCGAGAAGACCCGCCAGGACGTGCGGCTGCACAGCGCGGCCTGGCAGTTCTCCCAGTTCCTGCACGGTGAGCAGGGTGCGATGATCTGCTCGGCCAAAATCGTGGAGTCGGTCCCCGACCTGGACTCGAAGTTCTACGCCGCCACGCAGACGATGGACGAGGCCCGCCACGCCGAGACGTACGCCCGGTTCCTGCAGGAGAAGGTGGGCCTGGCGTACCCGATCAACGAGCATCTCAAGGCGCTGCTGGACAGCACGCTGACGGACTCGCGCTGGGACATGCCGTACCTCGGCATGCAGGTCCTCATCGAGGGGCTGGCGCTGGCGGCGTTCGGGGTCATGCGCGACATCACGACCAAGCCGCTGCCCAAACAGATCCTCGCGTACGTGATGCAGGACGAGGCCCGGCACGTCGCCTTCGGCCGGATGGCGCTGCGCGACTACTACCGCGACCTGTCGGAGTCGGAGCTGCGCGAGCGCGAGGACTTCGTCATCGAGGGCTGCTACCTGATGCGCGACCGGCTGCGCGGCCGGGAGACCTGGGAGAACCTGGGCCTGTCGAAGCCCGAGGTCGAGGAGGCCATGGAGGCCACGGACAAGTCGGAGTACCTGCGGCTGTTCCGGTCCCTGCTGTTCAGCAGGATCGTGCCGTGCGTCAAGGACATCGGGCTGTGGAGCCCGCGGCTGCAGCAGGCGTACGCGGATATGGGCGTGCTGGAGATGGCGGGCCAGTCCTTGGAGGCGCTCATGAAGCAGGACGAGGACATCGCCGACCGGCTCGACGCGGAGCGCTTCGCGCAGGAGGAAGCCGAGCGGCACGCCGAGGTGGCCGACACGATCGCCACGGGCTCGTCCGGCTAGTTCCCGAGCGCGACGGCGCCCGGTTTGGGCAGACTTGCTTTCCGTGCGGCCACTACTCAGCTATCGCGATGCCGTGTCCCTGCTCGGCGGCGGGAGCGCGCTCACCGACGTCCTGGACAAGGCGTCGTCCATGGCGCTGTTCGGGCTGGGCGGCATCGACCTGTTCGACGCCCGCGCCGAGGCGGTGCGGCTGGGGGACGGGCTGATCCGCCGGCTGCGTGATCAGGTCAAGGGCCTGAGCCGGTACGACAGGACGCAGCGGCTGGCGGCGGCGCATGCGGTCATCGTGGTCAGCGCGTTCCTCGAGGTGCTCGGCGAGGCGGAGGTGCTGCCGGAGCTGACCCGTGAGGACCAGGAACGGCTGACCGGGGTCGACGCCGACTACCTCGGCAATCTGATCGGCGTGGATCTGCCCATGCCGGCGCCACAGCGCCCGCATGAGCACGTGATCCATGCCGTGAGGCGCCGCTACGTGGCGTTCGCCGAGCCGCTGATTTCTCACCTCTCCGGGCTGGCGTGCTGGGACAGGATGAACGAGACCGAGCGGGACGCGCTGTTCCGCGACTTACCGGAGCGGGCCGTGCGCCGCTACCAGGAGCTGTTCCTCCGGCTCATGGCCGACTTCCCGGAGGTCGCGTGCTGGTCCAATGTCGTGGACCACCAGGCGACCCGGGCGGAGGTCAGGGGTCTCGCGCGGAGCCTGACGGGGCTTCAGGAGCAGCTGTCCGGAATAGTCTCCGCCCGCGGACCGTCCGACCGCCTGAGTGCGCTGATCCAGGCGAACCGGGCCGCGCTCAGCCGCCCGATCACCGCCTCGGCCGACAAGCCGTCGGGGCTGACGATCCCCCTGCTGGACCAGGGTTACATCGATCCGGGTTTCCGCCTGTTCCCGCCGGAGCACGGCCGCACGGTGATCTCGGAGGAGTCGTGGGCGGAGCTCGCCCGCCGCGACGACCTGGCGGCTTTCCTGTCCGGCCACCTCACCTTGCCCCAAGCCACGGACGCGCCACTCGTGGTGCTGGGCCACCCGGGCGCCGGCAAGTCGGTGCTCACCCGCGTGCTCGCCGCCCGCCTCCCGGCCGGCCAGTTCCTTCCTCTGAGGGTGGAGCTGCGCGGCGTCCCCGCGGACGCCGACGTGCTGGGGCAGATCGAGCACGGCATCAAGGACGCCCTGGACGAGGCGATGTCCTGGCCGGAGCTGGTCCACGCCGCGCAGGGGGCGCTCCCGGTCGTCATGCTCGACGGCTTCGACGAGCTGCTCCAGGCGACCGGGGTGAACCAGACCGACTACCTCGAACGGGTCGCCCGCTTCCAGCGCCGGCAGGCCGAGCGGGGCCGGGCGCTCGCCGTCATCGTCACGTCGCGCACGGCGGTGGCGGACCGGGGGCGGATTCCCGACGAGTCGATCGTGCTGCGCCTCGAGCCGTTCGACGAGGACCAGGTACGCCAGTGGACCGCCATCTGGAATCACCACAACCACGGATATTTCCTGCAACACGGCCTTCAGCCGCTGCTCGTCGAGCATCTCCTGGCCGTACCGGATCTCGCAGGGCAACCGCTGCTCCTGCTCATGCTGGCGTTGTACGACACGGACGCCAACGCGCTGGCGAGCGTGCGCGAGCAGTTGCACGAAGCGGAGCTGTACGAGCGGCTGCTGCACGGCTTCGCCACCCGCGAGGTGCTCAAGACCGCTGAGGACCTCTCGGACACCGAGCTGTCACGGGCGGTGGAAGACGAGCTGCTGCGGCTCTCGATCACGGCGTTCGCCATGTTCAACCGGGGCCTCCAATGGGTCAGGGAGCATGACCTGGACGTCGATCTGCGGGCACTGCTCCCCCAGCCCGACAGGACATCCCAGCAGCACGGCCTCCGACGCGTTCTGACGCGCGCCGAGCTCGTGATCGGCGGCTTCTTCTTCGTGCACACGACCAAAGCGCTGCGGGAGGAGCGGCTCAAGGCGTACGAGTACCTGCACGCCACGTTCGGCGAATACCTGGTCGCCCGCCTGGTCGTCCGCGAACTCGCCGACATGGCGGAGGAATTGGCCTTCGCCGCCTCACGCAACCGCCCCACGAAACCCGACGAGGCGTTCCTCCACGCCCTGCTCTCCTTCGCGGCCCTGCCCGGCCGCAGCCCCATCGTGAAATTCCTGGATTTCGGCATCATGAAGGCCGTTCCGGCGGAGCGGCGCGTCTTGCTGAGGCGTCACCTGTGCGAGCTGTTCTCGACGTCCCTCATGCCCAGGCCGGGGTCGGTCTACGACGCCTACCAGCCGGCGGCCATGGAGATCACGGCCCGGTGCGCCGCCTACAGCGCCAACCTGCTCCTCCTCGCGGTCCTCTCGGACCACCAGCCGATTCGGGGCACCGAGCTGTTCGCCATCGACCAGCCGGAGCAGGCGAACGAGCTGTGGCGGCGCATCTCCCGCCTGTGGCATTCCCAGCTCAGCAGGGCCGAGTGGAGCGCGCTGACGAGAACCCTCCGGGTCCGTCACTTCCCTCAGGACGGGACCAGGATGATGGTGGTCGAGCTCGACCATGGCGACGTCTTCAGACTGAGCGACCTCGCCTTCTTCACCTGGCCAGGCAGTCCCGCGGCGGCATATCCGTACGCGATGGCGGCCGAGGGCGACGGTTCGCTGTCCCGGTGGATGCGAGAGATCGCCTTTCGCGACGACACGTCGCTCGGGCATCTCCTCCTCGATCTGGTGCCCTACGCGGTGAACATCGACGACACGCTCGACGCGTATCCCGAGTCCCCGGTCGCCGACCTGCTGGCGGTGATGCTCGACCCCACGCCGACGTCGGAGGCCTACGAACGGGCCCTGGGCAACGCTCCCAACGTGAGGTACTTCGACCGGCTGCTGAGGCAACTGGAGCTGGACTGCCACGAGTTGCCCGCAAATGACGTGCTGCGCTTCCTGATGGCCGCCGGGCCGTGGTCCGCCGTTCACCGTTTGGAACGTGTCCTCGGGAACGTCGCGGACCGCCCCGGCGTCGATGAGCGGCTTCTCGGCGAAGTGGTCGCCCTGTTGCGGAGGCGTCCCTAGGGACGGCCCCGAAACAGCGTGTCGTCAGCTGTGGAAGCGGCGGTGCAGCTCGCGGACCTGGTCGGCCAGCTCCGGCACCGGGCCCTCCACCGCCACCCCGGGCGCGACGTCGTTGATCGGCAGCGTGCGCACGGGCGGCGGGGGCACGCCCAGCTCGGACAGCCAGGAGGCGAGCTGCGCCGACGAGGCGACGTACACGATCCGCCCCAATCCCACCCAGGCATGGGCGGCCGCGCACATCGGGCAGTGCTCGCCGGAGGTGTAGACGGTGGCGGCGGCCCGCTCCTCGGGCGTCAGGTGCTCCGCCGACCAGCGGGCCAGCGCGAACTCCGGATGCCGGGTGCGGTCGCCGGAGGCCACGTGGTTGTGGTCCTCGCCGAGAACGGCGCCGTCGCCGGAGACGAGCATGGAGCCGAACGGCTCGTCGCCCGCCTCCAGCGCCCGCGTGGCGAGCTCGACGCAGCGCCGCAGGTGCGACATGTCGGTTTTGTCGATCATCAGTCCCGCATTCTAGACCCGTGCCGACGCGCCAGGATGAACATTCCCGCACACAGCCCGACGAAGGTAAAGATCCACCGGAAGTGCATGATTCTTCACGTTTCCCCACGTCACATACGGGAAACGCACCCTCGCGCCACAGAAAATGGGTTGATCTAGCGTATTAGCCTAGAGGAGATGCCTCCCGATACGAACAAATCTCGCCGTCCCCTGCTGTCCTCCAACTCCTTGTGGCGGATGAAGTCCTACCTCCGCCCGTACGTCGCCAGATTGGTCTTCATCTGGCTGACCGCGCTCGCCGGCATCCCCGCCGGCCTGGCCCTCCCCCTCATCAGCAAGGAAGTCATCGACGGCCCCGTGCATCACGGGGACTCCGGCGCGCTCCTCCCCCTCGGGCTCCTGGCGATCGGCGTCGGCGTGGTCGAGGCCCTGCTGACCTGGCTCAGGCGGTGGGCCCAGGTCAAGCCGGTGCTCGGCCTGGAGACCGCCATCCGCGACGACCTGTACGAGCACCTGCAGCGCCTGCCCATGAGCTTCCACGGCGAGTGGCAGTCGGGCCAGCTGTTATCACGGGCCACGACGGACCTGTCCACGATCAGGCGCTTCCTCGGCTTCGGCATGCTGTTCCTGGTCATGAACATCCTGCAGCTGATCATCGTGACCGTGCTGCTGCTGAACATGTACTGGCCGCTCGGGCTGCTGGTGCTGGCCTCGGCCGTGCCGATCGTGTGGTTGTCGATGCGGTTCGAGAAGCGCTACATCAAGATCTCCCGCCGGGTGCAGGACGAGCAGGGCGACCTCGCCACGCTCGTCGAGGAGTCCGCGATCGGCATCCGGACGATCAAGGCGTTCGGCCGCCGGCACCACGTCTACGACCGCTACGACGACGGCGCGCTGAAGGTGTTCGGCACGTCGATGGACAAGGCGCGCCTGTCGGCGAAGTTCTTCTCCTTCCTCGAAGTCATCCCCAACGTCACGCTGGCCCTGGTGCTGCTGCTCGGCGCGCTGGCCGTCGGCTCCGGCGGGCTGACGCTGGGCGCGCTGGTCGCGTTCACCACGCTGATGCTGCAGCTCGTGTGGCCGATCGCGAGCCTCGGCTACATCCTGGCCATGGGCCAGGAGGCCATGACCTCCGCCGACCGCGTCATGGAGGTCATGGACACGGCGCCGTCCATCGAGGGCGGGACCGGCACGATCGAGCGGCCGCGCGGCTACCTGCGCTTCGAGGGCGTCGGGTTCCGCTTCCCCGGCGCCGACCGGCCTGTGCTGCGCGACGTCTGGCTGGACGTGCGCCCCGGCGAGACGGTGGCCGTCGTCGGCGCGACCGGCGCCGGCAAGACCACGCTGACCGCGCTGGTGCCCCGGCTGCTCGACCCCACCGAGGGCCGCGTCACGATCGACGGGCACGACGTGCGCGAACTGAAGCTGACGACGCTGCGGTCGGTGGTGGCCACGGCGTTCGAGGAGCCGACGCTGTTCTCGATGAGCGTGCGCGAGAACCTCACCCTGGGCCGGCGCGACGCCGGCGAGGAGGAGCTGGCCGACGCCATCCAGACGGCGCAGGCCATGTTCGTGTACGACCTGCCGTGGGGCCTCGACACCCGCATCGGCGAGCAGGGCCTGTCCCTGTCCGGCGGCCAGCGCCAGCGCCTGGCCCTGGCCAGGGCCGTGCTCAGCAAACCGCGGATCCTCGTGCTCGACGACACCCTGTCCGCGCTCGACGTGGAGACCGAGGCGCTGGTGGAGGAGGCGCTGCGGCACGTGCTGCGCGACGCCACCGGCATCGTGGTCGCCCACCGCGCCTCCACCGTGCTGCTGGCCGACAAGGTGGCGCTGCTGCGCGACGGCACGATCACGCACGTCGGGCAGCACCACGAGCTGCTGGCCGAGGTGCCCGAATACCGGGAGCTGCTGGCCCAGGACGCCGACTTCGACGACGCCTCGGAAGGAGCGCTGCGATGACCACCACCGTGAGGTCCTGGCGCGGCGTCGCCTCGGAGGATCAGGACGAGCTGCCGGAGAAGGTCTCCGTCCTGCTGCGGGAGCGCTCCCGGCGGCTGCTCGGCGCCCTGCTCAAGCCGTACCGCAAGCCGATCGCGCTGCTGGTGACGATCATCGTGGTGTCGCAGGCGGCCGGGCTGTCCATCCCCTTCCTGGTCTCCGTCGGCATCGACGAGGGCATCCCGCCGCTCACCCGCGGCGAGGGGCCGGTGATCCTGGTGACCGTGGTCGGGGTGATCCTGGCCGCGGCCGCCACGCAGGCGCTGACCAGGCAGGCGTTCCTGCGGCTGTCCGGGAAGATCGGCCAGAGCGTGCTGCTGGAGCTGCGCAGGAGGGTGTTCGATCACTTCCAGCGGCTGTCGCTGAGCTTCCACGAGCAGTACACCTCCGGCCGTGTCATCTCGCGGCTGACCTCGGACATCGAGTCCATCGCCGAGCTGCTGCAGTCGGGGTTCGACGCGCTGGTCAGGGCCGTGCTGACCATGGTGGGCACGGCTGTGCTGCTGCTGGTGCTGGACGTGCACCTGGGCCTGATGGCGCTGATTCCGCTGCCGCTGCTGCTGCTGTTCACCCGATGGTTCCGGCGGCAGTCGACGCTCGTCTACCGGCGTACGCGCGAGTCGGTGGCCCTGATGATCGTGCACTTCGTGGAGTCGATGACCGGCATCCGCGCGGTGCAGGCCTTCCGCAGGGAGCCGCGCAACCAGGAGATCTTCAAGCAGCTCAACGACGACTACCGGGGCGCGAACGCGGGCGGCATGCGGCTCGGCGCGACGTTCATGACCGGCATCAAGCTGATCGGCAACCTGACGGTCGGCGGGGTGCTGCTCTACGGCGGCTGGCTGGCGCTGCAGGGCGAGGTCAAGGTCGGCGTGCTGGCCGCGTTCCTGCTGTACCTGCGCCAGTTCTACGAGCCGATGCAGGAGGTCAGCCAGTTCTACAACACGCTGCAGTCGGCGAGCGCGGGCCTGGAGAAGCTGTCCGGCGTGCTGGAGGAGGAGCCGTCGGTCCCGGAGCCGCGCACGCCGCAGCCGCTGCCGCGGGGCCGGGCGCGCGGCAAGGTGCGCTTCGAGAACGTCAGGTTCGCCTACGTCGAGGAGATGCCGATCCTGCCGGGGCTCGACGTGACGATCCCGGCCGGGCAGAGCGTGGCGCTGGTCGGGGCGACGGGCGCGGGCAAGACGACGCTGGCCAAGCTGATCTCCCGCTTCTACGACCCCACCGACGGCCGCGTCCTGCTCGACGGCGTGGACCTGCGCACGCTGGACGAGCCGACGCTGCGCCAGGCCGTGGTCATGGTGACGCAGGAGAACTTCCTGTTCAGCGGCACGGTCGCGGACAACATCAGGTTCGGCCGGCCCGACGCGAGCGACCGGCAGGTGCGTGAGGCGGCCAAGGCGATCGGCGCGCACGAGTTCGTCGCGGGCCTGCCCGACGGGTACGACACCGAGGTCGGCAAGCGCGGCGGCCGCATGTCCGCCGGTCAGCGCCAGCTGGTCGCGTTCGCGCGGGCGTTCCTCGCCGATCCCGCGGTGCTGATCCTGGACGAGGCGACCTCCAGCCTGGACGTGCCGAGCGAGCGCCTGGTGCAGCGTGCGCTGCGGACGATCCTGGCCGACCGCACGGCGCTGATCATCGCACACCGGCTGTCGACGGTGGAGATCGCCGATCGTGTGCTGGTCATGGAGCGCGGCCAGATCGTCGAGGACGGGCCGCCGGACCAGCTCATCGCCGCCTCGGGCCGCTTCGCCGGCCTGCACCAGGCCTGGCTGGACAGCCTCAGCTAGTGATGCGGGTGTGCCGCGGCGGTGAGGTTCGCCCACAGCTCGTAGGCGACGAACACCGCCACCGGCACCCCGATCGCCACCAGCAGCCGGCCGGGCAGGTGTGTCCGCTCGACGGGCACGCTGTCCGGCTCCGGCAGCGGTGCGAGGTACGGCTCGGGCTCGGGTTCCGGCCCGGGCACGAGCTCGGGATGGCGAGCCAGATACCCGGACGGGAACGACGTCACGTGGTAAGCGCCGCAGCCGGGGCAACAGGCCCCCGACCAGGGCGGCTGCACCACCACTCCCCGACTGAGCCAGATCTGCGTCTCGTTGCCGTACGCGTCGCCGAGAGTGCGGACGACGAAGTCCTCCTCCCACACGTGCAGGCAGCGCAGGCATTCGAAAGGCCATGTCACCCGGGTTTCGAACCCTTCGGGCACGTGGACCACCCCCGACCGAGGATCGCCGTTCGACCCGAGTGTCCGTCCGGTCTCCGAGACCCGGCAAGACGCTCTTGTGACACTTTCCGCTAGGGAATGCTCACCCTCAGTCAGGTTAGCCGTCAGTAAAATCGCCGCGGCACCGGGCTGAGCAGCGGGGTCGGATCGGGCGCCGCCGGTTTCTCCGGCGGGATCAGTTCAGGATGGCGCGACAGAAAGCCTTCGGGGAACGTGGTGGCGTCCTGGCAGCCGCAGCGCGGGCAGATGGCGCCCGGCGAGGGCGGCGGCACGGGCAGCCCGTTGCGCAGCCAGACCTCCCCCGCGTTGCCGTGCTCATCATCGGCATGCCTGACCAGGTATTCCTCTTCCCACACGTGCCAGCAGCCGCGGCACTCGAAAGGCACGATCCTGCGTTCCTCTTCCACCGAGGTCACCCCCTTGTTACCGAGTTTCCGCCCGTCTGGCGGAATCTCGCAAGCTGACTCACCGAACGGTGAAGACAAAGGTCAGAGCGCCCACGACCACGCTGAGCGTGCCCAGCCAGGCGAAGACCGCGTCGAGTCCGGCGTCCAGGGGCCTGCCGCCGTGCAGCGCCGCCTGTACCCGCCGGAATCGGGTTCGCGTCCTGATGAGCAGCACGCCGCCGCAGAGCGCGGAGAGCGCGAAGGCCATGACGGCCGGCAGCGGCAGACCGCTCCTGACCGACAGCCCGGCCGCGCCGAGCCCGCCGGTGGACAGCGCCACGGCCGTACGCACCCAGGCCAGCCTCGTCCGCTCGCTCTGCAACCCACGATCCCAGACCTCCTCTTCAGGGGCCATCCTCACCCCCTCACAGTGAGAGGACGATGAGAACGAGGGCGATGACCGCGACGGCCGCCACGCCGTAGCCGAAGACGGCCGCGAGCGCGGGCGGCGGCAGCGGCGCCTGGTCGCGCAGCGCCCGCTGGATGTTGCGCCAGCGCGGGTAGGCCATGCCCGCGGCCAGCGCGGACAGCGAGACGAGGAAGACCGCCAGTGTTGTGCGGATCCACGGTACGAACACGTCGGACGGCACGGCGGCCATGGCCACCCCACCCGCGCTGAGCGCCAGCGCCGTGCTCAGCCAGGTGAGGAATGTGCGTTCGTTGGCCAAGGTGAAACGCGGGTCGGGTTCCATAACAAGGACGGTAATTCGTCCATATTTCCCCTAGAGAAGGCGGGATTGCCTATTCTGCCGGGGACGGGATCCGCCACTCAGCCGGTGCAGGCCTTGGTCACCTTCTCCACGTAGGCGGCCGACTCGGCGGTGACCTTCTGCGCCGCGTCGACGGCGTCGTTGACGTCGTTGACCGTGATGCCGCTCAAGGTCTTCGCGAAGTCTTCCGAGGCCTGCTTGATCGTGGTGTTGGCGGCCTTGTCGGCCACATCGTTGAGCTTGGTGGCGGCGTTGTCCAGGGCCTTGTCCATGGCCTGGGGGTCGTTGGTCAGCTTGGTGATCTCCGCGCCCAGCTCGGTGACGATCTTCGGTGCCTCCAGGCACGCCTGGGCCTTGTCGATGGTCTGGTTGACCTCACCGCACCCGGCGGCGAAAACGCTGATGGCGAAAAGTGCGAGGGGCACGAACCGGCTCTTGTGGAGTCGCATGCCTCGACCCTACCCAACCGCCTCGGCCTACGGACTTTCCCGGGAACGGCGCGCCGCCGGCGACATGACGGCCGAGGTCCAGGCCACCTGACCAGGGCTCATATGGAGATCTATATCGATCGATTCCCGATATCGCTATTAGACATCACCTGATCGCATCTGCTTTGCTCCTGCCCTCTGACAGCCGACAGCAAGGTTTTGACATGCGATACCACCGCACCCGGCGTCTCGCGGCCGGCTTGGCGATCTCGCTCATGTCCGTGGGCGCCCTCGGCACGGTACCGGCCTCGGCCACGACCGTGGCGGCGGCGCCGGCGGTCTCCAGCGAGGCCCCGGTCAGTGTCAGGCTCAGTGTCAGGAAGGAACTGCGCGCGCTGGAGAAGTCCTTCAAGGGCCGCATCGGCGCGTACGCCGTCGACACCGCCACCGGCAAGACCGTGACGTACCGGGCGGGCGAGCGCTTCCCTTTCCTGTCCACGTTCAAGGCCATGGCGTGCGCGGCCGTGCTGCACAAGGCCCGCACCTCCGAGCCCGGCCTGATGGACAAGGTGATCCGCTGGAGGGCGGACGAGGTGCTGGACCATTCCCCGGTGACCAAGAAGCACGTCAAGGACGGGCTGACCGTCGCCAAGCTGTGCGAGGCGACCATCACGCTGAGCGACAACACCGCGGGCAACCTGATTCTGAAGCAGGCCGGCGGCCCTGCGGGTCTGACCAGGTACTTCCGGTCGCTTAAGGACCCGATCTCCCGCCTGGACCGCTATGAGCCCGGACTCAACGACTGGACACCCAAGGACAAGCGCGACACCACCACCCCGGCGGCCATCGCCCGCGACCTGCGCCTGCTCAGCGTCGGGAACGCCCTGCACGCCAAGGACCGGGAACAGTTCAACGCCTGGCTGATCGCCACCAAGACCGGTGACGCCCGCATCCGGGCAGGCGTGCCCAAGACCTGGACGATCGGCGACAAGACCGGCACCAACTCCACGGGATTCGGCGGCGGGAACGACATCGCCGTCATCTGGCCCGGGAAGGGCGCCGCCCCCATCGTCATGGCGATCTACACCAACCGCACCCCCGGCCTCGCCACCGACGAGAAGACGATCGCGAAGACCGCCACGATCTTGGCCCGCGGGCTCGGCAAGCTCTGATGTCGCGTCGGGGGACGAAAATCGCAGGACTCGCCGCCGTGGGCACGGCGGCGGGCGTGCTCGTGGCCGGGATCACGGTCCCGGCCGTCGGGGGCGCGGGCTTCGGGCTCGTGGCGGCGACCCGCGAGGTCGATCTCAGGCCGGTCGACCTCGCGGAGCCGCCGCCCGCCGAGGTCACGATCGTGCGGGATGCCCGGGGGAAGGAGATCGCGCGGTTCTACGAGGAGTACCGCGAGGTCGTCGGCTTCGACCAGATCGCCGAGGTCATGAAGACGGCGATCGTCGCGATCGAGGACTATCGCTTCTACGAGCACGGCGCGATCGACATCGAGGGCACGCTCCGCGCGTTCGCCACGAACCTGCAGGCCGGCAAGGTGAGCCAGGGCGGATCGAGCATCACCCAGCAGTACGTCAAGCAGGTGCTGCTCAACTCGGCCGGCACCGACCAGGAGCGGAACGCGGCGGTGGAGGCCAGCTACGCGCGCAAGCTGAACGAGCTGCGCTACGCCCTGGGGGTGGAGAAGAAGTACACCAAGGGCCAGATTCTCGAGAAATATCTGAACATCGCCTACTTCGGCGCCGGCGCCTACGGGGTGGAGGCCGCGGCCAAGCGCTTCTTCGGCGTCAGCGCGGCCGACCTCACGCTGCCGCAGGCCGCGACGCTGGCGGGGGCCGTGCAGGATCCCAACGCCACGGACCCGAACCTCGGCAGGAAGCACCGGGAGCGGCTCCTGAACCGCCGCAACGTCGTGTTGAACCGGATGGCCGAGCTAGGCGAGATCACCACTGCGGAGGCGGGGAAGGCCAAGGCCGCCAAGCTCGGCTACAAGGGCACGAAGCTCCCCGGTGGCTGTGAATCCAGCAAATATCCCTACTTCTGCCTGTACGTCCGCCACGAGATCCTCAGCAATCCCGACTTCGGCAAGACCGCCGCGGCCCGCCTGGCGACGTTGAACCGCGGCGGCCTGACCATCGGGACCACGATCGACCCGGCCATGCAGGCGGCCGCGGACCGGGCGATCAGGAAGTACGTGCACGCCTCGGACGCCCCGGTCGCCGCCCAGGCCCTGGTCCAGCCGGGCACCGGCGCGATCAAGGCCATGGCCGCCAGCAAGCCGTACGGGGGTCGCAAGGCGCGCGGCGAGATCTCGTACAACGTCGTCGCGGACGCCGCCCACGGCGGCGGCGTCGGCTTCCAGGCCGGTTCGACGTTCAAGACCTTCACCCTGATCAGCGCACTGGAGCAGGGCATGAAGCTCGACGACGGCCTCACGGCAGGCGCCGGCTACCGGGCGCCGGGCTACGCGGCGTTCAAGAACTGCAAGGGCGAGAACATCGGCGATCCCACGCACACGGTCACCAACGACGAGGGCTCTCCGGGGTGGAAGACGCTGCGGACCGGCACGTGGGGGTCGGTGAACACGTTCTTCATGGAGCTGGGGCAGCGGGTCGGACTCTGTGAGACCGTCACCACGGCCAAGTCGCTGGGCATTCACCGCTCGGACGGACGGAAGCTGCAGGAGTACGAGACGTTCACGCTCGGGATCAACGAGATGGACCCGGTGACGGTGGCGGGCGCGTACGCGGCGATCGGGGCGCGCGGGAAGTACTGCGCGCCGATGGCGATCACCCGGATCACTGACCGCGATGGGAACACCACCCGTTACCGGCCGAAATGCCGCCAGTCCCTCGACCCGGCGGTGGCGGACGCGACGGCCGACGTGCTGTCCGGCGTCTTCACCGAGGGCACGATGCGCGACGTCGGCGGGATCGGGCGCGACGCGGCCGGCAAGACCGGCACCACCGACGATTACGCGACCGCCTGGTTCGCCGGCTTCACGCCGGATCTGGCGGGGGCGGTGAGCATCGGGGATCCGCGCGGCTCACAGACGCACAAGCTGGCCGGGGTGACGATCGGGGGGCGGTACTTCGGGATCGTGGCCGGGGCCACCCTTCCCGGACCGATCTGGAAGGACACGATGGTGGGCGCGCTGAGGAAGGTGCCGCCGTCGTCGTTCACGCCGATCGACTCGGCACGGTTCGGGGGTTGCGGCGACGGCTGCCGCCCACAGCCCCGAAACACCGACGCCGGTCCCGAGACCGAGCCTGAAGCCGGAGGAGACGGCGGCGCCCAGGATTCGGATGTCGACCCGGACGGCGACCAGTAGACCGGCGAACACCATCTACTGTCCCTGGCACGACGCTGGAAGAATCACCCTGATGGAGCAGACGGCCGATCCCAGCGGAGTGACGAACATCCGGGCATCCGCCCCGAAGCCGGAGCCGGCCTTGGTGCGCATGCGGATCCATGAGCATCGCCCGGTGCCGGCCCGGCTGTGCGGCACGGTGCTCTACTCGGACCAGGTGTACTGGCGGCATCAGGGGCCGCGCCGCTACTTCTGGCTCGTCGAAGAGGACCTGCAACTGGTCTACGAACCGTTCGGCTGGCGTGACGAGTGGTATGTGGACGTGGTGTCCGTCGAGCGCTCGAGCCACGACGACGGATCACCCCTGTTCACCGTGCATGACCGCTGTCTGGACTTCGTGGTCGAGGGCATGGGCCCCACCTACCGGGCCCTGGACCTCGACGAGGCCGGCCAGGCCCTGCTGGAGGGGACCCTCGCCCCGGAGGAGCTGGCACGGGCGCTCTCGGCGGCGCAACGCTTCGTCGACTCCTACCTGCACCGGGGCGCCGCCTTCCCGCCTCCACCGATCACGTCGTTGTTCTCCGCCGATCATCGGTATCCAGGATGGCGCGAAAGCGGCATCTGCGGAGATCGCGCGTAGGGCCGGCACCGTGCGCGCCATGGACGGTGTCGCCGCCTGCCGCCCGGAGCCCACGGCACGTA
The DNA here is from genome assembly GCF_044465905.1 of Nonomuraea sp. NPDC049480. Classification (NCBI taxonomy): domain Bacteria; kingdom Bacillati; phylum Actinomycetota; class Actinomycetes; order Streptosporangiales; family Streptosporangiaceae; genus Nonomuraea; species Nonomuraea sp. NPDC049480. The sequence goes on from NZ_JBITMD010000002.1 coordinate 280,547, forward strand.
GCGCCCCTTGCGGAGGACCTTGCCGTTGACTCCGGGCGGCCGGTTCACAGCTTGGCGAAGCAAGGACCGTCGAAGGTGTACGACTGCGCCGTCGGCCCCGTGAAGAAGTCCTTGACGATCGAGACACCGGTCGGGGCCTTGTCGTCCACCTTGTTGATCAAGGTTTGGCGGAAGGTCGCCGCGTTGGCGTCGTCGGCGAAGTTGCCGGCCTCTGGTGGCAGCATGCCCTCGTAGTCGACCGTCTTCAGGGTCTTCACCGCCGCCAGCAGGCCCTTCCTGCTCACGTCCCCGCTGGCGACCATCTTGTCCAGGGCCGCCTTCAGCGGATACGCCCACGCCCACCCCGACGTGTACCCGTCGTTGGCCGACACGTTCGGGAACGCCTCCCGGATGGCCTGGTGGCCGGGGGTGTCGGCGCCCCACGGCTTGCCGGGGGCCGACTGCTCGTACAACGCCTTGAGGGCGGGGGCGGCCGGGGACTTCAGCAGGGCCGGGTTCCAGGTGGGGCCGGTGCCGATGAAGCGGCCCTTGTAGCCGGCCGCGGCGGCCTGGCCGATGATCGTGGCGGCGTCCGCCGGCCCGGTCGTGAGGATGACGAGGTCGGGCTTGTTCTTGGTGATCTCGGTGATCGCGCGGCCCTGCTCGTTCGCGCCCGTCGGGGTCTCCACGCTGGTGAACTCCAGGCCGTTGCGCTCGGCGGCGATCTTGGCGCCGGCGGCGGCGTCCGCGCCGTAGTCGCCGGCCAGGTGGACGGCCATGACCGACTTCGGCTTGTACGCGTCCATCGCGTAGTCCACCGAGTTCATGGCCTCGACGCAGTAGTTGGCCCCGGTCTCGACGATCACGTCCTCGAACTCCCAGGCAGAGGTCCACGAGGCGGGGGCGGCGACGATGTCGTTGGCCTTGAGGTCGGCGATGATGGCGGCGGTCGTGGGTGAGCCGAGCGTCTGGGCCAGGCCGAGCACCTGGTCCTTGATCTCGTTGTAGACCTGCCGGTGCACCTCCGGGTTGTACTTGTTGTCCCGGACGTAGCGGGTCACGTCCACCTCGTACTTGCCGCCGACGCCGCCCGCCTTGTTGACCCGGGCCCAGAACGCCTTCTGCGCGTCCGTGATCGGCACGGCCAGCGCGGCGAACGGCCCCGAGGTCAGGTCGGAGATCGTGCCGAGGTAGATGCAGCCCTTGTTCCGGTCGACCGCGCTGGGACAGGGCTCCGCGGTGACACCTGGCGCCTGGGCGCCTGCCTTGCTGCCCTCGTCGTCCCCCCGGAAGACGCCGCATGAGGACAGAAGGGCCACCAACGCGGTGAACGCCACCACATTGCGACTCTTCATGAAAAATCCTCTCTCAGTAAGAAAAAGGCCAGGACTTCCAGTAGTTGCGGATCCGAATCCACAGACCGAACAGGCCGCGCGGCTCGAAGATGAGGAACAGCACGATCAGCAGCCCGTACATCACGGTCTCGACCTGGAACACGTTGGGAGTCTGCGTGGTGTCGCCGCTGACGAACGGCACCAGCGAGGGCAGCGACCTGGTGAGGGGCTGCAACAGCGAGATGAACAGCGCGCCCGCGATCGATCCCGACACGGTGGCGACGCCGCCGATCAGGACCATGGCGATGAACTGGACGGACATGAGCAGGCTGAACGAGCCCGGCTCGACGTACCCGGAGATCGTGTAGAGCAGGGCACCGGCGCAGCCCGCGTAGAAGGAGCTGATGCCGAAGGCCAGGACCTTGTAGCGGGTCAGCGGCACTCCGATGACCTCGGCGGCGATGTCGCGGTCGCGGACGGCGGCGAAGGCGCGGCCGATGCGCGAGCGGGCCAGGTTACGGGCCGCGACGGCGAAGACGATCAGCAAGGCCAGCATGAGCGTGTACAGCATCTGTTCCTTGGTGCCGAGCGGGCCGTCCGCGTCCAGGCGTACGTCGAACAGTTGCGGGACCGCCGCGTCCCGGCCCACGCCGGGGCCGCCGGTCAGCTCCTTCCACTCCTTGAAGATGTGCTCGCCGAGGAAGACCAGGCCGAGCGTGACGACGGCCAGGTAGAGGCCGCGCAGGCGGGTGGCCAGCGGCGCGACCAGCACCCCGGCCGCGGCGGCCACGAGCCCGGCGGCGGGCAGCCAGATCCAGATCTGGGTGATCCCGTAGCCGAGCCACCGGCCGTCGACGGGGCCGGACAGGGCGGCGGCCGTGTAGGCGCCGATGGCGACGAAGAAGGCGTGGCCGAGGGAGACCTGGCCGGCGTACCCGGTGACGATGTTGAGCCCGATCGCCCCGATGGCCATGACGTACGCAGCCGCCAGCACCTCGAGCGACCGGTCCTGCAGCAGCACCGCCAGCGCGAACGCGAGCACGACCAGCATCCCGGTCACCACCCGCTTGGTCCGCGTGTCGAGCAGCGCCATGTCCTGGGCGTAGGAGGTGTAGAGCAGCGGCCGGCCGCGGACCTTACGAGACCGGCCGGTCGGTATGTCGGGGGCGGCCGGGGCCGCGGCGGAACGCGTCGTCTCGGTCATACCCGTTCGACCTCCCGGGTCCCGAACAGGCCGTACGGCCTGACCAGCAGCACGATCAGCATCACCACGTACGGCGAGACGACCGCGAAGTTCTGTCCCAGCCAAGGCGCGAACTCCCCCTGGTACGACTGGAACAGCGACTCCACCACGCCCACGACCAGCCCGCCCACGACGGCGCCGCCGAGCGAGTCGAGCCCGCCCACGATGATCGCCGGCAGCGCCTTCAACGCGACCACCCAGGTCAGCTGCTCGATCCCCTGCCCGGTGCCGACGAACATCCCGGCGATCGCCGCCAGGAATCCGGCCAGCCCCCACGACAGCGCGAACACCATGCCGACGGAGATCCCCTGGGCCAGCGCGGTCTCCTGGTCGAAGGCGGCCGCCCGCATGGCGAGCCCGTACTTCGTGTAGCGGAAGAAGGCGAACAGCAGCGTCACCAGCACGGCCGTCACCAGCAGCATGGCCAGCCAGCGCGACTGCACGACCAGCGGCCCGAGGGAGACCTGCGTGAACCCCCACGGATCGCCCATCTGCCGCACATCGCGCCCGATGAAGGCGTTGACCACCACCCGCACCACCACGTCGATGCCCAGCGTGATGATCGCCACGACGAAGACCGGCCGCCCCACCATGGGCCGGATCGCCACCCGCTCGATCCCCAGCGCGACGAGGGCGATGAGCAGCGCGGACAGCAGCACGGCGGCGTAGAACCCGGTCACCTCGGCCAGGTAGCTCACCGCGACGGCCCCGGCCAGCATGAGCGCGGGCTGGGCGAAGCTGATCACCCGCGTGGCCTTGTAGATGATCACGAATCCGAGCGCGAGCAGCGCGTACACCGAGCCGTTGCCCAGGCCCCTGATGACCGTCTCCAGCAGCCCCTTCACCGGGCGTACATCCCTTCCACCAGGTCCTCGAACAGCTTGGCGATGGCGCTGCGCTTGACCTTCTGGGTGGCGGTCAGCTCGCCGTCCTCGTGGTCGAGCTCCTTGGGCAGGAACGCGAACCGCTTGACCTGCTCGACCGACGCGAACCGGGTGTTGACCTCGTCGACGATCTCCCGGACGAGCTCCCGCGTCTCCGGCTTGTCCGACAGGTCGCGGTAGGTCGTGTACGGCAGCCCGCGCCGCCGCGCCCACTCCCCCACCGTGTCCGGCTCGATCCCGATCAGCGCCACCAGGTACGGCCGCTGGTCCCCGATGACCACGGCCTCCTTGAGGTACGGCGACGCCTTCAGCGCGTTCTCGATCTCGCTGGGCGCGATGTTCTTGCCGCCCGCCGTGATGATGATGTCCTTCATCCGGTCGGTGATCCGCACGTGCGTGCCGTCCACCCACTCCCCCACGTCGCCGGTGTGCAGCCAGCCGTCGGGATCGAGCACGTCGGCGGTGGCGCGCGGGTTGCGCCAATAGCCGGCGAAGGTGCCCGGGTGCCTGGTCATGATCTCGCCGGTGGCCGCGTCTATCTTCAGCTCGATGCCGGGGTGCGGCTCGCCGACCGTGCCGAGGCGCACCCGTCCTGGGCGGTTGGCGGTGGCGATCGCGGTGTTCTCGCTCATGCCGTACACCTCGTGCATGGGGATGCCGATCCCCATGTAGAACTTGAGCACGTCGGGCGCGATGGGCGCCGCGCCGGAGGCGGCGTAGCGGACCCGCCGCATGCCGAGCCGCTCGCGCAGCGCGCGATAGCAGAAGACCCACCCGATCGTGTACGCCAGCCGCGTCCCGAACGTGTGCGTGCCGCCGGTGCGCACCAGCGCGTCGCCGATCCGGTCGGCGGCCCGCAGCCAGTACCGGGTGATCGCGCGTTTGAGCGGCGAGGCGGACTCCAGCTTGATGGTGACCTGGGCGAGGACCTTCTCCCAGATGCGCGGCACCCCGAACAGGATCGTCGGCTGTACCTCGCGCAGGTTGGCCTGGACGGTGTCGATGGACTCGGCGAAGTTCACCTGCACGCCGGCCGCCGCGTTGAACCACACGGTGAACGCGCGCTCGGCGACGTGGCACAGCGGCAGGTACGACAGCGCGAGGTCGCGTTCGGAGGGCGGCGGCGAGGTGAAGCCGCCGCCGGTGACGAGCGTGTCGATCGCGAACTCGACGTTGCCGACGGTGAGCATGACCCCCTTGGGCGGCCCGGTGGTGCCGGAGGTGTAGATGAGCGTCATCACGTCCTCGGGCGCCGCCTCGGCCATGCGGCGCTCCACCGCGCCCGGGTGCTCGGCCCGGTGCTCGGCGCCCAGGGCGAGCAGTTCGGGCCAGGACATGAGGACGTCGTCGTCGTAGCGGCCGCGGATGCCGCGCGGCTCCATGTACACGATGCGCCGCAGGCCGGGGCACTCGTCGCGGACGGCCAGGGCTTTGTCGACCTGCTCCTGGTCCTCGGCGATGAGGATCGCGGCGCCGGAGTCGGCCAGCAGGTACGCGACCTCGGCGGGCGGGTTGGTCGGGTACAGGCCGACCGTGATGCCGCGCACGGCCACCGTGCCCAGGTCGCCGTACAGCCACTCGGGGCGGTTCTCGGAGTGGATCGCCACCCGGTCGCCCGGCTCGACGCCCAGCGCGAGCAGGGCGTGCGCGACCAGCTCGACCTGCGTCCAGTACGCCGCCCAGGTGACCTCCTGCCAGATCCCGAAGTCCTTGTGCCGCATCGCGACGGCGTGCGGTGTCGTCCTGGCCCGCTCACGCACCCTGTCCGCGATCATGAGGCCTCCTTCGCCGGCCTCGTGGAAATGATGGCCTCACTGCGTCCGGCCATGGGCCCCTCCCAGGTACGCCTCGATCACCTTGGGGTCCTGCTGCACCTCGGCCGGGCCGCCGAGCGCGACCGGGCGGCCGAAGTCCAGCACCAGCACCCGGTCGGCCAGGTCCATGACCAGGCCCATGTCGTGCTCCACCAGGACGACGGGGATGCCCAGCTCGTCCCGGATGTCCAGCACGAACCTGGCCATGTCCTCGGTCTCCTCCAGGTTCATGCCGGCCACCGGCTCGTCGAGCAGCAGCAGCCGCGGCTCCATGGCGAGGGCCCGGCCCAGCTCGACCCGCTTCTGGATCCCGTACGGGAGCAGCCGTACGGGGTGGCGGCGCCAGGCCTCCAGCTCCAGGAAGTCGATGATGTCCTCGACCTGGGCGCGGGCGGCCAGCTCCGCGCGCCGGGCGGGGCCGTACCACAGGAGGGCCGAGAACGCGCCGTAGCGGAAGTGGTGGTGGCGGCCGAGCATGAGGTTGTCCAGGACGGTGAGGTTGTGGAACAGCTCGACGTTCTGGAACGTCCTGGCCAGGCCCATGGCGGCGATCTCGTGCGGCCGCCTGCGCAGCAGGTCCTCGCCCAGGAACGTGACGCGGCCGCGCTGGGGCCGGTAGACGCCGGAGAGCACGTTGAAGATCGAGGTCTTCCCTGCGCCGTTCGGCCCGATGATCGCCAGCAGCTCGGCCTGGCCCACCTCGAAGGAGACCCCGTCCACGGCCTTGACGCCGGCGAAGCTCAGGTGCACGTCCTCGAACGTCAGGAGAGCCATCGTTTCCTCCGCTTGTAGTGCTTGATCTCGCGGAAGGACCGGACGGCCCCGAGGTAGAACTCCTTGATGTCCTCGTCGGCGAGCAGCTCCTTCGCCGGCTTGTCCATGACGATCTTCCCGGTCTCCATGACATAGCCGTGGGAGGCGATGGACAGGGCCATGGTGGCGTTCTGCTCGACGAGCAGGACCGTGGTGCCCTGCCGGTTGATCTCGACGATGAGGTCGCGCACCTGGCCGACCAGCGACGGGGCCAGGCCGAGGCTCGGCTCGTCGAGCAGCAGGTACTTGGGGCCGGCCATGAGTGCGCGGCCGACGGCCAGCATCTGCTGCTCGCCGCCGGACAGATAGCCGGCCACGCTCCTGCGCCGCTCGCGCAGCAGCGGGAACAGCGTGTAGACGCGGTCCAGGTGGGAGGCGGCCGCGGTGTGGCCGCCGACCTTGAGGTTCTCCTCGACGGTCAGTTCGCTGAGGATGCGGCGGCCCTCCATCACCTGGCTGACCCCGCGCCGGACGATCTGGGCGGGCTTGAGGTGGTGGATGGGCTCGCCCTCCAGCGTGACCACGCCCTTGGTGATCTCGCCGTCGTGCACGTCGAGCAGCCCGGACAGGGCACGCAGCAGCGTGGTCTTGCCCGCGCCGTTTGCGCCGAGCAGGGCCACGATCGAGCCCGGGGGAACACGGAGGCTCACCCCGCGCAGCACGAGCATCACGTCGTCGTAGACGACCTCGAGGTTGCGTACCTCCAGCACGTCGCGGCTCCCGAGCAGTGTGTCCTACATCACTCTTCCCCGATGACCACAATGTCCACGCTCGCCTGACAGCCGACAAGGGGCTGGCCGAAATTAGGTGGGTGCACTGGCCCTAGGATTTCCGTTATGGCAATGTGCGAACATCTTTCCAAGGCCGGCGACCCTGCGGCACGGACGCCGGAAGGCTGCGAGGAGTGCCTGGCCGTCGGCGGCCGGTGGGTCCACCTACGGCGCTGCCTGGAGTGCGGCCACGTCGGCTGTTGCGACTCCTCACCCGCCAAGCACGCCTCCGCCCACTACCGCGCCACCGAGCATCCGGTGATCCAGTCGTTCGAGCGCGGCGAGGACTGGCGGTGGTGCTTCGTGGACAGCCAGATGGGCTGAGGCCTCAGCGCTCCAGCATGGCCTCCTCGAAGTCGAGCTGGGCCATCACCTCGCGGAGCACCTCGTCGTCGAGGCGGCGCTCGTCGCGCAGGCGCACGAAGACCTCGCGCTCGGCCTGAAGCATGTCGCGGCGCAGGCGCCGGTAGAGTGCGCTCGGGGTCTCCGCGCCGCCCTGGCCGGCCCCGCCGCCCAGGCGCTCCCACGCGCTCAGCGACCGCCGCCAGGACTTCTCCCTGAGCTGGTCGATGACCTGCTTCTGGATCTCGTCCGGCTCGCCGTCCCGCTCGCCGACCAGCCGCTCCAGCTCGGCCAGGCCGGCCTCCAGCGCCGCCTGCTGGGCCGCCGCCTCGGCCAGGCGGTCCTGGTATTCCTCCTGCTCGCTCGACACGCGCAGCCGCCTGATCAGCGCGGGGAACGTGGTGCCCTGGATGAGCAGCGTGCCGATCACGGTCGTGAACGTCAGGAACAGCAGCAGGGCGCGGTCGCGCGGGGGGACCTCCGGCGGGATGGCGAACGCCGCCGCCAGCGACACCACGCCGCGCATGCCCGCCCAGCTCAGGATCACCGAGTCCTGCGTGGTGGGCGGCGCCTGCGAGGTGGGCCTGGACATCAGCCGGATCACCGAGCCGGCCGCGAACACCCAGGCGAACCTGCTGGCGATCGTCACGCCGAGCACCGCGGCGGCGTATCCGGCGACCGCCCACGCACTGTAACCGCCGATGCCATCGATCACGGTCACCAGTTGCAACCCGATCAGCGCGAACACGATCGTCTCGAGGAGGAAGTCCGTGACCTTCCACACCGCGCTCGACACCAGCCGCGTGCCGAACCCGCGCAGGTGCATGCGGTGTCCCAGGTAGAGCCCGACGATCACTACCGCGATCACGCCGGAGGCGTGCACGGACTCCGCCGCGGCGAAGGCGGCGAACGGGATCAGCAGCATCACCGTGTTCTCGACCAGCGAGTCACGCGTGTGCTGGAACAGCCAGGCGAGCGCGAACGCCAGCGCCAGCCCGATCGCCACGCCGCCCACCGCCGCGATCAGGAACGTGCCCACGCTGCCGAGCAGGTCCACGGTGCCGCCTACGAACACCCCGATCGCCACCCGGTACGCCGTCAGCGCCGTGGCGTCGTTGAACAGGCTCTCGCCGATCAGGATCGTCAACGCCCTGCGCGGCAACCCCAGCCGCCGCCCCACCGCGACGGCGGCCACGGCGTCAGGGGGCGCGATGATGGCGCCGAGCGCGAACGCCAGCGCCAGCGGCAGGGCCGGCACCAGCAGGTGCACGACCAGCCCGACCACCGCCGTGGTGAACAGCACCAGCCCGATCGACAGCAGCAGCACGGCCCGCTTGACGTCGCGCAGCCGCAGGTAGGAGCTGTCGAGGGCGGCCGAGTAGAGCAGCGGCGGCAGGAACACGTACAGTGCCAGCTCCGGGTTCAGCGGCACCGCCGGCACCAGTGGCGAGACCAGCAGGCCGGCGGCCACCAGCAGCAGCGGGGCCGGCCAGCCCTTGCGCCGCGCCACGGCGGCGACCGCGATGGCGCCGGCGGCCACCAGCAGCAGTTGCAGACCCAGGGTTGGACTCACCGGCGCTCCTTCTACCTCGGCCGATCACCTACCTCGCCGAGAGCGTACCCGGCGCGCCGAGGTGGAGCATCACCACTCCCTGCGGTCGCTCCTCTGGTGGTAGTCCGGCTGCTCGGGGCGCAGGCGCTCGCCCGTGGAGAACATGGGGTCCCCCTGGTACGTCCGGGGCAGGTTCGGGTCCGGCTGCTGCTGCTGCGGCTGGTACTGCTCTTGGTACTGCTCCTGGCGGCCGAGCGCCAGCAGCGGGTCCACCGGGTTGGGCTGCTGCTGCTGGGGCTGCTGGTAGGCGGCGTAGTCGTCCCTGGCGGGCGGCTGCTGTTGCTGGGGGGCCGCGCGGCGGCGGCCCGCGCCCGGGATGCCGTGCATGGGAGTGCCCAGGCCCGCGCCGCTCTGGTTGCCCTGCTGGGGCTGCGGCTGGGGCTGCTGGGGCTGCGCGTAGGCGGCGGCCTCCTGGCGGCGCGAGAAGGGATCCGACGCGTAGGGGTCGGAGGGGTGGGGATCGGGCCGGTGCTGGGGGGGCGTGTAGGAGTCGGAGACCGGGGAGGCCGCGTAGGGGTCAGAGACCGGGGAGGCCGCGTAGGAGTCGGAGACCGGGGAGGCCGCGTAGGGGTCAGAGACCGGGGAGGCCGCGTAGGAGTCGGCTGCCTGGGAGGCCCCGTAGGGGTCAGAGACCGGGGAGGCCCCGTAGGGGTCGGCGGCCTGGGAGGGGAAGCCGAGCGGGTCGGTGCTCAGCGGCGGCTGGTGGCGCTGGTCGGCGCCCGGGAACTGGTAGACGGGCGCTTTGTCGGCGTACTGGGGGCCGCTGAACAGGTCGGACTGCTGCGGCTGCTGCTGCTGGTACTGCGAGGGCTCCGCGGTGTACTGCGGGCCGCTGAAGGAGTCCCCGTTGTACTGGGGCTGCGGCGTGCTGGGATCGACGTACTGAGGGCCGGTGAAAGGCCCGCGATCGCCGTACGCGGGGGTCGCGTCCCTGGGGGCCGTGGTCTCGCCGTACGAGGCGACGAGCTTGTCCTGGGGCGCCGGGCCCCTGGCCACGAGGACGTCGTTCGGGGACAGCGCGGCCGTGGGCCGGTCGTCGACCGGCTGCTGCTGGTGGTTCTGCTGCGGCGCGGCCTGCGGGCGCTGGTATTGACCGGTGCCCGGGATGACCTCGGTGCCCGGATCGTGCGCGGGCACGGCGGGCTGCTCGCCCGTGGCCTCCGCGAAGCCCTCGTCGAGGGTGTCGAGCAGCCGGCCGACGTCCTCCATCGGCATGCGGAAGCTCGCTGTGCACATCTCCCCCCGCCACAGGCTGAGCACCAACGTGCCCTCGTGCCACGTGACCCGGAGACACCGCTCCTGACCTCGTGCATCGAAGAAGACTTCGCCGAACGACGGCAACGGGACAACTTCCGACATGGCAGACATACTGCGATAACCAGCCTTTATTCGTCCACTCAACCCCGGAAAACCCTGCAGAACCGGCCTTCCCATATACACCGTGAATCCCTCCGGTCACACACGGGAAGATCGTGTTTGACCAGTTGGAGTCCCGATCGTCCAGTGTGCCATGCGCGCCACCGAAAGGATTCGGGAACGCCGGGATGTACATGGCCGATCACACCGCGTTCGGCACGGCGACCCGGAAAATGCGGGTAGCGTTTACTGCCGTGCCGGACTCCCATCTCCCGCCAGTGGACTCACTTCTCGACGTCGCGGTCGGCGCTCTCGGAGGGAGCGAACGGCAGGGCCAGATCACGATGGTCCGCGCCGTGCAGAAGGCGATCGACGACGAGGAGCATCTGGCCGTCCAGGCGGGCACGGGCACCGGCAAGTCGCTGGCGTACCTCGTGCCGTCGATCCGTCACGCGATGGACAGCGACAAGCCGGTCGTGATCTCCACGGCCACCATCGCGCTCCAGCGCCAGCTGGTCGACCGCGACCTGCCCAGGCTCGCCGAGGCCCTGAGCAAGGAGCTGCCGCACGAGCCGACGTTCGCGATACTGAAGGGCCGCCGCAACTATCTGTGCCGCTACAAGGCCACGGCGGGCTGGCCCGAGGAGGACGAGCAGGACCAGCTGTTCGACCCGCGCGAGGTGAGCGCGACCGGCCGCATGGTGCAGCGCATCCAGGAGTGGGCCGAGGAGACCGAGACCGGCGACCGCGACGAGCTGGTGCCGGGCGTGAGCGAGCAGGCGTGGCGGCAGTTCTCGGTGAGCGCGCAGGAGTGCCTGGGCGCCAACCGCTGCCCCAGCGGGGCCGAGTGCTTCGCCGAGCTGGCCCGGGCCCGTGCGGCTGAGGTGGACGTGGTGGTGACCAACCACGCGCTGCTGGCCATCGACGCCATGGGCGACCTGCCGGTGCTGCCCGAGCACGAGGTCGTGGTCGTGGACGAGGCGCACGAACTGGTCGACCGGGTCACGTCGGTGGTGACCGGCGAGCTGTCGGAGCTGACGGTGTCGCTGGCGGTGCGCCGGGTGGGCAGGCTGATCGAGCAGACGGTCGCCGACCAGCTCCAGGAGGCCGGCGAGGACCTCAAGGCGCTGCTGGCCGCCGCCCCGCCGGGCCGCATCGACGAGCTGCCCCAGGTGCTCGGCCTGACGCTGCAGCTGATCCGCGACACGGCCTGGCGGTGCGTCACGGCGCTGGGGCCGCGCAACGCCGACAAGGACGACCCGGACAAGGCGGGGCAGCGCAAGGCCGCGTTCACGGCGCTGGACGAGGTGCACGACACGGCGGTGCGCATGCTGGAGGCGTACGGGCACGCCTCCGAGGCCGATCGGGCGGAGGTCGTGTGGCTCGACGCGGGCACCGACCGGCGCCCGCCCATGCTGCGGGTGGCGCCGCTGACCGTCAGCGGCATGCTGCGCGACAAGCTGTTCGGCGAGCGCACGGTGGTCCTCACCTCCGCCACGCTGGCCCTGGGCGGCACCTTCGACGCGCTGGCCGCGCAGTGGGGGCTCGGCGACAGCAAGGAGTGGCAGGGCATCGACGTCGGCTCGCCGTTCGACCACCCCAAAGCCGGGATCCTGTACGTCGCCAAGCACCTGCCACAGCCGGGACGCGACGGGCTGCCGCAGCAATATCTGGACGAGATCACCGAGTTGATCGAGGCGGCGGGCGGGCGCACGCTGGGGCTGTTCTCGTCGATGCGCGCGGCCAAGGCGGCCACGGAGGCGCTGCGGGACCGGCTGGACGTGCCGCTGCTGTGCCAGGGGGACGACTCGACGATGCTGCTGGTCAAGCAGTTCGCCGAGGACGAGCCGACCTGCCTGTTCGGCACGCTGTCGCTGTGGCAGGGCGTGGACGTGCCGGGGCCGTCGCTGCGGCTGGTCATCATCGACCGGGTGCCGTTCCCGCGCCCGGACGACCCGCTGACGTCGGCCCGGCAGCGGCACGTGGCGGCCAGGGGCGGCAACGGGTTCATGGCGGTGGCCGCCAACCACGCGGCCCTGCTGCTGGCCCAGGGGGCCGGCCGGCTGCTGCGCGCCCAGGACGACAAGGGCGTGATCGCGGTTCTGGATCCCCGCCTGGCCACGGCCCGCTACAGCGGCTTCCTCATGGGCTCCCTCCCGCCGTTCTGGCGCACCACGGACCCGGCCATCCCCCGGGCGGCGCTGAAGCGCCTGGCGGCCGAGTCGGCCGGCTGAACCACGCGCCGGCCGCGGGCGTACCGGGCCTGCGGGCGACCGGGACGCTGGTGGAGCTTCCGGTCAGGTGACGGAAGCTCAGACGTCTACGCCCACGGGGTGAGCTCAGGGCGTTTGGGGGACAGACCGTCACCGGAGGAAACGCCCTGGAGACGGCGCGCCACCCATGGGACCAGGTGCTCGCGGATCCACTGGGCGTCCTCGCGCCGGCGCGCCCGCGGATCGACCGTCCGCTCCGGCCAGTCCTTGCGCCAGTCCTCGAACGGCACCCCCAGCACGTCCAGCACCCGCGCCGCCACCAGCCGGTGCCCGTCCTCGTTCATGTGCAGCCGGTCGGCGCTCCACGCCCGCCAGTCCCGCAGCCCCTGCATGGACCACTGGTCGACGAGGCGGCACCCGTACAGGTCGGCGATGGACCGGACGTGCAGGTAGAAGATCGCGAAGCGGCCGCGCAGGCGCCGCATCAGGGGCGTGTCACGCGGGTCCACGCCGGTGAACAGCAGCACGTCCGCGCCTCCGGCACGCAGGTCGCGTACGGCCCGCGCGACCTTCTTGGCCATCACGTCGGGATCGCTGCCCGGTCTGAGCAGGTCGTTGCCCCCGGCGCAGAAGCTGACCAGGTCGGGCGCCATCTCGACGGCCAGCGGCACCTGCTCGGCGACGATCTGGTCGATGAGCTTGCCGCGGACGGCCAGATTGGCGTAGCGGAAGGACGGGTCGTCGGCGGCGAGCCGCTCGGCCACCCGGTCGGCCCAGCCACGGTAGTGCCCGTTGGCTCCGGGGTCGTTCAGTCCCTCGGTGAAACTGTCGCCGAGGGCGACGAAGGACTTGTAGTGCCTCATGAGGTGGTCTTCATCTCCGCGATCGCGTGCAGCGCAAGGACGTATGACTGTAGTCCGAAGCCCGCGATGGTGCCCGTCGCCACCCCGGCGACGACGGAGGTATGGCGAAACTCTTCCCTGGCGGCCGGGTTGGTGATGTGCACCTCGATCAGCGGCGCCCTGCGCTGGGCGATGGCGTCACGCAGGGCGTAGGAGTAGTGGGTGAACGCGGCCGGGTTGAGCACCACAGGGACGCGGCCGTCGGCGGCCTCGTGCAGCCAGCCGATCATCTCGGCCTCGTCGTCGGTCTGGCGCACCTCGACGTGCTCGCCGAGCCTGCGGCCGGTGTCGCGGCACAGCTCGGCCAGGTCCTCGAACGTCTCGGCGCCGTAGACGTCGGGCTCGCGGGTGCCGAGCCTGCGCAGGTTGGGGCCGTTGAGCACGAGGATCATGCCGAGATCTCCTTGTACGCGGCTTCGAGCAGCTCTTCGGAAGGGTCTTCGAGGCGGCCGGGCTTGGCCAGGTCGTCGAGCACGACGAACCGCTGCTTGGCGCCGCGGTTCTTCTTGTCCAGCCGCATGTGGTCGCGCAGCCGCGGCCAGGCGTCGGCGCGGTAGGAGATCGGCAGGCCGACGCCGGTGAGAATCGAGCGGGTGCGGCCGACGAGATCGGCCCGCCCCGAGAGCCGCGACAGCTCGGCGGCGTAGACCATGCCGATGGCGACGGCCTCGCCGTGGCGGATCTCGTAGTGTTCGTCGCGCTCGATGGCGTGGGCGAGTGTGTGGCCGTAGTTGAGGATCTCGCGCAGCCCCGCCTCGCGCAGGTCGGCGCCCACGACGTCGGCCTTGACCCGGATCTTGCGTTCGATCAGCTCGCGGGTGTGGGGGCCGTCGGGGCGGGTGGCCGCTTCGGGATCCTCCTCGATGAGCCGGAGGATCTCGGGGTCGGCGATGAAGCCGCCCTTGATGATCTCGGCCAGGCCCGCCACGTAGTCCTGTCTCGGCATGCCGCCGAGCGTGGACAGCTCGCACAGCACGCCCGCGGGCGGCAGGAACGTGCCGACGAGGTTTTTCCCCTCGGGCGTGTCGATGCCGTTCTTGCCGCCGACCGCCGCGTCGACCATGGCCAGGAGCGTCGTGGGCGCGAGCACGACCTGCACGCCGCGCAGCCACGTGCCGGCCACGAACCCGGCCAGGTCGGTCGTCGCTCCCCCGCCCACGCCGACGACCGCGTCGGAGCGGGTCACGCCGTGGCGGCCGAGCGCGGACCACAGCCCGGCGGCCACCTCGACGGTCTTGGCCTGCTCGCCGTCCGGCACGGGCAGCTCGACCACCTCGTAGCCGCTCCCCGACAGCGCCGCGCAGACCGGGCGGGAGAGCTCCGGCAGACTCTCCGGGTGGATCACCGCGACCGTGCGCACGCCGGGCTTGAACAGCGTGGTCAGCTCGGCCAGCACGCCGGTGCCCACCACCACGTCGTACGGGCTGTCGCCGCGTACAGTGATCCTGGTCGCGTCCGTCATGCGGGCAGCCCCTTCACGATCTCGTCGGCGAGCTCTTCGGGCTCCCGCTTGTCCGTCACGACGGTGGCCGCGGCCAGCTTTTCGTAGACCGGCCGCCGCTCCTCCATGAGCTTCTTCAGCCGGCTGCGCGGATTGAGCACGAGCAGCGGCCGGGCCGAGGCGAGCCCGACCCGCTGGACCGCGTCCGCCAGCCCCACCTGCAGGTAGACCACGTGGTGGCCGGCGAGCAGGGCCTGGGTCTCCTCGTTGAGTACGGCGCCGCCGCCCAGGGACAGGACGCCGTCGTGCTCGGCCAGCGCCCGGCGCACGGCCTCGTGCTCCAGCTCGCGGAAGCGGGCCTCGCCGTCCTCGACGAAGATGTCGGAGACGGGCTTGCCCGCCACGGCCTCCACGTCGGCGTCGGTGTCGCGGAACCCGACGCCGAGCCGCTCGGCGAGCAGCCGCCCGACGGTGGTCTTACCGGAACCCGGAGGGCCGATCAGCACGGCTGTGGTCATTTGATCACCATGGAAGAGAGGTAGCCGGACAGGTTACGGGCGACCTCCTCGACGGAGTCGCCGCCGAACTTCTCGAGCGCCACGTCGGCCAGCACCAGCGCGACCATGGCCTCGGCCACGATCCCGGCCGCCGGGACGGCGCACACGTCGGAGCGCTCGTGGTGGGCCTTGGCCGCCTCACCGGTCTTGACGTCGATCGTGGCCAGCGCCCTGGGGACCGTGGAGATCGGCTTCATGGCGGCGCTGACACGCAGGATCTCGCCGTTGGTCATGCCGCCCTCGACGCCGCCCGCGCGGTTGGTGATGCGCCTGACGCCGTCCTCGGCGGTGTATTCGATCTCGTCGTGGGCGCGGGAGCCGGGCCTGCGCGCGGTCTCGAAGCCGTCGCCGACCGCGACGCCCTTGATCGCCTGGATGCCCATGAGCGCGGCGGCGAGCCTGGAGTCGAGCCTGCGGTCCCAGTGCGTGTAGCTGCCCAAGCCGGGCGGCAGGCCGTAGGCGAGGACCTCGACGACCCCGCCCAGCGTGTCACCGTCCTTGTGGGCCTTGTCGATCACCTCGACCATGGCGGTGCTGCCCGCGGGGTCGTGGCACCGCACCGGGTCCTCGTCGATCCTCGCCAGGTCGCCGGGGCCGGGCAGGTCTTCGGCCGGGGTCCTGGCGCCGCCGAT
Source organism: Nonomuraea sp. NPDC049480 (assembly GCF_044465905.1). Classification (NCBI taxonomy): domain Bacteria; kingdom Bacillati; phylum Actinomycetota; class Actinomycetes; order Streptosporangiales; family Streptosporangiaceae; genus Nonomuraea; species Nonomuraea sp. NPDC049480. The sequence goes on from NZ_JBITMD010000002.1 coordinate 296,439, forward strand.
CTCGGTGACGTGGCTGACGATGTCGACGCCGAGCGCCTGCTTGAGGAAGCGCCTGGCGACCTCGCCGAGCGCGACGCGGGCCGCGGTCTCGCGGGCGCTGGCCCGGTCGAGCACCTGCCTGGCGTCGTCGAACCCGTATTTCTGCATGCCCGCCAGGTCGGCGTGGCCCGGGCGCGGGCGCGACCTGGGCGCGTTGCGCGCCAGGCCCTCCAGCTCGGCCGGGTCGACCGGGTCGGCCGCCATGACCTTCTCCCACTTGGGCCACTCGGTGTTGCCCACACGGATCGCGACCGGGCTTCCCGTGGTCCGCCCGTGGCGTACGCCGCCGACGATCGTGACCTTGTCCTCCTCGAACTTCATCCGGGCGCCGCGGCCATAGCCGAGACGACGGCGGCGCAGGGCCTCGTCGATCGCGGCCGTGGTCACCTCGACCCCGGCCGGCAGGCCTTCCAGGATGGCGACGAGTTCGGGTCCGTGGGATTCTCCGGCGGTCAACCAGCGCAACATGCGTCCAGTCTTCCATGTGCGGCCTAGTGAGATGTCCCGCGTTCACTGGTCGAGACACAGCACGGTGAACGCGCCCAGCAGCATGAACGGCCCGAACGGGAACTGCGTGCGCCGGGTGCCGCGGCCGGTCGCCAGCAGGGCCAGGCCGTAGAGCGCGCCGAGCAACTGCCCGCAGAAGGCCGCCACGACCCACGCCTGCCAGCCCAGCGCCGCCCCCGCCATGCCGATGAGCCCGGCCAGCTTGACGTCGCCGAGCCCCATCGCGTCCGGCCTGATGAACCAGAGCAGCCCGTAGATCGCGGCCAGCGCCGCCCCTCCGGCCACCGCCCTGGGCAGCTCTCCCGTGGGCAGGAGGGCCAGGGCCATGATCGGGTACGCGGGCAGCGTGATCGCGTCGGGCAGCGTGGTCGTACGCCAGTCGATGACGGCCAGGGCGGTGCCGATGACGGCGAACGGCACGTACGGCAGGCCGATCCGCCAGGCGACGAGCGCGGTCACGGCGGCGGTCACCAGCTCGGCCATCGGCGGCCAGGCGGGCTCCGGCGCCCCGTCGTAGGAGTCGGCCAGCGCCCTGATGCGGTGTCCGCAGACCAGTCCGGCCAGCGCCATGAGTGCGACCACGAGCCGACCCTAGTCCGGGCCCCGGCTCGCCCGCGGGCGAGCGACGGACCCGGCATGACCGCCCCCGACCGGCCCTCTCCGCTCGTAGGATGGGCGGTCTTTCACGCGTGCGGCCGACGGCCTTCACCGGAGTGGTCTGCGGAGCTTTGTTCCAGACGGTCCGGGTGCTCTCGCCCGTACCCGCCGAAAGCAGGCCTATTGCGGCGGGCGTGCCCCATCACGGACACTTCCCGCGTGGACAGGGATCGGTTCGCCAGGATCGCGGTCGTCATCGCGACTTTCGTGCTCGCCCCCGTGTTGCTGGAGATGCTGGCCTGGTACATCGAGGGCGAGGACTACAACCTGTCCCGCGCGATCACCGTCCTGGCCGTGGTCTGCGGGCTCGCGCTGGTCGCGCTCGTGGCCGGCCGGATCCGGGGCAGGCTGCCGGTGATGCTGGTCGGCGCGATGACGGTGACCGCGGGCGGCGGGCTGGTGCTGGGGTTCGTCGCCGGGTTCGGCCCCGTCCTGTGGAACCGGGCCCTGTCCGGCGAGCTGCTCGGCCTGTCGATGATCGGGATCGCCGCGTTCACCGCGCTCACCGGCGTCTATCTGCTGCTGCTGTTTCGCCGCGGCCTCTACGTGCCGCACCTCGAGGCCACCGCCGTGCCGTCGCCGACCACCACGAAACGTAAGGTCATCGGCGAGTCGGAGATCCTCATCCGCACCCAGCCGGACATCAGCCACGCCTTGGAGAAGGCGCTCGGCAGCTGCGTGTCCGTGATCGACCAGGAGGACCTGCACTTCGTGGCGTTCTTCGGGCCCGGGGGCTGCGCGTTCTACACCGACGTGCTCGACGACGCCGACCTGCGGCACTTCTTCCACGAAACCACGCCGGAGGAGCGGCGGACCACGTATCTGAGGCTCGGCCGCCAGCTCGACTGGCTCGGCAACCGGCTCGACACACACCTGCGGTCGATGGAAAGTGGCACGGTGATCCGGACGGTGCTGGACGTCGAACGCGGCGCCCTCTACCACTACTGGGTCGACCACGGCCGCTATGTCATCGGCGTCACCCTCGACCAGCGCAAGGTCGGGGTCGCCGACGACAAGATGGCCAAGTTAGTGGACCTGATCCGCGGGCATTTCACGCTCCCGCCGATCAACCAGCGGAGCCGGCCCGAGCCGGGCGCCGGCACCAACGTCCGCGCGATCAGGAAAGACCAGGCGTGGCCCGAATCGGGCTCCTGATCCTCGTCCTGCTCGCGGGCTGGGCACGGCACGGCTCACCGGGGTCAGCGGCCTGGAGACGTCGGAGACGTACCTGCTGGCCAGCCAGCTGCTGCTGGCCGTCGGCCTGTACGGGAGCACGTACGACATCGACCGGCCGAGGCGCGCGCCCACACCCGGCTGATCGTGGCCGCGGTCACGGTCGGGGTGGTGCTGAAGGCGGCGTTCATCGCGGGGATCCTCTAGCTGTTCACCGGCGATCCGCTCGCGCTGGTGCTCGCGGTCGCGGTGGCGCGGATCGACCCGCTGTCCGTCGCGTCCGTCATGGGCGACTCGTGGCTGTCACCCAAGGCCCGCACGATCCTGGCGGCGTGGGCGTCGTTCGACGATCCGGTGACGGTCGTCCTGTCGGTGTACGCGGCCGAGCCGGCCTTCTCCGGCGGCGGGATCACCGTGTCCCACCTGGCGAACCTGGGGTGGAACGCGTTGTTCGCCGCGGTCGCGTACCTGGTGTGGCGGCTGGTGCGGCACGGCCCGGCCTGGCTGATCAGCCTGACGGCCGCCGCCGTGCTTGTGGGCGCGTGGACGTTCCTGATGCTGGGGCCGGCGATCACCGGGCGGCCGACACCTGGGAACGCCGCCGCTCGGCCGTTCCCTGACCGCTTCGCCGCCGGGAAGGGGCGGTGTGGCCGCTTCGGCGCGCGGAGGGGCGGCTTGTCCAGGTCAGCGCCGGGAGAACCAGCGGCGCCTGCGTACCGGCTCCACCCGGGCCACGGTGGCGCCCTCCAGCCGGTCCACGGTGCCGGACTCGACCGCCGCCAGCGCCTCCAGCACCGCGCCCTCGATCACGAACTGCACGGGCCCGGCCACGTCCACCACGACCGCCGCCGCCTGCTCCTGCACGGCGGCCCGGCACACCTCGAGCGTGGTGGCCTGGATCGGCCGGGCGTCCGGCCGCCACCGGGCCAGCGCCTCCGTACTGGTGAACGCGAGCACCGCCTCCCGGCCGTCCTGCCCGACGAGCTTGGGCAGGGCCATCTCGCTCTCCTTCTCCTGCCGCAGCCCGTGCGCGCCGACCTCGGACTCGGTCAGCAGTGCGACCACGGGGACGAGCAGCCTGGCGCCGCTGAGGGCGTTCAGCACGTGGGTGGCGTCGGCCGTGCCCGCCTGGTAGGCGGCGAGCGCGGCGGCCACGGCGGGGGCGGCGCCGCCGTCGTCGTTCGGGTCGAGGGGTTGCGGAATGCTCGGCACAGCGTCCGAGACTACCTGCGCCGCGGCTCGACCGTTCACGAGCCGCCTCCCGCGGCACCGGGGCGGAACAGCCAGGCGGGGACGGGCTGGCGACGTGACCGGTAGGCGCGGGCGATGGCGTCGCGGCCGCGCTCGGCGCCGTCCGGGGTGATGCGGTAGTAGCGGCGGCGCGGGCGCCCCTCCTCCACGTGGGTCTCGGGGTCCTCCCACCTGCTCTCCACCCAGCCGATCCGCTCCAGCCTGGCCAGGATGGGATAGACCGTGCCGCTCGGCATCCCCGCCAGCTCGCACAGCTCCAGCCCGTAGCGTTCACGCGCCGGATCCTCCAGGAGAGCGCGCAGGAGTGCCTGGGTCGGCATGGTCATCCTCGGGTCGCCGCTCTTCATAACTCGTACTCTACATAGGTAGAACATTGCCAAGAGGTCACATTGTCGGTGCGAGACGCTACACAGGGTCGCGTGCGAATCGGCCGCCTTCCCCTCGACGAACAGCTCGCCGCCGTGCCCGCCGTGCTCCAGACCAACCCGGCCCTCGTCGCCGTGCTGCGCGGGGCACGCACGCTCGATCTGCCCGGCTGGTGGGTCGCGGCGGGCGCGGTCGTGCAAACGATCTGGAACTACGTGACCGGCCGCGACCCGCAGCATGGCGTCAGGGACTACGACCTGATCTATCACGACCCCTCAGACCTCTCGTGGGAGGCCGAGGACGCGGTGATCACGACCGGGCGGGAGGTGTTCGGGGACGTGCCGGTGGAGATTCGCAATGAGGCGCGCGTTCATCTGTGGTACGAAAAACGCTTCGGCGTCCCCTGCCCGCCGTACGACAGCGCGGAGGACGCCATCGACTCCTTCCCGGCCACGACCTGCAGTCTCGGGGTACGGATCACAGCGTCGGGCGGATGGAAGCTCTACGCGCCCTACGGCGTCGCCGACGCGTTCAACCTGGTCGTACGGCCCAATCCCCGGCAGGCTCCGCGGCACGTCTACGAGGCGAAGGTGGCGCGCTGGAGCTCCGCCTGGCCCGAGTTGACCGTGCTCCCCTGGCCCTGACGGCTAACCGAGGTCGGAGATCGCCGCGACCGGGCCGCCGCCCGACGGGCCCTGGTGGACGGCTGCCACCGAGACGAAGACCGCCGGGTCACCCGTGACGGACGCCGCCACACCGCCCACGGCCGCCTTGATCTGGCGGTGCCAGTGCACGTCGGAGTCGTCCAGCATGATGTTGCGCCGTCCCCGCACCCGGCCCGACGGGTCGGCCTCGCACTTCATGAAGACGTTCACCAGGCGGCCGTCGAGATCGGACGGGTGCGGGCGGTCGGGGAGCGGGAGACCGGAGTCCCTGATGGCCTCCCAGATGCCGTCGGCGTCCAGGGCGTCCCTCATGACGCTGTGACCGATGCGGTAGCGGCCGCCGACCCCCCGTACGTTGCCCACCAGCACGATCTGTGCCCGATCCAGCTCCACCCCGGACGAGCAGGACGCCACAGACGAGTACAACGACAGGTCCTTGTGGATCTGCTCGGCGCCGGGCATGTCGATCTCGCCGAGCGCCACGGCGATGCCGAGGGCGGTGGTGGAGTTGGACAGGTCCATGGAGGGACCGGTCTCCTCGATGGCGGTGTCCTGGCCGCGGCTCTTGGCGTCGGTGATGGTGGCCAGCGTGAGCAGCGGCGTCTTGGTCTGCACGTAGTGGACGTCGCGCGGGTCGTCGATTCCGGCGATCTTCATGGCCTCCCGCACCCCGGCGGCGACCTTCTCCACCATGGCGGGCCGGCCGATGTCCTCGGGGAGGATGACCTCGCTCATGGCCACCCCGACCGACAGGCGGGGCTCCTCGGTGGCGGGGGCGTCGGCGGTGGTGGCGAAGATCGTGGCGTGCGGGCTGAGGATGCCGTCGGTGCCGCCCGACCACACCAGCGGCACGCTCTCCGGCGCCGGATGCCCGTGCTCGGTCAGCACCTCGCGGAAGGCTCGGTCGGCGAGGATGCGGGTGTAGTCGTTGACGCCGCCGTTGCCCTCGGTCTTGCCGATGACGGCGAGCACGCGGTGCGCCTCGATCACGCCGTCGGCGATGAGCCGCGACAGCCCCGAGGCGTCGGTGACGCTCTCGATCGGCACCTTGCGCACCTCGATCGGCTCCGGCATGTGACCACCCTTTTCTCTCGACACCCCTGGCGACGCTAACCGAGCCGGCCTGCGGGTTCATGAGCAAGCTTTGCCCATGAACGCCGCAGGTCATGTCAAAGTACGCTCAGCTCCTGCGCCGCAGCCCGTTCCACGGGCGTCGCCGTCGCCGGCTCTGCCGTGGCAGCGCTGCGCTTTCTCACAGCCGAGATCACTTCTAGCCTGGTACGGAGAACCGGTACCACTACGCTCGCAGACTCATGGAAGCGGTTGCCCGCGACAAAGCGGTCAGGCCGGGATCGCCAAGACCGTGGAGGAGCTTCGGGAGATGGCCGGCGGCGAGGCGTGAGGAGCGTCCACTTCGACCCAGACGAATGGGAGGACTTCCTGTACCGGCTGCGTGCGGCGGCGGCCGGCCGCATCGGACCCGGCCTCCGCTCCCTCACCAGAAGCAATCCCCACATAGCCTGATCGCGTGATTCGCGAAGCACAGGTCAACGGGATCAAGCTCATCTACCGGGAGGAAGGCGACCCCGCCACTCCCCCGCTGCTGCTCCTCCACGGCCGCAGGGCCGATCACAACGATTGGAACGGCATCACCCAGCACTTCTCGGCCCGCCACCACGTGCTCGTCCCCGACCTGCGGGGACACGGGGCCAGCGACCACCCGGGCGAGTACCCGCTGCCGGAGATGGCCGAGGACGTCGCGGGGCTGCTCGATCATGTGGGCGCCGGGCGGGTCACGGTGATCGGGCACTCGCTGGGCGGCATGGTCGCCTACCAACTGGCCGTGAACCATCCCGGCCGCGTCGAACGGCTCGTCCTGGAGGACGTGCCGCCGCCGCTGCCGCTCAAGGACCGGGCGCCCGTCGTGGAGGACGACTCCACCGGGTTCGACTGGCGGATGGTGCATGACACCGAGCGGCAGTTCCTCGATCCCGATCCGGGCTGGCTGGAGGGGTTGAGCCGGATCACCGCGCCGACGCTGGTGCTCTCGGGCGGGGCGGCGAGCCCGTTCGACGCCACGGGGACGGCCGCGCGGATCCCGGGGGCCAGGCTGGTGACGATCGAGGCGGGGCATCTCATCCACGTCACCGAACGCAAGGCGTTCCTGCGGGCGGTCGACGACTTCCTGGACGTCTGAGCGGCCGTCCCCGGCACCTCGTTAACGTGCGTGTCACGTGTGCGGGCCAGGGTAGAGCCGTGGTCGACATGGACGTACGTGAGCGCTTGAGCAGGCTGCGGCTGATGGGGCCGCCGATCGGCCAGTGCGCCGTCGGCGCCGCGCTCGCCTGGCTCGTGGCCAAGGACCTGCTCGGGCACAGCCGCCCGTTCTTCGCGCCCATCGCGGTCGTCGTGTGCATCGGCGTGGGGCTCGGGCAGCGGCTGCGCCGGGTGGTGGAGCTGGTCGTCGGGGTCAGCCTCGGCGTCGGGGTCGGCGACCTGCTGGTGTCGTGGATCGGCTCGGGCGCCTGGCAGATCGCGCTGGTGGTGGCGCTGGCCATGGTGGTCGCGGTGGTGCTGGACAGCGGTTCGCTGATCGTGCTCCAGGCCGGGTCCTCGGCGGTGCTCGTGGCCACCCTGCTGCCGCCGACCGGCACGGGCGGGATCGACCGGATGCTGGACGCCCTGGTCGGCGGCCTGATGGGGCTGGCCGCGGTGGCGCTGCTGCCGGCCAGCCCGAAGGCGCTGGCGACGCGGCACGCGATGGGGATGTTCGACGCGCTGGCCGGCGCCCTGCGGGCGATCGCGGAGGCCATCGAGAAGTCGGACTCGGCCCTGGCCGCCGAGGCGCTGGAGGCGGCGCGGGGCAGCCAGACGAGTGTGGAGGAGTTCAAGCAGGCGCTGGAGACCAGCCGGGAGATCGCCACCATCTCGCCGCTGTACCGGCACCGCCGTACCAGGCTGGGAGGATACGAGAAGGCCGCCGTGCCGCTCGACCACGCGCTGCGGAACTCCCGGGTGCTGGCCAGGCGGGCCATCGTGGCGCTCGACGGCTCCAGCGGGCTGCCGCCCTGGCTGCCCGGGACGCTGCGGGCGCTGGCCGACGCGACGACGCTGCTCAGGGACGACCTGGCCGCCGGGCGCTCGCCCGAGCGGGCCGGCGCGGCGATCATGGCGGTGGCCTCTCGGCAGAGCGCCGAGCGGTGGGGATTCTCGGCGGACGTCATGATCGCGCAGGTCCGGTCGATCACGGTGGACTTGCTGCAGGCCACCGGCACCGAACGCGAGGAGGCCGTGGCCGCCTTGCCCCCGCTGGACGTCTCCGGAGAAAGGGAGTCATCCGGGGGAACGTGACCGCAATGTCATATAGATCCGTCAAGGTGGAAAGGTGCGAACCAGGCTCAGCGATCATGTAAAGGAACGACTGGGCACGTTCGGTCTCATGGTCCCGTCCATCGCGCAGTGCGCGGTGGGCGCCGCGCTGGCCTGGATCATCGCCATGGAGCTTCTCGGCCACCCGCGGCCGTTCTTCGCTCCGATCTCCGTGCTGATCTGCGTGGGCGTCGGCCTCGGGCAGCGGCTGCGCCGGGTCGTCGAGCTGGTCGTCGGCGTCAGCCTCGGGGTGGGCATCGGCGACCTGCTGGTGTCCTGGATCGGCTCGGGCCCGTGGCAGCTCGCGCTGGTGGTCGCGCTGGCGATGTCCGTGGCGGGACTGCTGGACAGCGGCGCCCTGTTCGTGGCGCAGGCCGGGTCGTCGGCGGTGCTGGTGGCCACGCTCGTGCCCACCGAGGGCGCCGGGGGTCTGGATCGTATGGCCGACGCGCTGACCGGCGGCGTCATCGGGATCGCGGCGGTGGCGCTGATGCCCGCGAGCCCGTTCGCGATCGCGGCCAAGCACCTGTCCGGGGTGCTGGACGCACTGTCCACGGTGCTGGAGCGGGCCGCGGAGGCCATCGAGAAGCGCGACATGGACCTCGCGGCCGAGGCGCTGGAGGAGGCGCGGGGCACGCAGGCGGCGGTGGAGGAGTTCGAGAAGGCACTGGAGACCAGCAAGGAGATCACCACGATCTCGCCGCTGCACTGGCACCGGCGGGCCCGCCTGGCCCGGTACGAGACCGCCGCCGTGCCCGTCGACCTGGCGCTGCGCAACGCCCGGGTGCTGAGCAGGCGCACGCTGGCCTCGCTCGGCGAGGCGAGCCCGCCGCCGGCCGCGCTGGCCGAGGCGATGCGCGAGGTGTCGGAGGCGGCCCTGCTGCTGCAACTGGAGCTGGGGGCCGAGCGGGAGCCGACGCTGGCGCGGCAGGCGCTGCTGGCGGTGGCGGCGCGGGAGCGGCCCGAGGAGCTGGGCTTCTCGGCGCACGTGATCATCGCGCAGCTGCGGTCCGTCGTCGTGGATCTGCTGCAGGCGACGGGGATGGAACATGAGGACGCCACGGCCGCGCTGACGCCGCTCGACAAGCCCGACGATGAGTGAGGCGTCAGGATGACGGGATGAAGGTCCGCAGGACGTCGGCGATCTCGTCGGCTTCGGAGAGTTTGCCGGAGGCGACGGCGATGACGAGGTCATAGGCCTCGTCATCGTCGGCGGGATCGAGCTCGACACCGTTCTTGGCGAGGAAGACGTAGGCGAGGAGCCAGCCCGCCCGCTTGTTGCCATCCACAAAGGGGTGGTTGGCGACCACGGAGTGGAGAAGGGAGGCGGCTTTCACGAACAGGTCAGGGTAGGCGTCCTGCCCGAAAAGAGAGGTTTGGGGCCGAAGGAGAGCGGCCTGGAGGAGTCCGAGGTCGCGAACCTCGATGGGGCCGCCCACCGCCGCACGGGCCACCCGCAGTCCTTGTTCCAGGCTGATATAGCGCGTCACTCGCCCAGCCTCCGTAGCAGGTCGGCGAATCGCCGCGCCCCCTTCTCCGCGAGAGCGTCGGTGAGCTCGTCGTCCGAGACCCGTTGGAGATAGTCGTCGATCGCGTGTAGCGCGACTTGCTGCATGCTTCGCCCTTCCACCTCCGCACGCTTGCGAAGGGCCTCGGTCTGCTCGTCACTCAAGCGAAGGGTCATAGCCATACTCCGCATGCTAGGTCCGAGGCGGTATCACCGCGATACCGCATGCAGAACTTTACCCTATGTGACCGCCCGATGACCTACCGCAGGACGAGGTGGGAGAAGGAGCCGTCCATCGGGTCGAAGGTCAAAGTGGGATATCAGGACGAGAGATGCTTGAGCCGGGTCACCGCCTCGTCGATGACCTCGTCCTTCTTGCAGAAGGCGAACCTGACGAAGTGCCTGCCGCGCTCGGCGTGGTCGTAGAAGACCTGGGTCGGGATGGCCACCACCCCGGCCAGCTCAGGCAGCCGGCGCGTCAGCTCCAGCCCGTCGGTGAACCCGAGCGGCCTGATGTCGGTCTGCACGAAGTACGTGCCGGAGGGCTTGAGGACCTCGAACCCGGCCGCCGCCAGCCCCTCCATGAGCCGGTCGCGCTTGTCCTGGAGCCCGGCGCGCAGCGCGGACACCCACTCCAGCTCGTGCCGCAGCCCGTACGCGACCGCGAGCTGCCACGGCGCGCTCGCCGTGAACGTGAGGAACTGCTTGACCGTCTGCACCGCCGCGACCAGCGGCGCGGGGGCGCACACCCACCCAGTCTTCCAGCCGGTGACCGAGAACGTCTTCCCGGCGGAGGAGATCATCACGGTGCGCTCGCGCATGCCCGGCAGCGTGGCCAGCGGGATGTGCTCGACCCCGTCGAACGTCAGGTGCTCGTACACCTCGTCGGTGATCGCCACCAGGTCGCGCTCCCGGCAGAGCTCGGCGATGACGGTCAGCTCCTCCCGGGTGAACACGGTCCCGGTGGGGTTGTGCGGCGAGTTGACCAGGATGGCGCGGGTGCGCGGCGTGACGGCGGCGCGCAGCTCCTCAGGGTCGAAGGTGAAGCGGCCGGCGACCGGCCGCATCGTCACCACCACCAGCCGGGCCTGGGCCAGCGCGATCGAGGCGGCGTAGGAGTCGTAGTAGGGCTCGAACGCGATCACCTCGTCGCCCGGCTCGCACAGCGCCAGCACGCTCGCGGCGACGGCCTCGGTGGCGCCCACCGTGACGAGGACCTCGCGCGCCGGGTCGTAGGACAGCCCGTAGTGCTCGGCCCGGTGCTCGGAGATCGCGCGGCGCAGCTCGGGCATCCCGGGCCCCGGAGGGTACTGGTTGGCGCCCACGGTGATCGCCTGGATCGCGTGATCCAGCATCGCCGCCGGCCCGTCGGTGTCGGGGAAGCCCTGGCCGAGATTGATCGATCCGGTCTGCACGGCGAGCGCGCTCATCTCCGCGAAGATCGTCGTACCGAAGGCGCGCATCCTGGACACAAGTGGTTCCGTCACGCCATCAGACTTTAGTCTCGTCCCTGTGATCATTCGGGTCGTGCTCGCCCTAGCCCTGTCCGCGCCCCCTGTCATGACCTCCCCCGCGCCGGGGCGGCGCGACTGCCCGGTCGCCATGCCACCCCGTACGACCTGCGGTTTCCTCGTCGTCCCCGAGCGCAGGGACACCCCGGACAGGAAGATCAAGGTCGGCTACGCCGTCCGCCACTCGATCGCCGAGGACCGCAAGCCCGACCCGGTCGTCTACATGAGCGGCGGCCCCGGGTCGGCGTCGATCCAGCTCACGGGCTTCCTGAGCCAGATGTTCCCGGACCGCGACGTGGTGACGGTGGAGCAGCGCGGCGGGAAGTACTCCGAGCCGACGCTGGGCTGCCCCGAGACGGCCGCGGCGCTGCTCGGCCAGTTGCGCCGGCCGCCCGCCGACGTGGCGGCGGCGGCCGTCGAGTGCCGCGACCGGCTCGCGCGGCAGGGTGTCGACCTGCGGGGCTACAACACGAAGGAGATCGTGGCCGACGTCGTCGCGCTGCGCCGCGAGCTGCGGTACGCGTCGTGGAACCTGTTCGGAGTCAGCTACTCGACCAGGGTCATGCTCGACGTGGCCGCGGCCGACCCGGAGGGCACGCGGTCCGTGGTGCTGGACTCGTTCCTGCCGGAGAGCGTCAACTGGTACGACGACGCCGACCGGAACCTGGCCGGCACGCTGGCCATGCTCGGCGTCGAGGACGGCTTCGACGCCATGCGCGCCCGGCTCAACGCCTCCCCGGCGCGGGTGCCGGCCACCGACCCGCTGCTCGGCCGGGCGTTCACGGCGCGGATGAGCGGCGACGACGTGGCCACGATCATGGCGGAGGCGCTGCACGAGGCGGACGTGTCCGCTGTGGCACCGGCACTCCTGCCCGCGCTGACCCGGGGGCACGACGAACTACTGCGCCCGCTGGCGGACGCCGCGGGCGAGGGGCTGATATCGCACGAGTTCGGGCTCTACCACGCGGTGCAGTGCCAGGACGAGGTCCCGTTCAACACCTTCACCACCAAATCCCGACTTTTCACCATAAATGCTGATAAAGCGGTGTGTGATGCGTGGCGGCTCCCCAAGTCGCAGCCGGTCGGCGCCGCGCCCAAGGCCCCGGTCCTCGCGCTCGGCGGCCAGTACGACCCCACCACCCCGCCCAGGACCAGCCGGCCCGCCGCCGAGGCGCTGCCGGACGGCCGCTTCACGGAGATCCCGCGGGCCGCCCACGCCGTGTTCCTGTCCAGCGAGTGCGCCCGCCGGAAGATCGCCGAGTTCGTCGCCGGCCCCACCCCCGGCACGGCCGCACCCTGCCTGGACGCCCGCGGCGGGCTCGGTGACCTGCATGTGACCGGGGCGCCGTACCGGATCTCCCGTACGCCCTGGCTGGCCGCGCCGTTCGCGTTGTTCGCGCTCGCGGCCCTGGTCCAGCTCGTGTCGGCGGCGCTGAAGGGCAGGGCGACGGCGGCGTTCGGCGGCCTGGCGGGCGTGGCGTTCGCCGGGCTGGTGGCCCAGTCCGTGTACGGCCTGGCGACCAGGAACGAGACCGCCCTGGCCGTCGGCGTCCCCGGCATGATCGTGCCGTACACGTGGGTCGCGGTCGCCTCGGCGGTCCTCACCGCGGCGGTTCTCCTCCGCCGCCGCAGATGGCCACAAATCACTGCAACCCTCATCAGCGGCGGATTCCTCGTATGGTGGTTCACCTGGTTTCTATAACGCGCATCCGAGAGCTCGACGCCCTCCGCGGCTTCGCGGTGGGCGGCATCATGCTGGTCAACACCTGGCAGCACACGCCGCACGAGCCGCCGAACCAGCTGGACGCGACCATCGAGGCGCTGTTCCAGAGCCGGTTCTACCCGATCTTCTCGTTGCTGTTCGGGATCAGCTTCATGTTGTTCCTGCGCGGCAACAGCCGGTGGGCCCTGCTGAGCAGGCTGTTCTGGCTGTTCTGTCTCGGGATGGTCCAGCACACGTTCTACGAGGGCGAGGTGCTGACCGACTACGCCTTCTACGGGGCGGCGGTGCTGCTGCCGGCCTCGTTCATGGCCCCCGGCTGGCCCCAGCTGGTGCTGGGGGCGGCGGCGATCGTGTGGGCGCTGCTGGTCGGCGGCGGGCCGCTGCTGATCCCCGGGCTGTTCCTGGTCGGCATGGCGCTGTGGGAGCTGCGGCCGCCCCGGTCGCTGCTGCTGCCGGGGTTCGCGGTCGCGGCGGTGGGCACGGCGGTGCTGACCGCCGCCACCTGGACCCTCACGGACAGAGACTGGATCCTCTACAGCGTGGCCGCGCTGGCGGGCGCGGCGGCGTACGCGCTGGGGTTGCTGGTCCTGCTGCGGCCGTGGCTGTCGGCGGTGCTGGAGCCCCTGGGCAGGATGGCGCTGACGAACTACGTGTCGGGGACCGTGGTCATCGCCGTGGCCCTGCCGCTGCTGGAGTCCGACCCGACCCGCTGGTCCGTGGTGGCGCTGGCGGCGGCGACCGTGGGCGTGCAGGTGCTGGCCAGCCGATGGTGGCTGGCGAGGTTCCGGTACGGCCCGCTCGAGTGGATTTGGCGGTGCCTGACCTGGTTTCGACCTGTGCCCAACCGGTTAGAGTCGGGCCGTGACCACAATCGCCCTCTGCCAGATGCCGGTGTCTCCTGACCCGTCGACGAACCTCAAGAGGGCCAAGGAGGCGCTCTCCCGAGCCGAAGGGGCCGACCTCGCGATCTTCCCCGAGGCCACGCTCACCCGCTACGGCCGGCGCATCACGAGCCTGGCCGAGCCGCTGGAGGGACCCTTCGTGTCGGGCCTGGCCGAGGCGGCGCGCGAGCACGGCCTGGCGGTGATCGCCGGCGTGTTCGAGCCGGGCTCCGGCCGGCCGGACGACCGGGTGCACAACACGGCCGTGGCCATCGACGAGCACGGCGCGATCAAGGCGGCGTACCGGAAGATCCACCTGTTCGACTCGTTCGGCGCGAAGGAGTCCGACCTGGTCGCGCCCGGTGCCGAGCCCGCGGTCGTGGAGCTGGCCGGGGTGCGGGTCGGGATGATCACCTGCTACGACGTGCGCTTCCCCGAGCTGGCCAGGGCGCTGGTCGACAAGGGGGCGGAGCTGTTCGCGGTGATCGCCGCCTGGGGCTCGGGCCCGCTGAAGGAAGATCACTGGGTGACCCTGGTGAGGGCGCGGGCCCTGGAGAACACCATGTGGACCGCGGCCGTCGGCCAGGCGCCCAATCCGGCCGAGTCGCCGGATGGCTACGGCGTGGGCCGCAGCATGCTGGTGGACCCGCTGGGCGTGATCCGCGCCGACCTGGGCACCGCTCCCGGCGTGCAGGTCGTGCGGGTGGACCACGAGTGGACCGCCACCGCCCGCGCCACGCTGCCGTGCCTCGAACATCGGGTTCTCTGACCTTCAACCGATCGTAAAGTAGGACCGTGAGCGGAACGCAGATGCAGAAGGTGGTCCCGCCGCGTCTGCTCGTGCCATACCTGTCGGGCAAGCGCACGGTGATCTCCGGTTACGTCTACCGAGTGCAGGAATGCATCAGGCTGACCACGCCCGAGGCGCTCTACTGGGGGCTCGATCTGTCCTTCGACGGATCGGAGTTGTTCCCCGAGGTGCCCGAGCTCTACGTCATGCGCTGGTACGCCCGCGACGTCGACACCTACGCGGTGCCGTACGGACCGCACATGGGCGGCGACTGGAGTGACGCGCCCCCGTTCGCCGGCAACGGTTTCACGACCTCGACCGACCACGTGGTGCCGCAGTTCCACACCGTTCCGATGCCGATCCCGGCCGGGGCGGAGATCGTCCACGTCACCAAGGACGGCGAGCGGCCCTTCGCCCAATACGACGGTCTGACCTGGCGGCCCGCCGCATGAGCACGCGAACCGTCGAACACAGCCGAGTCTCGCTCAGGCGACCGACGAAGGAGGGCGCATGAGCGAGCGTAGCGAGCGAACCGATAAACACAGCCGAGTCTCGCTCAGGCGACCGACGAAGGAGGGCGCATGAGCGAGGAGATTACGCCGGTCGCCTCCGGCTTCGTGGCGCGCTTCGGCGAGCGGACCCTGCCTGCCGCGGTCGGGCCGGACAACAACGACGTGATGTTGTTCAGCGAGGTCGAGCTGGAGGGGTTCGAGCCGGCGGCCGGCTACTGGCGGCGCCGGGTGGCCAGGTCCGAGGTGGAGTGGCTGGTGCTGATCCGGACGGTGGGGGCGTTCGGCGGCGAGCCGTGCATCGTGCTGGACGAGGACGAGGACGGGCTGCACATCGCCTACACCGGGCACAGCGGGATGAAAGCGGAGGCACTGGGCTACTGGATGGTGGACCACGGCGCGTACGAGGTCGTGGTGCCCCGCGAGGAGGTCTTCTCCATCCGGGTGGAGCGGATCCCGGTCCCCTAGTCAACCGGAGCTCCCTTCGGGTGTCTCTGGAATGTGATCGAAACAGCGACCATGGCGCAGCCGTCGTTCGCCGAGCTGTTCGCCGCCCAGTACCACTCGCTGGTGCGGCTGGCCGGACTGCTCGGCGCCGACGACCCCGAGGACATCGCCCAGGAGGCGTTCGCCCGGCTGCACACCAGACGGCTGCGTGACGACGGGGCCGCGCTGGCCTATCTGCGCGCGACCGTCTGCAACCTGACCCGCAACCGTCTGCGGCACCTCAGGCTCGTCCGGCTGCGCCGTCCCGACCCCCCTGAACCGGCTCGCAGCAGCGAGCATGACGTGCTCGTGGCCGAGGAGCACAAGGAACTGCTCGCCGCCGTGGACCGTCTGCCGCGCCGCCAGCGCGAGGCCCTGGTCCTGCGTTACTGGCTGGACCTTTCCGAACGCGAGATCGCCGACGCCATGGGCGTGTCGCCCGGATCGGTGAAGACGCACGCCAGCAGGGCACTGGCCGCCCTCGGCAGGGCGCTCAAAGAGGAGGACGCGTGAACGACCTGGAAGAGCGTCTGCGGGCCGCGCTGGACGCCCGCGCCCAGACCTTCGAGGCGAGCCCGCACGCGTGGGCGCGCGTGCGGGCCCGCCGCCCACGGCGGCACCGGGGCCGCCTGTTGCTGGCCGCGCTGCCGATGGCGCTGCTGGCCGTGTTCGTTCCCGTCCTGCTCAACGGGGGCCTGGGCAGGAACACCGCGACCGACCCCGACGCCGTCTACCAGCGGCTCATGCGGGATCGCACGGCCGTCGGCGAGCGGCTGACCGTGGACGACCCGGCCGGGGGCGGGCCGCTGCGGATCTGGTTCGCCAAGGCCAAGCTGGGCTACCCCGAGGTCTGCTACGCCGTGGAACGGGCCGCGGGCGAGCCCTATGGCGGGTGCTCCGACGTACGGGAGCAGTTCCCAGGAGGGTTCGACGTCTCGTTCATGGGGAGCACGCTGCGCGACGGAGCGGCGACCGCGATGGACTGGGGGGTGGCCTCGAAGGACGTCGGCGCGGTCGCCGGGGTCACGAAGTCAGGGCAGAAGATCACGGGCACGCTCGTGACCCCGGCGGGGGCGCCGTACCAGATCTGGACGGTGACCTACCCGGCCCAGGACGCGATGACCATGGTCGAGTACGCCGACGAGCAGGGCAGGAGCCTGGGCAAGACGTCGCGCGACATGCTGTCGGAGCCGCTGGAACCGGCGATGGGCGCGGTCGCGGAGCTGGCCGACGGCGTCGTCGCGCGGCCGCACCGGACGAAGGACGGCGTTGAGCTGGACTGGCTGCGGCACGGCGCCCGCGTCGCCGGATCCCTGGTCAGCACGCGGGACGCGCCGGTGTCCCTGAGTGTGAACGACGACGTGGTCACCGGCTACGCCCGTCAGGACGTGACCAGGATCGACGTGTCCTTCCAGGCCGGGACCAAGGCCACCTTGGAGACGCGGCCCGATCCGTGGAACCTGGGCGTCGTGCTGTTCGCCGGAGCGAACCCGGCGGGCGCCCCGTACAAGGGCTATACCGCGGTCGCCTACGACGCGTCCGGCAAGGAGGTCTGGCGCCACGAGGAGCTGGACCAAGCGCGACGCCAGGAGGGCGCCCAGGCGATCGGCCCCGTCATGTCCCTCCCCGGCACCGAGAACTCCGGCCGGCCGGTGCGTGTCTGGTTCGTCAAGCACACCGGCAGCCCGGTCGCGATGTGCGCGTCCGGAGGCGTCTCCGCGGGCAGTGAGAATGCGACCTGGTGTGCCTTCGCCGAGGAGGGCTCGTTCCCCGTCCAGGCGGTCATCAGCTACCTGCCGGAGCCTGGGAACATCACCCACTACGGACCCGCCCGCGACGATTGGGAGTGGGTGGAGGCGGTGCTCTCCGACGGGCGGCGGGTACGCGCCGAGTTCCTGCGGGGCGAGGGCGCCCCGCAGCGGGTCTGGCACGTCTCGGTGCCGCTCGGCGCCCAGGTCGCGGGCTACACCCTGAAGGTGCGGGGCCAGGCGGCCAGGCCGATCCCGGGCGTCACGAAGGCCTGCGGCAGGAAGGTCGCGTCGTCCGAGTCCGACCGGCTGGCCCTGTCCGAAGGCGTCGCCGCGTACCTGAGCGGAGCGTGCCTGGCCTTCTGGGAGGACGGCGAGATGGTGCCGTCCCTGCCTGGTCCGGTTCCGGGCGGGAAGCTGGGCGATCTGCTCGACGCTCGGCGCCCGGCGTACTGGAGCCACGGCGATCGCGCCTGGTACGGCTACGCGCCGGCGGGCACGGCCAAGGTCGTGATCACCTTTACCGCCGGCGCGAGCGCCACGGCCCAGGCCGTGGCCGATCCCTGGGGGCAGGGCGTGACGCTGTTCGCGGGCCGGACGCCTAAGGGGGCCGACTTCGGAGAGGGGGCGGTCCTCAAGGGCTACGGCGCCGACGGCAACGAGCTGTGGAGCAGCCGCTAGGAGCCCAGCCGCCGGTAGCGGGCCCGGCGGGCCGCGAGACGGTCCGCCGGGCTCAGCTCCAGCAGCTTCGCGATTTCGTACTCCAGGGCCCGCCCCACCCGCTCGCAGAACTGCCTGGGCTCGTAGGCGGCGTCGGGCAGCTCCGGGATCACCCGGTCCACGATGCCGTCGCTGCGCAGGTCGGTGGCGCGGATGCGCTGTGCCTGGGCGATCTCGGGCGCGAAGTCGACCGAGCGGTAGAGGATCGCGGAGGCGCCCTCCGGCGGCAGCGGCGACAGCCAGGCATGCTGCGCGCACAGCACCCGGTCGGCGGGCAGCAGGGCCAGCGCCGCGCCGCCCGCGCCCTCGCCGAGCAGCAGGCAGACGGTCGGCGCGTCGAGCATGACGAGCTCGGCCAGGCAGCGGGCGATCTCGGCGGCGAGCCCGCCCTCCTCGGCCGCCTTCGACAGGTCGGCACCCGCCGTGTCGATCACGGTGACGAGGGGCAGGCCCAGCTCGGCGGCCAGCCGCATGCCGCGCCTGGCCACGCGCAGCCCGGCCGGGCCGAGCGGCGAGTTGGCGCGCTGGACCCGCCGGTCCTGGCCGAGCACCACGGCCGGCGCGCTGCCGAACTTGGCCAGCGCGAGCAGCAGCCCGGGCTCGTTGTCCCCCGTCCCGGTGCCGCTGAGCGGGGTCAGGTCGGTGGCGGCGAGCTTGAGCAGCGCGCGGACGCCGGGGCGGTCGTCGCGGCGGGAGCGGGTGATCGCCTCCCACGCCTCCACCGGCCGCAGGTCCTCCTCAGGGGGCGGGCCTGCCTCGATGGCGGACCTGTCGGCGGCCAGCACGGCCAGCGCCCTGATCGCGACCGCGCGCAGGTCCCCGGCCGACACCACGGCGTCGAACAGCCCCTTGCGGTGGAGGTTCTCCGCGACCTGCACACCCTCGGGAAAGGGATAGCCGTGCAGGGCCTCGAACACGCGCGGCCCCAGGAAGCCGATCAGCGCCTGCGGCTCGGCGGCCGTGACGTGCCCGAGCGATCCCCACGAGGCGAGGACCCCGCCCGTGGTCGGGTGCCGCACGTACACGAGATAGGGCAGGCCGACCGCCCGATGCTCCTGGATGGCGGCGGTGATCTTCACCATCTGGACGAACGCGAGTGCGCCCTCCTGCATGCGCGTGCCGCCCGAGGCCGGCGCGGCCAGCAGCGGCAGCCGCTCGCGGGTGGCCCGCTCGATCGCCGACACGGTCCGCTCGGCCGCCGCCACCCCGATCGAGCCCGCCATGAACGAGAACTCGCACGCCGCGACGGCCACCCTGCGCCCGTCGAGCAGCCCTTCTCCGGTGATCACCGCCTCGTCGTAGCCGGACTTGGCCCGCGCGGCGGTCAGCTCGTCGGCGTAGGAGGAACCGGGCTCGGCCGGGTCGGCGGGCGGCGCGTCCCACGACTTCCACGACCCCCGATCGAGGACCGTTTCGATCAGTGTGCGCGCGTCCGGACGGCTCACTATCGCTCCCTAGATGTCAGCCAACATGGCAATGGTGACGCACGAGTTGTTCTTGGCCGAGCCAGGCTGCGATAGATGTCCTCGCTTCGCTGCGGATCCATCCCAGCGCGCTCGTCGGTGCCACGCAATGCGGATCATCGTTCGCGTTCCTCCAGCCAGGCCAGCACCGCGTCGCCGTCCTGGCCGAGCATCGGCGGCGCGGTGTGCTCCGCCCCGTCCAGCCCGTCGAAGCGCAGCGGTGGTCCCGGCAGCTCGATGCGGCCGAGCACCGGGTGCTCCACCTCCACGACCAGGCCCTGAGAGCGGGTCTGGTCCCAGGTGTAGACCTCGTCGATCGACCTGATCGCGCCCGCCGGGACGCCGGCCTCGCCCAGCCTGGCCAGCCAGTGGGCGCGGCCGTGGGCGGCCAGGGCCTTCTCCATGTCGGCGATCAGTTCGTCGCGGTGCGCGCGCCGGTCCTTGTTCGTGGCGTAGCGGGGCGCCTCGGGGTCGATGCCGAGCAGCGTGGCGACCTTGCGCCACTGGCCCTCGTTGGCGGCGGCGATCTGCAGCATGCCGTCGGCGCAGCGGAAGGAGCCGTACGGGGTGATGGAGGCGTGGTGGTTGCCGCTCGCGGCCGGCACCTGGCCGCCCACCGTCCAGGCGGTGCCGTGGTAGGCGTGCACGCCGGTGACGGCGGCCAGCAGCGACGTGCGTACGACGCGGCCCTTGCCGGTGTGCGCGCGCTCGTAGAGCGCGGCGGCCACGCCGTAGGCGCCGTGGATGCCGGCGAGCAGGTCGGAGATGGAGGCGCCGACGCGGTAGGGCTCGTCGGGCGAGGGGCCGGTCAGCGACATCAGGCCGGCCTCGCCCTGGGCGATCTGGTCGTAGCCGGGCCGTCCCCCCTCGGGGCCGTCGTGGCCGAAGCCGGTGATCGACAGGATGACCAGGCGCGGGTTGAGCTCGTGCAGCCGTTCGACGGAGAAGCCGAGGCGGTCGAGCACGCCGGTGCGGAAGTTCTCGACGAGGACGTCGCTCTGGCGGACGAGGCGCTCGATGAGCCCCTTGCCCTCGGGGGATTTCAGGTCGACGGCGATGGACTGCTTGTTGCGGTTGGCCGCCAAGAAATAGGTCGAAATATCGTGATCTGGGCCGACGAACGGCGGGCCCCAGCCGCGCGACTCGTCGCCCCCGTCCGGGTGCTCCACCTTGATCACCCGCGCGCCGAGGTCGCCCAGCATCTGCGCCGCATGGGGTCCCGCCAGGGCTCTGGACAGGTCCAGTACGACGATCTCGCCGAGGGGTCCGAGCACGGTCAACCTCCTGCTTGCATTTCGGGGCGAAAGAACATTCTCTCAGTTGCCCGTCCCCCGTCATCTACCCTGGGTCGGTGAATTCGCCGGCCGACCGCATCAGGAACCTGCGGCCCTCCTGCGGCCCGGTCCGCCTGGTGGCGGTGGACGGACCCGCCGGGTCGGGCAAGACGACGTTCGCGAAGCGGCTGGCGGCGGCGCTCGGCTGCCAGGTGGTCCACAGCGACGACTTCCCCGTGCCGTGGGAGGAAGGCCCCGGCGGCTGGTTCCACGCGCTGGAGTCTCAGGTGCTCCGGCCGCTCCAGGACGGTCAGCCCGGAAGTTTTCGCAGGTATGACTGGGTGCGCGGCGAATACGCCGAACACGTGACCGTGCCCGCCGCGCCGGTCCTCGTGATCGAGGGCGTCGGCACGGCCCGCGCCTCGGCCGCCCGGCTGCTGGCGTTCACCGTCTGGGTGGAGGCTCCTGAGGCGGTGCGCTTCGCCCGCGTGCTGGAGCGGGACGGCCCGGAGCTGGAGCCGCGGTGGCGGGAGTGGTTCGCGGCGGAGAAGGCGTGGTTCGACGAGGACCGCACCCGGGATCGCGCCGATTTGATCGTCGAAACGTGAACCCGGCCGCCTCCTGTCCCGACTGAGCAGGGTGACGGGAGGACGACGATGACCGATGAACTGCTGGTGGTGCGCGCCCAGCTGGGCGAGCACGCGGCGGTCGCCCGGCTGGTGCGCGAATGGCACGAGCCGGTGTGGACGTACGTGCGGCGCATGCTCGGCGCCGAGCGGGCCGACGACGTGGCCCAGGAGATCTGGCTGGCCGTGCTGCGCGGGCTGCCCCGGCTGCGCGAGCCCGCCAGGTTCGCGCCGTGGCTGTTCACCATCGCCAGGCGGGCGGTGACCGACCGGCTGCGGGCGGAGTACGCCAGGGCGGAGCGCGTACAGGAGGCCGAGCCCGTCGTGGAGGATCCGGTGGAGGCCGTGATCGACCGCGCCGAGCTGATCGCGGCGCTGTCGGAGCTGCCGGTGGCCGAGCGGGAGATCCTCGTCCTGCACTACCTGGAGGACCTGTCGGTGGAGGACTGCGCGCAGATCTGCGGCGTCCCGGAGGGCACGGTCAAGTCCAGGCTCAGCCGGGCCCGTCGCCACCTGAGGGAGAGGGGAACGATCCATGACCGATGAGGAGCCCCGCGTGTCGGCGGAGGAGATGATCGCACGGCTGGAGCCGGCGCTGTCGCCGTGGAAGCGTGCGCGCGGCGTCGCGGCGCTGGTGGCAGGCGTGGCCGGGACGGTGTTCGTGACCGCGCTGTGGTGGGGGGAGCCGGTGCCGCTGCCGGGCCGCACCCAGCTGGCCTTCGGGCTGTTCACCCTGTTCTGCCTGGCCTGGGCGTGTTACGGGGGCTGGCTGCTGGCGCGCCGGACGCCGCTGTTCGCGACCGACCGGGTGGTGGCCGGGTGGCTCGCCCTGGCGGCGTCCACAGCCACGACCGCGCTGATGGTCGCGGTGACCGAGCGGCCGGTGGCCGGGCTGGTGGGCGGCGGCACGTTCGTCGCGGTCTCGGCCGTGCTGACCGTACACGCTCACGCCCGCCGCGCGGCGCTGCTGCGCCGCGCGCGGGAGCTCAGGGGCCGAGATGGGTGACGTCGTTGAACCGGACGAGCTCGGACCGGCCGCCTCCGGTGCGCCAGACGGAGATGCCGGCGTTCAGCACGGGGGCGAATTCGAGCACGGCCGCCAGTTCCGGGTCGGGGCTGCCCGCGATGACGTGGCGCAGCCCCAGCACCACCGAGTCGTGGGCGACGATCAGCACCCGCCGCCCGTCCGCGCGCCCGTCCAGATCCGCCAGGAATTCCCTGAGCCTGGCCACGACGTCCGCCAGGGACTCGCCGCCGGGCGGCCGGAAGGCGTAGGCGCCCGCGGCCTCGCGCCGCGCCATCTCCTCGGGGAACCGCTCTTGGATCGCGGCCAGGTTGTAGTGCGCGAACTCCCCCGCCTCCTGGTCTCTGAGCCGCTCGTCGACGGTGACCGGGAGCGGATCGACGCCCCACGCGTCCTGGGCGAGCTTCCAGGTGTCGAGCGCGCGCAGGTAGGGCGAGCACCACACCGCCTCGGGTGCCTCGCCGCCGGGCAGCGACGCCAGCAGCCGGCCGAGCGCCGCCGCCTGCGTCCTGCCCAGCTCGGTCAAGGTCACCACGTCATCGCCGCGCTCGTAGACCAATGGCGTCTCGCCCGCCTGACGGTGGGCGAGGTTGGCCTCGCTCTCGCCGTGCCTGACCGCGATGATCATGGAGGGTCCCATGCGGACATCTTCACATGCGTGCGCTCGCGTGCCCCCTGACGAGGTCCTCGACTCGCGCGCGGAGGGCGAGGAAATCAGGGGTCCGCTTGAGGGCCAGCTCCCGGTGGCCGGCGATGGGCACCGGGAGCTCGGCCGCCACCCGGCCGGGGTCGGAGGTGAGGACGATCACGCGGCGCCCGAGCAGCACGGCCTCCTCGACGTCATGGGTGACCATGAGCACGGTGGCGCCGGTGTCCCGCCAGACTTGGTGCAGGAAGACCTGCATGTCCTCCTTCGTCTGCACGTCGAGGGCACCGAACGGCTCGTCGAGCAGCAGCACGGACGGCTCGCAGGCCAGCGCGCGGGCGATCGCCACCCGCTGCCGCTGGCCGCCCGACAGCTGCCGGGGCAGGGCTCGGGCGAGCGGCAGCAGGCCGACCTCGGACAGGTACCATTCGACGCGGCGGGCGCGCTCAGCGGCGGGCAGGGGCAGCAGCCGCAGGCCGAACCCGACGTTCTCGGCGACCGTGAGGAACGGGAACAACGCCCCCGACTGGAACACCAGTCCCCGCTCGGGTCCCGGGCCGCTCACCGGGTCGCCGTCGAGCTCGATCGAGCCGCCGGTGACCGGCTCCAGCCCGGCGATCATGCCGAGCAGCGTGGACTTGCCGGAGCCGCTGGCCCCCACGATGCACACGAAGTCGCCGGGCTCCACCGCCAGGCTGATCCCGTCGAGCACGCGCCGGCCGCCGTACTCCTTGACGACATCACGCAGGACGAGCGTCATGCCGCCCACCTCCCCACGCGCGCACGGGCGAGTCGCAGGCCGACGTCGATGGCCAGGCCGATCACGCCGATCACGACGAGCACCGCGAAGATGCGGTCGGTCTGGAGGAAGCGCTGGGCGCGGACGATGCGGTAACCGAGCCCGGACTCGGCGGCGATGAGCTCGGCGACGACCACGAAGTTCCAAGCCGCGGCCGCGTTGACGCGCATCGCGTCGAGCATGCCGGGCAACGCGTACGGCCAGACGACCTTGCGCAGCACCTCACCGCCGGTCGCCCCGAGCGTGGCGGCGGCCCTGCGCAGCTCGCCCGGCACGGTACGGACCGCGTCGGCCGTCATGAGCGTGTTGAAGAACACCACGCCGATGACCAGGATCGCGATCTTGGATGGCTCGCCGAGGCCGAGCCAGATGATCAGCAGCGGGATGAACGCGGAGGCGGGCATGTACCTCAGCAGTCCGATCATCGGCTCCAGCAGCGCCAGGGCGACCTGAGACGTGCCCATGGCCATCCCGAGCGGCACCGAGATCGCCACCGCCAGCCCGAACCCCGCGCCCACCCTGCCCAGGCTGGCGGCGGCGTCGGACAGGAGCTGCCCGCTCGCCGCCATCTCCGCGAACGCCTGTGCCACGGCGGCGGGCGAGGGCAGGAACGTGGGATCCACGACGCCGATGGAGCTGACCACCGCCCAGAGCGACAGCGGCCCCAGCACCGCCAGGGCCCGCAACCCCCACCGGGCCCGCGCGGGCAGGGCCCGCTGTCGCGGCCGGACGCGGCGGGCGCGTTTGGGGAGCGGCGGCCAGCCGGCGCGGTCTCCTGGCCGCCGCTCGCTCACAGGGGCCGCGACGGGGGCGCCACGCGGTCCTGTCATGATGACGCCCCCTGGACGAAGCGGCCGTCCAGGAGGCCGTCCAGCGGCGGTTCCGCGTCGGCGAGGCCGGATTCGGCGAGGAAGGCGGCGATCTCCTTGGCTTGCTTCTCCAGGCTCCCGGAGCTGAACGCCTGCAGGTTGTCGGCCAGGGAGAAGATCGTGGTCCCGGCGTCGTAGTCGGCGTAGTCCTGCTCGCTCACCCCGGCCCGCTTCGCCATGATCGTACGGGCCTCCGCCTTGTTGGCCCCGATCCAGGCCAGCGTGTCGAACCAGGTCTTCACCAGCCCCTGCACGACCTCGGGCCGGGACGAGACGAGCTCCCGCGACACCACCAGATGGTCCGGAATCGCCCCGGGGAAGTCCTTGGAGGTGGCGATGGCCGTGGACCCCGGCAGCTCCAGCGCCGTCGTCGTGAACGGCGCGAACACCCCGACCGCGTCCACCTGCCCCGCCTTGAACGCGGCCGCCGCCGCGTCCGTGGGCAGCGGCTTGAACGTGATGTCGGCCGGCGTGAGCCCCGCCTTGCGCAGCGCGAGCAGCAGCAGGTAGTGGTCCACGGTCCCCTGCTCGGCCGCGACGGTCTTGCCCTTGAGCTGCGCCACCGACGTGATGCCCGGCCTGGCGATGATCTGGTCGTTTCCGGTGGAGTTGTCGTTCACCAGCACGACGGTCTGCTTGGCCCCGCCGGAGACCGAGGCGAGCGTGTCGTTGAGAGTCTGGCTGTTGGCGTCGATGTTGCCGGTCGCGAGCGCGGTGAGGCTGTCGGTGTAGCTGTCGAAGTACTTCAGCTCGACCTGGACGCCGTTCTTGGCGAACAGCCCCTTCTCCTGGGCGACCTGCCAGGGGAACCAGCCCGGCCAGGCGGAGAAGCCGAGGGTGACGGCCTTTCCGCCGCCGGACGGGCTGGGCGCGGCGGGGCCGCCGCCGCAGGCCGCGCAGAGGGCCAGCAGGGCGGCCAGCAGGGCGGCGATCAGGAGCCGTCGGGTCATGACGCGGTCTCCGTTCTGTTCTTCGGCAGGTGGCCGGAGCGGACCAGGCAGCCGAGCGCGTCGCAGATGACGCGGGTGGCGATCAGTGAGGTGATGTCGGCGTTGTCGTACGGCGGGCTGCACTCGACCACCTCGATCCCGGCCAGCGGCGCCGCGTCGGCGATGAGCTGGATGAACTTGAGCACCTCGCGCGGCAGGAATCCGCCCGGCTCCGGCCACCCGGTGCCCGGCACGAAGGCGGCGTCCAGGCAGTCCACGTCGAACGACAGCCACACCGCCTCGGCGTTCCGCCAGGCCACCTCCAGCGCCTTCTCGGCGGCGGCCTCGATACCCATCTCGACGCAGTCGGTGACCGTCATGATCGTGGTGCCGCGCTCACGCCCGACCTTCACGCCGGGTCTGGGCGCCTGCCAGCCGCCGATGCCGATCTGCACGAGGTTCTGCGCGGGCACGTTCGGGATGTCGGTGGCGTGGAACCACGGCGTGGTGTGCATGCGCTCGTCGAGGTCGGTCTCCTGGGTGTCGACGTGCCGGTCGAAATGGATGATCCCGAGGTTGCCGGACAGGTGCTCGGCGACGCCGCGTACCGTCGGGTATCCGATCGAGTGGTCGCCGCCCAGGACGACGGGGAAGGCGCCGCTGGTGTACACGTGGGAGACGGCCTTGGAGATCTGGTCGAAGGTCTTCTCGATGTTGCCGGGGATCGTGAAGACGTCGCCGAGGTCGGCGATCGTGATCGACTCGCGCAGGTCCACGCCCAGCTCGAAGCTGTACGGGCCGTACAGCGCGGAGATGCGGCGGATGCCCTGCGGCCCGAACCGGGTGCCGGGACGGTACGTCGTGCCGCCGTCGAACGGCGCGCCCAGCACCGCCACGTCGTAGTCGCCGCAGGTGCGCACGTCCTCGACGTACGGGGCCTTGAGGAAGGTGTTGATGCCGGCGAAGTGCGGCAGCTCGCCGCGCGAGAAGGTCGGGATGCGCCGGTCCACGATGGAGTCCGCGCCCTGCAGGCCCAGCTCCAGGCCGCGGGCCACCTCGCGGTCCCAGGCCGTGGTGGGCAGCTCGGCCTCGCGTTCGACGGCGAAGCGGGCCTCGGGTCCGTAGTCCTCATGGAGTTTGCGGGGGTGCCAGTGCATTCGAGCTCCGAATGATCGTTGCCCGGCCGGCAGGCCAGCCAGGCAGTGGCTGTCCTCCCGGGCTTTTGTCCCGCCGTGGAGCGGCCGTGTCAAGCCGCCTGCGCCTCTTGGACCAGACCCGTGCACCGGCGGAACCCTAGGCGCGCCTCACGCTCTCGGTGAGTCCCCCTCAGTGCACTCCTGCCGTGTTTCCCTGCTGTTAAGAGCCTGTTCCAGTCGGCTTACCCGCCCCTGGTCCCAGGCTGGGCCGGTGGCTGCTCGTAGGGTGACCCCATGACTTCTGTAGCAGTCCTCGGAACCGGGATCATGGGCGCTCCCATGGCCCGCAACATGGCCAAGGCGGGCCTGCGGGTCAGGGTGTGGAACCGTACCAAGGAGAAGGCGCGGCCTCTGGAGGCCGACGGCGCGGTGGTCGCGGACTCGCCGGCCGAGGCGGTCGAGGGCGCGGACGTGATCGTCACGATGCTGAGCGACGGCGACGCGGTGCGCGCGGCGATGTCCGCCGCCGTCCCCGGGCTCAGGCCTGGGCACGTGTGGGCGCAGATGAGCACGGTCGGCGTGGCGGCCGTCGAAGGGCTGGCGGCGCTGGCGGCCGAGCACGGGCTGACGTTCGTGGACGCGCCGGTGCAGGGCACCCGGCAACCGGCCGAGCAGGGCAAGCTGGTCGTCCTCGCGGCCGGTCCGCAGGCGGCGAGGCCCGCGCTGGAGCCGGTGTTCGACGCGGTCGGGCAGCGTACGCTCTGGCTCGGCGAGGACGGGGCGGACGGCACGGCCTCCAAGCTGAAGCTGGCCGCCGTGAGCTACGCCATCTCGCTCACCGCCGTCGTGGCCGAGGCCCTCGCCCTGGCCAAGGGCCTCGGCCTGGACCCCGACCTGGTCCGCCAGGTGATCAGCGGCGGGCCGCTGGACAACGTCTACTTCCAGGGCAAGGCCAAGGCGATCATGGAGGGGGACTTCACACCCAGCTTCACGGTCTCCAACGCGGAGAAGGACACCCGGCTGATCACGCAGGCGGGCGAGTCGGCCGGGGTCAGGCTGGACGTGGCGGCGGCGGCCGGGGAGCGGTTCCGGCGGGCGGAGTCCCTGGGGCACGGCGACGAGGACATGGCGGCCACCTATTTCGCGAGCTTCGACAAGGGATAGCCGGCCTCGGCCCGTGACCGTGCGCCGGCACCTTGGCCAGGGCCTCGGCCAGGTGCGTGGCGGCGGGGCCGCCCGCGAGGTGCACGGGCGTGATCGCGGCCGTCCTGGCGGTCAGCGCGGCCGGCGGGGACAGGTGCAGGTCCACGGGATCGACGTCGGCGATCACGGGCGCCTGCGGGTTGGGCACGGTCAGCACCACGCCGTCCGGCCCGGCGGCCGGCGCCTCGCCCAGGCTGCCCGCGACCTTGGCGTGCGGGCGTCGGTGCAGGGATGGCCGGTGGCGAGCCCGGCCAGAGCGACACCCACGATCGTCTCCCTTTCCAGCGGAAATGGAGACCATCATGGCAGCCGGATCTCGGCCGCTCAATTCGCGAGCTCCGACCAGGCGTAGGCGCTAGAGTCGCAGCACGCCGCCTTCCTACGGGGAGGATTGGAGGTGAGCCCGGGTGTACTGCCGGAATTGACAGGAGCCCGGGCTCGCGCTTGTCAGGTGACTTTCCGTGCGCGGTCGGGTACAGTAAGGGCATCGCCGCCCTCCTGCGGGGGGATGGAAGTGGGCCCGGGTGGACCGCCGGACGACGGAAGCCCGGGCTTCGCGCTTTTCAGCGAGCGTCGATGTGGCGCACCGGCAAGTCGGCGTTTATCTGGCTCCAGAATCTCTCATCACCACGCTCGGCAAGCGACTTCGCGCCCGCCATGATGTCCGGCAGCCACAGCAGGGGTTCCACCTCGGGGTGGCGCCACGACAGCCGTAGCCTGGGCGGTATCGCATGGCGACCTTTGAGGATGACGACCATTTCGTGATCCCGTCGATCGAGTTCGCTGTGACGGCGCTCGAAGACCACATCGTCCACATGGTGATTGCCCAGCTCCCACAGAAGGCATTCCATGCACTTCCGACGTGCTCGCTCCTGACGCTTCGGGTCAAGGCCGGTTCCGGCGACGATGATGCCAAGCGGCCGCAGAGCCGCCACAGCCTCGATGAGCTGTGCGCGGCGCTTGTCGTTCTCGTCACGCCAGTGCAACCGCAACTGACCTCGCAGCAGCAGTGCGCGAAGCTCGGCGCGATAGCGGTCGGCCTGGTGTGAGCAACCAGCACCGCCGCCATCAGATACACACCGCGCCCGAGCAGCATGGACTCATCGACGTAAGCAGAAAACGGGGGGTTCACGGGAGATCATGCTAGTCCTCACGAAGAGTGATTAACTCCTCACAATTCGTCCACCTCAGCCGTCGCCCGTCCGCCCGAAAGCTTCGCGAATCCCGGTCCCCGGTCGAAGAAGCGGTTCGCCGGAGGCCGCAGGGTGGCGCGGAGCTCGGCCGTGCCCTGCTCGTCGATGCGGTCCCCGTCCAGGACGACCCCGTAGTCCCCGAGGGCGCCCGCGATCGACACCTTCCCGTCGCGCACGTCGGCCGCCACCGCCCGCGGATCCCGGTCGTACGGGGAGCCCCAGCCGCCTCCCCCGGTGGTGCGGATGCGGATGACCTCGCCGGCCTGGACCAGGTGGTCGTCCACCAGGCCCTCCATCTCCTTGCCGGCGATCTCCACCCGGAACGGCCGCCCGGCCAGCCCGCCGTTGACGCCCCAGCAGGACAGGATCGAGCGGTCGGCGATGGACATGTACGAGGCGTCCCGGAGCATCCTGATGTGCTTGTCGTAACCCAGACCGCCCCGGAACATGCCGGGCCCGCCCGAGTCGCAGGCCAGCGCGAGCCGCTCCACGCGGAACGGCCAGCGGCTCTCGGCGAACTCGACCGGGATGTTGCGCGAGTCGGGCACCACGTGGATGGTGTCCTCGCCGTCGGCGTACCAGCGCCCGCCGGAGCCACCGCCCAGGACCTCCCGCATGAGGTACGGCTGCCCGTCGGCGTCCGTGCCGTACACGCCGGTGTAGCGGATCGTCTCCTGGTCGGCGGGCATCCGGCCGCCGGTGGCCTTGGCCAGGACGCCGGCGAGCACGCCGAGCAGGCGCAGGATGACGAACGTGCGGGCGTTCGTGGGCGCCGGGAAGATCGGCGTGAGCAGCGTGCCCTTCTCCGGGAAGATCATCTTGATGAGAGGCACGACGCCCTCGTTGACGTCCAGCTCCGCCATCCGCTCCGGCGTGTCGGCCAGGTTGCGCAGCACCGGGGCGAGCCACTTCTTCAGGAACACCCCGTCGGCGTAGTCGCCCGCGTGGTTGATCGGGCCCTTGGCCTGCGGCGAGGTTCCGGTGAAGTCGATCGTCAAAGGCGACTCGGCCGCGTGGTCGACGGTGAGCGTGATGCGCTGGGTGTGCAGGCGGGGTTCGTCCACGCCGTCGTGCTCGGCGTAGTCCTCCCACGTGTACGTCCCCTCGGGGATCTTCGCCAGCAGCTCCTTGCGGAACGTCTCCGTGGTCTTGGAGATGATCGCGTCGAAGCATTCCTCGACGGCCTGTTTGCCGTACCGCTCGAACAGCTCGCCCAGCCGCCGCGCCCCCATCAGGCAGGCCGAGCACTCCGCGTCCAGGTCCCCGGCCAGCGAGTCGGGCATGCGCGAGTTGCGGGTCATGATGCGCAGCGCGGTCTCGTTCGGCACGCCCTCGTCCCACAGCTTGATCGGCGGGACCATCAGGCCTTCCTCGTACACCGAGCGGGCGTGCGAGGGCATGGAGCCGGGCACGGCGCCGCCGATGTCGTCGTGGTGGCCGAACGCCTGCACGAAGGCGACGACGGAACCCTCGTGGAACACCGGCACGGTCACGCACAGGTCCGGCAGGTGGCCGATGCCGCCCTCGGAGAGGTAGACGTCGTTGTGGAAGTAGACGTCGCCCGGTTTCATCGTCTCGATCGGGAAGTCGCGCACGATCGGCTGGACGAGCGCGCTGTAGGAGCGGCCGGTCAGCTTGCGCAGGCGGGCGTCGTGGATGCCGGCGCGGAAGTCGTGCGCGTCGCGGATCATCGGCGAGCGGGCCGTGCGCGCGATCGCGGTCTCGACCTCCTTCTCGACCGAGGCCAGGGTGCCTTCGACGATCTCGATGAGGATGGGATCAGTCGTGCTCATTGGTCGCTCACCAGTTCCTCATTCGCTCCGCGGAGCCCCTCCTCCGTCGGGTCTCCACTCCTCTCACTGCGTCGGGTTCGCTCCCCGCTCATTGGTCGCTCACCGGCTCCGCCTTGACCTCCACGTTTCCGTACTCGTCCACGGTGGCGGTGAAGCCGGGATGGATGGGGATCGTCGAGCCGTACTCCTCGATGACCGCCGGGCCCCTGACCGTGGCGCCGGCGCCGAGCGCGGCCCGCTGGTGGATCGGGGTGTCGCGGGTCTCGTCGAAGTGCACGGGCCGGACGGAGGTGGCTCCGTCGCCGGGCTTGTCCAGAGGGCGAAGGGCCGGGCGGGTGATGGGGCCGATGCCGGAGACGCGCAGGTTCACCCATTCGACACCGTGGCGGGGGTCGTCGCGGTAGGCGTACCCGTACAGCTTCTCGTGCGCCTCGTGGAAACGGTCGACCACCTCGGCCTGCCAGTCGGCGTCGATCTCGCCGACCGGGGCCGGGACGCGCACCTCGTAGCCCTGGCCGTAGTAGCGCAGGTCGGCGCTGCGGACGTACACCGGGTCGTCGAAGCCCTCGCGGTCCAGCGCCTCCCCCGCCTGATGCTCCAGGTCGTGGAAGATCTCGACGGCCTTGCCGAGGGACAGGTCGCGGGTGACGTACGTGCGGACGTAGTCGTTCTTGACGTCCACCGTGAGCAGACCGAACGCTGAAACGTTCCCGGGGTCGCGCGGGATGACGACGGACGGCAGACCGAGGATGTCGATCAGCCGGCACGCCAGCAGCGGCCCGGACCCGCCGAACGTCACCAGCGGGAAGTCCCGCACGTCCAGTCCGCGCTTGACGGTGAGCTGCCGGATCGCATTGCTCTGGTTGAACGCGCTGATCTCCAGGATGCCGGTCGCGGTGCGCTCGGGGGTGAGGCCGAGCTTGTCGGCCAGCGCCTCGATGCCGCTGCGGGCGGCGTCGGCGTCCAGCGGGATCTCCCCGCCGAGCAGGTGCGGCGGGATCCGGCCGAGGAACACGTGCGCGTCGGTGACCGTCACCTCCGTCCCGCCCTTGCCGTAGCAGAGCGGGCCGGGGTCGGCGCCGGCCGACTTGGGGCCGACCTTGAGCGTGCCCTCCGGCGAGATCCAGGCGATCGAGCCGCCGCCCGCGCCGACGGTGATGATGTCGATCATCGGGATCTTGCACGGGTAGCGGCCGACCGAGCCCTCGGTGGTGATGGACGGCTCGCCGTCGATCACCACGGCCACGTCGGTCGAGGTGCCGCCGCCGTCCAGCGTGATCACCGACTTGTGCCCGGCAGTGGAGGCGATGAGCGCCGCGCCGAGCGCACCGGCCGCCGGTCCTGACAGGACGGTGGTGATCGGCTGGTTGACGACCTCGCGGGCCGACAGGATGCCGCCGTTGGACTTCATGACCGAGAACGGGCGGCCCAGGCGGGTGGACAGGTTCGCGAGATAGCCGCGCATGGCCGGCTTGACGGCGGCGTCGACGAGGGTGGTGACCGAGCGTTCGTACTCGCGGTATTCGCGCAGCACGTCGCTCGACAGCGAGATCACCGCATCCGGGTGCTCGCGCCACAGCACCTCGCGCATGCGCCGTTCGTGCTCGGGGTTGGCGTACGAGTGCAGGAAGCACACGCCGATCGCGGTGATGCCCTTGGCGCGGAACCAGCGGGCCACCTCGGCGGCCTGCTCCTCCGAGAACGGCCACACCTCGTTGCCCAGGTGGTCCAGCCGCCCCCCGACGGTCTTCACCCGGTGCACGGGAACGATCCTGGGCGGCTTGACCCAGAAGTAGGAGTTGCCGTAACCGTCGGGCACGCTCTGCCTGGCGATCTCCAGGATGAACTCGAAACCCTCGGTCGTGATGAACCCGAGGCTCCCGAGCCGGTCCTCGAGCAGCTGGTTCGTGGCCACCGTGGTGCCGTGCACGATCCCGCCGACGTCGAGCTCACCCAGCTTCGCGATGCCCGCGAGGAAGCCGTCCGCCGGGTTCGCGGGGGTCGAGGGGGTCTTGGTGGTGAGGATCTCACCGGTCTGCTCGTCCACCGCTACCACGTCGGTGAACGTGCCTCCGGTGTCCACTCCGATACGGACGCTACGCATGGCTCCTCAGCTTCGGCGTCGGCCGAGCACTTCGTCGATGACTCGGGGGGCGTTCTGGGTGCCGACGTAGGCCGCCAGGCGCACCACCATCTCCTGGGACCTGGCCAGCTCGGCCTCCACCCTCGCCTTCCCCGACTGCCCGGCCTGCACCCCGAAATATGCTCCGATGATGGTACCGATCACCCCCGCCACGCCAGCGAAAAGCGCGGCGAATTCCCCAGTGGCGAACACGGCGGCGCCGAAGGCGATCAGGATCGCGACGATGCCCACCACCACGACGAAGAAGCCGTAACGCCATCGGGTGGCGTCGGCCTGGGCCGCCGTGAGGTCATCCTGCTTCATCATCGCGTCAAGCGACGCCGGTGGTTTATCGGTTACCACAGTTCCTCCTGAAACCTCAGGGGGAAAATGTCCCACGAGGTCATAGAACAAGCCAAGCCACTAAGCTGGCGGCCCGTGACTGAATCGTCTGCCTTGTCTGCCGTGCCCTCTGGTGCCAGGGATGCCGTACTGAAGTTCTACTTCGGCCCCATGGACTGCGGGAAGTCCACCCTCGCGCTCCAGCTGAACTACAACCACGGACGGCAGGGCCGGCGGGGCCTGGTGCTGACCAAGCACGACCGCTCGGGCGGACCCAAGGTCACCAGCCGGATCGGGCTCGGGCTGGAGGCCGTCGAGGTGGAGGACTCCCTCGATCTCGTACGGCTGGTCACCGCGCACGACCGTATCGACTACCTGATCTGCGACGAGGCGTGCTTCTACACGGTCGAGCAGATCGAGCAGCTCGCCGACCTGGTGGACGAGCACGGCGTGGACGTGTACGCGTTCGGTCTGGCCTCCGACTTCCGATCCGTGATGTTCCCGGCCGCGCAGCGGCTGTTCGAGCTGGCCGACGAGGTGTGCCGGCTGCAGGTCGAGGTGCTGTGCTGGTGCGGGCGGCCCGGGCAGCTGAACGCCAGGGTGGTGGGCGGGGTGATGGTGCGGACCGGCGAGCAGGTGGTGATCGGCGACACCGCCGCCTCGCCCGTCCGCTACCAGGTGCTCTGCCGCCGCCATCACCGCTCCGGCCGGCTCGGCGAAGGCTCGGCGCCCTGAATCGCGGCGCGGGCTCAGGGCACCAGGCGGTCCAGCAGGTCCCTGAGCAGCCGCGCCTCGTCTTCCGGCAGCCCGGCCAGGAACGCCTCTTCCGCCCCGTCCACGGCCCGCGTGGCCCCGTCCAGGGTTTCGCGGCCGTGCTCGGTCAGCTCCACGAGGTTCTTTCGCCGGTCGCCGGGGTCCGGCCGGCGACCCACCAGCTTCTTCCGCTCGAGCCCGTCCACCAGGCCGACCATCGTCGTCCGGTCGACCCGCAGCCGCTGGGCCACCTCCAGCTGCGACAGCGGCTCCGGCCCGCCGAGCGCCGACAGCACGGCGAACTCGCGCCCGTCGATGCCGTGCGGCTCCAGCGCCGGACCCGTCAGCTCCGCCAGGCGCAGGTTGGCGTGCTTGAGCAGGTAACCAAGGCGACGAGGTCTCGACACACCACGATTCTCGCATCGCGCGGACGGCCGGCGGCTCAGACGGCGCAGTAGCCGTCGTCGTCGCACCCCTCCGCCGGGGCCGCGAGCTGCGTGATCGGTTTCTGCCCGGTGCGTTCGGCCACCTCGTCGATCGCGGCCGCGAACGCCTCCTCCGGCTGCGCGCCCGACACCGCGTACTTCTCCTCGAACAGGAACAGCGGGACCCCGGTGATCCCCAGCGCCCGCGCCCTGCCGAGCTGCTCGCGCACCTGCTCGGCGCCCTCGCCCGAGTCCCGCACCCCGGTCTCGGCCGCCAGCTTGGCCAGGACCTCGGGGTCGGCGACGTTCAGCCCCTCGCTGAAGTACGCGCGGAACAGCCGCTCGGCCATCTCGCCGCCGAGCCCCTGACGGGTGGCCACTTCGATGAGGCGGTGCGCCTCGAACGTGTTGGCGCTCACGGCCTTGTCCTGGTCCATGTCCAGGCCGTCGGCAGCGGCGATGCCGGTGACCCGCTGGACCATCTGCCGGGCGTTCGGCCCGAACTTGTCCTCCAGATACGAGATCAGCGGCTCAGCCTCCGCCGGAGCGTCGGGATTGAGCTGGTACGGCCGCATCGTCACGTCGATGGTGCCGCCCTTGGCCCGGAACCGCTCGGCGGCCCTGACAAACCTGACATGCCCGATGTAGCACCAAGGGCACGCGACGTCGGAGAAAATCTCAACCTTCATGCCCCACCACAACCCCGGGCCGCCGCCGGGGATTCCTCAGCCCGCGGCGAGTTCCTCCAGCCGGTACGGCAGGTACGCCGAGTCGTCCACCAGCGCCGACGCACCGCGCCACCACCCGAACCACTCGCCGCTGCGCCACATCCAGTCCACCCGCTCGATGGCGGCCACCACGTCGCCGACCGTCTCCCAGCGCTCGCCGAGCTGCTCGCGGGTGGCGCCGTGACGGATGGCCCAGGCCCGCAGGATGCCCACGGCGCCGGCGGGCACCTCGCGGGCATAAGGGTCGGGGTGCTCCCCCGGCAGCCGGTGCGGGCCGAGCCCGGCCGCCACGCCCCAGCTCCACTGCGCCTCGGCGGGCCGGGAGTAGCGCAGGGAGTGGAAGTCGAGGTTGGAGCCCAGATCCTCGTCGGGCCGCCTGGTGACGACCGCGTCGAGCCGCCCGCCTGCGTCGAAGTGGACCACGATCCGCTGCCCCGGCTTCACCCCCGGCGGCAGCTCGAACCGGTCCTCGGCCTGCCAGGAGTTGAGATCGACCTGGGCGGCGGGCTTGCCCCACAGCTGGTCGGCGGCGTCGTCGGAGACCCACGCGGCGAGCATCTCCAGCGCGGTCAGATCGGTCCACGGCTCGATCGCGACGGCCGTGCGCACCACCTCGTCGGGCGCGGGCAGCTTGCCGCCCCTGGACCGCGTCCACCAGTCGGCGCCCAGCTCGCGGGTGCCGACCAGCAGCGCGGCGATGGCGGCCAGCTCAGCCGACCGCCTGGTGAGCGACGCGCCCAGCGCCAGCTCCAGTGTGCGGTCGGTTCGGTCGTCACCGAGCACGGGGCGTACGTCCGCGATCAGGATGTCGGCGGTCGGACGCTCCTCGCCCAGTAGGTTGCGTACGATTCTCCTGGCTTCGGTTCGTGCGTCTTCCGCATGTGCCTGCCGCATAACGCCACGTTACGCCGGTAGATCCTTTTCCGCGAGAGCCCTGATCGCCGCACCGGCCGACGTCAGGACCGATGGCGCCGGGAGGTTCGGCCGAAGAGCCAGCCCACGGCGACGCCTGTGAGCGCGACGCCCGCTCCCATGCCGAACGACGCCAGCATCACCCACGGCCGCGTCTCGGTGTGCGGTTTGGCGGGCCGCTCGTAGACGGCACCAGCCCCACCGGCCTTGGCCGGCGAGCCGAGGTCCTCCCCCGCCGGCGCCCCGGAAGCAGGGGTCGCCGGCACAGCGGTCACACCCTGGGCCGGAGACGTCGGGGCGACAGGAGCGGCCGGCATCGAAGCGGCATCTGGGGTGTGCAGGTAGTCCCCGATGGCGGTGAAGAACTCACCTGCCGTCCGTTTGGCCACCGAGCCGAGCATGCGCTGACCGACCCCGCCGATCATCCCGCCGATCACCGCGTCGGCGTCGTAGTCGACTCTGGTCCCGCCGTCGATCTCGCTCAGCCGTATCTGGACGCTCGCGTCAACCGTTCCCGGCGCGCCCTGCCCACGCGCCTTGAGCGTGAAACTCTCGGGCGCGAGCGGATCGGTCAACGCGACCTCCCCCTGATAGACACCCTTGATGGACGCGACCCCCGCGTTGACCGTCATCTTGTAGGTGTCCGCTCCCACCGCCTCCAGCCGCTCGCAGCCGGGGATGGTCCGCACCAGAACCGCCGGGTCCTGGAGCGCCGTCCACACTCGATCTCTCTTAGCAGGGATCACAGCACTGCCCGCCACTTTCATTCCGCCACTCTAAGAGGTCCAATCGAAATGATCTAGAGCCCTGCCCCGTGGCGTCGCCAGTCGTTGATCTTCTCGTGAAGGAGGGCGATCAGCTGCCGTGAAAAATCCAGATGAAGGGGGGGCGATAGACCACGCCTTATTGCCGATTACGGCAAAGGCGAGTGGATGAAGACGGAGCACGTGCTCTGCAACTCGAAGGGGAAATGCCCTTCGCATGGTCCACTGGTTCAGGAATCTCACCAGCAGCAAGAACGCCGAATACGAGTTCCCTGCCGCCGGCCATGCTCGACGAGAGGTGGGGCCGCACCCGGAGCGCTTACTACCCCTCACGGTCGGGACGGCCCGCTCTTCGAAATCACGGACGGCACTCCCTCGATCAGGTGGGTGGTCGGCTACCACCCGCCCGGTCCGCTCACTCCCAACGTCGGCACATCGCTGATCGCCTTCCGGGAGTGGGCGACGGACCGGCTCTTCCATGAACGACTGGTCGATGGAGAAGAACATGCCATGGCCGGCTTCAAACATGAGAAGGCGCTGATCGACCGCGAGGTGTAAGGCTTGCGGCATCGCCTGCGGCCAAGGGCCTGCAGAGAAATAACTCGTAGCGTTCCGGGTCTGCGGTCGATGGTCTGATATGAGCGTGTCGGCAGAGACCGTGGAGATGTTGACGGCGAAGCTTGAGGCGATCTTGCCGCATCTGGATGAGCTTCCCGAACTGACGGTTCCGGCTCTCGGTGCGGCAGTGAGGAGAGGGCGTGGATTGGCGGACAGGCGAAGGGCTCATCGGATGCGATGAGCCGGACGAGGTCGATATGGCTTTCGATCGAGGCGAGCCGTACGTTGGGGTAGCCGTCATTGGACTGGCGCTCAATGTCCTCGATGTCGACGTCGTCGCGCCCCGCGCCATCCGCGCCCTCTCCTCGGACGCCCGCGAGACACGTGGTCAAGGCCTGACCGCGCTCTCCCATATGGCTCGGCTGAACGGAAAAGTTGATGCCGTCTCGGTCGAGATGCTCAGGGCGCTGCTCAAGGATCCCGAATACCGGGAAATCGCAGCGAACTACGCCACGGACATATGGATTTACGTGCCGCACCGTGATGTTCCGATGTGGCTGCGCTGGTGGTCGTACAAGTTCGTGATCAGACACAGGCTCGCGATCTGGTGGTGGAGCATCCACCGCCGCGGGTGACTCCGCCGGGCGGGGTACACGGAATCAACCGGACGGGGGACGCCCCGGCCCGCCTTCTCCCGGCATCCTCGATACCCGGCAACCAGCACACACAGGGCGATGTGACCAAGATCGCATCGCAATGCTCTACAGCTTGTAGTACTACTGAAGGTAGATGAACTACAGCTTGTAGAGCTCAGGAGTCGGCGGGGATGATGGACGCACTTGACCTGGCACGGTGGCAGTTCGGGGTCACCACCGTGTACCACTTTCTGTTCGTGCCCCTGACCATCGGTTTGGGGATCTTCGTGGCCGGCCTGCAGACGGCCTGGCACCGTACGGGGAAAGAGCAGTACCTGAAGCTCACGAAGTTCTTCGGGAAGCTGTTCCTGATCAACTTCGCCATGGGCGTGGTGACCGGCATCGTGCAGGAGTTCCAGTTCGGCATGAACTGGAGTGAGTACTCCACGTTCGTCGGGGACGTCTTCGGGGCGCCGCTGGCGATGGAGGCGCTGCTGGCCTTCTTCATGGAGTCCACGTTCCTGGGGCTGTGGATCTTCGGGTGGGACAAGCTGCCGAAGAGGGTGCACCTGGCGTGCATCTGGGCGGCCGCCATCGGGTCCAACCTGTCGGCGTACTTCATCCTCGCGGCGAACGCCTGGATGAAGCACCCGGTCGGGTACGAGGTCGTGGACGGCAAGGCCAGGATGACGGACCTGTGGGCGGTGCTGACGAACTCGACCGCGCTGGCCCAGGTGCCGCACGTGATCGGGGCGGCGTTCATCGTGGCGGGCGGGTTCGTGCTGGCCGTGTGCGGCTACTGGATGATCAGGAAGAACGCGCCCATGTGGCGCAGCGCGGCACGGGCGGCGCTGGTGATGACGGCCATCGCGGGGGCGGTCGTCGCGGGCACCGGCGACATGTCGGGCAAGCTGCTGTACGAGCAGCAGCCCATGAAGCTGGCCTCCGCCGAGGGCCTGGAGCACGACACCGCGGGCGCCGGGTTCAGCCTGGTCCCCGGCATCGAGATCCCGTACGTCCTCAGCTTCCTCGCCACCAACGACCCCACCGCCACCGTCCAGGGCACCGAGGACCTGCAGCGCCGCTTCGAGCAGGAGTTCGGCCCCGGCGACTACCGCCCGGACCAGGCGGTCGTGTTCTGGTCGTTCCGGGTCATGATCTACTTCGGGATGGCCACGGTGGGCCTGTCGGTGCTGGGCCTCTGGCTGACCCGCCGCAAGCGCGGGTTCCCGAGGTGGCTGTCGCGGGCGTTCGTGCTCGCCCTGCCGCTGCCGCTGGCCGCGATCATCGCCGGATGGCTGCTGAGCGAGATCGGCCGCCAGCCGTGGACGGTCGCGGGCGAGCTCCTGACCGCCTCAAGCGTGTCGCCCGGCGTGACGCTGACCGAGGTGGCGATCTCACTGACGATCTTCACGCTGCTGTACGGCGCGCTCACGGTGGCCGAGGCGGTGCTGCTGACCAGGCACGTACGCGCGGGCGTCGAGGACCCCGCGCCCGTCCCCGCGGCCGAACGGCGCGAGCCGTCGCTGATGTACTGAGAGGCCCACGACCATGATCGATCTTTGGTTCGTCATCATCGCCTTCCTCTGGACCGGCTATTTCGTGCTGGAGGGCTTCGACTTCGGCGTCGGCCTGCTGGCGCCGGTCGTCAGCAGGAGCCCCGCCGAGCAGCGGCAGAGCCTGCAGACCATCGGCCCGGTGTGGGACGGCAACGAGGTGTGGCTGATCACGGCGGTCGGCGCCATGTTCGCCGCGTTCCCCGCCTGGTACGCGGGCGTCTTCAGCACGTTCTACCTGCAGGTCACCCTCATCCTGGTCGGCCTGATCGTGCGCGGCGTCGGCCTGGAGTGGCGCGGCAAGGTGCGCAACACGCTCTGGTGCGACCTGGGCATCATGGTGGGCAGCGGGCTGCCGGCGTTCCTGTGGGGCGCGATCTTCGCCGACCTGCTGTTCGACAGCGCGCCCGCGGCCGTGCTGGGCGGAGCGTTCACGCTGGCGGTGTGCGCGCTGCACGGCGCCGTCTTCCTGACGCTCAAGACCACCGGCCCCGTACGCCGCCGCGCCCGCGCCGCGGCCATGACGGCGAGCGCGGCGGCGATCCCGCTGGCCGTGTTCGCGCTGTCGAAGCTCGGCACGTTCCCGGCGCTGGCCGCCATGGCGGCGCTTGCCGCGGCGACCGCCCTGATCTGGCGGCGCAGGGAGGGCTGGGCGTTCGCGGCCACGGCCGCGAGCATCGTCCTGGCCACGCTGGCGGTGTTCATGGAGCTGCGGCAGCAGCCGCTGCCCGGCCTCACGCTGGCGGAGGCCGCGTCCGGGTCGTACACGCTGACGATGCTGAGCTGGATCGGACTGATCACGCTTCCGTTCATCCTGGTCTACCAGGGGTGGACGTATTGGGTGTTCAGGAAGCGCGTCCACGTGGCCCCGTCCGCTAATTAGCGGGCGCGCCGCCGAGGTAGAGCTTGCCGAGGCGCGGGTCGGCGGCCAGTTCCCTGGCCGGCCCGGTGATGTGGACGCGGCCGAGGTCGAGCACGCAGCCGACGTCGGCCATCTCCAGGGCCCGGCGCGCGTTCTGCTCCACCAGCAGCACGGCGACGCCGGTCCGGCGCATGAGGTCGATCTGGTCGAAGACCACCTGGGTGTTGCGCGGGTCGAGCCCCATAGAGGGCTCGTCCAGCAGCACCACCTTCGGCTCCAGCATGAGCGCGCGGGCGAACTCGACCTGCTTCTGCTGCCCGCCGGACAGCAGTCCGGCCATGCTCCCCCACCGCTCGGCCACGACCGGGAACAACTCCTTGACCACCTCGATGCGCTTGTTGAGCCGGGCCTGGTCGCGGACGGTGAAACCGCCGAGCCGGACGTTCTCGGCCACGGTCATCTCGCGGAACACGCTGTGACCCTGCAGCACGTGCGACAGGCCGAGCCCGAGCAGGCGCTGCGGGGACAGCCCCGTCACGTCCCGCCCGGCCAGGACGACGCGCCCGGACCGGGGCGTGAGCAGCCCGCTGGCGACCTTGAGCGCGGTGGACTTGCCGGCGCCGTTGGGGCCGACGAGGCAGACGACCTCGCCGGCGCGGACGGTCACGCTCAGGCCGCGCAGGACCAGCGCGGCCCTGCCGTACCCGGCCTCGACTTCTTCCAGAGCGAGGACCACCT
Organism: Nonomuraea sp. NPDC049480; assembly: GCF_044465905.1. NCBI lineage: Bacteria > Bacillati > Actinomycetota > Actinomycetes > Streptosporangiales > Streptosporangiaceae > Nonomuraea > Nonomuraea sp. NPDC049480. The sequence continues at coordinate 337,691 of NZ_JBITMD010000002.1, forward strand.
CAGACACCTAGATACGCCTCCAGCACCTTGGGGTCGTTCCGCACCGCGGACGGCGGGCCCTCGGCGATGGGCGCGCCCCGGTCGAAGACGATGACGTGGTCGCACATGCCCATCACCATGTCCATGTTGTGCTCGACGACGAGGAACGTGCGGCCCTCGGCGTTGAGGTCGCGGACGAGCGAGACGATCCGGTCGATCAGCGCCGGGTTGACGCCGCCCGCGGGCTCGTCGAGCAGCACCAGCTCCGGCTCGGCCATGAGCACCGCGGCCAGCTCCAGGAGCTTCTGCTGGCCGTAGGACAGGTCCCGGGCCTCGGCCTCCTCCAGGTGCTCGATGCCCATCCGGCGCAGCCAGTGCCGGGCCCGCTCGACCTCTCGCTTGTCCCGCAGCCCCGCCAGCAGCTCGCGCAGGCGGGTGCGGCGGACGGCGACGAGCATGTTCTCCAGCACGGTCAGGCGCGGAAAGATCCGGCAGAGCTGGAAGGTGCGGCCGATGCCGGCGTGCGCGATGCGGTGCGGCGAGTGGCGGGTGATGTCGCGGTCGCGGTAGAGCACCCGGCCCGAGTCCGGCCTGATCATGCCGGTGATCAGGTTGAAGAACGTGGTCTTGCCGGACCCGTTCGGCCCGATCAGGCCGTTGATCTTGCCTTCGCGCAGCTTGACCGTGGCGCCGTCCACGGCCAGCACGCCGCCGAACGACTTGCTCAGCCCTTCGGTACGCAGCGAGCTCGCTGTGTCACTCATGGGGCCACCCCCTGGAGCCGCTGCTCGGCCGTCTCGTCCGGGATGGAGGGCCCTGCCCGTCTCCTCCGGAACCTGGCCAGAATGCCGTCCGGCATGAACAGCACGACCAGCACGAGCAGAAGACCGGTCGCGGTCAGGTGGATCTGCGTCTCGCCCAGCGCGATCAGGAAGTATTCGCCGGCCGGCGCCACGATGAGCGCGCCGAGCAGCGGCCCGAACAGATGACGGACGCCGCCGAGCAGGCTCATCAGCACCATGTACGAGCCGATCAGGATGGAGAAGACGAAGATCGGGTCGAGGCTGCCGAACCACATCGCGTAGAGCCCGCCGGCCAGCGCCACGAACAGGGCGGACAGGGCGAACGCCGTCACCTTGTACGCCGCCGTCGGCACGCCCAGCGACTCTGCCTTGTCCTCGTCCTCCCTGATCGCCCGCAGCCCCGCGCCGAAGCGGGAACGGGAGACGTACCACCAGGAGGCCAGCGCGATGCCGAGCAGCGCCAGGAACAGGTAGAAGAACACCATGTGCGTCTCGCCGCGGTGCAGGTCGGGGAAGGGTGAGGGGATCTGCAGGCCGGTGGAGCCGCCGGTGAGCGAGCGCCAGCCCTGCACGACGAGGTTCATCATGGACACGAGCGCGATCGACACGATGACGAACGACGCCCCGCGCACCCGGACCGCCGCGATGCCGACGGCCACCGCGAACACCGTGACCAGCAGCGCCGACGCGAGCAGCGCCACGACCCACGGCACCCCGGCCCGCACGACGAGCAGCCCGGTGCCGTACGCGCCGAGACCGAAGAACGCCGAGTGGCCGAGCGAGACGTAGCCGGTGAAGCCGCCCAGGAGGTTCCAGGACGTGGCCATGGCGGCGTACATGACCGTGAGCGCTCCCGCGTACACGAGGTAGTAGTTGGGCACCAGGAACGGATAGGCGATCGCCAGCGCGGCGACCACCAGCGGGAGCCCTCTAGAAGCGATGTGCAAGCCGGCCTCCGAAGAACCCCTGGGGGCGCACGAGCAGGGCCAGGAAGAGGAAGACGTAGAACATCATCGTGGCCCAGGTGGCGTCCACGGTGACCAGCACGAGCCCCTCGACCACGCCCAGCAGGACGGCCGCGAGCGCCGCGCCGACCACGCTGCCCAATCCCCCGACCACGATGATGGCCATGAGCTTGCCGATCCACACCCAGTGCGAGGCAGGGAAGAACGGTGTGATCAGCGCCAGCACGGTGCCGCCCACGGCCGCGGTGGCCAGGCCCACGCCGAATCCGTAGCCGGCGACGCGCTCGGTCTGGATGCCGACGAGCCTGGCCGCCTCCCGGTGCTGGATCGTGGCCCGGAGCGACTGGCCGAACCTGCTCTTGATCAGCACCGCGAACAGCACGACCAGGGTGATCGCCGCCACCCAGAACGCGATGATCTTGTCGTACGGCAGGTGCACGCCCGCGATCGTCAGGGACCGGGTGGCGTACTCCATGCTGATCGACTTGTACGAGCCGGTGTAGAACGTGCCGAGCAGCCCTTCGATCGTCAGCGCGATGCCGAACGTCAGCAGCACCGACATCATCGCCAGGTTCTCCGGCGCCAGCCGCGCGATGAGCAGCCGCTGCACCGCCACGCCCAGCACGAAGAACAACGGCACGGTGATCGGCAGCGCCAGGAACGGGTCGGCGCCGGACACGGTGTGCACGGTGTAGGTCAGGTAGGCGGCCAGGAACAGGAACGCCGGGTGCGCCACCATGACCACCCGCATCACGCCGAAGTACAGCGACAGGCCCGAGGCGAGCAGGGCGTAGAGGCCGCCCGTCAGCACGCCCAGGGCCAGTCCCTGCAGGAGCAGGCTCACCATTCCTTCTTCGGGTAGACGATGTCGGCGGTCTTGGCGCTCTCCGGCAGGACGATCTGGACCTTGCCGTCGACGTACTGCTGGATCATGTGCGCCTGCTCGGGCCTGCCTGCGTCGTCGAACGACAGCGGCCCCACGACCGTGTCGAACGTGCCCTGCCTGATGTGGTCAGCCAGTTTGTCCTGGCATTCCTTGGTGGCGTCGACGCACTTGACCGCGTTCACGGCCGACTCGACGATCTGGCCCACGGTGTAGCCGTTGGCGATGTCCTCGTTGGCCTCGCCCTTGAACATCTCCTTGTAGCGCTTGACCATGTCCTGGTTGCCGGGGAACGTGGCGGTCGCCGACCAGCCGACCGGCGAGAGGATGTGCTCGGCCGCCCCCTTCACCGCGCCGGGGAACTCGGGCAGCGTCGGCCCCGTCGAGAACGCCGCCAGCTTCGGCTGCACCTTGAGCTCCTGCAGCGCCCGCACCAGGCCGACCGAGTCCTCGAACTGCGTGCCGCCCACGACGATGTCCGGCTTCGCGGCGGCGATCTTGGCGGCGATGGGCGAGAAGTCGGTGGTCTCCGGCGGGTAGACCTCGTCGACGACGGTCTTGATCCCGGCCGCGGCGAGCTTGTCGCGCAGCCCGTACGCGGTGCCCTGGGCGAACGGGTCGTCCAGGCTCGCGTACGCCGCCGTCTTGGGCTTCTGGTCGGCCGGCAGCTTCGTGATGTACTCGGCCAGATAGTTGTAGTGGTCGCCGGCGATCGCCGGCGCCGCGTAGAACAACCGCTTGAAGCCCTGCTCGAAGACCTCCTTGGCGGCCCCGGCCGGCTCCACGAACAACATGTTGTACGACTCGGCGACCTTCGCCGCGGGAATCACGAGCCGCGAGGAGAACGGCCCGAACACCAGGTTGACCTTGTCCTGGGTGATGAGGGATTCATAGTCGGAGCTGACCCGGTTGGGGTCGGAGGCGTCGTCACGGAAGATCAGCTCGACCTTCCTGCCCAGCAGGCCGCCCTTGGCGTTCACCATGTCGGCCCAGACCTGGTAGCCCTCCTGGATGCCCTTGCCGGGCTCGGAGAAGTCACCGGTGAGCGGGAGCGAGATACCGATCTTCACCGGCCCCGTCTGCTGACCCGGCGACTGGGCGCCCCCGGGCTCGTCGGTCTTCGCACAGGCGGTCAGCCCTAAAGCGCATATCGAGATGATCGCCAGGCCCTTGAGAACTCTTGCCATCGAGGGAACCCCCGTCGGGAGAGGTGCCACGTAAGCGCTTTCGGAAGCGCTTTCGGTTACGATTGCACGGGATTCAGCCCCGGACAAGGGGGCCGAATAAGGGGGTTCGTATGGCCCATCGCCCACCCCGCCTCGTCGACGTCGCCAAGGCCGCCGGGGTCTCGCTGGCCACCGCCTCGCGCGCCATGACGGGCAGCACCGGGGTCAGCGCGCAACTCGCGGCGCACGTGCAGGCGGTCGCCTCCCAGGTCGGTTACGTGCCCAACAGCCACGCGCGGGCGCTGGCCGGCGGGCAGGCCTCCATGGTCGGGCTGATCGTGCACGACGTCGGCGACCCGTACTTCGGCGAGATCGCCCGGGGCGTGCTGCGCGAGACCGAGAGCCTCGGCTACCTGGCGCTGATCAGCCAGACCGAGCGCGACCCGGGCGCGGAGCTGGCCAGGATCCGCGCGTTGCGCGCCCACCGGGTGACCAGGATCGTGCTGGCGGGCTCCGGCTACATCGAGGCGGCGACCGAGGTGGACATCGCGGCCGAGGTGCGCTCGTACACCGCGGCGGGCGGCCGGGTGGCGGTGATCGGCCGCCACCACCTGCCGGTGGACGCGGTGCTGCCCGACAACGCCGGCGGCGGGGCCACGCTCATGCGGCACCTGCTCGACCTGGGCCACCGCCGGCTGGGCGTGCTGGGCGGCCCGGCGAACCTGACCACGGTCGAGGACCGCCTGTCGGGGCTGCGCACGGCGTTCGGCGAGGCCGGGCTCGACTGGCGCGCGGTCCCGGTCGTGCACGGGGATTTCACCAGGGAGGGCGGCGCGGCGGCCACCGCGCGGCTGATGCGCGCCCATCCCGGCCTGACGGCGGTCGTCGCGCTGAACGACCCGATGGCGGTCGGCGCGCTGTCATGGCTGCTGAACCACGGGCGCCGGGTGCCGGAGGAGATCTCGGTGGCCGGCTTCGACGACGTGCCGACCGCCCGCGACGTCTACCCCGCGCTCACGACGATCAGGCTGCCCATGGTCGGCATGGGCAAACAGGCCCTGGAGCTGGTGCTCAAGCCGCCCGCCTCGCGCCCGCGCCGCCGCCGCACGCGCCACGAGTTGGTGGTCCGTGCCTCCACCGCGCCGCCGCCGCCCTCTTGACAGACCTCACCCCCGGGTTACGATCCGCTGGCACGTAAGCGCTTTCGGAAGCGGTTGCGAACCAGGGGAGTTCCCGATGACAGCCCTTCGCCACGTCACGGTCGCGCTCGTCCTCATGCTGACGGCGTTAGCCGCGCCTCCCGCCTCGGCGCTCGCCGAGCCGACCCCGATCGACGATCCCATCCCTGAAAAGCCCACTCCGTCCGCCCTCACGCTGACGCTGGAGGAGTTCGCCTCCTTCCCGAAGACCGAGCCCATCCCCGAGCCGACCGACCAGCGGCTGGTCCGCTGGGCCAGGATCAACTACCTGGGCGAGCTGCCCGACGGCTCGCGCCGCCTGTACGTCAACGACCTCAACGGCAAGCTGTACATGCTCGGCAGGAACGGCGGCCAGCCGCGGGAGTACCTGGACGTCGGCGCCACGTTCGCGCCCGACTTCATCTCGGGCCGCGGCCTCGGCAGCGGCTTCGGCTTCACCGCCTTCCACCCGGACTTCGCCAGGAACGGCAAGCTCTACACCGTCCACACCGAGTGGGGCGACGCGCTCACCACCAAGACCCCCGACCTGCCGCCGCAGCCCGGCGTCAGGTTCCACGGCGTGATCACCGAGTGGACCGCCACCGACCCGAGGGCCGCCACGTTCTCCGGCACCCGCAGAGAGGTGCTGCGGCTCGGCTTCTCCGGCCAGATCCACGGCATCCAGCAGATCGACTTCAACCCGGCGGCCCGCCGCGGGAGCCCGGACTACGGCCTGCTCTACGTCGCCGCCGGTGACGGCGGGCGCGGCGTGAGCAGCGACGACCCGCAGAACCTCGCCGTCCCGCACGGCAAGATCCTGCGCATCGACCCGCTCGGCACGAACGGCGCCAACGGCCGGTACGGCATCCCCGCCGCCAACCCGTTCACCGGCCGGCCGGGCGCGCTCGGCGAGATCTACGCCTACGGCATGCGCGACCCGCACCGCTTCAGCTGGGACTCTCAGGCCGGCAACCGCCTGTTCCTCGGCCACATCGGCGAGCACGCCATCGAGGCCGTCTACGACGTCGGCGCCGGGGACAACCTGGGCTGGAGCGAGCGCGAGGGCTCGTTCCTGTTCAACAAGGCCGACCGCTGCCACCTGTACACACTGCCGGACAACGACGCCGAGTTCGGCTACACGTACCCGGTGGCCGCCTACGACCACGACCCGCCTCCCGGACACTCCTGCACGTCCGACAGCGGCCACGCGGTCGTCGGCGGGTTCGTCTACCGCGGGCAGCAGCTTCCGCTGCTGCGCGGCAAGTACCTGTTCGGCGACATCGTCGACGGCCAGGTGTTCTTCACCGTCGCCGCCGAGATGCGGGAGCAGACCGGCCGCCGGGCCACCATCCACAAGCCCCTCCTCGTGGACGCGACGGGCAAGCGGGTGACCATGCAGGACCTGGCCGGCAGCTCCCGGGTGGACCTGCGCTTCGGCCGGGACTCGGCCGGCGAGTTGTACGTCCTGTCGAAGGCCAACGGCAAGATCTGGAAGATCACGAAGGCCCAGCAGGCGCTGCCCGACGTGGTGACGAGCCTGCGCGACGACGTGATGGCGGCGTACGACTTCGACCACCCGCTGCCCGGCGACCCGGCGCAGGAGCAGGACCAGGGCCTGTCGGGCACGAACATCGCGCTGGTCAACGGCGGCGCCGCCATGCGGGTGGCCGACCGCGCCTACCGGGGCAGCAAGAACGCGCTCCAGACCCGCCAGGTCGAGCCCGCCACGACGGGCAACGACGACTGGAAGGCCGGGATCTACGGCGAGAACGGCGTGCCGACCCTGCGGGCGTTCAACGGCGTCCAGGGCGTGACCATCATGGGCTGGTTCAAGATGCTGGGGACGGGCCCCGCCCTGAACTCCAACACCGAGAACCCGGCCGACTTCTTCAACGCGATCGGCCTGGCGGGGGTGCTCAGCGGCAACTCGCAGGGCCACGACGTCAGGGCGCTGCTGGAGCTGATCACCGTGAACGGCGAGCTGCGAGTGGTGGCGCTGGCCCGCCGCGTGGACGGCAGCAGCTCCCAGACGTTCGCCGCCAACCGCCCCTGGCAGGAGATCCTGCCGAAGGGCCGATGGGTGTTCCTCGCCGCGACGTTCGACTTCGACACCGCGACGATGAAGCTCTACCGGAACGGACGGCCGCTCGACGGCTTCACCACCGTCGCCGGCGACCCGTGGGGCGTCGAGGGCGATCCCGAGCCGGACGTCACGTCGGCGACCGACCCGAGAGGCATCAAGATCGGCGGCAGCTTCCCGCAGAACACCAGGGAGCAGAACCCGTGCGACTGCCGCATGGACGGGCTGATGTTCCTCGACCGGGTGGCGGCCCCGGGTGAGATCCGAGCCCAGTACGAGCGGCTGCGTTAGCCGATGACCCGCATCTTCATGGTCCTGTGGTCGGTCTGGTGAAGATCGCCGCCGAGCCGCTCCCTGAGCAGGTCCAGCACCGGGCGGCTGGAAAGGACCGCCCACAGGTTGCCGACGAGATGCGGGTCCTTCTCGGGGGCGGCGTCCATCCAGGCCTTCTTGCCGGCCGGGGTCCTGAACGTCGTGACGACGAACTCGCCGTCCGGGGTCGTGCAGTATCCGGTGCGGATGTCGGCCGCGTTGACCTGCATGCGCGGCTTGCAGCCCACCCGTGCGGAAAGCTGCTCGACCGTGAGGGGGGCGGCGTTGGCCTGCCCGCCCGCGGCGACGGAGCCGCCGCCGCTCCCATAGCCCGGGGAGCAGGCGGCGACCAGCCCGGCCAGCAGCACCAGCGCGGCCAGGCGTGGATGTGTCGTCATGAGTCCCGCCGAACGGGGGTCAGTTGGGCTTGGGCGTCATCGAGACGCGGTGGTCCGTCAGGTGCAGGTCGCCGTTGAGCGTCGGCTTGAGCACCTCCAGCACCTCAAGCGGCCCCAGGACGGTCCACTTTGGGCCGACCAGGTGGGGGTTGTACTCGGGTGCCCGGTCCATCCACTCGTCCTTGAGCTTCTCCGTCTTGAACGTGTTGACGAAGAACTCACCTTCCTTGGTCTTGCAGTACGCCGTGCGGATTTCGGTGGCATCGACCTGCATCTTCGGCTTGCAACCGACCTTGGTGGAGAGCTGCTCGACGGTCTGGGGGGTGGCCTGCTGAACGTTCCCCGCCGCGGCATAGCCACTGTCCTTCCCGATGTTCTGGGAACAACCAGTGACCAGCCCGGCCAGCAGCGCGAAAGCGGCCAGACGTGGAATTGTCGTCATGTGCGGAGGTACGCAGGGCCTACCGCGCCGGTTCAGTGGCAGACCGTCCCGATTTCAGCGCAGGACGACGCAGCCCCGCGCGGCCAGTCTGCCGAGCACTCCGGGGTCGCCGTCGAGCTTGTTCCACCGCAGGTCGAGCTTCTCCAGGGCGGGCAGCTCGGCCAGGCTCTCCGGCAGCTCCCGCAGCCGGTTGTTCCGCAGGTCGAGGTGGGTGAGGCGGGGCGGCATCGCGTACGGGAGCTCGCGGAGGCGGTTGTCGCGCAGGTCCAGCACGCGCAGTTCGCCGAGCCCGGCGATGGAGTCGGGCAACCCGGCCAGCCGGTTGCCCTGGAGATGAAGCTCGCGCAGCCGGGCCAGGCCGCCGATCGGCTCGGGGAGCGTCTCCAGCCGGTTGTTGTAGAGCCGCAGCTCCACCAGCGCGGCCATGGAGCCGATCGTGCCGGGGAGACGGGTGAGGCGGTTGTCGGTCAGGTTGAGGTAGGCGAGCCGGTCCAGGCGCCCGATCGTGTCCGGGACCTCCGTGAACAGGTTGTCGCTCAGGTAGAGGTAGTCGGTGAGGTGCAGGTCGCCGACTTCGGGCGGGATCTCGGTGAGCCGGTTGTGGCCGAGGTCGAGCATGCGCAGCCGGGTCAGGCCGCCGATGGCCGCGGGGATCTCGGTCAGCTCGTTCTCGGCCAGGTTGAGTGATTCGAGCCCGGTCAGCTTCCACAGCGCGCCGGGCACGCCGGTCAGGCCGTTCCCGCCGGCGGCCAGGTGCCGCAGGGGCGCGGGCAACCGGTCGGGAAGGGCGGGGATCTGGTTGCCGTACAGGAAGAGGGTCTCCAGGTGCGGCGGGCAGCTCGGGAAGGACGTCAGCCGGTTGCCGTCCAGGTGCAGCGTGCGCAGCGCGGTGAGCCCGGACAGGTCGGGCAAGCTTCGCAGGCCGTTGCCGTCCAGCCGCAGCTCCTCCAGCGCGGCCAGCCCGGCGACCCAGGCGGGCACCTCGGGGATCTCGTTCCACGCCAGGTCGATCAGCCGGACGTCGCCGGGGACGGCGGGGAAGGCGGTCAAGCCGCTGCCGGGCGCACGCATGGCGCCGATCATCTCACGCACGCCCCACACCACCGCGGCTCTCCCGGCTGCCGTCTCGGTGCGACCAGACGCCCGCCCCCAACCTCGTCGCCGACGCCGTCAAAATCCTCGACGTGCCCGCCGGTGGCAAGCGCCCGCAGCCGGCCAGGGGGGTGGGCGGTCGCGCCGGGCGGCCGGGGTCAGGTCCCGGACGCGGACCGCAGGTCGAAGAGGTCGGAGGGGGAGATCGGCATGCGGTCGATCTCGATGCCCTCGGCGTCCTCGATGGCCGAGGCGATGACGGCCGAGACCGGGATGACGCCGGCCTCGCCCGCCCCCTTGATTCCCAGCGGGTTGAGCGGCGACGGCGTCTCCAGGTGGCCGGTCTCGATGTGCGGGATCTCGGTGGCGTACGGCATCAGGAAGTCCATGAAGGAGGCGTTGACGAGCTGCCCGTGCGAGTCGTACGCCATCCGCTCGTAGAGAGCGCCGCCGATGCCCTGCGCCACTCCCCCGTGGATCTGACCCTCCACGATCATGGGATTGATCAGCCGCCCGCAGTCGTGCACCACCGCATACCGGACGATCTTGATCTCGGCGGTGACCGGGTCGGTCTCCACGATGGCCGCGTGCATGCCCGCCGCGAACGTCGACCTGATGGGCGAGTAGTAGTCGCGCCCCTCCAGTCCAGGCTCCTCGCCCTCGGCGACCGGCGGCCGGTCCGGGGAGGCGGTGCCGGAGAACTGGGTGGCCTTGGCGGCCTCCTCGTCGAAGGCGTACCGGAGCGGGTTGGACAGGACCGCGACCGTGGACAGCGGGATGGAGGCGGCCGGCGCGCCGGCGACGTGCACCATCCCCTCGGTGATCTGCAGGTCGGCCGGGTCCGCCTCCAGCGCGTCGGCGGCGATCCGCAGCGCCTTCTGCCGCACTTTCCTGCAGGCCAGGGCGATGGCGTTGCCGCTGACGACGGCGGCGCGGGAGGCGAACGTGCCGACCGCGTACCCGAACCTGCGCGTGTCGCCGGTGACCACGCTGACCCGCTCGATGGGCACGCCGAGCTCGGTGGCGGCGATCTGGGCGAACACCGTCTCGTGTCCCTGGCCCTGGGAGGTGAGTCCCGTGGACACGTGCACGCGGCCGTCGGAGGTCACCTGCACGTGTCCGCCCTCGTACGGGCCGACCCCGGTGCCCTCGACGTAGCACCCGATCCCGATCCCCCTGCCCGGCCTCCGTTCGTGGTCGTCCCAGCCGATCAGCTCCTTCACCAGGCGGAGCATCTCGGGGTAGTTCCCGCTGTCGTAGATCAGCGGCCGCCCGTCCTGGAAGGTCATCCCCTGGTCGTACGGGAACTCGCCGGGCTGGATGAAGTTGGCCGCGCGCACCTCGGTCCGGTCCTTGCCCAGGTACCGGGCGATCTTGTCCATGGTGCGCTCCATGCAGAACACGCCCTGGGGACGGCCCGCGCCCCGATAGGGCGTGACCTGCACGGTGTTGGTGTAGACGGCGCTGAACTCGACCCGGTAGGAACCGATCTTGTACGGCCCGAGCAGCTGGGTGGAGGTGACGATCGGCACGATGATCCCGTACGGCGTGTAGGCGCCGTGGTCGTGCAGGATCGTCACGTCGAGCCCGAGGACGCGCCCGTCGTCGTCGAACCCGGCCCGGACGTACTGGACCTGGCCGCGCTCGTGCGCGGAGGAGATGAAGTGCTCCCTGCGGTCCTCGGTCCACTTGATCTCGCGGCCGAGCGTCATGGCCGCCCACGGCACGAGGATCTCCTCCGGCCACGGGTGCACGATCTTGACGCCGAACCCGCCGCCGACGTCGGGAGCGATCACCTCGACCTGCGGCAGGGGCAGGCCGAGCGTGGCGGCCACGGCCATGCGGACGCTGGTCGAGGTCTGGGTGCTGGAGTAGACGCGCAGGTCGCGGCCGTCCCAGCGGGCGTACACGCCGCGGCCTTCGAGCGGCATGCTCGCGCTGCGCTCGATGTCGAGCCGGAAGGCCAGGGTGTGCGGCGCGGTCTCGATGGCCTCCCGCGCGCCGCGCCCGTCCGCGCCGGCGACCTCCTGGACGAGATGCGCGCCGACGTTGCCGGGCACGTCCTCGTGGACGAGCTGGGCGCCCTGGACGGCCTCCTCCAGGCCGACGACCGGCTTGAGCGGCTCGTAGTCGACCTCGATGAGCGCGCAGGCGTCCTCGGCGGCGTACCTGTCGGCGGCCACCACCATCACGATCGGCTCGCCCACGTGCCTGACGACGTCCCTGGCCAGGGGGTACGCGGTGCGCCCGTGGGTGAGCGCCGGGTGCGGGATGAGCAGCGGCAGCGGCCGCCCCACCCGCTCGGGCAGGTCCTCGTAGGTGTAGATCGCGACGAGCCCTTCCACGTCGAGCGCCGGCCCGACGTCGATGTCGCGGATGCGGGCGTGCGCGTGCGGCGAGCGCACGAAGGCGGCGGCGAGGGCGTCGCGCCCCAGGTCGTCGAGGAAGCGGCCGTTCCCGGTGAGCAGCCTGGGGTCCTCCCGCCGCGCCACGGACTCCCCGAACAGCCTCGTCGTCATGCTTCCTCCGCCAGCAGCTCGGCGGCCCGGTGGACGGCCTTGACGATGTTCTGGTAGCCGGTGCACCGGCACAGGTTGCCGGAGATGCCCTCGAGGACCTCCTCGTCCGTCGGCGCCGGGTTCTCCTCGAGCAGGGCGGTCACCGTGCACAGGAACCCGGGCGTGCAGAAGCCGCACTGCAGTCCGTGGCACTCGGCGAACGCACGCTGCACGGGCGAGAGCCCGTCCGCCCCCGCCAGGCCCTCGACGGTGGTGATCTCGCGGCCGTCCACGGTGACGGCGAACGTCAGGCACGAGCGTACGGGCTGCCCGTCGAGCAGCACGGTGCAGCAGCCGCAGACGCCGTGCTCGCAGCCGACGTGGGTGCCGGTCAGGCCGATGTCGTGCCGCAGGCAGTCGGACAGCAGCCGCCGGGCCGGGACGCTCACCCGCCTGGCGGTCCCGTTCACGACGAGCGTGATCTCATGCTCCACCGGTCTCCGCCTCCCTGGCCGCGTTCCGCACCGCCCGCTCGGCCAGCACCCCGACCAGGTGCCGGCGGTAGGCGGCCGACGCGTGGATGTCGCCGTCGGGCTCGCTCGCGTCCTGCGCGAGCCGCGCCACGATCCCGTCGAGCTCGTGGACGCGGCACCGCCCTGTCTCCTCGCTCACGTCCACGACCACCGGCACCGGCCCCACCCCGATGCAGGCGATCCGGGCGGCGGTGACGAACGCGTCCTCGTCCAGCGTGACCACCGCGCAGACGCCGGCCAGCGCGTAGTCGCCGTGCCTGCGGGCGACCTCCTCGAACGCCGCTCCCGTCCTCGGCCCCAATGCCGGGAAAAATGCTGACACGGCCAGCTCGTCTGGCTGGACGGCCGACTCCATGGGCCCGGTGAAGAAGTCGCGTGCGCTCACGTCGCGTACCGCCGCGCCCGGCGGCATGCCGTCCGCGGGCGCCGCGGCGCCGCCGTCCCAGCGGGCGACCCGGACGGACCCGCCGAGGACGGCCAGCACGGCGGGCAGCTCGGCGGCCGGGTCGGCGTGCACGAGGCTGCCGACCACGGTCCCGCGGTTCCTGATCACCGGGTGGGCGACCAGTTTGAGCGCTTTGGTGAGCAGCGGATGCGCCCCGGCCCGCGCCACCTCGGAATGCCGGGCCAGCGCCCCCGCGCGGACTCCCGCCTCGGTGCGCTCGAATCCGCCCAGCGACGCCACCCGGTTGATGTCGACGAGATGCTCGGGCGCGGCCAGCCGCATGTTGAGCATCGGGATGAGGCTCTGCCCTCCGGCCAGCACCTTGCCCCGGACCTCGGCGAGGATCTGGAGGGCCGCGCCGAGGTCGCGCGGGGCGTGGTACTCGAACGGCGGCGGCTTCACCCGGCCTCGCTCCTGGCCGGTTCCGGGGTCCGGCCGGCGATGGCCCGCAGCAGGTGGTAGCCGCCCAGCACGACGATGGTGCCGAGCGCGATGCCCTCCAGCGTGAAGTCACCGCCGATGAAGTGGCTCACGGGTCCGATGGCCAGGATGATGCCCGCGCCGATCGGGACCATGTTGACCGGGTCGGCGAAGTCCACGCGGTTCTCGATCCAGATCTTCGCGCCGAGCAGCCCGATCATCCCGTACAGGATGACGGTGACGCCGCCGAGCACGCCGCCCGGCGTGGCCGCGACCAGCGCCCCGAACTTGGGACAGAGGCCGAACAGGATCGCGATGATCCCGGCGATGTAGTAGGCGGCGGTCGAGTAGACCTTGGTCGCCGCCATGACGCCGATGTTCTCGGCATAGGTCGTGGTGGGCGAGCCGCCGACCGCGCTGGTCACCATGGTCCCGACGCCGTCGGCGAGCACCGCCCGCCCGACATAGGGGTCCACGTCCGTCTTCGTCATCTCGCCCACGGCCTTGACGTGCCCGATGTTCTCGGCGATGAGCGCGATGACCGCGGGCAGCACCAGCAGCACGGCCGAGAACCGGAAGTCGGGGGCGTGGAAGCTCGGCACTCCGAACCAGTCGGCCTTGGCCACGCCGTCGAAATTCACCCGATCGTGCGGGAACGCCGTGGCCACGCAGTACGTGCCCTCGGCCGTGCAGGCGTTCCCGGCCGCGTCCAGCAGGTTCTGGCCGGGCAGCACGGAGGTGATCGGCCCGGCCGTCTTGTCGAGCACCCACGACAGCACGAACCCGGCGACGAGCCCGATCAGCACCCCGATCCGGCCGATGAACCCCTTGAACAGCACGATCACCAGGAAGGTGATCAGCATCGTGATGAGCGCGACCCAGTGATCCTGCGGCCAGTAGACGTCCGCCACCACGAACGCCAGCCCGAACCCGATCAGCATGACGACCGCGCCGGTGACCACGGGCGGGAAGACCCGGTGGATGATCTGCACGCCGAGGAAGTGGATGGCCAGCCCGGCCAGCGCCAGCACGAACCCGGCGACCAGGATCGCGCCCGTCACGATCGCGTCCGCGCCCGCCGTGTCGCCCCCGGCCACCGCCCTGATGGCGAACACGCCGCCCACGAACGACGCGCTGGTGCCGAGATAGCTGGGCACCTTGCCCTTGACGATCAGCAGGAACAGGATCGTCGCGACGCCGGACATCATCACGGCGACGTTCGGATCCAGCCCCATGACGATGGGGAAGACGAACGTCGCGCCGAACATCGCGATCACGTGCTGTGCGCCGAACCCCACCATTCTGGGCCAGCTCAGGCGCTCGTCGGGCCTGACGACCTCGCCGGGCGTCAGGTTCTTGCCGTCACCGTGTTTGGTCCATCCCAAAGTCATGAGAGCCCCTTATGTGCCGGCCTGCGCCCATTGCCGAGCAGAGCTTGGGGCTGTGACGGATGTCCTCGCTTCGCTGCGCATCCATCACAGCACACCTTCCGTTGCGGGCACATTAGGCCCGCGCGAACACTCCTACACGGGCATGATCTGCCAAATCTACGACGACCACCAGTGAAACCTCGCGCACATGTGAGCTCTAGGCGACGTGAATCGAGAACCCGTCCCCGCTCACGACCTGCCCTGCCCTGATTTTTGCGGTCTTGCGCAGCTCCACCTCGCCGTCCACGAGCACCATGCCCTCGGCGATCAGCTGCTTGGCCATGCCGCCCGTCTCCGTGACCCCGCAGTATTTCAGCAGGTCGCACAGCGGGATGTAGTCGGAGCGCAGTTCGAAATCCAGATCCACGAGGCCCCAGCCTAGATGCCCCGCATCCGCAGCACGTGCAGGGCCAGGGTCAGATTGAGCCGCAAGTGCGGGTCGTCGGTGAAGCTGCCGAGCAGGCGCTCCAGCTTTCCGATCCGGTAGCGCAGCGTGTTGTAGTGGAAGTGCAGCCGCCTGGCGGTCTCCGCCACGTTGAGATTCGTCTCCAGGAGCACCTGCAGGGTGCGCCGGAGGTCGGAGTTCTCGGCGTCGTCGTCGGTGGCCAGCGGCCCGAGCGTCTCGCGGACGAACGCGTGCAGCTCGTCGGTGTCGTTGACCAGCGACAGCAGCCGGTAGACGCCGAGCTGGTCGAAGTGGGCGACCGCGCCCGGCCCGTGCAGCTGGCGGCCCACCCTGGCCGCCTTCAACGCCTGCGAGTACGCCTCCGGCAGCGTCTCCGCCCCCGGGCTGGGCCGGGACGTGCCGGTCGAGAACGTCGCGGGCGGCACGTCGGCGAAGGCGGAGGCCGCGTCCTTGGCCACGCGTACGGCGTCGATCGAGGCGTCGACCACGGCCACCACCTCGTGGGAGAACCCCGCCACGGCCCCGCGCGGGTCGTGCCGCCTGATCGCGGCCGTCCAGCACGCGACGAGGCGGTCCTGGGCGCTGCGCTCGTCGCCGTCGGGGTCGAGCTCGGCCACGAGCACGGTCACCGGCCGGGCCAGGTCCCACCCGAACGCCCTGGCGCGGGCTGTGACCCGCTCGGCCGTGCCCGCCCTGCCGGTGAGCACGTCGCGCAGGAAGTCGGCGCGGTACTTGCTCTCGACGGCGTTGACCGCCTCCTGCCGGGTGACGACCAGCGCGGCGACGGTGGCGGCGCGTTCGAGGATGCCGACGTCGCTGTCCCTGATCGCCCCCGGCGCGCTGTAGGCGACGATCCTGCCGTGGTGGTGCCCGCCGGCCAGCACCGGCACCGAGGCGAACTCCCGCCCCCGCCCGGATGTGCGGGTGGGCGAGGTGGGCGGCCCTTCGCGGGAGATCGACTCGCGCAGCACCGCGACGTGTCCGGCGGGCCCGGCGGTGGCCAGCACGTGGCCCGCGCCGTCCACGGCCGCGACCGACACGTCGAGCAGCTGCGCCACCTCGGCGGTGACCTCGTTGAGCCCGCCGCCGGCCAGCACGACCTGCACCAGCGCCCGGTGCGCCTCCTCGGCGCGGGCCAGCACGGCGGCCTGGCGGTTGAGGATGTCCGTGAGCACCTGGTTGAGGATGTCGTCGAAGCCGACGTCGTTCGGCAGCAGGATGAGCGGGAAGCCGAGCCGGTCGGCCTGCTCGACCATCTCGGCGGGCAGCTCGTCGACGTACCGGCCGAGCTTGATCGCCAGTGCGGCCAGCCCGCGCTCGTCCAGGTCGGCCACGAGCCGGCCGAGCGACTGCGGCGTGTTGCGCAGCGGGTAGCCGGTGGTGAGCAACAGCTCGTGCGGCTTGACCCAGGCCAGGATGTCGGGGACCTCCATGACGTTGAGGCGCTGGACGATGCGGCCGAGCCCGCTCTCGCCGGCGATGAGCCTGGCTTCGGCGAGGGTCGACACGCCGAGCACCTCTCCGACGGACACGCCGTGAATGATTGTTCCGGTGCTGGCGAGACGGACGGGGGGCTCCATGAGCAGATTGTGACCCGGGAAGCGGTCTGTCAGGAAGAGCCAACCTTCCCGCTGACTGTTGGCAAATTTCTCCGTACGGAGGGTTCGCGGCCCCGTCTACGGTCAGGTCCAAGGTCGGTTGGGAGGTCCGGTGACGGTCAGTACTCACGCGCGGCGTACCCGCATCCATGTCACGGGCGCGGCCAGCACGGCGGTACGGCCCGTCCTGGAGTCGCCCCGCCGCCCCGCCCGGGTGCTCGCCGTGTTCCCCGCGGGCGTGTATCTGGAGGTCAGGACAGAGCTGGAGCCTTCGGTGATCGCCGTCATCACGGGCGAGGCCACCAGGCTGCCCAACTCGGTGCTGCTGGCGGGCCCGCTGCCGCACGTGACGGTGGGTGATGACGCGGCGGTGGGCGATCGCTCGGTCGAGCTCGGGTCGCTGATCCTGCGCGTGCGCCGCTGGTGGGATCCCGCTCCGCCGCCGACGCCGATCGACCGCGGACGCCTGGCCGGCGCCGGCGCGATCCTGGCCAGGCCCGCGGAGCCGGCGCCCGGCCTTGCGGGCAACGGCGCGGTGGCCTCGCTCGCCGCCGCCTGCGCGGAAGGGTGGCTGCTGGGGGCCGTGTCGGCGGCCGAGCAGCTCGTCGGGCTCGGGCCCGGGCTCACGCCGAGCGGCGACGACGTGCTGGCCGGGCTGCTGGTGACGTTGCGGCGCCTGGGCACGGCGACCGGCACGGAGCGGGCGGTGTGGCTGGCGGACTGGCTGGCGGCGGCCGTGACGTTCGACGCGCGTACGCGTACCACTCCCCTGTCGGCCACGCTCCTGCACTGCGCGGCCAGGGGCGAGGCGAGCCCCGAGCTGATCGCGGTGCTGCGCGGCGTCGCGGGCGAGCAGGCGCTGGAGCCGGCGCTGCGCCGGCTGCGCCGCCTCGGGCACACCTCGGGCGCCGACCTCGCGCAGGGCGTCGCCATCGGCGTCGGCGCCGTCATCGCCCTGGGCGGGGCGCGGTGAGCGCCGAGGTGGTGCTGGTCCGCAAGGGGGCGTACCACGACTCGGTCCAGCTCATGCGGGTCAGCCGGGCGCTGACGGAGATGCCGGGCGTCACGGCGGCCATGGTCGCGATGGGGACCGGCCTCAACGTCTCCGTCATCAGCGACCTCGGCTTCGACGTCCCCGAAACCGGCCCCGGCGACCTGCTGATCGCCGTCCGGGCCGACGATCCGGAAGCCGCCGTCGCCGAGGCGGATCGGCAGCTGACCACGCTCCAGCGGCCGGGCGCCGCGACCGGGCAGCCCCCGCTGACCACCCGCTCGGCGGCCGCCAGGGAGCCGGCCGACCTGGTCCTGGTGTCGGTGCCGGGCGAGCACGCCTTCTCCGAGGCGTACGACGCCGTCATGGCCGGGCTGCCCGTCATGATCTTCAGTGACGGCGTCCCCGTCGCGCTGGAGCGGCGGCTGAAGGAGCTGGCCGGGGAGCGGGACGTCCTGGTCATGGGCCCCGACTGCGGCACCGCCTCGATCGGGGGCGTGGGCCTCGGCTTCGCGAACGTCCTCGCCCCGGGCCCCGTCGGCGTGGTCGCCGCGTCGGGCACCGGCGCGCAGCAGGTGACGTCGCTGCTCGACTGGGCGGGCACGGGTGTCAGCCACATCCTGGGCGTGGGCGGCAGGGACCTGTCGGCCGAGGTCGGCGGGCTGTCGACGCTGCGCGCGCTGCGCCTGCTGGACGAGGACCCGGCCACCGAGCTGATCGTGCTCGTCTCCAAGCCGCCCGACCCGGAGGTGGCGCGGGCGGTGGAGGAGGCCGTGGCCGGGCTGCGCACGCCGGTGGTGCGGGCCCTGCTCCCCGCGCCGGACTCGGGCGCGTCAAAGGGCGCCGACCTCACGGAGGCGGCGGAGCAGGCACTGCGCGCGCTCGGCGAGCCCGTACCCGAGTGGCCGTCCTGGCGCGGGACACCACGGGACGGCGCGAGGAAGACGATGAAGGGCATCTACTCCGGGGGGACGCTCTGCTTGGAGGCCGCCGCGGTCGCCGGGCAGGGCGACTTCGTCGACTACGGCGACGACGCGTACACCAGGGGACGCGCGCACCCCATGATCGACCCGACGCTGCGCGTGGAGGCGCTGGCCCGCGCCCAGGAGATGGACGTGGTGCTCATGGACGTCGTGCTGGGCCACAGCGCGGACCCCGACCCCGCCGCGGCGCTCGCGCCCGCCCTCGCCCGCACCCCCGCCGCCGTCGTGGTCGCCCTCGTCGGCACGCAGGGCGACCCGCAGGACCTGCACCGCCAGGCCGCCGTACTCCGCCAGGCGGGCGCGGCCGTGTTCCTGTCCAACGCCCAGGCGGCCCGGCACGCCAGGAGCCTCCTATGAGCCCGCTCTCCGCCCCGTCCCGCGTGATCACCACCGGCGCCGGACTGCTCGACGAGGCGCTGGCCGCGCAGGCCGTGCCGACGACCCCGGTGGACTGGCGCCCGCCCCTGCCCGGCACCGCGGAGGCGCTGGTCAAGGTGCTGGCCGATCCGCGCAGGCAGGCCGCCAACGAGCTGGCCGCGCGCCGGCTGACCACCGCGCGGCCGCACCTGATCGGCGTGCGGCGGGCGTCGGAGGTGCTGCCCGAGGGCACGTTCCTGCACGCGGGCCCGCCGATCACCTGGGAGCGCGCGTCGGGCCCGATGCGCGGCGCGCTCATCGGCGCGATGCTGCTGGAGGGCCTGGCCGGCGACGAGCGCGACGCCTCCGCCAAGCTGGCGCGGGGCGAGATCGTGCTGCGGCCGTGCCACGAGCACGCCGCCGTGGGGCCGATGGCGGGCGTGGTGAGCCCGTCCATGTGGCTGTTCGAGGTGCACGACGAGGAGCACGGCGGCACCGCCTACTGCTCGCTCAACGAGGGCCTGGGCAAGGTCCTCAGGTACGGCGCGTACGGGCCCGAGGTGCTGGACCGGCTGCGCTGGATGGACGCGGTGCTCGGCCCCGCGCTGGCCGCGACCCTGGAGCGGACGGGCCCGATCGACCTGCGCTCGCTGATCGCGCAGGCCCTGCAGATGGGCGACGAGCTGCACAACCGCAACCGGGCCGCCACCTCCCTGCTGCTGCGCGAGCTGGCCCCGGCCGTGGTCGAGGCCGCCCCGGGCGGCGCCGCGCAGGTGCTGCGCTTCATCAACGGCAACGACCACTTCTTCCTGAACGCCGGCATGGCCGCGGCCAAGGTGAGCACGGACGCCGCCCGCGACATCCCCGGCTCGACCATGGTCGTCGCCATGGCCAGGAACGGCACCGACTTCGGCGTCCAGGTGTCGGGTCTCGGCGGACGCTGGTTCACCGGCCCGGCCGGCGTGCCCGACGGGCTCTACCTGGGCACGTACGGCCCCGATGACGCCAACCCCGACATCGGCGACTCCACGATCACCGAGACGTCGGGCCTGGGCGGCTTCGCGATGGCGGCGTCCCCGGCCATCGTGCGCTTCGTGGGCGGCGAGGTGGCCGACGCGGTGCGGGCCACCCGGTCCATGTACGAGATCACGCTCGCCGAGCACCCCGCCTACCAGATCCCCGGTCTCGGCTTCCGCGGCACGCCTGTCGGCATCGACGTCACGCTCGTGGCCAGGACCGGGCTGCTGCCCGTGGTCAACACCGGCATCGCCGGACGCGTGGCGGGAACGGGGCAGGTGGGGGCGGGGCTGGTCAAGCCTCCCGCCGAGGCTTTCACCAGCACCTTGCCGGCGCTGGCGGACGCGGTTAGTGATCCATTTGAATAGCGGCATATCCGCACGTCAGTGACGCTGTAAAGCGGACGCTGGCTTCCATTGTGCATTCCCCGCCGATATCGTAACGAACCTCATAATCTGCAAGTAGCGTGAAGACGCACGTGACGGATGAGAAAGATGGGGGCGGGAAGATGGCAGCCGACCGCTTGCTCGGCGGGCCGGGCCAGGAGGGAGACGCCCCAGTGGGCGCTCCGCAGGCCCAGGGCCGCCTCATAGGCAGGCGTTACCGGCTCATGTCACCTGTCGGCAGAGGCGGCATGGGCATGGTGTGGCACGCCCACGACGTCCTGCTCGACCGGGACGTGGCGGTCAAGGAGCTGATCCTCCCGTTCGGGCTCGACCACGCGGGCACGCAGGTGGCGCACCGGCGCATGCTGCGCGAGGCCAGGTCGGCCGCGCGGCTCCAGCATCCCGGCATCGTGACCGTCCACGACGTGGTCGAGGAGGACGGCCGTCCGTGGATCGTGATGGAGCTGGTCCGCGCCTGGTCCCTCGAGCAGGCGGTACGCCAGAGCGGGCCGCTCCCCGTGATCCAGGCCGCCGAGATCGGCATCCGCGTGCTCGACGCGCTCATGCACGCCCACGCCGCCGGCATCCTGCACCGCGACATCAAGCCCGGCAACGTGCTGCTGACCCAGGACCGGGTGGTGCTGACCGACTTCGGCATCGCGGCCATCGAGGGCGACGTGAACATCACGCAGACCGGGCTGCTCATGGGGTCGCCGGCGTACATCCCGCCGGAGCGGCTGTCCGGGCAGCCGATCACGCAGGCGGCCGACCTGTGGTCGTTCGGCGCGACGCTGTACGCCGCCGTCGAGGGGCGGCCCCCGTACGAGGGGCCCGACCCGGTCGCGGTGCTCGGCTCGGTGCTCACGCAGGAGCCGATCACGCCGCAACGGTCCGGATCGCTGGCGCCGGTGATCGAGGGCCTGCTGCGCAAGAACCCCGCCGAGCGGCTGACGGCCGCGCAGGTCATCGAGATGCTCGAGACGGTGCTGCGCGTGCACGGCTCGCCCCGGCCGCGCAAGCCGGAGGCGCTGCCCAGCCCGGCCGACCCGGCGCCTGCCGGCCTGCTGCCGCCGTTGGAGACGCCCTCGGGGCCGATGCCGTCGCGGATCGTGGAGACGCCCTCGGGGCCGATACGCGTGCCGTACAACCCGCTGACCAGCCCCTCGGGCGGCCACTCGATGCCGTACGACGGTCTTTCCACACCGTCCGGCAGCCACCGGACCGACCAGTTGCCGCAGCCGCCCGCGTTCGGCGGCCCGTCGCCGCTCGCGAGCCCGTCGGGGCCGCTCGCGAGCCCGTCGGGGCCGCTCGCGAGCCCGTCGGGGCCCTTCGCGAGCCCGTCGGGGCCGCACCGGATGCCGGCCAGAGACCTGTACGACGACCTGGACAACCCCACGGGACCTCGCCCGCAGCCGATCCTGCCGCTGACCACGGACAGCCGCGCGTCCGCCTCCACCTCGGCCCCGTGGCCGCTGGCCTCTCCCGACGACCTGCGCGAGCAGTCGCGCGACCTGGCGCACGACACCGGCCACAACCGCCTGTCCACGCTGCCGAGCGCGACCCCGCGCACGGGCAAGAGCAGGCGCAGGGCGGAGGAGGACGACGGCGCCTGGGTGCGCGACGGGCGCCCCACGCCGCTGACGATCATCAGCGCGCTGCTGGGGGTGGCCGTCGTCGTCGGCGCCGTGTGGATCATCGTGTCGGGCGGCGGCTCTTCCGAGGTGGCCCCGATCACGCAGTCCGCCACGGTCGCCCCCACGCCCCGGAAGGCCCAGCCCGCCGCCGCCGCGCCCGACGGCTACAAGCAGCACACTCCGGCCGGATTCTCCGCGGCGGTCCCCCAGGACTGGAAGCTGGCCACGTCGGGCGGTGTGGCCACGTTCACCGGGCCGAAGGACTCCGGGCTGCGGATCCTCGTCGAGGACGTGACCCCGCAGGCCGACGGCGGGCTGTCGGAGCTCGGCCGGCAGGAGGCCGACGGCGGCATGGAGAGCTACATCCAGGTGCAGCTGCAGGCGGTGGACTTCCGCGGCTGGAAGGCGGCGGACTGGGAGTACACGTACACCACCGCCAACGACGTCCCCATGCACGCGCTGACCAGGTACGTCACGATCGACGACGTCACCGCTTTCAAGATCACGTTCGACATGCCCGAGCTCAAGTGGGACGACCAGGCCGACACGCGGAAGGTGTTCCTGGACACCTTCAGGAAGACCACCTGACACCAGGGTATTGCACCGGTCGTTCCAAAACGTGCTAGCGTGCGGGACATGGCGCGACCGAGGAAGTTCGAGGAGGACCGGGCGGTCGAGGCGGCCATGCGCGCCTTCTGGGAGGCGGGCTACGAGGCCACCTCGACACAGGACCTGTGCGCGGCCACCGGACTCGGGCGCAGCAGCATCTACAACACCTTCGCCAGCAAGCGCGACCTGTTCCGGAAGGCGCTGCGGCGCTACATGGACGAGCGCAACGCCGTGCTCGCCGAGCTGATGGACGGCGACCTGCCGGCGAAGGAGAAGGTCCGGACCGTGTTGTGGTGGGCGGTCGAGCCCGAGCCGGACGATCCGATCGGCTGCCTGGTGGTCAACTCGACGATCGAGCTGGCGCCGCGCGACCCGGAGATCGCCGAGTTGCTGCGGCGCGACAACGACCTCCGGCTGCGGCTGATGCGCTCGGCCATCGAGGCCGGCCGCGCCCGGGGCGAGATCGGCGCGGACAAGGACCCCTCGTCTCTGGCGCGGTTCGTCGTCGCCACGGTCAGCGGGCTGCGCGTGATGGGACGCGGCGGCGCCGACCGGGCCGCGCTCGAGTCCGTCGCGCGCACCGCGCTGGACGCGTTCTGATTTTTTCGCGCCCACGTTTTGAACTGATCAATCTAAAACTGTGGAGGGAGTCCGCCATGCCGTTGGCGGTGTACATACTGGGATTCTCGATCTTCGCTCAGGGCACGTCGGAGCTCATGCTGGCCGGGCTGCTCCCCGAGCTGTCCGCCGACTTGGGCGTGTCCGTGCCGCAGGCCGGGCTGCTGATCTCGGCGTTCGCGATGGGGATGCTGGTGGGCGCGCCGGTCCTGGCCGTCGTCACCTTGCGCTGGCCGCGCCGTACGGCGCTGCTGACGTTCCTCGCCGTCTTCGCGCTGTCGCACGTCGCCGGCGCGCTGACGTCCAGCTACGGCACGCTGTTCACCACGAGGGTCGTCGGCGCCTTCGTGTACGCCGGCTTCTGGGCCGTGGCCGCGAGCACCGCGATCGGCCTGGTGCCCGCGAACGCCCGCGGCAAGGCGATGAGCGTGCTCGCCGGCGGGCTGACGGTCGCCACCATCATCGGCCTGTCCCTCGGCACGGTCATCGGCCAGCACCTCGGATGGCGGGCGGCGTTCTGGGCGGTGGCCGGCCTGTCGGCGCTCGCCGGCGCGGGCGTCCTCGCCACCATCCCGGGCGGCAGGCCCGGGACCGCCGCCGGCGACGTGCGGGAAGGCCCCAGCCTCGCCGTCGAACTGCGCGCCATGACCAGCCCCGGGCTCTGGCTCTCCTACAGCACCACCGCACTCACCACGGGCGCCCTCCTGGTCTCCTTCAGCTACTTGAGCGTGCTGCTCGTCGACACCACCGGGCTGGACCCCGCCTGGGTGCCCGCCGTCCTGGCCCTCTACGGCGCCGGCTCGCTGATCGGCATCACGATCGGCGGCAGGACCGCCGACGCCCGCCCGTTCCGCTCCCTGTACGCCGGGATCGCCGGCCTCGTCGCCGCCTCGGCCGCACTGGCGCCGGCCGCGCCGATCCCGCTCCTCGCCATCCCCCTGATCTTCCTGCTCGGCGCGTTCGGCTTCGCCACCAACCCCGCGCTCAACACCCGCGTCTTCGCCCTGGCCAAGAACGCCCCCACGCTCGCCGCCGCGGTGAACGTCTCCTCGTTCAACCTCGGCATCACCGCCGGCCCGTGGCTGGGCGGCCTGTCCATCGGCGCGGGACTCGGCTACCCGTCGGTGGCCTGGATCGGCGCCGCGATCGGCGTGCTCTCCCTCGCCACGGTGGCGCTCGCCGCGCGCCTGAGCCGTACGGGCTCCACCGTCCCGGAGCCCGCCCGAACCGGTGAGATACGGTCGGCCTCATGAAGCTGGCGAGCATCCACTTTTACCCCATCAAGTCCACGGCGGGTCATGATGTTCACGAGGCCGAGGTCCAGCCCTGGGGGCTGGCCGGCGACAGGCGCTACCTGATCACCGACGAGCGCGGCGTGATCCTCACCGCCCGTGAGGAGCCGCGGCTCCTGGCCTGCCTGGCCACGCTCGACGGCGGCACGCTCACCTTGACCGGCCCCCACGCCGCGCCGCTGCGGGTCGTCCCGGACGTCTCGATGGCCACGGTGGACGTGTGGGGCACGCCGGTGGAGATGACCGATTGCGGGGACGACGCGGCCCGCTGGCTGTCGGAGCTGGCGGGGCGGCCGGTCCGGCTCAAGTGGCTCGACGACCCCACCCGCCGCCCGGTCGATCCCGCGTACGGCCGCCCGGAGGACCGCGTCAGCCTGGCCGACGGCTATCCGCTCCTGCTCACCTCCACGGCCTCGCTCGACCGGCTGAACGACTGGATCGTCGAGGGCGCGCTGGAGCGCGGTGAGGAGGCGCCGGCGCCGCTGCCGATGCACCGGTTCCGGCCGAACGTGGTGGTGGAGGGCGCCGGCGTGCCGTTCGCGGAGGACGAGTGGAAGCGGGTGCGGATCGGCGAGGTGGACTTCCGGGTGACCAAGGGGTGTGACCGGTGTGTGCTCACCACCGTTGACACCGCCACGTACACGAAGGGCAAGGAGCCCATCAGGACGCTCGCCCGGCATCGCAAGTGGGACGGCAAGGTGTGGTTCGGCATCAACCTGATCCCGGACGGAGTCGGCCGGATCACCGTGGGCGATTCAGTCACCATTCTCTGAAATATCGCGACCGGGGGGCGTCGGGGAGCGGCGGTAACGTCGCGGAACGTCCGTAAAACACGGCCTTCCCGAGGGAAAAGGGTGGCCGTCCCCTTTGGGGCGATGTTGGGGGCTATGGGAGACTTCACAGGTGACCAGCACCCCCACAAAGCCCGCTGTCTCGCCTTCTGACCGGATCCGGATCATCCAACGCCGCACCTTGGGCGTGCTGTCCGCGGCGCAGATCGTTGGCGGTGTGGGGGTCGCCGTGGGGCTGGCGCTCAGCTCGGTCGTGGTCGACGAGTTGTCGGGCTCCACGGTGATCAGCGGCTTCGCGGGGACGGCCACCGTGCTCGGCGCGGCGCTGCTGGCCCTGCCGACGGCCAAGGCGTCCGGCAGGGGCGGGCGACGCGCGGGGCTGGCGCTCGCGTACGTGGCGGCGCTGACCGGCTGCGCGATCTCGGTGGTCGCGATCAGCCTGCGGACGTGGCCGCTGCTGCTGCTCGGGTTGGTGCTGGTGGGCGGCGGCAGCGCCGGCGGCCTGGCGGCACGCTACTCGGCGACGGACCTGTCGCCGAAGGGACACGCGGCCAGGCACCTGTCCCTGGTCGTCTGGGCCGCCACGATCGGCTCCGTCGCCGGCCCCAACCTGGCCAAGCCCGCCGACCAGATCGGCATGCGGCTCGGGCTGGTGGAGAAGGCGGGACCGTTCGCGTTCGCGGCGCTCGCCTTCGCCCTGGCGCTGGTCGTCATCATCGCCTTCCTGCGCCCCGACCCCCTCACGCTGGCCCGCGGCCTGAACGGCGCCGAGGATCCCGGGCCCGGGCGCAACCGCACGATCAGGACAGCCTGGCATACCCTGCGCACCACGCCGATGGCCCGCCGGGCGCTGGTCATGATCGCGGTCAGTCACACGGCGATGGTGTCCGTCATGTCGATGACCCCGGTCAAACTCCACCACGACGGCTCGAACCTGGACGTCATCGGCCTCGTCATCAGCCTGCACATCGCGGGCATGTACATGCTGTCCCCGGTCGTCGGGTGGCTGGCCGACAAGGCGGGCAAGGTTCCCGTGCTGCTGCTCGGCATGGGCCTGCTGCTGGCCGCCGCCGCGCTGGCCGGCACGGCCGGGCATCGGGTGTGGCAGGTGACGACGGCGCTGGTGCTGCTCGGGCTGGGATGGTCCTGCGGCCTGGTCGCCGGCTCCGCCCTGGTCACGGAGTCGGTCCCCATCGAGCGCCGCCCCGCCGTCCAAGGGTTGTCCGACCTGTTGATGAACGTCTGCGGCGCCACGGGCACGATCGTCGCGGGCGCCATCGTCGGCATGCTCTCGTACGGCGCGCTGGGCCTGGTCGTCGGCATCATGGTCGCCCTGGCCGCCTTCTGGCTCGCCACCGCCCGCCCCCACCCTTAGCCCCCGCCGGAAAGTGCGCCGGCGGTGGACGGCCGACGCGGCGAGCACGTCAGCGGCGGCGCGTCCCGGCGCCGATCATTCGGGCCGGTCATTCGGGCCGGTCATTCGGGCCGGTCATTCGGGCCGGTCATTCGGGCCGGTCATTTGGCGTCGGCGTAGCAGGTGACCGCGACCGCCTCCATGGGAAACCGCACCGGCGTCCGCCCGAACAGCAGCCTGCTGGCCTCCTCCGCCGCCGCCGACACGGCCCCCATCACCTCCTCGGCCTGCTCAAGGGGACAGTGCACCATCACCTCGTCATGCTGGAAGAACACCAGCCGCGCCGGCTCCGGCAACAACCCGCGCAACACCGCGAGCAGCGCCAAGGCCCACTCCGCCGCGGTCCCCTGCACCACGAAGTTGCGCGTGAACCGCCCCCGGTCCCGCGCCGCGCGCCCGCCCTCGGGACCCGACACCAGCTCCCTCCACCGGGACGACGGCGGCGGGCTGGTGCGGCCGAGCCAGGACCGGACGAGCCGCCCCTCCTCCCCCGCCTTGGCCGCGTCCTCCACGAACTGGTACGCCCGGGGAAACCGCTGCCGCATCACCGCCAGCAGCTTGGGCGCGTCGCCGCTGGTGCCGCCGTACATGGCGGACAGCATCGCGATCTTGGCGTTGTCCCGCTCCCCGCCGAAGGACTGCGCCAGCGCCGAGTACAGATCGATCTCCCCGGCGGCTCCGGCCAGCCCTGCGTCCCCGGCCATCGCGGCCAGCACCCGCGGCTCGAGCTGCGCGGCGTCGGCGACGATCAGCACCCACCCGTCGTCGGCGACCACCACCCGCCGCATCACCTTGGGGATCTGCAGCGCTCCTCCGCCGCTGGTGGCCCACCGCCCGGACACGACCCCGCCCACCACGTATTCGGCCCGGAACCGCCCGCCCCGCACCCACTGGTCGGCCCACACCCATCCGTGGAAGCTGAAGAGCCGGGCCAGCTCCTTGTACGCCAGCAGCGGCGCCACGGCCGGATGATCGACCTGCTTCAGCTCCCACGACCGGGTGGTCTTCAGCGCCACCCCGGCCCCCTTGAACGCCTTGACGAGCTGCTGCACGGAGTCCGGATTGACCGGATGCCCGAACGCCGCCGTCACCTCGTCGGCCAGCGCCTGCAGCTTGGCGGGCCGCATGCCGTGCACGGGCCGCGGACCGAGCAGCTCGGTCAGCAGCGCGTCGTGCACGTCCCTGCGCCACGGCATCCCGTCGTACGACATCTCGGCCGCGACCAGCGCCCCCGCGGACTCGGCCGCGACCAGCAGCCGGAACCTCCCCGGCTCCGGCAGCGCCTCGATCCGCCGCAGCTGGCCGGCCAGCACCTCGGCCACCGCCTCCGCCCCGAGCGGCTCGGGCGCGAACAGCGTGTCCGGCGCGCTCGGCTGCTCCTCGGGCACGGGCAGCCCGTGCAGCCGGGCGTGGGCGGCCCTGGCCGTGCGGCTCTCGCCGTAGCGGCCTTCGTACGCCAGCAGCAGCCCCTCGGTGAGGGCGACGTCGTGGCAGCGCGAGACCCGCACGCCGGCCCGCAGCAGCGCCGGGTAGGTCTCCCTCGTGTCGGCCCACACCCATCGCGGCCGATCGGCCGCCTCGATCTCCCGCACGGTCCCCGCCAGATCGGAGGTACGGCGAGCCGTCCCTCCGACCGGCAGCACCGTCTCTCCGGCGACCACGACATACACGTGGCAAGCGTGACAGACGGCTACGACAAACTGATGCGCACCTCGTCCTCCACGGGCGGCTCCAGCTCCTGCGCCAGGCATCCGGTGGCGGCCAGGCACCGCAGCGTCAGCTCGCCCGGCGTGACCGACACGTGCAGGAACTGCTTGAAGAACGGCGGAGTGTCCCAGTCGGACAGCTCGGACAGGTACCGGTGGAACACCTTGTCCACGGGCAACCTGAGCGGCCACGGCCAGGCGCCGAGCAGCCGCGCCGCCCACCGCATCCGGCGGGTGACCTCGACGGGCCCTTCGGGGGTGCGGACGGGCTGGTTCCTGATCTGCTCCGACATGATGCACACGGCCTCCTCGGGCCGCAGGTAGAGCCACTTCATGCGGAGCCTGCGGGCGTACAGCTGGCTGTAGAACGACAGCGAGTCGCCGCGCAGCGGGTAGCAGCGGAAGTCGTCCTCGTGCACCCCCGCCACGTCGACCCGCCGGATGGTGTGCGTGGCGTGCATGAACGCCCCGCCTCCGCCCGCCACGACGTACTGGATCACCCGCTCGCCCACCTTGACCGGATAGCGCTGGTAGTTGTGCACGTCTCCGCCGATGGCCGCGACGTACCGGTGCGCCGGGTCGCGGACGATGTCGTCAATCGTGCCGCCTTCCTCCAGCGGTGACGGCTTGTACGCGTTCGCGGTGTAGATGGGCTTGCCGGTCACGAGGATCTTCGGCCGCGGGTCGAGCGAGACGCGGCGCAGCCAGGCGGTCTGGCCCTTGTCGATCACGTTCCTGATGCCGGTGTCCACGCCCACGATGAGCAGGCTGTCACTCTCGATCACCCAGTACGGCCCCGGCTGCGTGGCCTGCTGCGACGGCTTGCCCCTGAGCGAGCGCGCCTCGGCCAGCCGCGCCTCGTCGATCGTCTCCGGCTTGCGCCACAGCAGCCCGCGCGGCCCGCGGTCCGGCTTCGGCTTGAGCGGCGGCGCGTCGCAGAAGACCCGCATGAACCCGCCGAGCCCGTCGTACCAGTCGTGGTTGCCGGGGATCGCGTAGATGGGAGCGTCATAGTCCTTGTACGGGCGGAAGAACTTGTCGCCGTACTCGTTGCCCGATCCCGTCGGATAGATGACGTCACTGGCGACGATGGCGAACGACGTCCCTTCGCCGGCTTTCAGCATTCCGGGCACGACGGCGTACTGGGAGGCGTCGCCCTCGCCGGTATCGCCGAGCAGAAGGAAACTGAAATTTCCATCAACGGGCGGCTTGATACGAAATTCCGGGTCAATCCCACGTACTTCCTGAGCCGCCACCCAGCGCGCCCGGACCTCCCCTGACGGATCTCCGAACAACCCGGCGAGGATCTCGTTGCGCGAGCGCCACAGCGTGGCTAAATTCAGCCAGCTGAACCCGTGGCCGTCCGGTTTGAGCTGGGCGAACGTACCAGTCTGCGCACAGGCCCACCCGGCCCCCGCCTCCGACACCCGTGAGGAAAGCTCTTTTCCGCGCTCGGCCGCGACTTCCGTCATGACCACATCTTTACCGCGATCAACCATTTGCGCACCCTGAACTCTCCGTACTGCATAGAACACAGAAGGTTCACAATGGTGTAACCTCATCCCCCCAAACAAGCGGTTGGGACACCGAAGGGAGGACGCCGGCACCGGCCCCGGCAAGGCCTCACACATGCGTCTCCGCCTGCTCCAACGAGCCGACGCCAGAAGGGAAGAACACCGGTCCGAACCCTGACGGCGGTCCGCCTGCCGGCGAACCACCCGTCTGTGTCCCGCCACGCGGGAGTCCGTTCCCTGTCCGGCCTGAAGGCCGGAGTATCCACGGAGAAGTCCGATGACGCGTAACAGCCCGGACGATGCGACCAGAAAGGGCACCCCGGACGCGCGGGCCATCGAGGGCCTGCTGGCCTATGCCACGGCGCGGCCCCGGTGGGGAAGCTCGGCGCTCAACACCGTGAGCGAGGCCATCGCGAGGAGCCGGATCCTGGCCGAGGAACGCCCCGGAGAGCACACAGAGCTGCTGGCACGCTGCCTGCTCACGGCGGCCAGGCTGCTGCTCAAGCGGCGCCGGGCCGCGGAGGCGCTGCCGCCGGCCCAGGAGGCGGTGGAACTCACCCGGGCGACGGGCGGCGCCCCGCTGGTGGTCTCGCTGCACTGCCTGGCCGCCGTGCTGGAGGGCCTCCACCGCTACAGCGAGGCCGCCGCGGCGCTGGCGGAGGCAGAGCGGATCACCAGGCCACCGGACGAATGAGCCGTCCCGGGACCGCGTTCACCGTGGGAACGGATCGACGCCGCTACCTCCCCGGAACCGGGATCAGCACGCCGGGGTTGAGTATCCCGGCCGGGTCGAGCCGGGCCTTGACCGCCTGCAGGACGGCGACGCCGACCGGGCCGAGCTCGGCGGCGTAGGCCTCCCGGTGGTCGCGGCCCACTCCGTGGTGGTGGCTGATCGTGCCGCCCGCCTCGACGATGGCCGCGTTCGCCGCCGTCTTGGCCCGCTCCCATTGGGCGACCGGGTCGTCCTCCTGCGGGGCCACGACGGTGAAGTACAGCGACGCGCCGGTCTCGTACACGTGCGAGACGTGGCACATGACCAGTGGCGGCGGAGCTGTGCCGAGCGCGCCGAGCAGGGACAGCCGCACCGCGTCGTAGAGCCGCGGCAGATTCGCCCAGAACCCGGCCGTCTCCAGAGTCTCGACGGTGGCGCCGGCCGCGAGCAGCGAGTCGCGCAGGTACGGCGCCGAGAACCGCCCGCGCTCCCACACCTCCCCCGGCTCCTCGCCCAGGGGTTCCCCGCCCATCCGCGTGAGCACGGCGCGGGCCGCGACCCGGCGGCCGGCCGCCGGCGGCCCCTCGTAGCCCGCGATCAGCAGGCACCCCGAGCCGCCGCTGGAGCCGATCGCGTCCGGCTTGGCCAGGCCGATCACCGTCTCGGTCTCGTCGGACAGCCTCAGCACGGCCGGAAGCGGCCCTTCCTGGGCGAGGGCCCGCATGGCCGCCGTTCCCGCCGCGAACGACGCGAACCGCCACCCCTCGTAGATCCGTTCGGCGGGGGCGCGGCGCACGCGGAGCCGCAGCGACGTGATGACGCCGAAGACGCCCTCGGAGCCGAGGACGAGCTGCCGCAGGTCGGGCCCGGCCGCCGACTTGGGCGCCCGGCCGAGGTCGAGGGTGCCCGACGGCGTGGCGACGGTGAGGCCGACGACCATGTCGTCGAAGCGGCCGTACCCGGCGGAGGCCTGGCCGCTGGAGCGGGCCGCGGCGAAGCCGCCGAGCGTGGCGTACTCGAAGGACTGCGGGAAGTGCCCCAGGGTCAGCCCGTGCGCGGCGAGCAGCCGCTCTGCGTCGGGAGCCCGCACGCCCGGCTCGAACTCGGCCACCATCGACTCGGCGTCCACCGACCGCAGCCGGTCGAGCCGGGCCAGGTCGAGCGCGATCACGCCCGTGAAGCCGGCGCGGGAAGCCGCGAGCCCGCCCACCACCGAGGTCCCGCCGCCGAAGGGCACGACCGCGATCCGCTCCCGCGCGCACAGCCCCAGCAGCCCGGCCACCTCCTCGTGCGAGCCGGGCAGCACCACCGCGTCGGGCGCGTCGGAGCCGTCTCCGGCGCGCATGCGCAGCAGGTCGGGGGTGGACTTGCCGCGCGTGTGCCGTACGCGGGCCTCGTGCGAGGTCAGCACGTGCTCGGCGCCGGTGATCGCGGCGAGCCCATCGAGCGATGAAGACGGCAGGCCGACCGGTGGAAGCCGCACGGACTCCAGCGTGGCCGCTGGGCCCCGCGGGGCGCGGACGCCCAGGAGGTCATGGAGCAGCTCGCGCACCTTCGCGGGCAGCTCGCGAGCCTTGGCGGGGTCACCCCAGCCCGACCACAGCATCGGTTCTCTAGCCACGCTTACACTGTGACATATGACGTCGATTCGTCACAATGACGGCGTTCTGGACGCCGCACAGGACTGCGTACTCGCCTACGGCGTGCGCAGGACGACGCTCACGGACGTGGCCCGCCGGGCGGGCGTGTCCCGGATGACGATCTACCGCCGCTGGCCCGACGTGCGCACCCTGGTCGCCGACGTGATGACCAGGGAGTGGGTACGCGTCGTCGCCGGCCTGGACATGTCCGACCCGGTACGCGCGGTCGTCGCCGGGGTCCGGGGGCTGCGCGAGCACCCGCTCTGGCGGAAGATCGTGGAAGCGGATCCCGAGCTGCTCTTGCCCTATCTGCTCGACCGGCGGGGCGCCACCCACGAGGCCGTGCTGGAGGTCCTGGAGCGGGACCTCGGCGACCCGCGCAAGGCCAGGGCTGTGCTGCTGGTGGCGCAGTCGTTCCTGCTGTCGGCGCCCACCATGCTCGACCCCGTGACGCTGGACGAGCTCGACGCCGAGCTCGCCGCCCTTTTGGAGGCCTATCTTGGACAACTCGCTTAACGCCCGCCGCCGCGCCCGCGAGCTGCGCCAGGTCGCCGAGGAACGCGTGGACGTGCTGGTCGTGGGCCTCGGCGCGACCGGGGCGGGCGCGGCGCTCGACGCCGCCTCGCGCGGGCTGAGCGTGGCCGCGATCGACGCGCACGACCTGGCGTTCGGCACGTCCAGGTGGAGCTCGAAGATGATCCACGGCGGGCTGCGCTATCTGGCCAGGGGGCAGGTGGGCGTCGCCTACGAGAGCGCGGTCGAGCGCGGGATCCTGCTGCGCAGGACGGCTCCGCACCTGGTGAAGGCGCACCCGTACGTGCTGCCGCTGACCCCGGAGGTCTCCCGGCGCCAGGCGGCGCTGATCATGACGGGCTACCGGCTCGGCGACGCCCTGCGGGCCGCCGCGCGCACGCCGCGCCGCCTGCTGCCGGGTCCCGCGCGGCTCGGCGCGGCCAGGGCCCACACGCTGGCGCCCGTGGTGCGCGCCGACGGCCTGCGCGGCGCGCTGCTGTCGTGGGACGGCCGGCTGCTCGACGACGCCCGCCTCGTGGTCGCGATCGCCAGGACCGCCGCCGCGCACGGCGCCCGCGTGCTGACCCGCTGCCGCGCGCTGCGGCTCTCGGACCGGGGCGCGACGGTGCGCGACGAGCTGACCGGCGAGGAGTTCGGCATCCGCGCCCGAGCGGTGATCAACGCGACCGGCGTGTGGGCGCGCTCCCTGGATCCCGAGGCCGATCTGCGCCCTTCCCGCGGCACCCACATCGTGCTGCGCCCCGGGACGCTGCCGGGGTTGATCGCCGGCCTGCACCTGCCCATACCGGGAGAGAACAACCGGTTCGCACTCGTTCTCCCCCAGCGCGACGGGCGCGTGTACGTCGGCCTGACGGACGAACCCTTGGAGGGACCGGTGCCCGACGTCCCCGAAGCACCCGAGGAGGACGTCAGAACGCTCCTGGAGGTACTGAACAGGGCTCTCGAGACCCAGGTGACCAGAGAGGCGGTTGCGGGCGCCTACGCGGGCCTCAGGCCCCTTCTGGCGGCCTCGGGGCGCACGGCGGACCTGTCGCGGAGGCACGTGGTGCTGTCCGGCGGCGGCATCGTCACGGTGATCGGGGGGAAGCTGACGACATATCGGCGCATGGCCGAGGACGCGGTGGATCGAGCGGTTTCGATTGGCAACCTCCCGGCGGGGCGGTGCCTCACCCGCAAGATCCCGCTCGCCGGGGCCGGCCCTCAGCCGTCCGGCGTGCCGGCGCCCCTCGCCGAGCGGTACGGCAGCGAGGCCCCTGCCGTGCACGAGCTCGTCAAGGCGTACCCGGAGGAGGTGGGGCTCGGCATCACCGAGGGCGAGCTCATGTGGTCGGTGGAGCACGAGGGCGCGCTCGACGAGGCCGACCTGCTCGACAGGCGGACCAGGATCGGCCTGATCAGAGAGGACAGGGACCGCGCTCTCCCCGCGACACGGGACGTTCTTGCCCGAACCCGCCACGCCTGAGCTCCCCGATCCGTTAGGTTAGTCTTACCTAATTCGACGGAGAAGGGGAGGGGCGTTGGCGAGGGGCTGCGAGCATCCTGTCGGGTGTCACACCGGGGAGGTGCCCACATTGGCCAGCGCCACCGTGGGAGCCCGGCTCTGGCTGCTCATCGAGTACACCGGCGCCTGGCCGACCCGCCTGGAAAGCTTCGAACTTCCTGAAAGAATCTCCGAACTCGTCCGCCGCGCGCTCGAACGAGGTATCAGGCCCCAGCTGATCCGCCGGCCCGGCAAGCGGACCCGCCCACGGGACCAGGGCATCCGTGTGCTACTGGCGTACGCCGCCGGGGAGCGCCCCTGGCTCGCGAGCAGCGTCGTCGCAGGTTCTGGCGATCTTGACCTGGACGCCTTCGTGGCCGGAGTGGTCCCGGAGTCCTGCATACTTGAAGACGAGCCGGTATTTCTGGTCTGCACGCACGCCAAGCGCAATGTGTGCTGCGCCCGCATTGGACTACCCCTCGCTCGATCGCTGGCCGAATCTCTGCCGGACAGAGTGTGGGAAACGTCACACGTTGGCGGCGATCGCTACGCCGCCAACCTCGTGTGCTTGCCACACGGAATTTTCTACGGCAGCATGTCTCAGGCTGCTGCACTGGCAGCGGCTAACGCGTACCGGTCGGGCGAGGTCATCCTCGACCGCTACCGGGGACGCGCAGGCATCCCTGAGCCATTGCAAGCCGTCGAGCACTTCGCCCGAGCCCATTCGGGAGAGTGCTCCGTCGGCGCGGTGGCCGTGGAATCCTCCAGGTCGGACGGTGACGTCACCGAAGCCATCGTGCGCTGCGGCGACGTCCGGTTCCAGGTTGTGGTTGAGCCATCGGCGTTCCAAGCGCCGTGTGGTACGGCTTGCGCCGAGACGATCACCACCTACCGGCTGGTTTCGCTGGACAGGCTCGCGCCTGTGCGGTATGCCACGCCCGCTCTCGCCTGAACAGGGAACATCACGGCCCGACGTTGCGTTGGAACAGTGACGCCAAAAGCGTCCAATGCGGCTCAATTACCGAAATACCTCTCACGAAGGTGGTTTTCCCATGTCTCAGGTACGTCGGCAGCTCGCCCGCCCGCGCCCCAGCTGGGGTTGGCAGGATGATGCCGCGTGCCGGGGTGAGGACCTCGTGCTCTTCTTCGGCCCCGATGGGGAGCGGCAGCCCGAGCGTGACGTACGTGAGCGGAAGGCCAAGGCGATCTGCGCCCAGTGCCCTGTCCGCAACGAGTGCCTTGACTACGCGCTGTCCCGGCCCGAGAAGTACGGCACGTGGGGCGGTCTCAACGAAGACGAGCGCGCTTCCGAGCGTCGCCGTCGCATGCGCCGCGCGGCCAGCGCCGGCATCTCCGCCGCCTGACAAACCCGGCAGCGTCACCATCATCGCGTGATCGAGCAGTTGTCCCGATGAACCGGAGCCTGGCCCTCCATGCGCAGGCTCCGGCGAACCCGGTCGGGACAACTGCCTGATCAGGTGGACTTTCCCCCACTCGACCCGGGCGGACATCTGGCGGTCATCGCCAGTTGCCGTACGTTCGGGGTCTCGTCATGTGCCCGCCCTAGGGTGCCGGGCATGAAACGCATCGCCATCCTGATGTGCGCGGGCGCCACGGCTCTCTCGCTGGCCGCTCCCGCCGCCGCCGATCCCGGGCGTCACGGCACGCAGCCCGGCTTCGGGCAGGCCACGCTGACCGGGTTCGCCTCGCTGCCCGCACTGACTTTCGTCCCCGGCAGCGAGCCGTCGGGATCGTCGCTGGGCACCGCGCCCGTCAACGGGGTCACCCCGCCCTTCCCCGGCCAGCCCGTGCAGGGATTCAGCGGCATCGTCCGCCGCCACGACGGCACCTTCGAGGCCCTGTCCGACAACGGCTTCGGCAACAAGGCCAACAGCGCCGACTTCCTGCTGCGGGTCCACCGGGTCAAGCCGGACTTCCGCACCAAGTCGGTCGACGTGCTCGGCGGGTTCAACCTGACCGACCCGCGCGGGCTGGTGCCGTTCCCGCTCACCAGGCAGGACCGGACGCTGACCGGCGCCGACTTCGACGTCGAGTCGATCGTGCGCACGATGGACGGGACGTACTGGATCGGCGACGAGTTCGGCCCGTTCCTGCTGCACTTCGACCGCAAGGGCCGGTTGATGGAGGCGCCGATCGAACTGCCCGGCGTCCGCGCGCCCGAGAACCC
Source organism: Nonomuraea sp. NPDC049480 (assembly GCF_044465905.1). Classification (NCBI taxonomy): domain Bacteria; kingdom Bacillati; phylum Actinomycetota; class Actinomycetes; order Streptosporangiales; family Streptosporangiaceae; genus Nonomuraea; species Nonomuraea sp. NPDC049480. The sequence goes on from NZ_JBITMD010000002.1 coordinate 374,185, forward strand.
CAACCTGAACGGCGCGCAGCCCAACCTCGGCGGCAGCAAGGGCTTCGAGGGCATGGCCAGGTCCGTGGACGGCCGCCGCCTCTACCCGCTCCTGGAGGGCACCGTCGCCGGCGACCCGGCGGGGACGCTGCGGATGAACGAGTTCGACCTGCGCCGGCGGGCCTACACCGGGAAGCGGTGGACGTACCGGCTGGACTCGCCCTCGCACGCCATCGGCGACGCGATCGCCGTCGACGCCGACCGGTTCCTGATCATCGAGCGGGACAACCTGCAGGGCGACGCCGCCCAGGTCAAGCGCATCTACCTGGCCGACATGCGGGACAGGGACGGCGACGGCGCGCTCGACAAGACCCTGGTCGCCGACCTGCTGGACATCGCCGACCCGCGCGGCCTGGGCGGGGCTCCGGGGACGTTCAGGTTCCCGTTCCAGACGATCGAGGACGTCGTCATCCTTGACGACCGCACGCTCGGTGTGCTGGACGACAACAACTTCCCCTTCTCGAACGGCCGCACGCCGGGCAAGCCGGACGACAACGAGTTCATCACCATCCGCCTCACCCGCGGCCTCCAGGCCGACCCCAAGGTCTACCTGTAGCGTCCGCACCGGCCGGCCGGCGGCCCCGCCGTACGGGGCCGCGCCTGACCGAATGGCGCTGGTACGGCGCGCCCCGCGACTGACCCGCGTGACCGAAACCCTCGACGAACCGGACCGTAATCCGAAAAGTCACGCGGGCGGGTGGCCGGCGGAGGCGGCCGCTCAGACTATGAGGTCGTCGAATTCGCCGTCCTTGGCCCCGAGGACGAACGCGGTGATCTCCGCCTGGGTGTAGACCAGCGCGGGCCCTTCGGGAAAGCGTGAGTTACGCATGGCGATCTCCCCCGTGGGCAGGTTCGCGACCTCGACGCAGTTGCCGTTGGGGTTGCTCCACTTGCTCTTGCGCCAGACGACGGGAAGGCGGCCGGCGGGGGTTCCGTTCCGGAACTCGTGCATGGGGCAGCTCCTCGCGATCTTACGGATGCACGTGCATCCGCGTTTGCGAGGTGACAATACGGCAACACGTTGATCTCCATATACCGGACGACCAAAAATCCCGGTATGGAGTGGATCACAGGAGTTTCAGCAGCTCATGCGGAAATGAGCTGTTCCAGGAAGCGCCTCGTCTCCTTCGGTGTCTCGGCCTGGATGCTGAGCCGGTCCATGACCTCCATGTAGTGGTCGGAGTCGACGGGTTTGTCCAGGTAGAGGGCGCTGGTGAGCTGCTCCATGTAGACCACGTCGGGGAGCTCGCGCTCGGGGAATCGCAGGATGCTGAACGGGCCCCCGGCCGCCGCGTGGCCGCCGCGGTCGAACGGCATGACCTGGACGGTGACGTTCCGCTCGGCCGTGACGTCCAGCAGATGGGTGATCTGCTCCCGCATCGTCTCCGGACTGCCGAGCGTGCGGCGCACGACGGCCTCGTCGATCACCGCCCAGACCGTCAGCCCGCTCTCCAGGCGCTTCTGCCGGGTGGTGCGCAGGGACACGCGCCGGTCCATCTCCGCCCTCGTGGCCTTCTCGTGGGCCAGTTCGATGACGGCTCTGGCGTACGCGGGAGTCTGCAGCAGGCCGGGGACGAACTGGTTCTCGTAGGTGCGGATGCTGGACGCGGCGCCCTCCAGGCCGATGTAGACCTCGAACCAGTGGGGCAGCACGTCGCCGTACTTGTGCCACCAGCCGGGGGCGTTGGCCTGCCTGGCGAGGTCGAGGAGTGGCTGCCGCTCGGCGGGGTCCGTGACGCCGTACAGGGTGAGCAGGTCGGCCACGTCGCGCTGCTTGAAGCTGACCTGGCCGAGCTCCAGCCGGCTGATCTTGGCGTGAGATGCGCGAATCGAGTACCCCGCGTCCTCGCGCGAGATACCCTTGTCTGTACGGAGCCTTCGCAGCTGGGTTCCAAGCAGGATCCGCAGCACCGTCGGGCTTCCCGGTGCGTGACTGAAAAGCTTCCCTTCCGCGCTCTGTGCGCTCACTGCACCGCTCCTAGATCATCTGCACGTGCAGATGCGATTCGCATCCGTAAACTACGAAAAGTCTTGCATTGGCAAGTACTCCCCGTAAAGATGGGCATTGGATCACCAGACCGCGCTTCGGGGGCCAGAATGACGACTTTCGACGCTCGGCCGCAAGCCGCCATCGGTTCCCGGCCACCAGGATGGCTGACGACCATTCTGGTGGATGGTCGTGCCGGTGAATGCGACGCGGTGTTCCCCTTCCATCAGCGCACGGCGCTGGAGCCCGCCTGCGTGGCCACGGCCAGGCGGTTCGTCGATCAGACGCTCACCACGTGGGGCGTGTTCGAGGTCGCCTTCGACGCCCAGCTGGTGGTCTCCGAACTGGTGACCAACGCGATGCGGCACGGCGGCGGGGCGGCGCAGCTGCGGCTCGTGGTTCACCGGGCAGAGCTGGCGTGCGTGGTGACCGACCACAGCCAGACCGTGCCGGTGGCCGCCGCGCCCGACGTGTTCTCGGAGTACGGGCGGGGGCTGCGGCTGGTGGACGCCCTCTGCACCGCGTGGGGCTGGCTCGTCCCCGGCGGCCCCCGCAAGCTCGTCTGGGCCGTGCTCGCCGGCTGAGGTCCCCGGTCAGTCCCTCCCCAGCAGCTCCAGTACGTCGGCGTCGCTGAGCTGGTCGAACCGTGCGTACCACTGGCCCACCGCCCGGAAGTCGACGGGCGTCAGCAGCACCACCACCTCGTCGGCCTCCTGCCGCATGGATCTGACCGTGTCGCCGGCCCCGACCGGCACCGCCAGGGTCACCTTGGCGGGCTTGGCCGTGCCGACGGCCCTGAGCGCGGCCCGCGCGGTGCCGCCGGTGGCCAGGCCGTCGTCGACCACGATCACCTCCCTGCCCTCCAGCGCGGGCAGCGGGCGGTCGCCGCGGTACGCGCGCACCCGGCGGGCCAGCTCGCGCCGCTCCTCCTCCACCACGTCCGCGACCGACTCGGGCGTCATGCCGAGGCGGCGCAGCAGCGGCAGGTCGAACACCGGCTCGCCGCCCTCGGCGATCGCGCCGACGCCCAGCTCCGGCGCCGGCGGATAGCCGATCTTCCTGGTCACCAGGACGTCGAGGCCGGCGTCGAGGCGGCGCGCGATGGGCGCGGCCACCGCCACGCCGCCGCGGGGCAACGCGAGCACCACGGGGTCGTGCGCGTCCAGCAGCCGCTCGGCGAGCTTCGCCCCGGCCTCGGCCCGATCTGCGAAGAGCTCCATGACCTGTGCCTACCCAGCGGACCGGCTCTCCTCGCCTTCACGGGCTCGTTCCAGCGCCCTCGAAGAGGCCCGCCCGCGCCCGCCCTCACGACCATGTGGGCAGGTCGTCAGGGCGGGCGGGGCCTGGGATCGGCACAGCGTCAGGGGCGGTTTCTGCCCGAGCGGCGCATCTCCTTCGTGATCACCTTCCACTTGTTCATCTGCTCCTTGCGCAGGCGCGCGTCGGTCCTGGCGGCCATCCAGGCGGCCTCGCGCTGCAGCTTGCGCCAGCTCTCCAGCCGCCGCTCCGGCAACTCGCCGTTCTCCAGCGCCTCCAGCACCGCGCAGCCCGGCTCGCCGTTGTGCCCGCAGTCGCCGAACCTGCACCGTTCGGCCAGGGCCTCGATGTCGGAGAAGACGCGGTCGACGCCCTCCCCGATGTCGTAGAGCCCGATCCTGCGGATGCCGGGGGTGTCGATGACGAGCCCGCCGCCGGGCAACGTGATCAGCTCCCGGTGCACGGTGGTGTGCCGGCCGCGCCCGTCGGCGGCGCGTACCTGCTGGGTCTCCATGACGCCCTCCCCGGCGAGCGCGTTGACGAGGGTGGACTTGCCGGCCCCGGACGGCCCGAGGATGACGGCCGTACGGGAGCCGCCGAGGTAGGAGGCGGCCAGCTCCACCCCGTCCCCGAGCAGCGAGGACACGGCGTGCACGTCCACGCCGGGCGCGGCCACCCGCACGTCGGCGAGCAGGTCGTCGAGGCCGTCCTCGAACAGGTCGGACTTGGTGACGAGCACGACGGGCGTGCCGCCGGACTCCCAGGCCAGCGCGACGAGCCGCTCGATGCGGCCGAGGTCGGCGAAGTCGGTGGAGTGCATGGACGGCTCGGCCACGAACACGATGTCGACGTTGGCCGCGAGCACCTGGCCCTGGCCGTCGCCGGACAGGCCGCCGACCGAGTCGCGGCTCACACCGCCCCTGATGAAAGCGGTCGTCCTCGGCAGCACCTCGTCGAGCTCGTAGCGGCCTTCGGGCAGCAGCCTGAGTGCGGCCCAGTCCCCGACGCACGGCAGCGCGACGGGGTCGGCGGCGGACGCACGGCGGACGTGGGCGGCGTACTTGACGTGATGCTGGCCGTCGGCGGCGATCACCTCGGCGGCGCCGCGGTCGACGCGGGCCACGCGGGCGGGGATGGTTCCGGCAGGCAGCTCGGCGGCACGGAGATCTGTCCAGCCGAGCAGAGAAAGATCGTAAGACAACGGAATGAAACCTTTGATTCGAGAAGGAACCGGGCAGCGTCAGACGAGCGCCCGGAGGGGGACTGATGGCGCGCAGAACAAGACGACCCGCATAGTCCTCACCTCCTCGATCGTTTCCCGGGCAGACTCTACGCACCTGTCCCGGGCGATGCAATCCAATTGGCATGGCGTTTCGTTGAACCGCGGCATGCCGACTCCTCGTACCTCCTCCCGACGGACACGAGAAAGGGGAAATGATGCGAGCGAGCACGTATCCCCCGCCCTCGGCCGACGGAGCCGCCCCGATGGGCAAGCCGCGCTCACGCCACAGGATCCGGCACGTGCGACCGGATCGCGAGGCGCCCGACGACGACGTGGCAGTGTCCGAGCTTTACCGGGAGTATCACAGGCCGCTGCTAGGCTTCGTGATCCGGCTTACGGCGGGCGATCGGCAGTGGGCGGAAGACGTGGTTCAGGAGACCATGATCAGAGCCTGGCGGAGCGCTGACCAGTTCGACCCGAACGCGATATCGCTGATGCCCTGGTTAGCCACGGTCGCCAGACGTATCGTGATCGATGACCGGCGGCGCAGGGACGCCCGCCCCCAGGAGTCGGGTGACGGGCCGCTGGAGAGCATGCCCGTGCCGGACGAGATGGAGGGACTCCTGCACCAGGTGGTCGTGTCTGAGGCCCTGAAGGCGTTGTCCCCGGCCCATCGCGAGATCCTCAACGAGACGATCCTGCGAGACAGGTCGGTCAACGACGCCGCCGAGGCGCTCGGCATTCCGGTGGGGACCGTGAAGTCCCGAGTTTATTACGCCGTTCGCGCGCTGCGGATCGCGCTGGAGGAGAGGGGGGTGACGGCGTGACATCGAGAGTCGAGCACACGGACGTGGGCGCGTATGCGCTCGGCCTGCTCGATGACGAGGACAAGGAAGCGTTCGAGGCCCATCTTCTCTTCTGCGCCCCCTGCCGCTCCGAACTTACGGAGCTGGCCGGGGTGGCCAGCGTGCTGAACGGTCTAGGTGGTCCCATTGAGGACGAGCACCCGCCGTCGCCGGCCCCGGCGATCGACATGGTGCGGCACAGAAAGGCGGCGCACAGGAAGAGGCGCAAGGGGACGTTCGTGATCGGAATGGCGGCCGCGGTCACGCTGGTGGCCGGTGGGCTCACCGTCGGCACGCAGCTCAGCGGGGGCGACCCGCAGCAGGCCGCCCAAGGGCAGTCCAATCCCATGGGCGAGCACATGGGCCCGGCCGAGCAGTTCTACGCCGACGGCCGGCCCCTTGAGGGCAAGGGCGTCGACGGGGTCACCGGCGGGGTCGTGGTGGAGTCCAAGGGATGGGGCACGCACGCGGCGCTCAAGCTGGCCGGCGTCAAAGGGCCGCTGGAGTGTGAGCTGATCTCTGTTGACAAGTCGGGTGAGCGCCGGGTGATGACCGGGTGGTCCGTGCCTCCAGCCGGGTACGGAGTGCCGGGGTCTCCCGATCCGCTCTACATGCACGGGGGCAGCGCGACGTCGTTGAAGGACATCGACCACTTCGAGGTGGTGACCTCGGAGGGGAAGAAGCTGCTCACCATTCAGGTCTGACTCGCGGCCTTGGAAGCCCTCCCACCGCTGGTGGGAGGGCTTTTTTTCTGTCCTGTGGCGGCTCGGGGGAAATTTCTCGCATCCGGATTGAACCTCGGCGGGCCCGCTCGCGTACTGCTTGCCGTATCGATCGGAATATCCGGCCCTTTACGAGGTTTCGCCATGTCTATCCGGAAATTCGCCGCTCCTGGTGGTGCGGTGCTCGCGGCCGCCCTGCTGGCCGCTCCGGCGCCGGCGTACGCGTCCGGCGACGAGGTGTACCTCGCGGCGGGGCTGCGCGGCGCGAACGAGGTGGGAGCCGCGGGCGACGCCGACGGGCAGTCGACGGTCGTGCTCCGGATCAGCGGGGACGAGGTCACGTATGCCGCCCGGTGGCACAGAATCGGCACGCCGGTCGCCGCCCGCGTCCACGCGGGTGCCAGGGGTGCCGAGGGCGAGGCGCGGCTGGAGTTCTTCGCCGGCCCGCTGCCCGGGACCGTGCTCGGCATGACCGGCACCGTGCGGGCCGACCCCGAGCTGATCAAGGCGCTCGTGACCGACCCCGGCGGCTTCTACGCCAACCTGCCCGACGCCGCCCACCCCAGGGGCGCGGTACGCGGCCAGTTCCACCGTCTCAACCGGCCGATCGACCTCAACGGCGTCCTGCACGGCAGCGACCAGGCCACGCTGTCGGCACGGGCCGGGAACGCGCCGGTGGCGGCCGAGGCGGCCGCGGAGAGCGGCGGCGACCGGGACGGGCAGGCCACCTGGTGGCTCCACCCCGCCGGCTCCTCCATCGCCTACACCGCCCACTGGTCGGGGCTCGCCCCGGTGACCGGCGGGCAGGTGCGCGAGGGCGCCATCGGGCCCGTGACGGCGGACCTGTTCGCGGGCGCCCTTCCGGAGAACGCGACCGGCGTCGCGGGGGTGACGCCGGTCCCGGCCAAGGTCGCCGAGCGGATCGCCGGGAGCCCGGGCCGCTACCACGCGACCCTGCGGACGGCCGAGTCCGACCGCGGCGCCGTACGGGGACGGCTCGGCGGCGAGCCGTTCACCCACCCGCGCGCGCTCACGGCGGAGGTGTCGCGCGGCGAGCAGATCTACACCTGCGCCCAGCAGCCGTCGGGCGGCCACGCCTTCGCCCAGCTCGGTGTGTCGGCCAAGCTCCGGCGCGGGATCGACCACTCGTTCGTGACGCCGGGCTCGGGCCCGCCGCAGTGGATCGCCCCCGACGGCAGCGCGGTGCGCGGCACCGTGGTCACCCGCGTCCCCAATGGCGCGGGCAACATCCCCGAGCTGGTGCTGGACGCCGCCCAGGCGGGCGCGGACACGGGCCTGCTCGCCCATGCCACCCAGATACTCCGGCTCAGCACCACCGGCGGCGTCGCCCCCGCGGGGTCCTGCGAGCCCGGCGCCGAAGCCAGGGTCGCGTACGGGGCCGACTACGTCTTCCTCGGCTGAGGCTCGCCGGGGGGCGACTCGGTCCCGTCCCCCGGCGAGCCGTTCCCGGCCGACGCGGCGACCAGTCCTCCGGGTCCCGCGCCCGGCCACCGCGACGGGGTACTCCGGCCCACCCCGCCGCGACGAACGCCCCGCCGCACACGGGAGCCCGTGCGGCGGGGCGTTCTGTCACGCGAGACCGAGGCGGCGCCGCACGTCGGCGCGGTGCCGTACGGCGACGTGCGGGTCCGAGGGCGTCACCCTGGAGGCCGTCGGCCCCGTGCGATGGGTGGCGTCCCCACTCGGCCCCGCCGTGAAGAACCTGTCCTCGAGGCAGCTCTAGAGGCCGGGAGCCGGGAACTGGGCGGTGAGCTCGCTGACCTCGTGGTGGACGCGGCTGATGACGTCCTCGGCGTCGCCCTTGGCGAGGGCGGTGACGACCTCGTCCATCCAGGCGCCGATCTGCCGCATCTCGGCCTCACCCATCCCCCGCGACGTGACGGACGGCGTGCCGATGCGGATGCCCGACGGGTCGAACGGCTTGCGCGTGTCGAACGGCACCGTGTTGTAGTTGGTCTCCAGCCCCGCGCGGTCGAGCGCCTGGGCGGCCGGCTTGCCGCCGATGCCCTTGGGCGTGAGGTCGAGCAGGATCAGGTGGTTGTCGGTGCCGCCGGACACCAGGTCGAACCCGCGGGAGGCGAGCTCGTCGGCCAGGGCCTTGGCGTTGGCGACGACCTGGTGCGCGTAGTCGCGGAAGGACGGCTGGGCGGCCTCGTGGAGCGCGACGGCGATGGCGGCGGTGGTGTGGTTGTGGGGGCCGCCCTGCAGGCCGGGGAAGACGGCCTTGTTGAGCGCCGTGGCGTGCTCGTCGCTGGTGGCCATGAGCATGGCACCGCGCGGGCCGCGCAGCGTCTTGTGGGTGGTCGTGGAGATCACGTCGGCGTGGCCGACGGGTGACGGGTGCGCGCCGCCCGCGACCAGGCCCGCGATGTGGGCGATGTCGGCGGCCAGCACGGCCCCGACCTCGCGGGCGATCGAGGCGAAGCCCTCGAAGTCGATGGTGCGCGGGATCGCGGTGCCGCCGCAGAAGATCAGCTTCGGCCGGTGCTCCAGCGCGAGCTGCCTGACCTCGTCGAGGTCGATGCGGCCGGTGTCCTTGCGTACGCCGTAGCGGACCGGGTTGAACCACTTGCCGGTGGCCGAGACCGACCAGCCGTGCGTGAGGTGGCCGCCGAACGGCAGGCCCATGCCCATCACGGTGTCGCCGGGCTGCAGGAACGCCATGTAGACGGCGAGGTTGGCGGGCGAGCCGGAGTAGGGCTGGACGTTGGCGTGGTTGACGCCGAACAGCGACTTGGCGCGCTCGATGGCCAGAGTCTCGACCTGGTCGATGACCTGCTGGCCCTCGTAGTAACGCTTGCCCGCGTAGCCCTCGGAGTATTTGTTCGTCAAGACGGTGCCGGTGGCCTCCAGCACAGCCTTGGAGACGTAGTTTTCCGACGCGATGAGCTTGACCGTGTCGGCCTGGCGACGCTCTTCCGCCTTGATGAGCTCGGCGATCTGCGGGTCGACGCTAGCGAGAGAACTCATGACTCTCCTGTCATCGTTGACAACCTGCGAAGACCCAGGCGCACGGCCTCCGCTCCTTTCGCTCCCCGGTGGTCGATCCCACCCAATGCGCCAGTCGCGTCTCGCTCTAGACGATAGCGGATCCCGCCGGACGTCACTCCTTGCTGAGCAGCACGTTCATGGAGCGGTGGTACGGCTCACGCCCGGCCAGAGCCGATCGACCTCGGCGTTCAGGATGGCTCCGATGAGCACCGCCAGCGCCGTGATGTAGAGCCACAGCAGCAGCGCGATGGGCGCCGCCAGCGAGCCGTACACGGAGACGGGCGAGAACCAGGCGGCCAGCACGGCACGCAGCACCGCCGCGCAGACGATCCACAGGAAGAGCGCCAGGATGGCGCCGGGCAGCTCGCGGTACCACTTGGTCCGCACCGGCACGCTGACGTGGTAGAGGACGGTCAGGAACAGCACGGAGCCGACGACCACGACGGGCCAGTAGAGTATGTCGATCATGATGCCGTACTCGCCCGGCAGCGCGTCCTTGAGCAGCGTCGGGCCGACGATCAGGATCGGCATGACGATGATGCCGATGAGCAGGCCCACGACGTAGAGGCCGAACGACATGAGCCTGGTGCGGATGATTCCGCGTTCCTCGCCCAGGCCGTAGGCGACGGAGATGAGGTCCACGTACACGTAGAGGGCTCTGGAGCCGGACCAGAGCGACAGCAGGAAACCCAGCGAGATGATCGACACCTTGCCGGCGTCGTCGCTGAGCACGTCGGCGATGAGCGGCTTGACCACTGTCGTTATGGCGTCGTCGGTGAACAGCACACCCGCCTGTTCGATCACCCAGTCGTTGACCTGCTTGACCACGACGGGGCCCAGCCACGCGCCGAGCTTGCCCAGCACGCCGATCAGGCCCAGCACGAAAGGGGGCAGCGACAGCAGCGCGAAGAAGGCCGCCTCGCCGGCCAGCCCCGTCACCCGGTAGGTGACGCCGGCGTTCGCGGCCGCGCGAACGATCGCCCACGACTTCGTGTCGAGCACCCAGCTCAGCCTCGCCCGGGCGTTGGAGACCAGCCCTCTCTTCGGCCGGGGGGGCGCATCAGTGGACGTCATGGCACCCAACGTATTCGCAGTGACTCTTCCGGACAGCTTACGTCCCTGCGCCTGCCCTAGTCGTCGTCGACGATGCGGGCGCCCAGCGGAAGAAGGGAGACCGGGATCATCTTGATGTTCGCGACGCCCATCGGGATGCCGATGATGGAGATGAACAGCGGGATCGAGGTGACGACGTGGCCGATGGCCAGCCAGATGCCGGCGACCACGCACCAGATGACGTTGCCGAGGAGGGAGAACGCCCCCGCGTCGGGGTCGCGGACGACGGTCCGGCCGAAGGGCCACAGCGCGTACGCGGCGATCCTGAACGAGGCGATGCCGAACGGGATGGTGACGATGAGGATGCAGCAGATGATCCCGGCCAGCGCGTATCCCATCGCGAGCCAGATCCCGGCGAACACCAGCCAGATGACATTAAGAATCGTCCGCATGCTTACAGCATGTCACCGCTCGTGCCGCTTGCGTCCCTGATTTCACCCTGATCTGGGACCCCGGCCCTTCCCCGGGGGACCGGCGAACGCCTGGGCGATCTCCATCCAGGCCCGCGCCGGCTCGCCGTCCAGCTCCAGTGCGGCGTCGGACAGGTGCAGGCGCTGGGTGACGACCAGGCAGAAGCCGAGGATCGGCCCGCGCACCACGGAGACCGCCTCCGGCGGGCCCGCCGTCCACGTGCTCCCGTCCGGCATGGCCAGTTCCACGCGCACCGGCTCGGCCGGCTCGGGCAGGCCGCGCACGGCGAAGCTGTACGGCCGGGCCCGGAACCCGATCATGGCGACGTGCCGCAGCCGGGCCGTCGGCTCCCTGACGACGCCGAGCGCGTCGGCGACGTCCTGGCCGTGCGCCCAGGTCTCCATCAGCCGCGCGGTGACGAAGGACGCGGCCGACATCGGCGGCCCGAACCACGGCACCCGGTCGCGGGCGTCCACCGCGGCGAACGCCTCGAGGCTGCGGCCGCGGGCGGCGCGGAACCACTCGCGCAGCTCGGCCGGCGGCATCCCGCGCGCCTCCAGGACGGGGTCGTCGACCGAGCGGAATCCTGCCAGCGCGGCGTGGAAGCCCTCGGGGTCGCTGACCGCCCGGGCGGCGGCGGCGTCGAACCACGCCAGATGGCTCACCTGGTCGCGGATGGCCCATCCCTCGGCGGGTGTGGCCAGTTCCCAGTCCGCGTCCCGCAGCGGCTGCAGCAGCGCCTCGAAGGACGCGGTCTCGGCCCGGAGGTCGCCGAGCAACTCGGCCATGAGATCCACGGGCGCCAGCCTAACCCGAATAAGGTTCTAGGAGAATAATGGCGGTGTGATCTGCGAGAGCTGCAAGGACAGACGGCACGAGGACTGCCGCGGCGGCTCCTGGTGTGATTGTCAGCACAAAACGGAGGCACAACCCAAGGACTCGAAGCTCGGCTGGCGGCGCCAAGGCTGAAGACGCAGGCTTAAGGCTGAAAACCCGGGCTCAGAGCGGACAGTCCCACACTCTGGACCAGTCTTGGACATCCCGGACCGCCAAGGTATCGTCGAAGCATGCCAGCGGACCCCATGCTCGTCGGTCGACGCCACGTCGACCTTCTGCGTGTCCGCAGTGCCATCTGTTGCGACGCCCACTGACCCCGTTTTTCTCTGCCGCAGAGCGCGTCGCAAGCCTCCTGAACTTTCCTGCCCCTCGATGACGAGGCCCGGAGGAATCGTGCGCGCGCCCATGATCCGAAGGACGCGCAATGAGCACCCCTGCCAGCCGCACTCCTGCCAGCCGGCACCACAAGCGCCCGCGCGGCGAAGGCCAGTGGGCTCTCGGTTACCGTGAGCCGCTCAACAAGAACGAAGAGAACAAGAAGAACGACGACGGCCTCAACGTCCGCCAGCGCATCATCGACATCTACTCCAAGCGTGGCTTCGACTCGATCGACCCCGCCGACCTACGTGGCCGCATGCGCTGGTACGGCCTTTACACCCAGCGCAAGCCCGGCATCGACGGGGGCAAGACGGCGATCCTCGATCCGGAGGAGCTCGACGACCGCTACTTCATGCTGCGCGTGCGCATCGACGGCGGCCAGCTCGATCTGGCGCAGCTGCGCACGATCGCGGACATCTCCAACGAGTACGGCCGCGGCACCGCAGACCTGACCGACCGCCAGAACGTCCAGCTGCACTGGATCGAGATCGAGTCGGTGCCCGACATCTGGGAGCGGCTGGAGGCCGTGGGCCTGTCGACCACGGAGGCCTGCGGCGACACGCCGCGCGTGATCCTGGGCTGTCCGCTGGCGGGGATCGACTCCGACGAGGTGATCGACGCCACCGAGCAGATCCACGAGGTCCAGGAACGGGTCGTCGGCAACCCGGCGTACTCGAACCTGCCTCGCAAGTTCAAGTCGGCGGTGAGCGGCTGCCCGGCGCACTGCACGGTGCACGAGATCAACGACATCGCGTTCGTCGGCGTGGTCAACGAGCAGGGCGAGGCCGGCTACGACCTGTGGGTGGGCGGCGGCCTGTCCACGAACCCGATGCTCGGCAAGCGCATCGGCGTGTTCGTCAAGCCGGAGCAGGTGGCCGACGTCTACGAGGGCGTGGTCGGGATCTTCCGCGACTACGGCTACCGGAGGCTGCGGCACCGGGCGCGGATCAAGTTCCTGGTCAACGACTGGGGCGTGGAGAAGTTCCGCGAGATCCTCGAGACCGAATACCTGAAGGCGCCGCTGCCCGACGGGCCGGCCCCCGAGCAGCCGCGCGGCAGCCGCCGCGACCACGTGGGCGTCTTCCCGCAGAAGAACGGCGGCTTCTACGTCGGCTTCGCGCCCAAGGTGGGCCGCCTCGACGGCGACAAGCTGCACAAGATCGCCGACATCGCCGAGCGCCACGGCTCCGGCCGGGTGCGGACCACGGTCGAGCAGAAGATGGTGATCCTGGACGTCGCCGCGGACCAGGTCGACTCGATCGTGGCCGAGCTGGAGGCCAACGACCTGCAGGTCAGGCCGTCCACGTTCCGGCGGCAGACGATGGCGTGCACCGGCATCGAGTACTGCAAGCTGGCCATCGTCGAGACCAAGGCCACCGCCGCCCACCTCATCGACGAGCTGGAGCGCCGGCTGCCGGACTTCCAGGAGCCGCTGACCATCAACGTCAACGGCTGCCCCAACTCCTGCGCCCGCATCCAGGTCGCCGACATCGGGCTCAAGGGCCAGCTGGTGGTGGACGAGAACGGCGACCAGGTGGAGGGCTTCCAGGTCCACCTGGGCGGCTCGCTCGGCGTCAACCCCGGCTTCGGCCGGAAGGTGCGCGGTCTGAAGACCACCGCCATGGCGCTGCCCGACTACGTGGAGCGCGTGGTGAAGAACTACGACGCCCAGAAGAAGGAAGGCGAGTCGTTCGCCGACTGGGTGCAGCGAGCGGACGAGGCGGACCTGAAATGACCACGCGAGCGGTTCCGTTCCACTGCCCGTACTGCGGCGACGAGGACCTCGAACCTTATGAGAGTGACGGCGGCTGGTACTGCCGAGCCTGCGCTCGTGCCTTCAAGCTGAAATTTCTTGGAATCGGAGTGAAGATATGACGCTGGTGGACATCGAGGTCGGTCTGAGAGAGCAGCGCGGCACGCTCGACCTGCAGGACATCGTCGAGTCGGCCGCCACGTTCCTGGAGGGCGCCCCCGCTCGCGAGATCATCCGCTGGGCGGCGGCGACGTTCGGGGACCGGCTCTGCCTGACGTCGTCAATGAGCGACGCCCTCCTCATCGACCTGGTGAGCAGGGTCAAGCCCGGCGTGGACGTGCTGTTCATCGACACCGGCTACCACTTCGCCGAGACGATCGGCACGCGGGACGCGGTGCGCCAGGTGTACGACGTCAACGTGATCGACATCAAGTCGTCGCGGACGGTCGCGGAGCAGGATCGCGACCTCGGCCCGCGGCTGTTCGGCCGCAACCCGGACCTGTGCTGCTACCTGCGCAAGGTGGAGCCGCTGAACCGGGCGCTGGAGCCGTACCTGGCGTGGGTCTCCGGCATCCGCCGCGACGAGTCGTCCAGCCGGACGAACACCAAGGTCGTCGAGTGGGACGCCAAGCGGCAGATGGTCAAGGTCAACCCGATCGCGGCCTGGACCCAGGAGGACGTCGACAACTACATCGCCGACAACGGGGTGCTGATCAACCCGTTGCACTATGACAACTACCCCTCGATCGGCTGCGCGCCGTGCACGCGGCAGGTCGCGGAGGGAGAGGATCCGCGCAGCGGGCGCTGGGCGGGCCTGGGGAAGGTCGAATGCGGCATTCACCTGTGATCCCCAGGAGGGGACCCGTTCCGCTGGCAGGCGGGACGGCCCCCGGTGGCGTGCCACTGGTGGCGGTGGCGCACGGGTCGCGAGACCCGCGTGCCGCCGCCACCGTGGCCGCGCTGCTCGACCAGGTCCCTTTGGACGTCCGCGTCGCGTACCTGGATCACTGCGCTCCCACGCTCTCCCAGGCCCTGGACGGCCTGGAGGAGGCGGTGGTGCTGCCGCTGCTGCTCACCGAGGCCTACCACAGCCGGGTGGACCTGCCGGCGGCGCTGAACGAGGTGCGGGCGCGTTCGCCGCGCCTGCGCATGCACTACGGCACCACGCTTGGCCCGCATCCGCTGTTGATCGCCGCGCTGGAGCGGCGGCTGGCCGAGGCGGGCGTGCGGCCGGGAGACCCGGACACGGCGGTGGTGCTGGTGTCGGCGGGTTCGAGCGACGCCAGAGCCAACGCGGTGATCTCGGGGCTGGCGCGGGAGTGGCGGCGGGCCGGCTGGTGGACGGTCAAGGCCGCCTACGCCTCGGCCGCCGACCCGTCCCCCGAGCGGGCGGTGGCGGAGCTGGTACGCGCGGGGGCGCCGCGCGTCGTCGTCGCCCCGTACCTGCTGGCGCCCGGCTACTTCGCCGACAAGGTGCGGCGCACGACGCTGGAGGCGGGCGCCGCGGTCGTGGCCGACGTGCTGGGGCCCGCGCCGGAGCTCGTCGGCGTGCTGCTGGAGCGGTACGCCGCGGCGCAGCGGCAGCCGGTGTCGCTCGCGGTCTAGCGGCGCACGACGATTGCTTGAGGACCGGGAACGTTCGTCAGTAGCCGCGCCCGAGATCCCGGTGCTGGTCGCGCATCTGCCGGCGCAGCTCGCGGCCCTCGGCCCGCAACTGCCGGCCGAGCTGCCGCCAGTCCTCACCGTGCATCTGCCGCCAGTGCTCGCGCCAGACCGCGAAGCCGCGCTTCAGCGGCTGCGCCTGGGAGTCGCCGAGCACCTTGACGTCGCCCATCACGGCGTACGCGTGCACCCGCACCACGGGGACGTTCATGCCGGGCGCCGCCTCCAGCACGTCCACCTTCTTGTCGCCCATGATCGCCATCCCGTCGAGGTCCACGTTGACCCCGTCGGGTACGATGATCTTCACGTCGCCCATCACGGAGACGGCCGTGATGTCGACCACGTCCATGCGCACCTCGGCCTCGCGCAGGTCCAGCACGACGTCGCCCATCACGGCGACGGCACCGAGCTCCTGGTCGATCCGCCACTTCCCGCGGCGCTTGGAGTCGCCCATGATGCCCACGAACCAGCGCCGCTTCCTGCCCTCACGAGCGGGCACTGGCGGCCGGGCTCCGGCGGGCACGGCGCCGGAGGCGGGCAGGTCCTGGGTGAGCATCGCGAGCTCGGCGTGCGTGGTGGCGGTATAGGCGGCCTCCGTGCGGTCGGTCAACTCGGCCAGCGTGAGCCTGCCCTCCACCGAGGCGACACGGAGCTGCTCGACGACGGCCTCACGCTCGGCGTCCGACGCGCGGACCTCACCGGGATCACTCATACTCGCAACATATCTCGAATTCGCCGGGATGAAGCTCCTCCTTCTGGAGGAGAAGTGTCATAGCCGTTGTATGCACATTTGTCATGGTCGTTGAACCCCGGCGAGGCGTGGGCGCGTACCAGTCGATGACATGGCCCTAGCTTGGCCCGGGGCGCGGCCGGACCAAGCTAGGGTCCGTGTCATGCATGAGGAACAGCTCTACCGCGCGGCGTTGAACGGCGAGACCGATACCGTGGGCAAGTTGCTGGCCGGCGGCGCCGACCCCGACAGAGGCGACGAGGAGGGGCTGCCGCTGTGCGCGGCGGCCGCCTGGGACCGGTACGACACCGCGAAGACGCTGCTGACATCCGGCGCCGACGTCAACGCACGGGAGTCCGGCGGCTGGACGGCGCTTCACTGGGCCGCCGCCAACGGCCAGGCCGCCACCGCCGAGCTGCTGATCGAGGCCGGCGCCGACCTGGACGCGG
The DNA here is from genome assembly GCF_044465905.1 of Nonomuraea sp. NPDC049480. Classification (NCBI taxonomy): domain Bacteria; kingdom Bacillati; phylum Actinomycetota; class Actinomycetes; order Streptosporangiales; family Streptosporangiaceae; genus Nonomuraea; species Nonomuraea sp. NPDC049480. Next base: position 390,602 of record NZ_JBITMD010000002.1, read on the forward strand.
CCAACGACGACGGCGACACCCCGCTCACGCTGGCCGCCAGGCGCGGCGCGCTGGGCGTGACGCAACGCCTGCTGCGGGCGGGCGCCGACCCCGCGAAGTTCGACGGCGACGGCGACACGCCGACCGACATCGCAGTCGACTGGGTCGGCGTGCACCTGGAGAGCGCGCTGCTCGACCAGATCGAGCAGGAGGGCTGGGAGTACGTCGTGAGCCGCCAGCACGCCAAGGACGGCACCGAGCTGGTCACCGTGACCGGCCGCGCGCCGGACGGCTCCGAGACCGAGGAGGTCCAGGCGCAGCGGGGCCACGCGGCCGTCGCGACCCTGCTGGAGGAGGCGTCCGGGATCTACACGCCGGTGGAGCAGCTCGTGGCACGGGCCGTGGCGCACCGCGACGTCGACGAGGACGCCGAGACCTGGTGGGTCGTCGCCGACACGCTGCGCAGGCGGGGCGACGAGGGGACGTACGAGGCCCTGGCCAGGCTGTGTGTGAGCGAGGACGCCAGGGAGCGGGAGTTCGGCGTGGACGCGATCGCCCAGTTCGGGGTCACCGAGGACGACAAGCCGTATCTCGAGCGCACGCTGCCGCTGCTGCTGAAGATGGTCACCACGGAGGGCAACCCGCTGGTGCTGCGCTCGGTGCTGTCCGCGCTCGGCCACCAGGGCGACCCGCGGGCGCTGCCGGCGATCCTGGACGTCATCCGCCGCCCCGATCACAAGCGCACGATGACGGACCCGATCGCGCTGGCCGACGTGCTGCCGCCGGACCACGAAGAGGGCCTGGCGCTGCTGATCGAGATGACCGGGGACGACAACCCGGACGTGCGCGAATGGGCCACCCACGGGCTGGCGGGTCTGGAGGCCGACACGCCGCGCATCCGCGAGGCGCTGGCGGCCAGGCTGACGGACCCCAACCTGACCACGGTGGCCGAGGCCACGCACGGGCTCGCCGTCCGCGGCGACGATCGGGCCGCCCAGGGGGCGCAGCGGGTGCTGGCCGAGAGCGACGACGAGTACGCCAGAGACCTCGTCACGCAGCAATAGCGCCGGAGGGGGCCTCAGTCGCCGTTGAGCACGCGGGTCACCCAGTCCAGGGTGCCCGTGCGCAAGGCCTCCTCCGCCAGACGTTTACCCGTCGCGGTCGTGATGGCGGCGAGCGAGCTGTCGATCCAGCCCTGGACGTTCTGGTGCCCCTGCTCGCGGTATTCGACGGCCTGGATGAGGCACTCCAGCTTGTCGGCGTCCCGCGCGCAGACGGCCTCGACGCTGGCCTTCTCCTCGTACTCCGCCACCGCGTCACGCACCATGTCCGCCACCGGCTCCGTCACGGGCCGCACCTGGTCGGCGGTGACCTCCTCGTTGGACGCCGCCTTCAGGTAGCGCTTGCCGATGTACGGGATGTCGGTGATGCGCGTCTCCTGCGTGTCGTGGAACAGGGCCATGAACGCGGCCCGCTCCGGATGGCCGCCTTCGAGCCTGGCGATCACGGCGGCGATGATCGCCGCGCGGAACGAGTGCTCGGCCACGCTCTCCGGGTCGCGCACCCCGGCGACCAGCCACCCGGTCCGCTTGTAGCGCTTGAGCAGGCCGAACTCGTACAGCAGCCCCGCCAGCCCCGTCTCGTCGCCTGTCACGAGGACCCCCTCTCGTCATGCAGGGTCTAAGAGCTTAGACGACGGTCTCGGCGCGCGCCGGGCGACGGTCCCGGGGCCCCGCCTCCTGGACGCCGGCGGGGCTGGACGGCGACGTGGCATGTACCACAAATCCCGACAAATACCGCGTGGCCATTCCGGTGGCCGCGTCCGGCTGCGGCGGCTCAGTCGTCGATCGCCGCGTACGCCAAGGTCCAGAAGTCCTGGAACACGCGCGGCGGCAGCGGCGAGGCCAGGGCGCGCTGGGTGAGCAGGATGCCGACCAGGTCCTCGGCCGGGTCGGTGTACGCCTCGGTGCCGAGGCCACCGGTCCACCCGAAGCGGCCCGGGCCGACGGCCAGGTCGTCGCGACGCGCGTCGATCGCGAGGCCGAACCCCCAGCCGCCCGTCCCGAAGAACAGCTCGTTGCCGGCCTTCTGCGCGGGGGTGAGATGGTCGGTGGTCATCAGGCCGACCGCGGGCCTGGACAGGAGCCGGCCGCCGTCGTACCGGCCCTTGCGCAGCAGCACGCGGCAGAAGGCCAGGTAGTCGTCGGCGGTCGAGAGCAGGCTCGGGCCGCCGGCGCCCGAGGGGAAGTCCGGCGGACGGTCCCACTTGCCCTCCCGCGGCTCCGGGCGGCGTGTCAGCGCGCCGGTCAGCGGGTCGGCGGCGTACGGGACCGCGAGCCGGTCGAGCTTCTCCCGCGGCAGGTGGAAGCCGGTGTCGCGCATTCCCAGGGGCTCGAAGACGCGCTCGCGCAGGAACTCGGCGAACGGCCGCCCCGTGGCGCGGGCGATCAGCACCCCCAGCACGTCCGAGCCCGTGTGGTACATCCACGCCGTCCCCGGCTGGTGCACCAGCGGCAGCGCGCCCAGCCGTTTGATCCACTCGTCCGGGCCGAACGCGGGCCCGTCCGGGCCGATCCCCAGGCCGGCCTCGAGCATCGCCCGCTGGATCGGGCTCTCGTCCATCACCAGGCCGGCGCCCAGGCGGAAGGTCAGCAGGTCGCGTACCGTGATCGCACGCTCGGCGGGCACGGTGTCGTCGAGCGGCCCGTCGGGGCGGCGCAGGACGCGCGGCTCCGCCAGCTCGGGGAGCAGGCCGTCCACCGGGTCGTCCAGCCGCAGCCGGCGCTCCTCGACGAGGATCATGGTGGCGGCGGCGGTGATCGGCTTGATCATGGACGCCATGCGGAAGATCGTGTCCCGGCGCATCGGCGGGCCGCCGCCGAGCTCCAAGGTGCCGAGCGCCAGCACGTGCGTTTCGCCGCGCCGGTGCACCAGCGCGACCACCCCCGGCACGTCGCCGCCCGCCACGGCCTCGGCCAGCACCTCCCCCATCCGCTCCAGCCGCGCCCGCGACAGGCCTGCCTCACCCATGGGAACTCCTCTCCGTCGTCTCTCACCGAGGACAGACCGTCCGGGGTCGCCGGACTCATCGGCCACGAGCCGCCGCGATGAACCTGACGCCGCCCACCGGCGCCACCGACGCCGCGCACCGCACCGTCCTGCCACGCCGTCCGCCGTCCAGGCGCGGGCCGGCTGGAGCGGAGGGCGGCGTGGGATCAGGTGCGGAGCAGGTCAGGGACCTGAGAGGGCCGGGGCGGTCGTGAGGACGTCCCTGGCCAGGACCAGATCGCCGGCCAGCTCGGCCGGGAAGTCCGCCGGGTCCCCCCTGCCGCCCAGCAGGAAACAGAACTTCACCACGTCCGCGGTGATGTGGGTGTCCGGCTCCCCGGGCTCGCTGTCCTCCACGCCCAGCGGAAGCACCCACTCTCCCCCGCCCGGACCCGTCAGCGTCAGGTGCAGGGTGCGGCCGGCGCCGTTCAGCCCCGAGAGGAGCATCGTCCAGGGCAGCAGGCGGGCGCACAGGTCCGCGGTCGGCCGGATGTGCTCAGGGATCGGGTCCGGCAGGCGGATCTGGGCCGTCCTGGCGGCGTCGTCCGTGTGGACCCACGTCTCCAGGCACCTGGCCAGGATGTGGTCGCTCACCGGGACCTCCATGCCGTCCAGGGTGGCCGGCGTGGCGGCGGGCAGCCCGGCCAGGTGGCGGCAGAGCGCGTCGGCCTGGGCCCGCCAGTCCCGTCGCGTCTGCTCGGGGCTGCGCGCCCGCTCGTAGGTCTGGACGTCGCTCGTACGCCCCAGCGAGTCGGTCGCCCCGAGCGGCGGGCCCAGGACGGGGGCGCCCACGGAGGCGGCGAGGAGGCCGTCTTTGGCGGCCAGGTGGGCGACGAGTTCCTGCAGCGTCCATCCCTCGACGATGACGCGCGACCAGTCGTCGTCCACGGCCGAGGCCAGCAACGCGTCCATCGCGGCCACACGGCCCGCGTAGGGCTCCGCCCATGCGGCGGTGGGAGCCGCGGGCCTGCGCCGTGCCCGGGCCCCGGCCAGAAGCTGAGGGCGCAACGAATGGGCCGGCACCGCCGGGTCCTCCATCATCGCGTCCAGGTAGAGACGCTCGACGGGGTCCATCACACCTCTTCCTCCGCCAGCGCGTCCGCCAGCCGCCTCAGGGCCAGCCGGATGCGCGATTTGGCCGTGCCCTCGGGCACGCCCAGTTCTTCGCCGACCTGCCGATATGTTCTGCCCCCGAAGTAGGCTAACTCGACCGCCTGTCTGAGGCTGTCGGGCAGCGCCGTCACCGCCTGCCGCACGCGGGCGGCCTCGTCGGCGGCGAGCACGTTGTCCTCCAGCCTGGCGGGCTCACGCTCGAACAACCGGGGCCCCAGCACCGACACGCGCCGCCGCTCCTCGGCGCGCACGTGGTCGACCGCCCGGCGGTGCGCGATCGTCGCGAGCCAGGCCCGCAACGTGCCGCGATCCGGGTCGTAGGCCAGCGGCCGTTCCCAGAAGACCAGGAACACCTCCTGTGTGATGTCCTCCGCGATCACCCGGTCCCTGGTGACCCGCAGAGACAGGCCGAAGATCAGCGAGGAGAACCGATCGTAAACCTCTCCCAGTGCGGACTCATCGCCGCCGACCACCCGCTGGTGCAGCAGGCGGTCGTCGTACGGCGCCTCCACTGGCACCACACTCCCGTTGTAATCCGGACCAAGGCGGCCGATGCGCCGCGACCCGAGCATGACATTATTCGCCGGAAAAGTAGAGCCGGATGACTCGCGTGCCGCACTTTGTCGGTGTGCGATCCGCGGCGATAGGGTCGGAAGTCCACGATGGAGGGAGCACATAGTCATGGCCACCACCCGCACCGCCACCACGCAGTGGAAGGGCGCGCTGCTCGACGGGTCGGGCACCGTCTCGCTCGACAGCTCAGGCGTCGGCACGTTCGAGGTCTCGTGGCCCTCCAGGGCCGAGGCGGCGAACGGCAAGACGTCGCCGGAGGAGCTCATCGCGGCCGCCCACTCGTCGTGTTTCTCGATGGCGCTCTCACACGGCCTGGCCGGGGCCGGCACGCCGCCGGAGTCGCTGCAGACCAGCGCGGACGTGACGTTCCAGCCGGGTGAGGGCATCACGGGCATCGTGATCACGGTGAAGGGGCACGTCCCGGGGATCTCGGCCGAGCAGTTCCAGGAGGCCGCCGAGACCGCCAAGGCCAACTGCCCCGTCAGCAAGGCCCTCACGGGCACCACGATCACGCTGAAGGCCGAGCTCCTCTGACATTCCCTCCACCGGCCCCCGGCGTCGTCCGCGGCCGCCCCTCCCCCCGCTCCGTGAACGCGCACCCGGCGGATGACCGCCGGTGCCCGCGCGCCGGGCGGGAGTTCGGCGGGCCGGGGACGGGCGGCGCCGAGCCGAGAATGCGCAGGCCGGAGAGGGCCGGCGTGAGGCTGTCGGGTCATTGAGAGACCAAGAGCGGTTTCCCGTGCGACAATTGGGCCACATGCGCGAGGTCTGGCCGGGCGAGCCCTATCCACTCGGCGCAACCTGGGATGGCGTTGGCACCAGCTTTGCGGTGTTCTCCGAGGTCGCCGAGCGGGTTGAGCTGTGCCTTTTTCATGACGACGGTTCCGAGGAGCGCGTCGACCTGCCCGAGGTCGACGGCTTCGTCTGGCATGGCCACCTGCCGGGGATCGAGCCGGGACAGCGGTACGGCTTCCGCGTGCACGGCCCCTACGAGCCGTCGCAGGGGCACCGGTGCAACCCCGCCAAGCTGCTGCTCGACCCCTACGCCAAGGCCATCGACGGCGAGCTGACCTGGAACCAGGCGCTGTTCCCCTACTACTTCACCGATCCGGCCCGGCGCAACACCGAGGACAGCGCGCCCTACATGCCGAAGAACGTCGTCATCAACCCGTTCTTCGAGTGGGGCAACGACCGGTCGCCGCGCATCCCGTACCACCAGACCGTGATCTACGAGGCCCATGTGCGCGGGCTCACCATGCGGCATCCCGACGTGCCGCCCGACCTGCGGGGGACGTACGCCGGCGTGGGGCATCCGGCGATCATCGATCACCTGCTGTCGCTGGGGGTCACCGCGGTCGAGCTGATGCCGGTGCACCACTTCGTGCCCGAGCACTTCCTGGTGGCGCGCGGGCTGACCAACTACTGGGGCTACAACACCATGGCCTACCTGGCGCCCCACGGCGGCTACTCCAGCGCGGGCACGCGGGGGCAGCAGGTGCTGGAGTTCAAGGCCATGGTGCGGGCGCTGCACGAGGCCGGGATCGAGGTCATCCTCGACGTGGTCTACAACCACACGGCCGAGGGCGACCACATGGGGCCCACGCTGGGGTTCAGAGGCATCGACAACACGGCCTACTACCGGCTGCACGACGGCGACCGGCGCTACTACCTCGACTACACCGGGTGCGGCAACTCGCTCAACGTGCGCTCGCCGCACGCGCTGCAGCTGATCATGGACTCGCTGCGCTACTGGGTGCTGGAGATGCACGTCGACGGGTTCCGGTTCGACCTGGCGTCGGCGCTCGCGCGGGAGCTGCACGACGTGGACCGGCTGAGCGCGTTCTTCGACCTGATCCAGCAGGATCCGGTGATCTCTCAGGTCAAGCTGATCGCCGAGCCGTGGGATGTGGGGCCCGGGGGCTACCAGGTCGGAAATTTCCCGCCTTTGTGGACGGAGTGGAACGGCAAATACCGGGACATCGTGCGAGATTTCTGGAGGGGCACCCATTCCGCCCTGCCCGAGTTCGCCTCCCGCCTGACCGGCTCCGCCGACCTCTACGAGTCCTCGGGGCGCCGCCCGGTCGCCTCCATCAACTTCGTGACCTGCCACGACGGGTTCACGCTCTCCGACCTGGTGTCGTACGACCACAAGCACAACGAGGACAACGGCGAGGACAACCGCGACGGCACCAACGACAACCGCTCGTGGAACAGCGGGGCTGAGGGCCCCGTCGAGGACCCCGAGGTCGTCACGCTCCGCCGCCGCCAGCGCCGCAACTTCCTGGCCACGCTGTTCCTGTCGCAGGGTGTGCCGATGTTGTCCCACGGCGACGAGCTCGGCCGCACGCAGCGCGGCAACAACAACGCCTACTGCCAGGACAACGAGCTGGCCTGGGTGGACTGGTCCATGCTGCACACCGAGTCCGACCTGCTGGAGTTCGTCCGCGTGCTGTCGAAGCTGCGCCGCGAGCACCCGGTCTTCCAGCGCCGCCGCTTCTTCCACGGCCGCCACCCCGACAACGGCGCTCGCGACCTGGTCTGGCTCACGCCGGACGGGACGGAGATGACGGCGGGCGACTGGCACATCGGGTACGCCAAGTCGCTCATGGTCTACCTGAACGGCGAGGCGATCACCGAGCCGGGGCCGCGGGGCGAGCGGATCGTGGACGACTCGTTCCTGCTGCTGATCAACGCCCACCACGAGAACATGGCGTTCACGCTGCCCGGCGAGGAGTGCGGCGACGGGTGGCTGCCCGTCCTCGACACCAGCCACGACACGGTGGAGGACGCGTTCGCGGAGGAGGAGTGGCATGCGGGCGACCTGGTGGCCGTCACGGCCCGTTCGCTCCAGGTCCTCCGCCGGCCCCGCAAGTCCAGGTGATCAGAAGACGCGGGCGGCGCTGGCGCTGAGGAACACCAGCGCGAAGGTCGTCACCCCGGCCAGCCCGTGCAGCGTCACGGCCAGGACCGGGAACCCCGCCCCGCCCTTCTCGTGCCGCCCCGCCCCCAGCCACCGGGTGAACATCGCGAACCCCAGCAGCGCGGCCGCCGCCAGCCCCCCGAACGCCACCCACACCAGCACCCGGCTCCCCGTGACCAGCCCGGCGACCCAGCACACCAGCGCGGACACGGCCAGGGTCGGATGGGAGAGGATCAACGCCATCGGGAAACGGGTGACCTTGGCCCGGCGCGCGCCGCCTCCGGAGAGCCAGAGGTAGAGCAGGTACACCCCGGCGAGTGCGGCGATCGTCCACGTCCCGGCGGTGACCAGACCCACGGGCCCCTCCCTGTCAGTCCCCATCCCCTGTTGTCACGTTACGCAGACAGTCGCCGGTATGTCCCGGGATACACAAAAGCGCTATCCGTCCCTCAACGCGGCGACGTCGAGGTCATCTCCTCCATCCCAGCCGGACCCTGGAAGGAGCCCTCGACCGGCTCGGCGACTTGATCCTCCAGCGCCGAGGAAATGGAAGGTCAAGGGGAGTGTCGCCGTCGCGGATCCCGATGTGCCGAAGGCGAACGACACCCCGGTCCCGGCGGATCGCACGCCTCGCCGGCGGCCGTACGGCGCGGCGCGGCAGGCGAGGCAGCCGGCCATGCGCGGCGAGTGCGGCAGGAGGCGGTGGGGCGGGGCGGGCGGGCGTGGGTGGTTGTCGGTCGGGTGTGCCAAGGTAGAGGGGTGCGGCGCATATATCCCGACATACAGGACAACCCGGACATCGTGCAGGCGTACGCCTACCCTGATGGGCGGCCGTGGTTGCGGCTCAACATGGTCGCGAGCGCCGACGGCGCGGCCTGGCTCAAAGGGCGGTCCGGCGGGTTGTCGAGCAGCGGCGACAAGCGGATCTTCCAGATCCTGCGCGGGCTGGCCGACGTCGTGGTGGCGGGCGCCTCGACCGTGCGCAAGGAGGGCTACGGCCCGGTCAAGCCGCGCGAGTCGTGGACGGAGATCCGCGCGGGCCGGCCCGAGGTGCCGCCGATCGCGGTCATCACGCGCAGCCTCGGCTTCGATCTCGACAACGAGCTGTTCAGCGCCGACGCCATCAGCCGGACGATCGTGATCACCTGCGAGTCCGCGCCCCACGAGCGGCGCAAGGAGCTGGCCAGGCACGCCGACGTCATCGTGGCCGGGGAGGAGACCGTCGACATGTGCCTGGCCGTGGCGCAGTTGCACGAGCGCGGCCTGACCAGGATCCTGTGCGAGGGCGGGCCCCGGGTCAACGCCCAGCTCTCGGCCTGCGGACTGGTGGACGAGCTGTGCCTGTCGATCAGCCCGCTGCTGGTCGGGGGCGGCGCGGCGCGCATCCAGAACGGCGAGCCCGCCCAGGTCAGACTGGATCTCAGCCAGGTGCTGGAAGAGGAGGGGGTCCTCTTCTGCAGGTACACGAGGGAGCAGAGCCGATGAGCGAGCCGACAGAGCCCACCGAAGTGATCGAGCCGGCCGTGACGGGCGAAGAGCCGGAGCCGGTGCCCAATCTGCCGGTGCGGCCGCCGGTGCCACCCATGCTGGCCAAGCCGGTCAAGGCCATGCCGAAGCAGAACGGCACGCTGTTCTACGAGCCGAAGTGGGACGGTTTCCGCTGCATCGTGTTCCGCGACGGGGACGAGGTCTATCTGGGCAGCCGCAACGAGCGGCCGTTCACGCGCTACTTCCCCGAGCTGGTCGAGGCGGTGCGGGCCGAGCTGCCGGACAAGTGCGTGGTGGACGGCGAGATCGTGCTGCCCACGGGGTCGCAGCTCGACTTCGACGCGCTCCAGCAGCGCATCCACCCGGCCAAGTCGCGGGTGCAGATGCTGTCGGAGCGGACGCCGGCCCAGTTCATCGCGTTCGATCTCCTGGCGCTGGGCGACGAGTCGCTGATGGAGGAGCCGTTCTCGGAGCGCCGCGCACGGCTGGAGGGCATCTTCCCGGAGAAGGCCGGGTCCGTACGGCTGACCCCCGTCACGACCAGCGACGAGCAGGCGCAGGAGTGGTTCGAGACGTTCGAGGGCGCGGGGCTCGACGGCATCATCGTCAAGCCGGGCGACCAGCCGTACATCCCGGACAAGCGCACGATGTTCAAGGTCAAGCACGAGCGGACCGCCGACGTCGTGGTGTGCGGCTACCGGGAGCACAAGTCGGGCCCGATCGTGGGCTCGCTGCTGCTCGGCCTCTACGGCGACGACGGCAGGCTGCACCATGTGGGGGTGGCGGCGTCGTTCCCGATGGCGCGCAGGGCGGAGCTGGTGGAGGAGCTCAAGCCACTCGTCGCCGAGCTGAGCGAGCACCCCTGGGGACACTGGGCCGAGCAGGCGGCGGCCGGCATCGGCCAGCCGGCCGCCGGGCCCGCGACAGGCGGGCAGCGGGTGCCGGGCGCGGTGTCGCGGTGGAACGCCAAGAAGGACCTGTCGTTCATCCCGTTGCGGCCGGAGCGGGTGATGGAAGTGGCCTACGACCAGATGGAGGGCGACCGGTTCCGGCACACCGCGCACTTCCGGCGGTGGCGGCCGGACCGCACGCCGGAGTCGTGCACGTACGAGCAGTTGGAGCGTCCGGTTAGTTACAACCTCGACGATATCCTTGCCCGATAGAGAAATATCCCGTTATATCTCGACCTATGAGTACAGGGGATGAATTAAAGGCAGCGGTATCCGCCCGCCGCGATCTGGGGCCGGAGTTCGAGGACGCCATCGTGGAGTCGTTCCTCGACAAGATGGGCAAGGAGGTCGACCGGCGGGTGGACGAGCGCCTGGCCCAGGCCGCCCCGAAGGCGGCCGTCCGTGGAGGGCCGCCGCCTGACGGGCACCGGCTCGCACTGGCGATCGTCTCGCTCTCCCTCGGCACTCTGGCCACCCTGGCCCTCGTCTTCTCGGGGGAGGAGCGCGCGGGCTACCTGGTGTGGATCTGGATCGCGATCATCGTCGTGAACGTGGTGTTCAACGGCAGCCGGGGAAAGGGCTAGGCCAGCCAGATGAGTCCCGCGAAGCGGCCGCCCGGCTGCTCGCGGCGGTGGGAGTAGAGCTCTTCCGACTCGATCGTGCAGCGGGCGTCGTGGCGTACGTCCGCCAGCCCCGCCGCCTTGAGCTGGGCCTCGATGCCGGCCCGCAGGTCGAGCGCGGGCGTGCCCCACGACGTCGTGGACCACGTCCCGGGGACCTTCGACGCCACCTGTTCGCGCAGCGCGGCGGGCACTTCGTAGCAGCGGCCGCAGGCGCCGGGCCCCACCAGCGCGACCATCCTGCCCGGCGCGGCGCCCTTGGCGGCCATGGCCGCCACCAGGGCGGTGACGATGCCGGCCTCGGTGCCGGGCCGGCCGGAGTGCGCGGCGCCGACCATCCGGGCCTCCGGGTCGGCCACCAGCACCGCGGGGCAGTCGGCCCCGAGCGAGGCCAGCGCCAGCCCCGGCTCGGTGGTGAACACGCCGTCGAGCGGCGGCGGGTCGTCACCGAACGGCTCGCTCACGTACGCGACCTCCGCGCTGTGGATCTGGCGCATGAAGACGACGGCCCGCACTCCCAGCTCGGCCGCCACGCCCGCGCGGTTGGCGCGCACCGCCGCGGGGTCGTCGCCGACCAGGCCTCCGAGGTTGCGCGAGCCGTACGGCGGGGCGCTGACGCCTCCGTGCCGGTCGGTGATGGCGACGTGCACTCCAGGGGCCAGCTGCATAGGTAGATCCTAGAGTGCTGGGTGAAGCACCGATGGAAGGGATTGCCATGACCAGCCTCGCCGACCTGCACGCGCTGATGGCCCGCCTCGGACACCCGGTGGTCCAGGCGGCCGCCCCCTCCGGGCACGCCTTCGCGGACGGCGCGCCGTACCGGTACGAGATCCCCAGTGTGGAGGGGCCGGCCGTGCTGGAGGCCGTGGTGGCGGAGGCGGACCGGATGAATGTGCCGATCGCCAGGACGTCGCAGGGCAGCGGCGTGATGATGCTGACAGACGCCGAAATTTCCGAAATGGCGAGCATCGGGGCCGAACGCGGCATCGAGGTCAACCTGTTCCTGGGGCCACGGGCCGCCTGGGACACCGGCGGCCAGGCCAAGCTCACGCAGGCCGTGGGGGCGGCGGCGCGTGGCAACACGATGGTGGCGGCGTGCGTGGCGGACGCCCTGCGGGCCTGCTCGCTGGGCATCCGCAGCCTGCTCGTGGGCGACCTCGGCACGCTGGAGGTGCTGCGGGCGCTGAAGGAGGACGGCACGCTGCCGGCGAACCTGGTCCTGAAGACCTCCGTGCTGCTGCCCCTCACGAACGGCCCCACCGCCGCGATCCTGGAGCGGCTGGGCGCCACCACGGTCAACGTCGGCACCGATCTGACCGTGCCGCACCTGGCCGAGATCCGGGCCGCGACCCGGCTGCCGATCGACCTCTACCTGGAGGTGCCGGACGACCAGGGCGGGTTCGTACGCTTCTACGAGGCGGTGGAGATCGTCCGGGCCACCGCGCCCGTCTACCTGAAGATGGGACTGCGCAACGCGCCCAACATCTACCCGTCCGGCGGGCATCTGGGCGTGGTGCCGCGCGAGCTGGGCCGCGAGCGGGTCCGGCGGGCCGCGCTGGTGCAGCGGCTGATCGAGCAGCTCGGCCCCGAGCTGGCCAAGCTGCCCGCCCACGCGAGCCCATCCGACTTGGGCATCCCCGAGATCTAGGCTCCTCGGTCCCATAGCCGTGCACTGCTCCTGGGGATTCCTCAGGATCGCCAAGCCGATCAGAGACGCTACGCGTGCAGGCGGTGGACCGTCAGCGGGCCGCCGCCCCAGCGGCCGATCGCCTCCTCGTCGGCGAAGGCCAGGACCCGCATCATGTTGCCGCCGTCGCTGAGCTCCACGTTGCGCCGCAGCCGCGCGGTCAGGTCGGCGGGCAGCTTGGTGGTGCCGGCTTCGACGGTGTCGCCGTAGTGGGGCGCGAAGGCGACCCCGGCGAAGCCCGTACGGCCGAGCAGTGTGCGCACGGTCTCCGAGGAGTAGAACATCAGGTGGTTCTTGGTGAAGCCGCTCCACCCCGGCCCGTACGCCTTGAGCAGCAGCGACCTGGCGTTGACCGTCAGGATGAGCAGCACCCCGCCGGGCGCCAGCAGGCGGCGGAACTTCGCGAAGTCCTCCAGCGGCCTGGGCAGGTGCGCGAGCACCGACCAGAGCGTGATCACGTCGAAGCCGCCTTCGGCGATCTCCGGCACGTCCTCGGGCGCGCCGAAGTAGGTCCGCGCCCGGCTGAGCCGCTCGTTGGCCTGCTCCACGGACTCCGGCGACAGGTCGACCCCGCAGGCGTCGAACCCGCGCTGCTCGGCCAGTTCCAGGAACAGCCCGACGCCGGAGCCGAAGTCGAGCAGCCGCCGCTCCTTGCCTTCGTCGAACACCGGCGAGAACGCCTTCATGGTGAGGTCGTAGCGGCGTTGCCGGTTGGCGGCGTACGTGCCGGTCAGGAAGTTGCTGTAGCCGGTGGCGTACAGGTCGCCGAGCCGCTCGGGGCGGACGTTCGGATTGCGGTAGAGGAAGCCGCAGGAGGGACAGCGGACGACGAAGTAACGCCATCCGTTGCCGCCGGTCGGCTCGAACAGCGGCTGCTGGCGCGGCTCCCCGCACATCATGCAGCTGAGGAACTCCTCGATCTCGCCCAGCGGTCTCAGCCGCCGGTACTCCTCCTGTGACATGACCGGCGCACGCCTGATCAGCCACTTCCACTGCGCCTCGCGGATCAGCCGCTCGCCGGGCCGTACGTAAACGCGCTGACCCCACGGAACGCGGTCGTAACGGGAGCCGTACGCCAGACGGCCCAAAAGTCGTCGATATGCCATAGCCACCACCCTGCGAAGCGTCTTGCCCCGCACCCGAATGACTATGCGTCCACGTTCGGGCGCTTTACAGGCTCTTGGGCGACGAGGACAGCGCCGTCACCTACATGTCGGGAAATATGGCCTGATGTTAGCAAGCAAGCATATGCTTGGTGTCGTGCCTGAGTATCGCAATCTCATCGGCGGCGAGCTGATCGCCGCGGCCCGGACGATGGACTCGATCGACCCTTCCACCGGTGAGGTGTGGACACGGGTTCCGGCGAGCGGCCCCGCCGAGGCCGAGGCGGCCGTGACGGCGGCGCGCGCGGCGTTCCCCGCCTGGTCGGCGCTGCCCGCCCTGGCCAGGGCGCATTACCTGCGGAAGGTGTCGGAGGTCTTCGGCCGGCACGCCGAGGAGCTGGCCAAGCTGGAGACGCGCGACAACGGCCGGATCCTGCGGGACACGCTGAAGAAGGACCTGCCGGGAATGGCGTTCCTGTGGCAGCTGGCCGCCGGGCAGTGCCTGGACGCGGTCAAGGGTGACACCGTCATCCTCGGGCCGGACGCGCTGGGGCTGACGCGGCGGGAGCCGTACGGCGTGGTGGTCTGCATCATCCCGTGGAACTCCCCGATCTCGACGTTCTCGGCGAAGGCCGCATACGCGCTGGCGGCCGGCAACACGGTGATCGTCAAGCCGGCCGAGCAGGCGAGCGCGTCGGTGCTGCGGCTGGGCGAGCTGCTGGCCGGGGTGCTCCCGCCCGGGGTGCTCAACATCGTCAGCGGCATGGGAGAAGCGGTCGGGGACACGCTCGTACGGCACCGCGACGTCGGCAAGATCACCCTCACCGGCTCGACCGTCACCGGCCAGGCGATCACCCGGGCGTCCGCGGACGCGCTCAAGCCCATGATCTTCGAGCTGGGCGGCAAGTCGCCCAACATCGTCTTCCCTGACGCCGACCTGGACGCGGCCGCGCAGGGCGTCACCGTGAACTCCATCTACACCGGCAACGCCGGGCAGGTGTGCGTGGCCGGCTCCCGCATCCTCATCCACCGCTCGATCTGGGCCGGCATGCTCGGCCGGATCAAGGACGTCTGCGCGGGCCTGGTGCTGGACGACCCGCAGGACCTGCGTACCACGATGGGGCCGATCGTGTCGGCCGGGCAGTTCGAGCGCGTGACCTCGTACCTGGAGCTGGCCGAGAAGGAGGGCGCCAGGCCGGTCTTCGGCGGCCGCACCGGCGCCGACGTGGTGCCCCACCTGCCGGGCGGCTACTGGGTCGAGCCGACCCTCTACACGACGGAGGACAACTCGCTGCGCGTGTGCCAGGAGGAGATCTTCGGGCCGGTGGCGGTGGCGCTGCCGTTCGAGACGGACGAGGAGGCCCTGGAGATCGCCAACGACTCCCCGTACGGGCTGGCGGCCGGTGTCTGGACCCGCGACCTGGGCCGCGCGCACCGTTTCGTCCGGGACCTCCAGAGCGGCACCGTGTGGGTGAACACCTTCCGCCAGATGCCGCCGGGGCTGCCGTTCGGCGGCGTCAAGGACAGCGGGTACGGCCACGACTCGGTGCTCGAGTTCACCCGCGAAAAGGCGGCCATTATCCAGATCTAGTCGGATAGATTTACGCCTCATGAGCGAGGGGATCAAGGACCGCGCAGGGCTGTCCGAGGCGGCCGCCCAGTCGAGGGCGTCGGTGCTGCGCAGCCGCGCCGAATCGTACATCGCCCTGTCGCGGCACGAGGCCGCGATCGCGGACCTGACGGAGTCGATCGCCCTGGTGCCGGACAACGCCCGCGCCTGGCGGCTGCGCGGGGAGAGCCACCGCGTGATCGAGCGGTACGACGCCGCACTGGAGGACTTCGACGAGGCGCTGAAACTGGAGCCGGACAGCGCGTACGCCCTGGGCTCACGCGGCCAGACCTATGCCGCGATGGGGCGCCTGGAGGACGCCATGGCCGACTTCGACCACGCCCTCACCCTCTCCCCCGACTCCTTGTGGATCCTGGAGGCCAAGGCGGACGCCCTGGTGGACCTGGACCGGCTGGACGAGGCCCTGGACGAGCACGCCAAGATCATCGCCTTGAACGGCGAGCTGGCGTACTCCTGGGTGGCCCGGGGCGACCTGTACCAGCGCCTGCACCTGTACGCCGAGGCGATCGACGACTACACGAAGGCCCTGGAGCTCGACCCCGAGCACGTGCGGGCCCTCAGCAGGCGAGGCGAGGCCCTGCGCATGATGGACCGCTACGAGGACGCGCTGGCCGACCTGAACCGCGCCCTGGACCTCGACCCGGGCAACGACCGGGCGCTGGGGAGCCGGGGCGCGGTGCTGAGCGAGCTGGGCGACAACGAGGCGGCGCTGCGTGACCTGGACGGGGCGATCGAGCTCGACCCCGAATACATCTGGGCGTACCGGGTGCGGGGCGAGATCTACCAGGAGATGGAGCGCCACGAGGAGGCGGTGGCCGACTTCACCCAGGCCCTCCACCTGGAGTTCGGCGACTGAGGCACCAGGGTGTGAACAACCTTCCTACGCGGCCCCGGCGTTCGCGTGGAGCCAGTCCAGGGCGTCCGCGGCCGCGTGGAGGACCGAGATGTGCCCGTCGTCCGGATAAAGCCGGAGCTCGGCCCGAGGGCAGCGGCGGGCCAGCCACTCGCCGTGCGAGCTGGGCACGACGCGGTCCCGCTCGCCGTGCAGGAGCAGCACCGGCGCGGTCACGTCGGCGGGGTCGCAGCCCCAGGGGACGACGTAGGCGAGGTCGTCGCCGATCAGCCCGCCGGGGCCGTCCGCGAGGGCGGGGCCGACGACGCCGCCGAACCAGGACCACCCGCCCTCGAACGCCGCATGATCCTCCGGGGCGAACATCTCCGGGTCGTACTCGGCCGTCGCCTCGTGCCGCTCCTTCGCCGCGCGGCCCGCCACGGCGGCCCGCAGCGACGCCTCACCGGAACGCGACATGCCCGCGAACCAGTCGAGCCCCTCCGCGCCGTACGGGGCGATGCCCGCCACGCTCACCGCGGCCCGCACCCGGTCCGGGAACAGGGCGGCGCAGGCCAGCGCGTACGAGCCGCCGCCGGAATGCCCCATGACGGCGAACCTGGCGATGCCCAGCGCGTCGGCGACCCGCGGGACGTCGGCGGCGGTCGCGGCCAGGTCGCGGCCGGGGACCGGGGTGGAAGCGCCGTAGCCGGGGCGGTCGTACGACACCCAGCGGATGCCCAGGCGGCCGGAGACCGGGAACAGGGGCTCCGGGGGCGTGCCGATGTTGGGCGTGCCGTGGTGCCAGAAGACGACCAGCCGCTCGTCGGCGCCGTCCGGCCCCTTGTCGTAGACGTGCAGCGTCCGGCCGTCGCCGAGCCTTAGATCATGCTCCTTCATCACGCGGCGAGCCTAATGACCGTGAACCGGACATACCAGGGTCCGGCCGGGACCGGCCGGACCCTGGTGTCAGAGGGCGAGCAGGGCGCTGACCGGCAGGCGGCTGTCGGACAGCGGGCGGATGGCGATGCGGAGCAGCGCCAGCGCGTTGTCGTCGCCCGCGATGCGGTTGGCGCTGAGCCCGCCGCAGGACTGGCAGTGGTGGATGATCAGCCACTCCCCGTCCGGCCGGACGGTGACGCTGAACGCCGCCATCCGGCCCCGGCAGCCCGCCCGCCGATCCCCCGGAACGCGGTGGTCGACGTGCATGCTGGTCAGGCAGTGCGGGCAGTGGTTGCGATGCGCGGTGCCGGGCGCGGCCATCGGCACGTCCAGCCGGCACCCGACGCAGCGGAACGCGTCCACGGGTTCCCGGTGATGGGCGTTCTTGCGCCGTTGCGGCCTGTCCTGGCCTGGTTTCCTCCTGGGCATGTCACAGATCGCCGAACGCCTCGAGCGGGAACGGCGGCTGCGCGAGCGGGCGTACCGCCATGCGCATGAGGATGAGCTGGTTGTCGTCCCCGCTGATGGGGTTGGACGTCAGCTCACCGCACCGGGTGCAGCGATGGATGATCATCCAGTCGCCGGTGCGGAGGACCGCGATCGAGATCGGGATCATCCGCGACCGGCACTCCGACGGGCCGCCCTCCACCCGGTCGAGCACGTGCTGCGAGTGCAGGCAGCTCGGGCAGTGGTTGCGGCGCGTGCCGTCCGGTGCGGTCGCCGTCACGGTCAGGCCGCAGCGTACGCACGGGAAGGTCTCGGTGTTGACGATGGAACGAGGTTTGCCGTTGGTGGACAACCTGGGAACTCCTTGCCGAAAACGAATGTGATGAACACAGCAAGGGAGAGTGCGCCGAGCGGGCCACGTGATGGGACGCGGGCACGCTGGTGCCGCAGGCGGTCCGGCCTGTCAGGGGTGATGCTTCACGATGGTCGATGTGACGCTATCGGAAGCGGGGATCGCCGGCGGAACCTCGAGGCGCACGGGGCTCGGTGCCAGACATAAATCCACTCCTTCAGGGGAGCGCATGGTCCCCTCGTTCGATCCGGTCACGTGCGAGGGTAACGGCACGGACCGGCGTGCCACCAATGGTTTTCTTGACTAAAGTGTCGCTTTAGTCAAAAGAAAGGGTGGCGATGGCGAAGAACGGGGTGCGGGCGGCGAAGGCGGCGGCCACGCGGGCGCGGATGCTGGCGGCGGCCAGGTCGTTGTTCGTGGCGCGCGGCTACACCGCCACGACCATGCGGTCCATCGCGGACGAGGCCGGCGTGGCCGTGCAGACGATGTACTTCACGTTCGCCACCAAACGGGCCGTCCTGTCGGAGCTGCTGGACGCGGAGGTGGCGGGCGACACCGCGCCGGTCGCCACCCTGGAGCGCCCCTGGGTGGCCGAGGCCCTCGCGGCGCCGCCGACGGAGCTGATCGAGCTGCTGGTCACGGGCACGGCGCGGATTCACGCGCGGGTGGTGCCGGTCCTGGAGGTGGTCCGCTCAGCGGCGGCCGTGGACCCGGACATCGCCGGGCTGTGGCGGACCAACATCGCGCAACGGCACACGGTGCTGACGGTCTTCGCGGGGGCGCTGGCCGCCAAGGCCGCCCTGCGCGCCAACCCCGCCAGGGCCGCCGAGACCATGCTGGCCACCCTCGCCCCGGAGTGCTACCACCTGCTCGTCCACGAGCGCGGCTGGAGCCGGGACGACTGGGAGCGGTGGGCCGCCGACTCGCTCGTACGGCAACTTCTTGTTGACTGAAGTGACGCTCTAGTGGTTTTGTGGAGCGTGACTTCAGCCTCTTCCACGCCTGATCGGTTCAGCGCCGCGGGTCCGGCGAAGGTTCTGGTGGCAGGCGGGTACGGCGCCGTCGGGGTCCACGTCGTCGAGACCGTGGCGGGGTGGTTTCCCGGGCGGGTCGTTCCCGCGGGCCGCGACCTGGCCAGGGCCGCGCGGCTGGCCGGCACGCTCGGGGCGGCGGGAGGCGGGGCCGCCCGGGTGGACGTCGCCGACGCCGCCGGGTTCGCGCGCGTGCTGGAGGAGCACGCCATCGGCGTGGTCGTGTTGTGCGTGGAGCCGCCCGACGCGACGATCGCGCGGCTCTGCCTGAGCCGGGGCGTGCACCTGGTCGACGTGGGCGCGTCCGACGCCCTGCTCGCCCAGGTGGAGGAGCTGGAGCCGGCGAACGCGACCGCGGTGCTCAGCGTCGGCGTGGCCCCCGGCCTGACGAACCTGCTGGCCCGCCGCGCCTGCGACGTGCTCGGCGGCGCGGAGCGGATCGATCTGACCGTGCTGCTCGGGGCGGGCGAGCGTCACGGCGCCGACGCCGTGCGGTGGACGGTCGCCCAGCTGGCCGCCCACGCGGAGGGCTCGCCGCTGCGGGTGGCCCTGCCGGGTTTCGGGGCGCGGACCGCCCACCCGTTTCCCTTCTCCGACCAGCACAGCCTGCGCCGTACGCTGGGCGTGCCGCTGGTGACGACCCGGCTGTGCCTGGACTCGGCGCCGCTCACCGGCGCCTTGTTCGCGATGCGGAGGGCCGCACGCCACGCGGGGGTGCGGCGGGCGCTTACGGGCGTGCTCTCCCGGGTCCACCTGGGCGACGACCGGTTCGCCGTACGCGCGGACGCCTACCTGGGCGGCAAGCACGTGGCCTACGCGCTGGCGGGGCGCGCGCAGAGCCGCTACACCGCTCTCGTGGCCGCCCACGTGACCCGCGCCCTGCTCGGTGGCGGCCTTCCGCCGGGGGTGCACCACCTCGACCAGCTTCCTGCCTTGGCGTCCATTCCGGAGGACCTGGGGCTTGTCGTGGAGGACGCACTGGAGATCGACCGAATGAGCTTCTAGATTCGGATTCATGGGCATCGGGCTGACCGAGGAACACCAGGCACTGGCCGTCTCCGTACGCGGGCAGGCGGAGCGGAGTGCGGACCACGCGGCCCTGGCAGGGCAGGGCCTGCTGGGGCTGCATCTGGGCGAGGAGCGGGGCGGGCAGGGGTACGGGCTGCTGGAGTTGTGCGTCGCACTGGAGGCCCTGGCCGAGCGGCGCGTGCCGGGCCCCTACCTGCCGACCGTGCTGGCGTCGGCCGCCCTCGCCCGCTCCGGCGGCCCTTGGGGGCACCTGATCGCCGCCCTCGCCGACGGCTCCATGACCGCGACCGTGGCCCTCCCCACCGCCCTTCCGCTCGCCGCCGATCCGGCCTCCGCCGGCGCGCCGGCCGGGGGCGATGGGCCGCCGATCAGTGCCGCGGCTCTCGCCCTGGGCTCGGCCGGCGCCGGTCTCTTCCTCCTGCCGGTGGGCGGCGGCGCGTGGGCGGTGCTCGACCGGGACGACGTCACCGCCGAGCCCGTCGAGGGTGTCGATCCCGACCGGGCGCTCTGCTCCGTGACACCGTGCCGTCCCCTCCCCGCCGGCCGGATGTTCGTCGGCGCGCCGGTACGGGAGATCGCCGCGGTGCTGCTCGGCGCGGACGCGTGCGGGGTCGCGGCGTGGGCGGTCGCGACGGCGGCCCGCTACGCGAAGGTACGCGAGCAGTTCGGCCGCCCGATCGGGCAGTTCCAGGGCGTCAAGCACCGGGTGGCCGCCGCCTTGGTGGCGTTGGAGCAGGCCCGCGCCGCCGTCTGGGACGCCGCCAGAGCCCTCGGCGCGAGCGCGCCCGTCGCCGGTGACGGGTCGCTGCCTGACGAGACGCGGCTGGCCGTGGCCGTGGCGGCGGTGCTGGGGCCCGATGCGGCGGTGCGGTGTGCGGCGGACACGATCCAGGTGCTGGGCGGCATCGGCTACACCTTCGAGCACGACGCCCACCGCTACTACCGCCGCGCCCTGTCCGACCGCATGCTGGCCGGCGACCCGGGCCCCTGGGCCGAGGAGGTGGCCGGGCTGGCGGTGGCCGGCACGCGGCGGGCGATGGAGCCGGATCTCCCGGAGGAGGCCGCACCGCTCAGGGACGCGATCAAGGCGGAGGCGGAGTCGCTGCGGGCCGGGGAGCCCGCGGCCAGGCGGGCCCGGTTCGCCAGAGAGGGCTGGATCATGCCGTACCTGCCCAGGCCCTGGGGCAGGGACGCCTCTCCGCTCGAACAGGTGATCATCCACCAGGAGTTCCGCGACCTCGAACGCCCGAACCTCGGCATCGCGGCCTGGGCGGTCCCCTCCATCGTCACGTACGGCACCCGCGAGCAGCAGGAACGTTTCCTGCCGGGAACGTTCGCCGGCGAGATCGTGTGGTGCCAGCTGTTCAGCGAGCCCGGCGCGGGCTCCGACCTGGCCGGGCTGGCGACGAAGGCCGTGAAGGTGGAGGGCGGCTGGTCGCTGAGCGGCCAGAAAGTGTGGACGTCTCTGGCGCAGTACGCCCATTGGGGCATCTGCCTCGCCCGCACCTCTCCTGGAAAGCCGAAGCACCACGGCATCTCGTACTTCCTGGTGGACATGTCATCCCCCGGCATCACGATCAGGCCGCTCAAGGAGATCAACGGGGACGAGATCTTCAACGAGGTGTTCCTGGACGACGTCTTCGTACCGGACAACCTGGTCGTCGGCGAGGTCGATCAGGGCTGGCGGGTGGCCCGCGACACGCTGTCCCACGAACGCGTCGCGCTCGGCGACTCCTGGGGACCCGGCTCGCGGCACACCGACATGGTCGCGCTCGTCGCCCGCCTGCCCCCGCTCCGGCAGGCGCAGCGCGAGCAGGCGGGACGCCTGTGGGCGGAGGGCCAGGCGATCTCGGCGCTCGGCCTGCGCGTGACGCTCTCCCAGTTGTCCGGCGCCGACCCTGGCGCCGCCTCCAGCGTCCGCAAGCTGCTCGGCATGCGGCACGCGCAGGCGATCTCGGAGTTCTGCTGGTCCCTGGCCCCGGCGGACTCGTACTGGAACCGCATGATTCTCACCACTCGCGCGTTCACGATCGGTGGCGGCACCACGGAGGTGCAGCTCAACGTCATCGCCGAGCGGGCGCTGGGGCTGCCGCGGGATCCGTGATCAGCTCTTGGGATAGTACGGGGCCGCCAGGTGCGCGTACACGATCGTGTTCTCGCGGTAGCTGTGCGCCTGCCGGTCGAACGCCCCGCCGCAGGTCACCAGCCGCAGACCCGGGTAGGCGAGCTTGCCGTACACCTTCTTGGCGGGGAAGCGCGCCTTCGGCGTGTGCTCGACCTTGTCGACCACGAAGACGGCCACGGAGCGGTCGGCACGCAGCACCTGCACCTGGTCGCCGCGCTTGACGTCCTTGAGGCGGGCGAAGACGGCCGGTCCGCTCCTGGTGTCGAGATGCCCGGTGATCACGGCGGCGCCGCGCTGGCCGGGGACGGGGCCGTAGCGGTACCAGCCGGCCAGGTTCGGGGAGTCGAGCGGCGGGTTCTGGATGCCGCCGCCCGCGTCCAGACCCAGCTCCATGAGCGGGGCGGACACGCCGATGGACGGGATGTAGACGGCCGTGGGCCGGGCCGCCCGCATGGGCTTGGCGACCTTGGTGAGCGGCAGGCCGGTGACCGGTGCCGGCTCCCGGCGTACGGTCGCGACCGGCGCCGCCTCGGGCTCGCCGCCCACGATGCCGCTCAGCCCGAGCCCGATCAAGCTCACCCCGCCCAAGGTGACCACGCCCGCCAGGGCCAGGACCAGCCGGTTCCCTGGGACCCGCGCCACCCTAGACGGCACGCTCGCGGCGCCGTACCGCGAACCCGGTCAGGCCGGCCCCGGTCAGCAGCGCGACCCCGCCCAGCGCGAACGGCCACACCGCGCCGTCCGGCGCGAGCCCGCCCCCGCCGGTCTCCGGATGGCCCTTCGGCACCCTGTGCTCGTGCTCGCCCGCCGGCCGCCACGGATCCTGGGACTCCTCGGGGCCAGGTGCGGAGGGCCAGGGCTCCTCCGGCTCGGCTTCGCCCGGCCGGGACTCATGGGGCTCGCTCGACTCGCCGTCGCCGGGCGTGGGGAGGCCTGGCAAGGGGCTGTCGTCGCAGAGGATCGGCAGGGGAAGAAGGCATGTGGGTAAAGCACCCGGCACTTGAGGGCCCGATTGGGCGGAGGCGGTGCCGATGCCCGTCGCCAGGCTGACTCCGCCGACCATGAAGGCCGTCACCGCTCCCGCGGCCGCGAGACGTCGCACTCTTGCCATTGAGGCTCCCGAATCCGTCGGTTGTCGCCCCCGATGTTCCAGAGAGCCTTGCGAACTATTGGACCGAGAGTCAAGTAAAGTGACCGAAGTGAAACAGACGGATACGGAGGGTTTGGGTTCGGGCCGTCGTGGCAGGGGTTACCCCCAGAGGGGGGAAAATCCAAATGAGCAATCCACAACAGCCTGAACTGCGGAGATCAGGCAAGGCGGTGACCGATTCCAAGTCCGCGGACGCCGTACGCGAGACCAAGAAGGCGGCCAAGCGCGCCGCCCGCCCGCACGGAACCGACAAGGGCCGCAAAGGCGGCGGCAAGGGCGGCGGAGTGCCACCCGAACAGCAGCCGAAGCACCCCGGGTGAGCGCGACGTGAGGGGAAGCCTGCAGTACATCGGGAACGCCACCACACTGATCCGCTACAACGGCTTCACGCTGCTGACGGATCCCAACTTCCTGCACCGGGGCCAGCGGGCGTACCTGGGCTACGGCATGAGCTCGCGCCGCCTGCGCGACCCCGCCGTCGAGATCGAGGAGTTGCCGGCGCTGGACGCGGTGGTGCTGTCCCATATGCACGGCGACCACTGGGACCGGGTCGCCCGCCGCGGCCTGGACAGGGAGACGCCGATCGTCACCACCACCGCGGCGGCCCGCAGCCTGCGCCGCTGGGGGTTCCGCCGGAGCGTGGGGCTGGAGAAGTTCGAGCAGCACGAGCTGCACGGCCCTCAGGGCAGTGTGATCATCACCGCGCTGCCCGCCAGGCACGCGCCGGGCCCGGCGGAGGCGCTGCTGCCGCCCGTGATCGGCACGATGGTGGAGTTCTGCAACCGGGACGAGCGCGTGGAGCTGCGCCTGCACATCAGCGGCGACACCCTGCTCGACCGCCGGCTGGACGCCATCCCGATCCGCTTCCCCGAGATCGACCTGGCCATCGTCCACCTGGGCGGCACCAGGTTGTTCGGCTTCCTGCTCGTCACGATGGACGGCGAGCAGGGAGCCTCCTGGGTGGATCTGATCAACCCGCGTACCGTCGTGCCGGTGCACTACGACGACTACGCCGTCTTCAGCTCTCCGCTCGATGACTTCCGGAACCACGTCGAGCGGGCCGGCCTGGCCGACCGGGTGGTTTACCTGGACAGGGGCGAGACCCGGGAACTGGCACCGCACCGCCTCGTCCGCCACTGATCCGCCGAGGCGGCACTCCGGGACGCGCCGCTACTGGCCGGGCGGCACGTTCCTGGCGCGGCTCGGCTGGACGCGCATCGGCTCCCCAGGCATCTTCGGGTAGTTGGGCGGATAGGGCATGTCCCCGCGCTCGTCCTTGGCGTAGAGCTCCAGAAGGGGCTCGATCGAGTACGGCCGGTCGTCGATGGCCGCGTGCACGTCGCCCACCTCGGCGAAGCGGGCGGGCACCGTGCGGATGTCGAAGTCGCGCGGATCGGCGTCCGCCAGCTCGTCCCAGGTCAGCGGCGTCGAGACGGGCGCGTGCGGCTTGGCCCTGATGGAGTAGGCGCTGGCCACCGTGCGGTCGCGGGCGTTCTGGTTGAAGTCGATGAAGACCCGCTCCCCCCGCTCCTCCTTCCACCACGCCGTCGTCACCAGGCTCGGGTCACGCTCCTCGACCGCCCTGGCCAGGGCGATGCCGGCGTGGCGGACCTCGATGAAGTCCCAGCGCGGCTCGATGCGCACGGCGATGTGCACGCCGCGGTTGCCCGAGGTCTTCACGAACCCGTCCATCCCCAGCTCGCCCAGCACCTCCCTGGTGAGGAAGGCGGCCTTGCGCGCCGCGTCGAACTCCAGGCCGGGCTGCGGGTCCAGGTCGACGCGCAACTCGTCGGGATGCTCGACGTCGGCGGCCCGCACCTGCCAGGGGTGGAAGTCGATGGTGCCCAGGTTGGCGCAGTAGGCGAGCGCGGCCACCTCGGTGACCCGGAGGGACTGCGCCGTCCGGCCGCTGGGGAAGGTGACAGTGACGGACTGGAGCCACTCGGGGTGCTTCGGCGGCATCCGCTTCTGGTAGATCGCCTCGGTCTGCACGCCGTCGGGGTGGCGCTTGATGTTGGTCGGCCGGTCCCTGAGCGCCCGCAAGGCGCCCTCGCCGACGCTCACGTAGTATTCGACCAGTTCACGCTTGGTTGCGCCGATCTCCGGAAAATACACCTTGTCGGGGTTGGTGACCTTGACGGTCCGCTCCCCCACCTCGAGCTCTATGAACGGCGATGCCATGCCCCCGAACCTACTCCTTCCCACGCGAGGGAGCGCCGTCGCCAGGCGAGGGAGCGCCGTCGTCCGAGCCCGCCTCACGCAGTGAGGCCATGACAGTGAGGCCATGGACAGTGAGGCCATGGACAGTGAGGCCATGGACAGGGTGGGCCCGCCCCGGAGCCGCCTCGGTGGCGGGACCGAGGGCTCGACGGGGCGGGCCTGAAGATCGTCCGGCGCCGTTCCGGGCGCTGGCGCGCCACCCGGCCGGCCGTGCTGATCCCCAGCGGCGCCAGCACGGGCGTGGGCTGTGCCGCTTCCGTGGGATCCGCGGACGATCTCACCCCTTGGCAGGAGGCGATGACACCCCCTTGCCTACAAAGACGCAAATTCTCCCCAGAATGGATGCTTCACCCTGTGGAGATCTCTTTTTGCCGGATCTCGTACGCTGGACTCATGGAAAAGGTCGTCAAGAGCGAGGCCGAGTGGCGGACCCGGCTTTCCCCGGAGGAGTTCCACGTCCTCAGGGAGGCCGGAACCGAGCGCCCGTTCACGGGCGAGTACGTCGACACCAAGACCGAGGGCGTCTACTCGTGCCGCGCCTGCGGGGCCGAGTTGTTCCGGTCCGACACGAAGTTCGAGTCGCACTGCGGGTGGCCGAGCTTCTTCGCCCCGTCCGACTCCGACGCGGTGACGCTGATCGAGGATCGCAGTCACGGGATGACCCGGACCGAGGTGCGGTGCGCGCGGTGCGAGTCGCATCTGGGGCACGTGTTCCACGGTGAGGGTTACCCGACTCCGACCGACGATCGTTATTGCATCAACTCGGTCTCGCTGCGACTCGAACCCAAGGCGTGATCGGCCGGCGACAGCGCGTACCAGTCACTGTCCACGGGTAAAACCCGGGCGTGCGGTTCATCCATCTCCGCCACCGGTGGGTGACGATCGAGACCATTGGTCGCGTCGTGACCCAGCGGTGCGAGGTGTGCGCCAGGACGCGCGTACGGGTGCGATGAACCGCTCAGTCCGGCGCCGGGTGGGTGACGCTGCAACTCCGGTCCGAGGGACCGAGGATGTTGGCGAGCACCGGGTTGCCGTTCTCGCCGAACCTGGCCTGCACGAACACCACGGGCCTGGCCACGCCGGCGGCTTTCAGGTATTCGAGGCCGCGCTTGCACAGCGTTATGGCCTCGCGGGAGTTGTGCGCCGTCTCCGACAAATCCGTATAGATCCGCAAATATCCGCCGATGGTGCGGATGTCCTTGAGGCGTTTCATCGCCTTGTCGTCCGGGCCCCAGCGTGTACGGAAATACTCCGCCGCCCGCCGGTCCGTGTGCGCCGAGGGCCCGTCGGCGCGGTAGCCGTCGGTGTCGTCCATGCCGGGCACCATCAGCTCCGCCTCCTCCGGCGGCGCGGCCCCCTCGACCACGTTGGGGTCGGCGGTCTCCTCGGGCACAGGCTTCGCCGTCTCCTCGGTCTCCTTGGGCACGGCCTGCTGGACCTCGCGCGCCTCGGCCTCAGCGCTCGCCTTCGGGGCGGCCGCCCCCGCCCGGCCGGGCAGCGCCGAGGCGTGCTGCTCCGGCTCGGGGCGGATCTGCTGCCCCGACGCGCCCGGCTGCGCCGCCGGCCGGGAGGCCGTAGGCTCCCCGCCGAAGGCGCCGTTCACGCCCAGCAACCCGGCCACCCCGCCGGCCAGCGCCAGCGCTCCCAGCGCCAGACCCCGTCTCCCGGCACGACGACGCCGGGCGCGCCGCGAACGCCCCGCCGCGTGCCGGCCGGCCGGGCGCCGCCTGCGCCCCGGACTGCCACCGGATGTATCCACCCCGCCCTCCTTGCCGTCTTGGAACGTGCCACCGCATGTCGCGCCCAACGAACAAGGGATTTCCCTGATTGTGACAAAGGGGATAGATCACTTCAGTTGGATGGCCAACTTGGGCCGGATTCGCGCCGCACCCACCGCCACCACGGCAGGCGGGCTCAAGGGCGAGCACCCGGATCCGGTCACGGAGGAGGCGTCTGGTGGCGGCTCGGCCCGGCATGGGGCGGCTACGAGCCGATCCCGGGCGTGCGACGCCGCGCGCCCGGCTTCTACGGCTGAGGACCCGCTACGGCAGGGCGGCGACGATCTCGCGCACGGGCTTGCGGGCGCCGGTGTAGAACGGGATCTCGACGCGGGTGTGCCGGCGGGCCTGCGCGCCCCGCAGCGTACGCATCAGGTCCACGATCCGGTGCAGCTCGTCGGCCTCGAACGCGAGCATCCACTCGTAGTCATTGAGCGAGAAGCAGGACACGGTGTTGGCCCGCACGTCGGGATAGTCGCGCGCCATCCTGCCGTGCTCGGCCAGCATCGCCCGCCGCTCGGAGTCCTCCAGCAGATACCACTCATAGGAGCGGACGAACGGGTAGACGCTCACATAGGCCCGCGCCTCCTCCTCGGCGAGGAAGGCCGGGATGTGCGACTTGTTGAACTCGGCCGGCCGGTGCAGCGCCATCGCCGACCAGACGGGCCTGCTGTGCCGGCCCAGCGCGGTGCGGCGGAACCTGGCATAGACGTCCTGCAGGTCCTCCGGCGTGGGCGCGTGCCACCAGAACATGAAGTCGGCGTCGGCCCGCAGCCCGGACACGTCGTAGACCCCCCTGGTCACGACGTCCTTCCCGGCGGCCTGCTCCAGCAGCTCCTCGACCTCGCCCGTCAGGCCGTCGCGGTCGACGGGACACGGCTCGGTGGCCTGGAAGACCGACCACATCGTGTAACGGATCACCTGGTTGAGATCGCGGGCCTTGGGCCGCGGGGCTCCCTCTGTCATGGTGCCTATTCTCCTCGCTGGGACAGGTGGTCCAGAATCCGGGCGGCCGCCGTACGGGCGGTGCCGACGCAGGCCGGGATGCCGAGGCCGTCGTAGGCGGCGCCGCAGACCGCCAGCCCCGGCTGCACGGCCACGGCCGCGCGCACCCGCGCCACCCGGTCCAGGTGGCCCACGTTGTACTGCGGCAGCCCGCCTCCCCAGCGGCTGACCCTGGTGTCGACCGGCAGCCCGCGCACGCCCATCACGTCACTCATCTCGGCCATGGCCAGCGACACGAGCTCGGGGTCGTCGCGCTGGAGCAGGTGCTCCTCGCCGATCCTGCCGATCGAGCAGCGCAGGATCAGCAGGTCCTTGGCCAGGTGGGGCCACTTCACCGAGCTGAACGTGACCGCCTTGACCGGCCGCCCCTCGACGGGCGGCACCAGGTAGCCGCTGCGCCCGGGCGGCTCGGGGAAGGCGTCCAGCGGGTACGCGAGCGTGACGATGGCCATGCTGGCGTACTCGATCCTGGCCAGTTCGCCCGCCGCCT
This sequence comes from Nonomuraea sp. NPDC049480, assembly GCF_044465905.1. NCBI lineage: Bacteria > Bacillati > Actinomycetota > Actinomycetes > Streptosporangiales > Streptosporangiaceae > Nonomuraea > Nonomuraea sp. NPDC049480. The sequence continues at coordinate 419,111 of NZ_JBITMD010000002.1, forward strand.
TGGGCGCCTCGGCCTTGAGCAGCCGGGCGGCGGCGGGGCCAGGGACGGCCACGATCACCGCGTCGGCCTCGACGGTCTCGGGCCTCGGCACCGGACCGGTCACCAGCCGCCAGCCCCGCTCGGTCCGCAGCAGCTCGCGTACGGTGACGCCGGTCCTGATGTCGGCGCCCGACGCCTTGGCGACCGCGTCGGGGAGGGCGCCGACGCCGCCTCGCAGCGAGGTGAAGACCGGCCCGGCGTCCTTGGGCGTCTCCTCGACGAGGTGCCTGACCCCGGCCAGCAGCGAGCGCTCTGAGCGGGCCACGGCCGCCACGCGGGGCATCGTGGCCTCCAGCGACAGCATGTCGGAACGGCCCGCGTACACGCCGCCGAGCAGCGGCTCGACGAGGCGCTCCACGACCTCGCCGCCCATCCTGGCGCGGATGTAGGCGGCCACGGACACGTCGGTGCGCACGAGCGTGGGGGGCAGGATCTGGTCGAGCGGCACGCGCAGCAGGCCGCCCGGCGAGATGAGGCCGGACCTGGCCAGCTCCACCAGGTCGGCGGGCACCCCCATGACCTGGCCCTTGGGCATCGGGCGCAGCGCGCCCCTGGTGTAGATGGCCGACTGCGTGGTGCCGGGGAACACCAGGTCGTCGCCGAGCCCGACCGCCCTGGCCAGTTCCGTGCCCTCGGGCCGCCTGGCCAGCATGGCCTCCGCACCGGCGTCGACGGTCACCCCGGCGACCTCCGAGGCGTGCAGCTTGCCGCCGATGCGCGGGCTCGCCTCCAGCACCGTGACCTTGACCCGCTCGTCCGCGCCCTGGCGGAGGTACCAAGCGGCGGCGAGACCGGAGATCCCTCCGCCGACCACGACGACGTGCGCCCTGTTCCCTTCCACGCCTCCAGACGCTACCGCCTCATCGGCTCGGCCAGCCGCGCGGGGCCGTGACGGCCGCGAGGGAGTGCCGTCGCCTGGAGGCCATGAACACAGTGACCGTAACGTGATTCGTGCCGTCAAACCACAGTTGTCCGCAACCCGTCATAGGGGCATGAGGAGATTCCGGTACGGCATCGCACTCTCCGCCGCGTGCGCGGCCCTGCTCCTGAGCGGCTGCGGCGGTGGCGGCAACAGTCTCGAGTCCTTGGACGAATCGGCCGGCGGCGCGCCCGCGATGGCCCCGTCCGCCGCCGCCGCTCCGGAGCAGGACGCCCAGAAGCGGTCCACATCGCAGCAGGCCGGCCGGGACGGCCTCGTCTCGGACGTCAAGGTGACCCAGCAGAACCGGCAGGTCATCTACACCGGCAGCATGAGCGTGCGGGTCAAGCAGGTCGCCACCGCCGTCGACCAGGCCAAGCAGATCGTGACCGCGGCGGGCGGCTACCTGTCCAAGGAGGAGAGCAGCTCGGCCAGCGAATCCCGGGACACGGCCACGCTGGAGTTCAAGATCCCGCCGAACGCGTACGGCGGGACGCTGGGCCGGCTCGGCAAGGAGCTCGGCATGAAGATCTCCATGAACCAGGCCACCCAGGACGTCACGCTGCAGGTGGCCGACGTCAACAGCCGGCTGAAGTCGGCGGAGCAGTCGCTCGAGTCGCTGCGCTCGCTGCTGAAGCGAGCCGACACGATCGGGCAGGTGCTGCAGGTGGAGCGGGAGATCTCCGCCCGCGAGGCGGACCTGGAGTCGCTGCAGGCGCAGCAGAAGGAGCTGGCCACCCAGGTCTCCATGGCGACGCTGACGCTCCGGCTGCTCGGACCCGTCGCCGTCGAGGAGGAGCCGGACGAGGAGCCCGCCGGGTTCCTCGGCGGGCTCAAGAGTGGGTGGAACGCGCTGGTCTCGACCGTGAAGGTGCTGCTCACGGTGCTGGGAGCGGTGCTGCCGTGGCTGGTCGCCTCGCTGCCTCTGGTGGCGCTGCTGGTCTATCTGGTGCGCCGCGACCGCGCCCGGCGCCCCGGGGTGACCCCGCCCCCGCCGGGCCCGCGTCCCGGCGACCCCGGCCCGGAGACGGCCTGACCCGCCACCGGCTGGGAACGCGGGAGGGTCAGGCTCCGGGGCCCGGCTCGTGGACGAGGTCGGTCAGGCGCTTGAGCTGGTCGGGGTCGGTCGAGGGGAGCACGCCGTGCCCCAGGTTGAACACGTGCCCCTCGGCCGCGCGGCCCCGACGCAGCACCTCGCGGGCCTTGCGCTCCACGACCTCCCAGGGCGCCAGCAGGATCGCCGGGTCCAGGTTGCCCTGCAGCGCCCTGCCGGGACCGACGCGGCGGGCCGCCTCGTCCAGCGGCACCCGCCAGTCGACGCCCACCACGTCGGCCCCGGCCTCGCCGAGCACGCCCAGCAGTTCGCCGGTGCCGACGCCGAAGTGGATGCGCGGCACGCCCGCGACGCCCTCGAAGATCCGCCGGGTGTGCGGCAGGATGAACTCCCGGTAGTCGTCCGGGGCCACCGCCCCCACCCACGAGTCGAAGAGCTGCACGGCCGAGGCGCCCGCCGCGATCTGGATGCGCAGGTGCTCCAGGACGATGCCGGACAGCCGCTCCATGAGCGTGTGCCACAACTCCGGGGCGCCGTACATCATGGCCTTGGTCCGGTCGTGGTTCTTGGACGGGCCACCCTCGATCAGGTAGGAGCCCAGTGTGAACGGCGCCCCGGCGAACCCGATCAGCGGCGTGCCGCCCAGCTCGCCGGTCAGCGCCCTGATGGACTCGGTGACGTACGGGACGTCGCCGGGCTCCAGCGGCCGCAGCGCGTCGACGCCCTTGGCGTCGCGGATGGGGTCGGCGACCACGGGGCCGACGCCCGGCTTGATGTCGAGGTCGACGCCGATGGCCTTGAGCGGCACCACGATGTCGCTGAAGAAGATGGCCGCGTCCACGCCGTAGCGGCGGACCGGCTGCAGGGTGATCTCGACGATCATGTCCGGAGTGGCGCACGCCGTGAGCATCGGCACGCCCTCGCGCACCTTGAGGTATTCGGGCAGCGACCGCCCTGCCTGGCGCATGTACCAGACCGGGGTGTGCGGGACGGGCTGGCGGCGGCAGGCACGCAGGAACGCTGAGTCGGCGAGGGTCACCCATCAAGGGTGCCATGTCCGGGCACCGGTCCGTTCATCGGAGCGAGGTGTCGGAAAAACATGCATTGGGCGGACCAAATCATGATCAGATAGCAGGATGAAGGTTTACCGGTCTGCTCGGCGTCGGAGTCGCACACGGGTCGAACACACCCCATGGCGGACCAGAAGGCCGGTCTCGAGTGGACCAAATGTTCGTCAAGCCACCGCGCGGCACCGATTCAGCGACCACTTTCGGGACACGCCGAGCGCGTTGCGGGGAAATGTCAGCGGCTCGTGCCAACGTCGGAGCCTAGACCCGAAGAAAGGCCCCGTTGCGATGACCGCGTTGTGGAGTTCCCCAGAGCGCCGCAGTGAGCGCTGCGCTTCCTGCGCTGGTGAGCGGCCGTTCGAGCAGCCACCGTGCGTCGACGGACACGGGCCGGGTGAGTGCCCGGACTGGGCCTGCGTCGAGTGCGGGCACGCGATCATGCTCGGCTCGGCCGAGTCCACCCGACCGGTTCGCCAGCTGGTTACGGCTGCAGCTTGATCACGAAGGATGAGCACCCCTGTGGTCCCCTTCCGTCCGACTTCGACCTACGCTTCGGCTATGACATTCGGTGACCAGCCACCGCCTCCAGCGGCGTTCATGCGCGCGGCGGAGAGCCTGCGGTCGTCCGAGGTCAGGCCGGAGATCGAGCTGGAGGACCTGCCCGCGCCCCAGCGGCTGGCCCCCTACTCGGCCGCGATCGGCGCGTCGGTCTACCGCGACGACGACGAGCTCGCGGTGGGCAGGCTCATCCTGCTCTACGACCCCGACGGCCAGCGCGGCTGGGAGGGCCCGTTCCGGCTGGTGGCGTACGTCAGGGCCGACATGGAGCCGGAGATCACCTCGGACCCGCTGCTCGGGCCCGTGGCGTGGAGCTGGCTGACCGAGGCGCTGGAGGCGCACCAAGCCGACTACTCCGCCGCTGGCGGTACCGTGACAAGAGCCGTGTCAGAGGGGTTCGGCAACAAGGCCGAAGACCCGGTCACGACCGAGCTCGAGCTGCGGGCGTCCTGGTCACCCGCTGAGGAGGATCTCTCCGGCCATGTCGCCGCCTGGTGCGACCTCATGTGCCTGGCGGCGGGGATCCCTCCGCTCCCGCCGGACGTGGCCGCGCTGCCCCGCCGACGAGATGATCCGGAGAGTGACCGAACGAAGTGAGGGCACCAGTCAATACAGCACCAGCGTCATGAGGCCGGTGAGCTCATGACAGAAGAACGAACCGTCGAGCCGCTGCTCGAGCCGCGCGAAGGCATCCCGCCGGTGATCGAGGACGCGGACGGTTTCGCCATGGTCGTGGAGAGGTTCGCGGCGGGGAGCGGCCCGGTGGCGGTCGACGCCGAGCGCGCCTCGGGCTACCGCTACGGCAACCGCGCCTACCTGGTGCAGTTGCGCCGCGCCGGGGCGGGGACCGCGTTGATCGACCCGATCGCCTGTCCCGACCTGTCCGCACTGGACGCCGCCGTGGCCGACGCGGAGATCGTGCTGCACGCCGCCTCGCAGGATCTGCCCTGCCTGCTGGAGGTGGGGTTCCGGCCGCGGGAGATGTTCGACACCGAGCTGGCGGGGCGGCTCCTCGGCTATGAGCGGGTGGGGCTCGGCACGATGGTCGAGACCGTGCTCGGGCTGCGGCTGGAGAAGGGCCACTCGGCCGCCGACTGGTCGACCCGGCCGCTGCCGGAGGACTGGCTTCGGTACGCCGCGCTCGACGTGGAGGTGCTGGTCGAGCTGCGTGACGCGCTCCACGGGGAGCTCGTCGACAGCGGGAAGCTGGAGTGGGCGCGCGAGGAGTTCACCGCCGTGCTCGACACGCCGCCGCCGGTGCCGCGGTCGGATCCGTGGCGGCGCACGTCGGGCATTCACAAGGTACGCAACGTGCGGGCGCTGGCGATCGTGCGCGAGCTGTGGACCATGCGCGACCGGATCGCCCGCGAGGCCGATCTGGCGCCCGGCCGTGTGCTTCCCGATGCGGCGATCATCAGCGCCGCGATGGAAGGGCCCCGTACCAAGAAGGCCTTGACCGAAATTTCGGCTTTCACCGGGCGAAGTGCGCGCCGCCACATGAGCGACTGGCTCGCCGCCGTGGGCAGGGCCCGTAACCTGCCCGACAGCCAGCTCCCCGCGCCCAGCACTCCGGGTGACGGGCCGCCGCCGCCCAACCGCTGGGCCGACCGCGACCCGGCCGCCGCCAAACGCCTGGCCGCGGCCCGTGCCGTGGTGGCCGCGCTGGCCGACGAGCACCACATGCCCACGGAGAACCTCCTGCAGCCGGACGCGGTGCGCCGGCTGACGTGGGAGCCGCCCGAGGAGATCAACGACGAGACCGTGACGGCCCGGCTGCGCGCGCTCGGCGCCCGCGAGTGGCAGCTCACCCTCGCCGCCCAGCCCATCGCCAAGGCTCTGGCGCGGCTCGAGGTCCGGGGCGAACTCTAGCCCTCGCGGGGCCGGTTCCGGGCTGGGCGGTGTGCGGGTGGCGGGGGTGCCGAGCCCCCGGTCGGGGTGGTGGGCTCGTAGGGTTTGGGGTGGTTAGGGGAGGCGCTACTTGACGCCTCCGGCTGGACGGCCGTACGGTTCGGGAAAGCGCTTTCCCCATGTTGTCCTGAAGGGATCCTCAATGAGCGTGCGCACCATCGGCGTCGTGATGAACGGCGTCACCGGACGGATGGGCTACCGCCAGCACCTGGTCCGTTCTGTCCTGGCCATCAACGAGCAGGGCGGTGTGACGCTCTCGGACGGCAGCCGGGTCAAGATCAAGCCAGTCCTGGTCGGCCGAAACGCCGATAAATTGGCAGATATTGCGTCGAAGCACGGAATTTCGGATTTCACCACCGACCTCGACGCCGCCCTCGCCGACGACGACAACCTGATCTACTTCGACGCCCAGGTGACCAGCGCCCGCGTCAAGGCCGCGCTGAAGGCCATCGAGGCGGGCAAGCACATCTACGCGGAGAAGCCGACGGCCGAGTCGGTCCAGGAGGCGGTCGCGCTGGCCGAGGCCGCGACGGCCAAGGGTGTCAAGAACGGCGTCGTGCAGGACAAGCTGTTCCTGCCCGGCCTGCTCAAGCTGAAGCGGCTGATCGACGGCGGCTTCTTCGGCCGGATCCTGTCGGTGCGCGGCGAGTTCGGCTACTGGGTGTTCGAGGGCGACTGGCAGGAGGCGCAGCGCCCCTCGTGGAACTACCGGGCCGAGGACGGCGGCGGCATCGTGCTCGACATGTTCCCGCACTGGCACTACGTGCTGGAGAACCTGTTCGGCCGGGTCGAGTCGGTCTACGCCCGCGCCGTGACGCACATCCCCTCGCGGGTGGACGAGCAGGGCAACACGTACCAGGCGACCGCCGACGACGCCGCGTACGGGGTCTTCGAGCTCGAAGGCGGCATCGTCGCGCAGATCAACTCCTCGTGGACCGTGCGCGTGAACCGGGACGAGCTGGTCGAGTTCCAGGTGGACGGCACGCACGGCAGCGCCGTCGCGGGTCTGCGCAACTGCCGCGCCCAGCATCGCTCGGCCACCCCCAAGCCGGTCTGGAACCCCGACCTGCCGGTCACGGCGCGCTTCCGTGACGACTGGCAGGAGGTGCCGGACAACGGCGAGTTCGACAACGGGTTCAAGATCCAGTGGGAGGCGTTCGTCCGCCACGTCCTGGAGGACGCGCCGTTCCCGAACGACTTCGCCTCGGGCGCCCGCGGCGTCCAGCTCGCCGAGCTGGGCCTGCGCTCGAACGCCGAGGGCCGCAGGATCGAGGTGCCGGGGCTGTGATGATCGACCTGCCCGGCATCGGCGCGTACACGCTGCGGGAGCGGACGGCCTGGCCCGTGCCGGCGACCCCGGCGACGAGCCGCATCGTGTACGCGGCCGCCCACGTGGTGGCCGACCCGCTCGGCGACAACACGCCGGGCTCCCCCGCCGCCGTGGACTGGGACGCCACCCTCCGCTTCCGTCACCACCTGTGGTCGCACGGCCTGCGGATCGCCGACGCCATGGACACCGCGCAGCGCAACATGGGCCTGGACTGGGCGGCGACCAAGGAGCTCATCCGGCGCAGCGCCGCCGAGGCCCGTACGGTCGGCGACCCGGCGACGCTGGTGGCCTGCGGCGCGGGCACCGACCACGCGCCGGGGGCCGCCGACCTGAACACGATCACCGCCGCGTACGCCGAGCAGATCGAGACCGTGCAGCAGGCCGGCGCCGGGGTGATCGTCATGGCGTCGCGGCAGCTCGGCAAGGTCGCGACCGGGCCGCAGGACTACCACCAGGTGTACGGCAAGCTCTTCGGCCTGGCCGACCGCCCGGTGATCCTGCACTGGCTGGGCGAGATGTTCGACCCGCAGCTGGCCGGCTACTGGGGCTCGCGCGACGTGGCGGCGGCGACCGAGTCCTTCTTGGAGCTGATCCACGCCCACGCCTCGATGGTGGACGGCGTGAAGGTGTCGCTGCTGGACGAGGAGCACGAGGTGGGCCTGCGGGCCGCGCTCCCCGAGGGCGTCAAGCTCTACACGGGCGACGACTTCAACTACCCGTCGCTCATCAAGAGCGGCTCACACGCGCTGCTCGGCATCTTCGACGCCATCGCGCCGGCGGCCGCGGCGGCTCTGCACGCTCTCGACGCGGGGGACCTGGATCGCTACGACGAGATCCTCGCCCCGACCGTCCCACTGTCGCGGAAGATCTTCGAGACGCCGACGTACAACTACAAGACCGGCATCGTCTTCCTGGCCTGGCTGAACGGCCACCAGGACGCGTTCGCCATGGTCAACGGCGCCCAGTCGGCCCGCTCGCTGGTGCACCTGTCGGAGGTGTTCCGCCTGGCCGACCAGGCCGGGCTGCTGTCCGACCAGGAGCTGGCGGTGCGCCGGATGAAGGCCCTGCTGGCGGTGAACGGGCTGTGACTCTTTCACTGAACCAGTGGACGACCCGGTGCTGGTCGGTGGCGGAGGCCGTGGACGGGTGCGTGCGGCACGGCCTGGAGGCGATCGGGCTGTGGCGGCAGAACGTCGCCGACCAGGGTCTGGCGGAGAGCGTCAAGCTGGTGCGGGACGCCGGGCTGCGCGTGTCCTCGCTGTGCCGTGGCGGCTTCCTCACCACCAGCGGTGAGGCGTTCGCCGAAGCGCTCGACGACAACCGCCGTGCCATCGACGAGGCGGCCGAACTGGAGGCGGCCTGCCTGGTGATGGTGGTGGGCGGCCTGCCCGGTGTGCGGCCGGGCGAGCCACTGGCCGCGGGCGCGTCGCGCGATCTGGCGGGCGCGCGGGAGCGGGTGGCCGAGGCTCTGTCGGAGCTGGCGCCGTACGCCGGGGAGCGGGGCGTCAAGCTGGCTCTGGAGCCGCTGCACCCGATCTACTGCCCGGACCGGGCGGTCCTGTCCACGCTCGGACAGGCGCTCGACCTGAGCCTGGCGTATCCGGAGGAGCAGGTCGGCGTGGTGGTGGACACCTTCCACGTGTGGTGGGACCCGAGGGTGTTCGAGGACATCGCGCGCGCGGGCCGCCGGATCGCCTCCTACCAGGTGTGCGACTACCTGCACCCGCTGCCGGAGGACGTGCTGCTCGGGCGGGGCATGATGGGCGACGGCGTGATCGACTTCAAGCCCATCACACAGGCCGTCCTGGCCGCCGGGTACTCCGGCGACGTCGAGGTGGAGATCTTCAACGCCGACGTCTGGGCCGCCGACCCGGACGAGGTGATGGCCACGATGAAGGCCCGCTACGACGAGGTCGTGCTGCCGTAGCGGAGGGCGGCGGCTCAGATGAGCCGCCGCTCCATCGCTGCGGGAGGGCTACGCCGGTTTGTCCCAGCTCAGCAGGTAGCGGCGCAGCAGCAGGCGGCGGAAGCGGCAGCCGGGCAGCATCCTGTGCGCCTCCCGGGCGATCTGGCCCCAGGACATGACGGGGTCCATGGCCGGCACGCCTCCCGGTCCGCGCTTGCCGCCGTGGAAAAGCGTGAGCACGTGCGAGACCGCTTGACCGGCGAGACGGATGATCCAGTCCCGGGGCGTGCGGTCCTTCCCGAGTCCGATGATCACCAGCCGCCCGCCCGGTGCCAGCAGCCGTTCCAGCGCGTTCATGGCCTCGCGGAAGTCCGCGTGGTGGATGACGGCGACGGCGGTGATGAGGTCGTACTTGCCCTCGGGTAACTGCCCCTTCGGGTCGTCGAGGTAGTCGGCCTCGAGGAAGGTGACGTTGTCCAGGTCGCCGTGGTGCCGCCGGGCCATCGCGATCGCGTCGGCGGAACGGTCCACGCCGGTCACGGTCGGTACGCGGGCGGCCAGCTTGCTCGCCAGCAGCCCGTCGCCGCACCCGACGTCGAGTGCCCGCTCGCAGCCCTCGGGCACGAGCGTCAGGACGAGCCGCTGGTAGTGAACATTGTGATTCCAGTACACCTCGGGCATTGGATCACAATAGCGACACGGTGCCCGCCGCGCCGTTCACTTCGATCTGCCGGCCCGTGGTGATGCGCCGGGTGGCGTCGGGGACGCCGACGACGGCCGGGATGCCGTACTCGCGGGCCACCACGGCGCCGTGCGACATCGCGCCGCCCATCTCCATCACCAGCCCGCCCGCCGTCAGGAACAGCGGGGTCCAGCCGGGGTCGGTCGACGGGCAGACGAGGATCTCTCCCGGCTCCAGGTGCGCGCCGACCGGGTCGAGCACCACCCTGGCCACGCCGGTGACGGTGCCCGCCGAGGCCGCGGTGCCGATCAGCGCGCCGTCCGTGGCGGCGGTCGCGAGCGCCTCGGGTTCGGTTCCGTCGGACAGCAGCACCCTGGGCACGTGCCTGCGGCGCGACTCCTGCTCGTACGCCGCCCGCCGCTCCGCCACCAGCTCCCGCAGGTCGCCCCCGCCCAGCGCGGCCCTGGCCTCCCGCAGGTCGAGGAAGAACACGTCCGTGGCCGAGTCCAGCACGCCGAGGCCCGCCAGGTGCCCGCCGACCGCGAACATGCTGTGCCGGACTGCGGCGAGTGTCTTGACCAGGTAGAACTTGGGCAGCTCGCGCAGGCCGGCGAACTCCCTGGTGCGCCGCAGCCCGAACCGCACCACGGCCCCCCGCCAGCGGCCCCTGCGCCGGGCCCGCGCCACCACGTGCGCGATCGCGGCCTCCGCCTGCCCGGCGCCCTTGGCGAACAGCGCGGCGGGCGCGAGGTCGGCGCCGCCGTCCATGCGCAGGTAGTTGACCAGCACGCCGAGGATGTGCGCGGGCTCCTCGGACCAGCGGGGCACGCCCAGGTCGATCTCCGCGACGCCGCGGTGGCCGTACTTGTCCAGGAACGCGGTGATCTCGCGCTGCGCGACGGGCGGGAGCCGGCCCTCCTGGTAGCGGCGGACGAGTTCGGAGACCGGGTGCTCCTTGAACGGCTCCGGCTCGATGCGGATGGCCAGATCCCACAGCTCCAGGTCCATCTCCGTGGTCGGGTTGTGGGGGAGGCTACGCAGCACGTCCTGCATCTCGGCCAGCGGCATGCCCGACAACTTGGCCGCCAGCGCGAACAGGCCGTAGCCGGTGATCACGATCGGCATGATCGAGATGATGACCGGGAACGTGCCGGAGAGCATGCGCTCGGCGTGGTCGAGCCGCTGCGCGGGGGTGGCCGAGTCCGGCACCCGGAGCCGCTTGTCGAGCTCGTCGCCGAGCCGGGCGGCGTACGCGAGGGCCTGGTCCGGCCTGGTCAGCGCCGTCAGGACGCGGGACGGGAGGTGGACCCGGCGGGCGAAGCGGCCGAAGGCGCGCAGGAAGGGGCGGCGAGAGGCATGCGTCAGCGACAGGCGCGGGTCCTCGAACAGCCGCTCCATGACGGTCGCGGTGCGGGCCTCGCCCAGCGCCAGCAGGCGCGGGAGGATGACGCGGCCCGGGCGGCTGCGTACGGCGGTGGTCAGGTCGGCCCACACCCGCTGCCCCGAGACCGACACGAACGGCGCGCCGTCGAGCGGGTCGGCGGGTGCGAAGCCGGCCAGGCCCGCTCCCCCGGCGCTGATCAGCCGGAACGCCGAGAGCCCCATCGGCGTGAGCGGCCCCATGACGCCCTGGACGACGTTGATCGAGAAGTAGACCCGCAGGCCCGGCCGGGTCCGCTCGGGCAGCGGGTAGAGCGTGGTGATCGGCCTGGCCTGGGTGAGCCAGATCGTGCCGTCGCCGTCGATGGCCCACTCGGTGTCCTGGGGGGCGCCGTAGTGGTCCTCGACGCGGGCGCCCAGCTCGGCCAGCCGGAGCACCTGGTCGTCGGTCAGGCAGAGTCCGTCGTACGCCGTCTCGACGCGCTCGGTGCCGCCGCCGGGCAGCGACCGGATGGCCAGCCGCTTGTCGCCGGCGTGGCGTTCGAGGATCTCGCCGCCGTACACGACGAAGCGGTCGGGGTTGACCGCGCCGGAGACGACGGCCTCGCCGAGCCCGGGACTGGCGTCGATGACGGCCTCCCGCCGCCGGCCCGTGACCGGATCGGCGGTGAACATCACCCCGGCGACCTGCGCGTCCACCATGACCTGGACGACCACGGCGAGGCGTACGGCGGCGTGGTCGATCCCGTTGGACTCGCGGTAGGCGACGGCGCGGTCGGTCCACAACGACGCCCAGCAGCGGCGCACGGCGTCCACGACCGCCTCGGCGCCCACCATGTTGAGGTAGGTGTCCTGCTGCCCGGCGAAGCTGGCGAACGGCAGGTCCTCGGCCGTGGCCGACGAGCGCACCGCCACGGGGACGTCGTCGCCGAGCGCGGCGTAGTGCTTGACGATGGCCTCGTGGACGGCGTCCGGCACGGGGGCCTGAAGCAGGTACCGCCTGGCACGCTCGGCGAGCCCGTCGCCGCTGGTCTCCAGCCCGGCCGCGACCTGGCCGTACGCCTCCGTGGTCAGCACCCAGCCGGGCGGGACGGGCAGTCCGGCCCTGATCAGCTCGCCGAGGTTGGCGGCCTTGCCGCCCACCTCGGCGAGCATCCCGGCGTCGATCTCGGAGAAGTCCAGTGCCGTCTTCATCGAATGCACCCCTGCCGTTCAGCGTCCTGTCATCCAGTCTCACGCTTTCCGGCCCAGAATTCAACATGTGATGAACTAAATCAGCGGCACGCCGTCCAGATCCCATGCGGGGTCGATCGCCACCCGCAGCGCCGCCAGCGCCGTCGGCCCCACGTCGACGAGCCGGGGTGCGGCGAGCCGGCGCCCGGCCAGGTCCTGGCCGAGGCGGTGGGCGATCACGAACACCGTGCGCTCCTCGTCCGACGTGCCGCCATGGCCGCCCTCGTCCACGTGCCCGTGGTCCGTGGTGACCAGCACGGTCCAGCGCTCCTCCGGATACGCCGGCCGGGCGCGGATCGCGTCGAGCAGGCGGCCCAGGTATGCGTCCTGAGACTGGAGGGCGGCGGCGTACTCGGGGCAGTGCGGGCCGAGGTCGTGGGCCACCTCGTCGGTGTCGCCGAGGTACACGAACACGGCGTCGGGGTCCTCCTCCGCCAGGTGCCGCTCGGCCGCGCCGGCGATCCGCTTGTCGCACTCGGCCCAGCCGACCGTGTAACCGTCCAGCACGAAACGGCGATCGATGGCCGGGCCGAAGGCGCCGTGCTCGTCGAGCGCCGCCCAGGAGAAGAACGCGGCGGTCTCGAGGTCAGGCCGGACATTCTTCGCACGAGTCAGGAAGTCCGGAAATTTCTGGAACTGGGAGCCGACGAAACCGTTGTCCACGACGCCGTGTTTGTCGGGCCAGACCCCGGTCGCGATGGACGACCAGCCCGGGCCGGAGTCCGTGCGGGAGCTGATGACCCGGCCGCCGTCGCCCGGCTCGGGCGTCTTCGGGACGACCTCGCCGGGCGACTCGGTACGCGGCGCGTCGTCCACGCCGTAGGGGAGCATGCTGGTGCCGTACGCACCGGCCGACATCAATGCGGTCAGCACAGGGGCGCCCGAGGCGGAGAGCAGGTCGAACCGCAGCCCGTCCATGCCGACGACGAGCACCTTGCTGCTGGAGGGGTAAGACATCCCCCTATCTAAGCGGTGAAACGCCGCACCCAGTCAGCCGCCCCGGGCAGGATCTCCTCGACGGGCGCCACCTGCGGATACCACGTGCGCTCCCACTCCAGCGACACCCATCCGGCGTACCCGGCGGCGCGCAGCAGCTCGCCCGCCTCCTCCAGCGGCACGGACCCGGTCCCCATGGGCACCGGCGTGGTGTCCTGCGCCGAGACCGCGTCCTTGACCTGGACATACGACAGGTACGGGCCGAGCGCGGCGAGCGAGTCGGCCGGCGGCTCGCCGTGCCGCCACGGGTGCAGCAGGTCCCAGATCGCGCCCGTGGTCTCGGGGCAGCCCGCCTCGGCGAGCAGCCGGCCCACGGCCGCGCAGGTGGCCATGCTGTCGTGGGTCTCGACGAGCACGCGGCGGCCGAGCGCGGCGGCCGTACCGGAGACCGCCTTGAGCCTGCGGGCGCCGACGGCCGGGTCCTCGCCGCGCGGGAACACCCGCACCCCGGGCGCGCCCAGGTCGGCGGCCAGCCGCAGGTCGGCGAGGAGCGCCCCGACGACCGGCTCGTCCGGCCCCGGCTCGCAGATCCCGGCATAGCCGGCCAGGGCGGAGATCTCCAGACCCGCGCGCTCCACCCGCTCCCGCACCGAGCGCCGCTCCGCCGCGTCCAGACCGGCGTGCACGCCGGTGTCCGGATGCAGGCGTAGCTCCAGCCCCGCGCAGCCGTGCCCGGTCGCGATCTCGATCGCCCGGTCGAGCCCTTCGCCGGGCATCCCCAGCGTGCTGACCGACAGCCTCACACCAGCCTCCGTACGCTCTCCCGCAGGACGACCTCGCCGGCGACCTGCTCGACCACCACCGCGTCGTCCTCGCCCAGCGCCAGCTCCAGCGCCCGCGCTCCCATGTCCTTCAACGGCAGCCGCACGGTGGTCAGCGCCGGAACGTGATCACGGAGAGTGACGATGTCGTCGAAACCGGCCACCGACACGTCCTCCGGCACCCGGATTCCGTGCTCCCGGCAGGCCGCCAGCGCGCCGACGGCCATCACGTCGTTGACCGCGAACACGCACGTCGTGTCCTCGCGCACCTGCTGGGCCGCCGCGTAGCCGCCGTCGCGGTCGAACGGCCCGTGGATCACGTGCGGGGCAGGCAGCCCCAGCTCCTTCAGCGCCCCGGCGAAGCCCGCGCAGCGGTCGGCCGCGGTCACCAGGTGCGGCGGCCCGGCCAGGACCGCGAAGCGCGTGTGCCCGAGACCGGCCAGCGCCCGTGCCAGCTCCGCCGCGCCTTCCCGGTTGGCCGGGGCGACGGTGTCCACGCCGAGCAGGTCCTGGCCGACGCAGGCCGCCCGGCCGCCGCCCGACTGATATCTGGCCAGTTCGTCGCGGAGCCGGCCGGTGACGGCGGGATCGGCCACCCGGGAGCCGACCAGCAGCACGGCCCGCACGCGCTGGGCGTTGAGCGTGGCGACGTACGCGATCTCCTGCTCCGGGTCGCGATGCGTGGTGCCGACCACGACCAGCAGGCCCTCGGTGGCCGCCGCCCGCATCGCCCCGTCGGCCAGGGCCGCGAAGTAGGGGTCCGTCAGGTCGTGCACGACGATGCCGATGACGTTGCCGGCCCCGCGGGCCAGCGTCTGGGCCGCGATGTTGGCACGGTAACCCAGCTCGTCGGCGGCCTGCTCGACGCGGGCCCGCAGGGCCGCGCCCACCTGGCGGGTGCTGCCGTTGAGCACCCGCGAGGCGGTCGCGAGCGAGACGCCCGCCTGCCTGGCGACGTCCTCAAGCGTGACCACGAGACCTCCCCGGAAAGCGGTTTCCAAGTGTGCCAGAACAACACCCGAATCCGCATCCTCGCATGCCGCCGCCCTCGGACGACAGAACGCCCCCGCTTCCGGGACGGACGCCTCATCCCCAGGGGCCTCCTACCAGGGGAAGAGGATGTCCAGCAGGCCCTTCTGCTCCTGCTGCGTCGGGGTCGGCACGGGCGCCTGGGTCGCGGGCGCCTGCGTGGTCTGCTGGGCGGTGGGCTGCTGGGCGGGCGGCTTGGTCTCCGGCCTGCTCGACGGCTGGACGGGCTCCGTGTCGGTGTCCTGGTTCTGGTCCCTGGTGGGTCTGTTGCTGGACTTCGCGGTCGGCTCGCCGATGCGCGTACGCGTGGGACGCGCGGACGGCTCGCGCGTCGGACGCGTCCGCTGGGGCTCTGTGGTGGGCTTTGCGGACTCGGTGTCGGCCGGCTCGTCGGTGGCCGAATCCGTGGGCTCGGCGCTGTCCTCTTCCGCCGGGGTGTCCTCGGGGGCCGCGCTCTCGGACGGCGTGGTCACCTCGCCGGCGCTGGCGCACCGGCCGCCGGAGCACGGGTCGTCGGACGAGGTGCCGGTGAGGATGAACCCGGCCCCGACGCCGACCAGCACCACCGCGGCGGCCGCCACCAGCAGCTTCCTGGTACGGCGCCGCACCTCGCGGTCGCCGCCCCCGGAGCCGCCGGACCGCCTGCCGTCCGGCTCGTCCGTCCATCCCGAGCCGAGGAAGCCGCGCTTCGGCCGCTCCTCCTCACGGTCGTCGAACCGGTCGTCGAACGCGGGCTCATAGCCCTTGTCGAGCGGGAGGTACGGGCTCTCACCCTCCTCGACGCGGTGCGGCCCGCTGTGCTCGGCCATCGTCTCGTGCGACGCCGCGCCCAGCATGTCGGGCGGCCTGCTGGGGTCGCCCAGCACGTCGTGCGGGTCGCCGTGAGCACCGAGCACGTCATGCGAGCCGGCCGAGCCGAAGTCGTGGACCCCGCCGTGGCCGCTCAGCACGTCATGGGAGGTCACCGGGGGGTCGTCGAGCACGTCGCGCAGGCCGTCGCCCAGCAACTGCGGCTCACCGACACCGGTCGGCGAGTCCTTGTCGGGCGGGAGGATGTAGGTCTCATTGCCGACGACCTGGATGGCGGGTTGCTCATCGGTGTCGTCGGTGCTCCACCGCGGGGACAGCACGTCGCCCGTCATCTCCGGGTTTAACGACCTACCCTGCCCGTCCTCATATGGCCTGTCGTTCTCGTCGCGCGCCACGATGGAACCTCTCTCATATTTATTCGGACCGCGCCCCTTCCTAGCAGACTCGACCACCACTTGTCCGGAAATTTCACACGTTTCCCTAAAATCACTCTCCGTAACATTCGTCAATCCAGCGTTTGTGCGCCCCTCCGAGGGGGTATCCTCCAGCCTCCGCCCTAGCCGGTCAGGCCGTCGAGCAGAGCGCCGAGCGCGGACTTCACCCGCGCGGCCTCCACTCCGCACTCCCTGATCCGATGGGCCAGCAGCGGGGCGGCCAGGGGCGCCAGAAGGGCGTCCGCCAGACAATAGGCGTCGGCGTCCGGGCGCAGCCGGGCGACCAGCATCGACAGGTGGCCGTGGTAGGCGTCGTACGCGCCGCCGAACCTGGCGAACGGCCCCGCCGTCTCCGCCATGAGCAGCAGGTCGAGCTGCTCGACGGTCCGGTCCGCGAGCGCCTCCAGGAACGCGCGTGCCCGGGCGGCCGGGTCCGCGCCGGGCCCCAGCGGCGGCGGCCCCTCGATGAACGCCGACTGGAACTCGCGCTCGCGCCGGTCGATCAGCGCGTACGCCAGCCCGGAACGATCCCCGAAGCGCCGGTAGAGCGTGCCCACGCCCACTCCGGCCGCCGCGGCCACCTCCGCCATCGACAACCCGCGCACCCCCTGGGCGGCGACGATGGCCTCGGCGGCGGCGAGGATCTTCGCGCGGTTGCGTGCCGCGTCGGTGCGCTCGCGCCTCACGCCCCGATCTCCACCCTCGCGCCGTCCCGGGCCCTCTTTCACGATCCCCATCTTGGCATCGGTTGCATGCGGAATACGTTCCGCTTATGGTCTTATGCGGAACTTATTCCGGATAAGCGTGGAGGATCGCATGACACGCAAGGTGGCCCTGGTCACGGGCGGGAGCAGGGGGATCGGTGCGGCCGTCGCGCGGCGGCTGGCGGACGACGGGTTCGACGTGGCGATCACGTACCTGAGCGCGGGCGACCGGGCCGCCACGGTGGTCAAGGAGGCCGAGACGGCCGGAGGGCGGGCGCTCGCCGTGCGGGCCGCGGCCGAGGACGCCGGCGCGCTGGTCGAGGCGGTGGAGCGGACGGTGCGCGAGCTGGGGCGGCTGGACGTGCTGGTGAGCAACGCCGGAATCGCGCCGTACGGGCCGCTGGAGGACGTGACGCTCGACGAGGTGGACCGGCTGCTGGCCGTGCACGCCCGCGCGTCGTTCGTGCTCGCCCAGGCGGCGGCGCGGCACATGGGGCGGGGCGGCAGGATCGTCCTCATCGGCAGCAGCCTGGCCGAGCGCGTGCCGTATCCCGGCTGGACGGCGTACGCGATGAGCAAGTCCGCGCTGATCGGCCTCGCCAGGGGCCTGGCCAGGGACCTGGGGCCGCGCGGCATCACCGCCAACCTCGTCAACCCCGGCTCCACGGACACCGACATGAACCCGGCCGGCGCGCCGGAGGCGGACGACGAGCGGCGCTACACGGCGCTCGGCACGTACTGCTCCCCCGGCGACATCGCCGCCGCCGTCGCCCACCTGGCCGGGGAGGGCGGCCGCCACATCACGGGCGCCTCGATCGCCGTCGACGCGGGCGTCACGGCCTGAGCAGGGTCACAGGCACGGGTTGGTGCCGTCGACCACCTTGTCCTTGAGCGAGTCCGGGATCGCCGACACCACGCGCACACCGGGCCAGTCCTTGCCGATGACGAGCTGGACGATCGGGCCGTCGGGCAGCTTTTCGACCTTGGACTTGTACGGCTGGGTATTGAGCGGCTTGACCTTGCCCGCCACCGGGGTCCGCTTGTCCTTCGACAACCGGGCGGCCACCGCTTCAGCGTGGGCCGGGCCGTCCTGGGCGTCCTTCTTGGCGTAGCGGATCGCAGTGGCGCCGGTCGTGGGGGCGTTCCCGATCTCGATGACCGCGAAGCCCTGGGCGGCCAGCTCGTCGGCCACCTGGGTGGCCTTGCCGTCCTCGCCGGTGCCGTTGAGCACCTGGACCCGCACCTGCCCGTGCTCGATCTTCGGCACCGTGGACTTGCCGGGGGTGGGGGCAGCGGTGGGCTCGTCGTCGTTGCGCACGGCCTCGAAGAAGTTCTTGGCGGCCGGCTGGGCGAACTGCACCCGGTTCTTGTCCGGCGGGTACGCCTCGACCGGCACCGTGATGCCCTTGAGCTCCTTGGCCGTCAGCCCTTTGAGGCTGTTGGCGATCTCCAGCATCCGGTCGAGGGACAGGCCGCTGTCCACGGTGACCGCGGCGGTGGCCGACCGCAGGAAGGCGTCGAGCTTGGCGGGGTTGGTGAGCAGGCCGCCGTCGGTGACCTTCTTCAGCACCTGGGTGAGGAACACCTGCTGGCGCTGGATCCGGCTCAGGTCGCTGCCGTCGCCCAGCGCGTAGCGGGTGCGGACGTAGCCCAGAGCCTGCTCGCCGTTGACCACGTGCCTGCCCGCGCCGAGCACCAGCTTCGCCTTGGGGTCGTTGACCGCCTTCGGCAGGCAGATCTCGATCCCTTCAAGGGCGTCGATGATGCCCTTGAAGCCGGTGAAGTCGACCTTCACGAAGTGGTTGATCTTGATGTTGGTGAGCGACTCCAAGGTCTTGATCGTGCAGTTGATGCCGCCGTCGTTGAAGGCGGAGTTGATCTGGCTGATCCCACCCGGGAGGACGGCGCCGTTCCGGCCCTGGCACGGCGGGATCAGAACCATGGAGTCGCGCGGAAAGCTGATCATGGTGGCCTTGTCCCGGTTCGGGGAGATGTGCAGCATCATGATCGTGTCGGTGCGCTCCCCCTCCCCTTGCGACCTGGGGCCGTACTTCTTGTTGTCCCCCTCGCGGGAGTCGGAGCCGACGAGCAGCACGTTGAGCGCCCCGGTCTCGGGCGGGCGCGTCGCGCCGACGTTGATCACCTCGCGGTCGATGCCGCTCTCGATGCTGCGGTAGTAGGCGTACGCGCCGAGGGTGACGGCCACGAGCACGAGTGTCAGCGCCACGCTCACCCACCCGAGGGGCGTCAGCGGGTTCCTGCGCGGGCGTGGCTCGTGCGACCCCGGCCTGCGGGGCATGGGAACGACGCGAGGGTCGCGAACCGCATGACCGGGCCGCACTCTCATGTGATCCACCCCTCGTTTCATGATCGCGAAGCATAATCACGAACCCGAATTCGCGATGACATATCAGAATTTTTCGTCGAGCCCCCACTCGCTAGTTCGCCTATCTACAGGCGCCCCGACTATGACCTTTCGGCCACTTCTTCGTTACCTCGGGCACCACTACAGGGAGTGACGCCATGATGACGGTCATGCTGCTGACCGAGATGGCCCCTCATCCGGGTGCCCAGGAGCTGGCCGGCCTCCGTACCAGGGCGAGATCCGCGCGGCGTGTCGCGCTCGTCGCGCTCATCGCCTTCATCGCGCTGCTGGCCACCGTCCAGGTGCTCGCCGACCGGACCTCCGCCAGGGAGCAGACGCTCCCCCTGGCCGCGCTGTCCCTCGCGGTCTTCGCCGCCGCCCTGCCCACGCTGGCGATCACCCAGTACGTCTGGGGCGCCCGCGCCCGCCGCGTCCGCCGCCGGGAACACGAGCTGTACGCCGCCACCCGCTCCGGCCTGGCGCGGCCGCTGAGCCGGCTGGGGATCGCGGCGGGCTGGGCGGTGACGCTGCTGCTCGGCTGCACGGCGCCACGCTTCTTCCGCGCGGCGGCCCGGCACACTATCGCCGACACTCTGGGCCTGGTCGCCGAGGCGATCGTGCTCACCGGTTTCGCGGCGGGTGTGTGCTTCCTCCTTTGGTGGGCACGGGACACGATGGGGATGCTGGCGCGTGCCTGGCGCTCGGGAGGATCACCTGGCGATCCGTGGGATCCCGGCTCCGGCGCGCGTCCGCGAAGGGGCGCGGCGCTCTGGACCGGCGCGGCGGTAGCGGTAGCCGCCCTGGTCGGAGCCCGCGCCCATCTCTGGGAACCCACCACGGGCGTCGTCTACGGGCTGCTCACGGCGGCCCTCGTCTGCGGGGTAGTTACCGACGAGTAGCATGGGCGCGGAACCCTTCCACCAATGAGGAGCGAATCCGTGCCTTCCTCTCGTGACGTCGTGTTCGTGGACGGCGTGCGCACGCCTTTCGGCAGGTCAGGGCCGAAGGGACTGTATGCGGAGACCCGCGCCGACGACCTGGTCGTCCGCGTCATCCGCGAGCTCATCAGGCGAAACCCCAATCTGCCCCCGGAGCGCGTGGACGAGGTCGCCATCGCCGCGACCACGCAGATCGGCGACCAGGGCCTGACCATCGGCCGGGCGGCGGCCGTGCTGGCCGGGCTGCCCAAGACCGTGCCCGGCTACGCGATCGACCGCATGTGCGCGGGCGCGATGACCGCGGTCACCACGGTCGCGGGCGGCATCGCGTTCGGCGCGTACGACGTCGCCATCGCGGGCGGCGTGGAGCACATGGGCCGCCACCCCATGGGCGAGGGCGTCGACCCGAACCCGCGCTTCCTGTCGGAGAAGCTGGTCGACCCGAGCGCGCTGGTCATGGGCATGACGGCGGAGAACCTGCACGACCGCTACCCCGCGATCGGCAAGGAGCGGGCCGACGCGTACGCGGTGCTGTCGCAGGAGAAGGCGGCCAAGGCGTACGCCGACGGCAAGATCCAGCCCGACCTGGTGCCGACCGCGATCAGGACCGCGGAGAAGGGCTGGGGGCTGGCCGCCGAGGACGAGGCCCCGCGCCCCGGCACCACGATGGAAGGGCTGAGCGGCCTCAAGACGCCGTTCCGGCCGCACGGCAGGGTCACGGCGGGCAACTCCTCCGGGATCAACGACGGCGCCACGGGCTGCATCGTGGCCGCCCGGGACGCGGCCGCGGAGCTGGGCCTCGCGCCGAAGATGCGGCTGGTGTCGTACGCGTTCGCGGGCGTCGACCCCGAGGTCATGGGCGTGGGGCCGATCCCGTCCACGGAGCGGGCGCTGCGGCTGGCCGGTCTGGACGTCTCCGACATCGGGCTGTTCGAGATCAATGAGGCGTTCGCCGTGCAGGTGCTGGCGTTCCTCGACCACTTCGGGATCGCCGACGACGATCCCCGAGTGAACCCCTACGGCGGCGCGATCGCCTACGGCCACCCGCTCGCCTCCTCGGGCGTGCGGCTGATGACGCAGCTCGCGCGGCAGTTCGGCGAGCGTCCCGACGTGCGTTACGGCATGACGACGATGTGCGTCGGCATGGGCATGGGCGGCACTGTGATCTGGGAGAACGTGGCGTGAACAATATGGACAACTGGCGGGCGCTGCTCAGCGAGCGCAACTCCGACGAGGTCGTCACCAAGGCACTGGTGCGCGACGTGCAGCTTCCGTACGGCGCGGGCACGATGGCGCTGATCACGCTGGACAACGGCTTCGACCACACCAAGCCGAACACGTTCGGCCCGCACGGCCTGTTCGCGCTCAACGGGGCGCTGTCGGAGATCGCCGAACGCTCCGACCTGGCCGCGGTGGGCGTGACGGGCAAGCCGTTCATCTTCGCCGTCGGCGCCGACCTCAAGGGCGCGGCCCAGGTGGCCTCACGCGAGGAGGCCCTGGCCATCGGGGCGCTCGGCCACCACGTGTTCCGCCGGCTGGGCGAGCTGCCGATCCCGTCGTTCGCGTTCGTCAACGGCGCGGCCATGGGTGGCGGTCTGGAGGTGGCGCTGCACTGCACGTACCGGACGATCTCCTCCGGGGTGCCGGCCGTGGCGCTGCCGGAGTGCTTCCTCGGCCTGGTGCCGGGCTGGGGCGGAACGCAGCTGCTGCCGCGCCTGATCGGCCCGGCGAAGGCGATCAAGCTGATCGTCGAGAACCCGCTGTCGCAGAACCGCATGATCAAGGGCAAGGACGCGTTCGGGCTGGGCGTCGCCGACGCGATGTTCGAGCCGGCCGACTTCCTGGAGGAGTCGCTGCGCTGGGCCGCCCGCGTGCTCAACGGCGAGGTGAGCGTCGAGCGCGCCGCCCACGACGGCTGGGAGAAGGCCGTCGCCGACGGGCGCTTCCTGGTGGACATGAAGCTGCGCGGCGCCTCCCCCGCCCCCTACCGGGCGCTCGACCTGATCGCCCAGGCCGAGACCGCCACCCGCGACGAGGGCTTCGCCGCCGAGGACGAGGCGCTGGCCGACCTGCTGATGGGCGACGAGCTGCGGGCCGGGCTCTACTCCTTCGACCTGGTGCAGCGCCGCGCCAAGCGGCCCGCGGGCGCGCCGGACGCGTCGCTGGCGCGGAAGGTCACCAAGGTCGGCATCGTGGGCGCCGGGCTGATGGCCTCGCAGATGGCGCTGCTGTTCGCGCGCCGCCTCGAGGTCCCGGTCGTCATGACCGACCTCGACCAGGCCAGGCTCGACAAGGGCGTGGAGTACGTACGGGCCGAGGTCGGCAAGCTCCGCGCCAAGGGCCGCGTCAGCCAGGACCAGGCCAACCGGCTCACGGCCCTGGTGACCGGCTCGCTGACCAAGGACGCCTTCGCCGACGCCGACTTCGTGATCGAGGCCGTGTTCGAGGACATGGCGGTCAAGAAGCAGGTGTTCGCCGAGGTCGAGGCCGTCGTGCAGCCGGGCTGCGTGCTCGCCACGAACACCTCCTCGCTGTCCCTGACCGAGATGGGCGCCGAGCTGAGGCACCCCGAGCGGCTGGTCGGGTTCCACTTCTTCAACCCGGTCGCCGTCATGCCGCTGCTGGAGATCATCAAGGGCGCCGCGACGGACGACGCCACGCTGGCCACCGCGTTCGCGGTGGGCAAGTCGCTGAAGAAGTCGTCGGTGCTGGTCAAGGACGCTCCGGCGTTCGTGGTCAACCGGCTGCTGACCTGCTTCATGGGCGAGGTCGTCGCGGCCGTGGACGAGGGCACGCCGCTGGAGACGGCCGAGCACGCGCTCGACGGGCTCGGGCTGCCGATGACGCCGTTCGCGCTGCTGCAGCTCGTCGGCCCGGCCGTGGGCCTGCACGTGGCCGAGACGCTGCACGCGGCGTTCCCCGGCCGCTTCGGCGTCTCGGAGAACATGGCCAAGCTGGTCGCCGCGGGCAAGCCGGGTGTGTACCGGCCGGACTTCACCCTCGACCCGGAGGCGGTGGCACTCTTCGCGGGCGGCACGTCTCCGTCCACCGCCGAGCAGGTACGCGAGCGTGTGCTCAAGGCGCTGGCCGAGGAGATCCGCATCATGCTCGACGAGGGCGTGGTCGCGGCGGCGCAGGACATCGACCTGTGCATGATCCTCGGCGCGGGCTGGCCGTTCCATCTGGGCGGCATCACGCCTTATCTGGACAGGACCGGCATCGCCCAGCCCCGGTTCCTTCCTCCGGGTGTGGCCTCGCTCCCCGCGTGATTTTACGGGGGCCCTACCCGGGCCCCCGTCTTTCATGACCTCCGCCGCCGTAGCGTTTGGTGCCGCACGACGAACGGAGAGTAACCATGAAGCGAACGATCGGTATGATCGCGCTGTGCGCGGCGTTCCTGGCATGCTCGTCCCCCGCGCAGGCGGCGCGTCCTCCCAAGGCAACACTGAAGATCATCATCGCGGTGAAGGACCAGCCGGCGAGGGGCGCCACGCTCCACTGCAACCCCGACGGCGGCAACCACCCCAACCCGAAAGCGGCCTGCGACCTGCTGCGCCAGGTCGGCGGCGACCTCAACAAGATCCACGTCCCGAAGAACGCGGCGTGCGGCAATGAGGTCGAGCCGTACGTCGTGGTGATCACGGGCCAGTGGCACGGCAAGAAGGTGCGGTGGGACAAGGGCTACCGCAACGGCTGCGCGATGAAGGCCGCGGGCGGGAAGCTCCTCTCTTCCTGACCGCACGAGGGGTGGGCTCCCGCCCACCCCTCAGCGGGGCTGTTTCACCGGCGGCGCCGCGGTCCTGCTGTGCCGGTAGCCGTAGCCGAAGTAGAAGACCACGCCGATGACCATCCAGATCACGAACCGCAGCCAGGTCTCCACCGGCAGGTTGAGCATCAGGTAGAGGCAGGCCAGCACGGACAGGATCGGCAGCACCGGCACGAGCGGGGCGCGGAAGGCCCGGGGAAGGTCCGGCCGGGTGCGCCTGAGCACCATCACCCCGATCGAGACCACCACGAACGCGAACAGCGTGCCGATGTTCACCAGCTCGGCCAGCTCCCCGAACGACACGAATCCGGCCAGCGCCATCGTCACCACGCCGATCACCAGGGTGAGCCTGGCCGGCGTGCCGAACTTGGGGTGCACCTTCGCCAGCCCGCGCGGCATCAGCCCGTCGCGGGACATCGCGAACAACACCCGGGTCTGGCCCAGCAGCAGCACGAGGACCACGGTGGTCAGGCCGGCGATCGCGCCCACGCTGATGATCGCGGCCAGCCATGGGTGGCCGACCGAGGTGAAGGCGTCCGACAACGGCGCCGCCGTGCTCAACTGGCTGTACTTCTGCATGCCGACGACGACCAGGGAGACGGCGACGTACAGGAACGTGCAGATCGCCAGCGAGCCGAGGATGCCGCGGGGCACGTCCCGCTGCGGCTGGATGGTCTCCTCGGCGGCGGTGGCCACGATGTCGAAGCCGATGAAGGCGAAGAACACGATCGCCGCGGCGGAGAAGATGCCGATCACGCCGAACGCGACGGGCGAGATCCCGAACAGCACCTGGATCAGCGGCGCGTTCAGCCCTCCCACGCGGGGCGTGGCCTCCGCCGCGGGGATGAAGGGCGTGTAGTTGGCGGCCTTGACGAAGAACAGCCCGGCGACGATGACCAGCAGCACCACCGCGACCTTGGTGATCACCAGGATGAGGTTGACGCGGGAGGAGAGCTTGATGCCGGCGACCAGGATCGCGGTGAGGATGGCGATGATGAGGACGGCGGGGACGTTCACCACGGGATCGTCGCCGGCGATCGACGCCGGCAGGGGGATGCCGATGGAGGTCAGCATCGAGGCGAAGTAGCCGGACCAGCCGACCGCCACCACGGCCGCGGCCAGCGCCAGCTCCAGCAGCAGGTCCCAGCCGATCACCCAGGCGGGGAACTCGCCCAGGGTGGCGAAGGAGAAGGTGTACGCCGATCCCGCCACCGGGATCGTGGAGGCGAACTCGGCGTAGCACAGGGCCGCCAGCCCGCAGACGATGCCCGCGACGACGAACGAGAGCGCCACCGCCGGGCCCGCCACCTCCTTCGCGACCTGTCCGGTGAGCACGAAGATCCCGGTGCCGATGATCACGCCGATGCCGAAGACCGTGAGGTCCACGGCGGTCAGGCGTTTACGCAGCTGATGCTCGGGGTCTTCGGTGTCGCGGATCGACTGTTCGACGGTCTTCGTGCGAAAGATGTCCACGGCCGGTGATCCTTCCCATACCCTCAGCGATCATGCCTTTTTTCTGGGCGGTTCGAGGCCCTCCCTATGGTTTTCCTGCAGTTGGGTAGCACGCTGGAATCATGTTCAATGGTCTGCTCGATACCCTTGCCGGGCAAGACCTCGGCGTGGTGCTGGCACTCCTGCTGGTGTTCCTGACGCTGGACGCCTCGGTCGGAGTCGGCCTGGTCACGCCGGGCGACGGCCTGCTGCTCGTCGCGGGCGCCACCGCCGACAGCCCGCCGGAGGCGCTGGCGCTGATCGGCGCGGGCGTGCTGGCGTGCTTCGCGGGTGCCTCGGGCGGCCACTTCCTCGGCCGCCGCTACGGGAGCCGGCTGCGGCACAGCAGGCTGGGGCGGCGGATCGGCGAGGCGCGGTGGGCGCGGGCGGAGCGGTTGTTCGAGCGCAAGGGCTGGGCGCTGGCGCTGGCGTATTTCCTGCCGGTGCTGCACGCGCTCACTCCCGCCGTGGCGGGCACGGTCGGGATGTCCTACCGCAGGTTCATGCCGTGGGCGATGGCCGGCAGCGCGGCCTGGGTGAGCGCGTACGTCACGCTCGGCGCGGTCGCGGGCGGCGTGGTGCGCCAGCGGGCCGAATGGCTGCTGCCGGTCGCGGCCGCGGCGGTGATCGCCGTGCTGGGGATCTCCGCCGCGGTCCGCAGGATCGTCAACGGCGGGCCGGCTCCACGTGGGAGGTCCGCTTCGCGACCGCCTCGGTGATCTGGCGGGCGAGGTCCTGGCCCGTCAGCCCGACCCGGCCGAGGATCGCGGCCCGCTTGGCGTGGCCGAGGAACTCCTGCGGGATGCCGTAGGTGCGCACGGGCACGTCGACGTCGGCGTCGCGCAGCAGCCGGGCCACGGCGTCGCCCACGCCGCCGACGCGGCCGTTGTCCTCCACGACGGCCACCAGCTTGTGCGCGCTCGCGGCCAGCGTGAGCGCCTCGTCCAGCGGCTTGACCCAGCGCGGGTCGACCACGGTGGCCGCGATGCCCTGGGCGTCGAGCAGGACGGCCGCGTCCAGGCAGACCTGCGCCATCGGCCCGACGCCGACCAGCAGCACGTCGGGCTCCCCTTCGGGGGCGCGCAGCAGGTCCATCTCGCCCAGCTTGCCGACCGGCTCGACGGACTCGGCGACCGGTCCCTTGGGGAAACGCAGCACGGTGGGGCCGTCGGTGACCTCCACGGCCTCGCGCAGCAACTCGGTCACCCGGTCGCCGTCGCGCGGCACCGCGATCCTGAGCCCGGGCACGACCTGGAGGATGGACAGGTCCCACATGCCGTTGTGGCTGGCGCCGTCGTCGCCCGTGACGCCCGCCCGGTCGAGCACGACCGTGACCGGCAGCCGGTGCAGGGCGACGTCCATGAGGAGCTGGTCGAAGGCCCGGTTGAGGAACGTGGCGTAGACGGCCACGACCGGGTGCAGGCCGCCGAGCGCCAGCCCGGCGGCGCTGGTCAGCGCGTGCTGCTCGGCGATGCCGACGTCGTAGATGCGGTCGGGGAAGGCGTCGGCGAACGCGTTGAGCCCCGTCGGGTGCAGCATGGCCGCGGTGATCGCGACCAGGTCCTCGCGCTCCTTGCCGAGCCTGACGAGCTCCTCGCTGAACACGTTGGTCCAGATGCGCGGCTTGGGCTTCTCCGTGCCGGTGGCCCGGTCGAAGGCGCCGGGCGAGTGGAACTGGTCCTCGTCGTGGTTTTCCGCGGGGGTGTAGCCGCGGCCCTTCTGGGTGAGCGCGTGCACGATGACCGGGCCGCGGAAGTCGCGGGCCTTGCGCAGGGCGGCCTCCATGGCCTGCTCGTCGTGACCGTCGACGGGGCCGAGGTATTTCAGCCCGAGGTCCTCGAACATGACCTGCGGGGCCAGCACGTCCTTGACGCCCTTCTTGAAGCCGTGCAGGGCGTCGTAGACCACCGGAACGTTGCCCAGCTTGTCCTTGACGTAGTCGAGGAAGTCCTCATAGCGGCGGTTGACCCGCAGCGAGGACAGATGGGAGGCCAGGCCGCCGATGGTGGGCGAGTAGGAGCGGCCGTTGTCGTTGACCACGATGACGAGCGGCAGGTCCTTGCCCGCGGCGATGTTGTTGAGCGCCTCCCAGGCCATGCCGCCGGTCAGGGCGCCGTCGCCGATCACCGCGACGACCGTGCGGTCGCGCTCACCGCGCAGCTTGAACGCCTTGGCCAGGCCGTCGGCGTAGGACAGCGCGGTCGAGGCGTGGGAGTTTTCCACGAAGTCGTGCTCGGACTCGGCCTGGCTCGGGTAGCCCGACAGGCCGCCCTCCTGCTTGAGCGCCGCGAACCCGCCGGCCCGGCCGGTGAGCACCTTGTGCACGTACGCCTGGTGGCCGGTGTCCCAGATGATCGGGTCGCGCGGGGAGTCGAAGACCCGGTGGACGGCGATGGTGAGCTCCACCACGCCCAGGTTGGGGCCCAGGTGACCGCCGAACCTCGCGCAGGAGTCGACGAGCAGGTCACGGATCTCCCCTGCGAGCCCAGGCAGCTCCTCGACAGCGAGCCGTTTGACGTCGTGCGGTCCCTTGACCGAGCCCAGCAACCCGCTCACGGATCCGGCTCCCCTCTGCTCTTGTTCGCCGACTCCCCGAGTCTAGTTCGCGGAGGCCCCACTGACTCCATCGAGTCAAATGCACCCACATATGTCCGATCTTGACCTAGTCTTTCGATACCTATGAACTCCGTCCCCATAAGCAAGCTCGCGGCACTCGTGGCCGCCCTGCTGGCGCTCGCCCTGGCAGCGGCCGGTCTGGTGCTCGTGCTCGCCGACGTGGCCACGACTTCGACGGAGCCGCCGTTCAACGAGGCCCAGCAGATCGCCTCGCCGCCGGTCAAGGCCGCC
This sequence comes from Nonomuraea sp. NPDC049480, assembly GCF_044465905.1. Lineage (NCBI taxonomy): Bacteria > Bacillati > Actinomycetota > Actinomycetes > Streptosporangiales > Streptosporangiaceae > Nonomuraea > Nonomuraea sp. NPDC049480. Next base: position 447,328 of record NZ_JBITMD010000002.1, read on the forward strand.
GACCAGAAGCGGAAGGGTGTGCCCGGCAAGGCGCTGGCGACGGCCAACCGGCTGTACAAGACCGGGCGGCTGGCCGACATCAACTGCTCGCCCGGCGAGCTGCCGGCCGGCAGCATGATCGCCTACCGGCGTTTCCTCACCCGCGTGACCACCTGCCTGAACAGGGCCTGGGGGGCGCAGTTCCGCAAGGCCGGGATGCCCTTCGCCAAGCCGCGGCTGCGCATCATCACCAGCAAGGTGAAGACGCCCTGCGGCGCGTGGAACGCGGGCGCGGACGGCGTCTACTGCTCCACGGACCGCACGATGTACCTGATGATCAGCCGGGACCAGCTGCGCAACCCGTTCCCGCTGGGCATCACGCGGCTGATCGCCCACGAGTACGGGCACCACATCCAGCAGATCTCCGGCATCTGGAACTACTACTGGCTGGCCAGGGCGGGCGCGAGCAAGTCCCAGCGGCTCAAGCTGTCGCGCCAGTCCGAGCTGCAGGCCGAGTGCTTCTCGTCGGTCTTCATGAGCACGATGCGGGACTCGCCGCTGGTCACGGCCGCGGACTGGGCGTACACGGTGGACTGGTTCAGGAGGAACGGCGCCAAGGGCTGGCCGCAGAACGACCACGGCAAGGGGCCGACGCAGGCGGCGTGGATGACGCGCGGCTTCAATCGGGGCGCTCCCGGCTCGTGCAACACGTGGGCCGCAGCCTCACGGAACGTCAACTGACGCCACGCTTTAATGTTCCTTTACCTGGAGCTCCCTCTTTACTAGGGTGCCTTCCCATGCGTATCCCCCGATTGGCGCTCATGGCGGGCGCCCTGGCTACCGTGCTGTTCGCCGGCACGGCTCATGCGGCAACCTCGGCCCCGGCGTACAAGCCGGTTCTGGCCAAGAGCCCGATCTACAAGACGGGCAAGCTGGGCCTTGGCACCTGCGAGGAGCCGAAGGTCCAGTCCGGGAGCTTGGACGAGGTCAGGTCCTATCTGGACGTCGTGCTCGACTGCCTCAACGCCGCCTGGGAGCCCAAGGTCAAGAAGGCCGGCTTCGCCTTCGCCAAGCCCGCGCTCCAGGTGATCGACAAGCCCGGCGCGGCGACCGGCTGCGGCAAATACCCGGCGGACGCGCAGGCGATCTACTGCTCGCTCAACAAGAAGATCACCTTCCTGGTCTCGCCCAACGTGGTCGAGGAGCCGGGCGACCTGATCCTCATGGCGGTCCTCGCCCACGAGTACGGCCACCACATCCAGCAGCTCACGGGCATGTTCAAGGCCAGGACGACCTACAACGGCAAGAACGCCGCCCGCGTGCTGGACGAGACGCGCCGCCTGGAGTTGCAGGCCGAGTGCCTGTCCGGGGTCTTCATGGGCAACGTGTGGCACTCGCTCAACCGCCGCCAGGGGGAGTTCGACTACCTCGTGAAGCACGGCGGCACAGGCTTCGACCTGTCGGTCATCGGCGTGAAGGTGGAGAACTGGGGCGAGAAGACGCACGGCAGCGCCGCCAACATCGGGCGCTGGCTCAAGCGCGGCTTCGACACCGAGTCCGCAGGCGGTTGCAACACCTGGAAGGCGCCGAAGTCCCAGGTCTCGTAGGACAGATCCCGACATATTGATCTATGATCCGCGATCGTGCGCACTCCTCTCGTGGCGGTGGCCATGTGCATGGTCGCGGGTCTTCTCTTGTCCGGCCCCGCCTGGGCCGCGCCCGGCACCGCGCAGACCGGGCTGTCGGACGTGATGGGCGGTGACCAGCCCCGCCTGACGTGCGCCATCCCCGCGATCCGGGTGGGGGCCGTGGTCTCGCTCAGGTCCTTCCACCGGGCGATGGCCAGGTGCGCCGACCGCTTCTGGTCCGGCAGGTTCGCGGCCGCCGGGCTGCCGTACAGCCCGCCCGAGGTGACGGTCACGACCGGCACGGACTCCATCTGCGGAAAGATCACCAGCAGCGGCGCCCACTACTGCCCGGAGCAGCGCACGATCGTCATCCGGATCATGAAGCATGACCTGCGGGACCCGTTCAGGATGAACATCGCGCACTCCGTCGCCCACGAGTGGGGGCACCACGTGCAGCAGCTCACCGGCGTGCTGGGCGCGCAGAGCGCGCTGTACTGGCCGGCCTCCGACAAGGCGCGCGCGCTGCTCAGCCATCGGCTGGAGATGCAGGCCGAGTGCTTCGCCGGCGTCTTCTACAGCGCCACGCTGGAGTCGATCGATCCCGGGATCGAGTGGGAGGAGTGGATCGACGCGGTGCGGCAGGCGGAGGAGAGCGAGATCCACGGCAAGCCGAAGAACCTGGCGTTCTGGCAGGACCGCGGCTACCGGGGCGGCGCCACGGGCTTCTGCAACACGTGGACGGCGAACAAGACCAAGGTCACCTGAACCCGTCCCCGCCGGCCGCCTTCGACGGCACTCTGCGGGGCTCAGATGCTGGCGCGGGCCAGGACCTCGAGGGGATCGGCGAGGACGTGGGCGAAGGCGAGCTCGGCGGCACCGACCAGCGTGGCGGCGTCCCCGAGCGCCGACGTGCGCAACCGCAGGCGCTCCCGCTGCGGCCCCATGGCGTGCAGGGTTAGTTGTGTACGCACCTGCGCCGCCGACCCCAGGTAGACCTCCCGCAGCATCCCCCCGAAGATGACCATTTCGGGATTGAAGATGTTGACGAGGTTCGCCACGCCCATCCCCAGCCAGTCGCCGATCCTGCTGAGCGCCTCCTGCGCCACGATGTCCCCCCGGTCGGCGGCCTCCACCACGGCCCGCACCGCGTCGCGGCCATGCTGCCCGGCGCCGAACCGGCCGGCGGATTCCAGCAGGGCCCGCTCCCCCACCTCGGCTTCCAGGCAACCGTGCGAGCCGCAGCCGCAGGCGCGCCCGCCGGGGTTGACGACCATGTGGCCGACCTCGCCGCCGTAGCCGTCGTGGCCGCCCAGCAGGTGGCCGCCCGCGATGATCCCGCCGCCGATGCCCACGTCGCCGTGCAGGTAGATGAGGTCCCTGACGGCGACGCCGACACCGCGGCTGTGCTCGGCGAGAGCGGCCAGGTTGGCGTCGTTGCCCACGCTGACCGGCAGCCCCAGGCCGAGCCTGCGGCCCAGCTCCTCGCCGAACGGCACCTCCTCGGCCTTCAGGTTGGGCCCGAACATGACCACGCCGTCGGCCTTGCGCACGCCCCCGGACACGGCCGCGGCCGCGCCGACGCAGACCGTGTCGTCCCTGGTCTTGCGGCGCATCTGGCGGGCGAACCCGGCCAGCGCGCCGGTCAGCTCGTCCAGCTCGAACGCGCCGCGCTCGCGCGTGGCCTCCCGGCGGTCGAGGATGACCCCGCCCAGCCCGACGCGGGCGACGGCGAGCCGGTCCGGGCCGACGTCGAAGGCGAACACGTAGACCCGCGCCGACTCCGGGCGCACCACGAGCGAGGGCCGGCCGGCGCGGCCCGTCTCACGCGGCAGCTCCTCACGCACCAGCCCGGCGGCGGTGAGGTCGGAGGTCAGCGCCATGATCGTGCTGCGGTTGAGCCCCATCTTGGAGGTCAGCTCGGCACGCGAGATCGGCCCGCCCAGGTGGACGTGGCGGAGCAGCGCGCCGAGGTTGTGGCGCCTGATGTCCTCCTGTGAGGGGCCGGCACGCATCGTCTGGAGATCCTTCGGGGGCTGCGAGTCGCTGATCACCTTAGACCAGCGGCAGCCGCCCGCTTGCGCGCCAAGGCGTCCACGCCTGCGGCCAGGAGCAAGACGGACCCTGTGACCAGGTACTTCACGCTCGCACCGTACCCCATCAGACCCATGCCGTTCTCGATCACGGCCACCACGGCGCCGCCGAGCACGGCGTCCAGCACCCGCCCCTTCCCGCCGAACAGGCTGGTGCCGCCGATGACGGCCGCGCCCACCGCGTACAGCAGGACGGAGCTGCCGCCCGTGTTCGGGTCGACGGAGCTGGCCCGCGAGGCGGCCACGATGCCGCCGATGGCGGCCATCGAGGAGCAGATCACGAACGCGCTGATCTTGATCCGGTCGACCGGGATGCCCGCGCGGCGGGCGGCCTCGGTGTTCCCGCCGACCGCGTAGAGGTGGCGGCCGAACCCGGTGCGGCGCAGGATCAGCGTCCATGTGACCAGCAGCACCAGGATGAGGGGGACCACGATCGGCACGCCGGTGAGCGAGACCAGCGCGGGGTTGCGGCTGCGCTCCAGGTTGAGCGCGAAGACCGCGAGCCCGGCGAAGAGCGCCAGCATGCCCACGCGGAAGGCGATCAGCGACAGCGGGTCGGCCACCAGCCCGCGGCCGGTGCGCTTCCTGGCCCGCATCAGCTGCACGCCCGCGTAGATCGCCACGCACCCGGCGTAGAGCGCCCAGCCGAGCCACGGCGGCAGGTTCCTGTTCGCGATCGCGACGATCACGCTGTCCCTGATGGAGATGTTCGTGCCCTCGTCGACCAGCACCAGGACCAGGCCCTGGAAGGCGAGGAACGCGGCCAGCGTCACGACGAACGAGGGGATGCCGACCTTGGCCACGAGTGTGCCGAGCACGGTGCCGATGACCACGCCGGTGAGGACGGCGGCCAGCACGCATACGTACCACGGCAGGCCCAGCCTCGCCAGCGTGACGGCGAGCACCGCCGCGCACACGCCGCTGGCGAAGCCGGCCGACAGGTCGATCTCGCCGAGCAGCAGCACGAACACCAGGCCCATCGCGATGAGCGTGACGGCCGCGCCCTGGGTGAACAGGTTCGCGAAGTTGATCGCGGTGACGAAGGAGGGACGGGCGACGGCGAAGACGGCGCAGAGCACGATCAGGCCGAGCACGGCCGGCAGCGCGCCCATGTCGCCGCCGCGCACCCGCTGGATGTAGGCGCGGAAGCTGTTGCCGATCGACGGGGCCTGCGTCGCGGCGACGATGGCCTCGCCGGGGAGTTCCTTGACGACCTTGCTCATGGGGTGACCCCGTTCTTGAGGCCGAGATCCCCGCTACGGCCTGCAGTGATCAGTTCGACGACCTGCGCGTGCGTCACGTCGGCGGTCCTGACCTGGGCGGCCATCCTGCCGAGGTAGAGCGCCGCGATCCGGTCGGAGACGGCGAACACGTCGTTCATGTTGTGCGAGATGAGCACGACGGCCAGGCCGGTGTCGGCGAGTCTGCGGACCAGCTCGAGCACCTGCGCGGTCTGGGCGACGCCCAGCGCGGCGGTCGGCTCGTCGAGGATGACGACCTTGCTGTTCCACAGCACGGCCTTGGCGATGGCGACGGTCTGCCGCTGACCGCCGGACAGGCTGGAGACCTGCTGCCTGATGGACTTCACCGTACGCACGGACAAGCTGCTGAGCGTCTTCTCGGCCAGCTCCTCCATGCTGTCCTCGTCGAGCAGGAGCCCGCTCTTGCGCTCCCTGCCGAGGAACATGTTCTGGACGATGTCGAGGTTGTCGCAGAGCGCCAGGTCCTGGTAGACGATCTCGATCCCCAGCTCACCGGCGTCGCGGGGGGTGTGGATCTGGACCGGGCGGCCGTCGAAGGAGATCGTGCCCGCGTCGATCGGGTAGATGCCGCCGATGCACTTGACCAGCGTGGACTTGCCCGCGCCGTTGTCGCCGACGAGCGCGGTGACCTCGCCGGGGTAGGCCGAGAACTCGACGTTGTGCAGGACTTTCACCGGACCGAAGCTCTTGTCGATCCCGTGCACTTCGAGGAGGGGGGTCATGGGGCTCCCTAAAGGGGACGCGGCCGACGGCCGCGTCCCCTTGAACTCATTGGATTCCGGCCTCGGTGCACTTCTCGGCGAAGTCACCCGTGCAGAGTTCCTCCTTGGTGACGTAGCCGTCGGCCACCACGTCCTTGACGTTGTCGGCGTAGATGGCCTGCGGCTCCATCAGCTCGGCGGGCACGTCCTGACCGCTCTCCGGGTCCTTGACGCTCGAGCTCGCCGTGGGCTTCTCGCCCTTGGCCAGCGCCACCGCGAGCTTGGCCGCGGCGTCGGCCTCCTTCTTGACCGCCTTGTAGACGGTCATGCACTGGTCACCCGCGAGGATGTTCTGCAGGCCCTGGACGGTGGCGTCCTGGCCGGTGACCGGCACCTTGCCGTTGAGGTTGTTCTTCTTCAGCACGGTGATGGCGGCGTTGCCGAGGCCGTCGTTGGCGGCCAGCACGCCGGCGATCTTCGGCTGCTCGGTGAGCATCTGCTCGAAGAGCGTTCCGGCCTGGGTGTTGTCCCAGTCAGGCACCGACTGCTCGGGGCCCTTGACGTAGTCGCCGGAGTCGAACTTGGGCTTGAGCACCCCGTCGTAGCCGGCCTTGAACAGCGTGGCGTTGTTGTCCGTCGGCGAGCCGTTCAGGTAGGCGACGATCGGCTTCTCGGCCTTCTTGTCGGTCAGGCACTTGACCAGACCTTCGCCCTGGAGCGTGCCGACCTTGGTGTTGTCGAAGCTGACGTAGTAGGCGGCGCCGCCGCCGAGCGTCAGCCGGTCGTAGTCGATCACGGCCACGCCCTGGGACTTGGCCTTGTCGATCACCGCCTTGCCGCTGCCGCTGTCCAGGTTCACGATCATCAGAACGGTGGCGCCGTTCGTGACCATCTGGTCGGCGATGGTCTGGAACGCCGTCTTGTCGTTCTGGGCGTTCTGGATGTCGTACTGGACGCCGGCGGCCTTGAACGCCTCTTCGAGGAATTTGCGGTCCGCCGTCTCCCATCGAGCCGAGGACTTGCTGTCCGGCAGGATGACGCCGATCTTGCCGGCTTGGGCCGCTGAGGCCGTGGCGGACGAGGTCGACGTGGTGGTCTGACCGCTATCGCCCCCGCAGGCGGTGAGACCGAGGGCGAGCGCGGCTGCCGCGGCGGTCATGCTGAGGATCCCCTTGCGCATGGGTGCAGGGTCCTTTCTTCCGGAGGGGCCCGGATGAATGTTGTTTGCGGCAACGTATTCCGGGATGGCCTGCTTTGGAAGAGGGTTGGGGTTGAGAGTTTGTTGTATCCGGTAACAATCCAGAAACGCCACCTCAATCTCCCGGACTCCCGCCGCCGAGGCCCCTTTCTTTCATCGGTGACTCTCAGTGATCGCTTGGTATCGTTCTGACATCAGCACGCCCCGTGCCCAGGCGACGCGGGGCACCCTCCTCGGTCCCATAGCCGTGCACGCTGGACCCAATAGCGTCCGGAGGGACGTGCCACGCGGGCCGGGGGCTTTGCCCCCCGGCACCAGGACATGACGACGATCGGTGCATGCCCGGCATTTCGCCGTGCACTGTTCCTGGGGATTCCTCAGGATCGCCAAGCTGACCAGAGACGCTGTGAGCGATAGGTGGCGGATGTGAGACGCCTGGAGTCGATCAAGCATCGCAAGGAGTGCTGGGCGTCGGAGTGCTCGATGGCCAGGGTGACCGGGCATAGGACAGTCACTCGGGCGAATCGTCTGCGCCGTGGCAGAATCCACCGCGGCCGACCCCTGTCTTGACCTGCGTGAAGAACTCGCGGAAAAGATCGTCAGCAGCCATCGTGCCCGCTTCGATGACGGCGATGTCGTCGCGTACAGCGCGGTCGATGCCGAAGGAGTGCGGGCCCAGCGGTCGCCGCGCGTGACAAGCGGGGTGGCCGCGTCAGCGGTGACGTGTGGCCGGCGATCATTCGCTTTGCGGTGATGGTGAGGGAGAGGTGGCCCGGAGTCGGCGCTGGCGGCCGCCCGCGGCGAGGACCGCCCAGCCCGCCGCCGTCGTGGCGGCCATGAGCAGGGCCAGGGCGCCCAGCGTCTGGCCGTCGGGGTGAATCACCGCCTGGCCGCGCAGCGCCTGCCAAGTCACCAGGACGATCAGGCCCGCGTACGCCGCGGCCGCCACGATCATCAGGCCCGCCCGGGTCCGCTCGTCGCGCAACCGGGTGACCCGGCTCGCCAGGAACCCGAGCACCAGCGCCGCGACCAGCATGACCTGCAGCCCGTGCAGGCCGACGAAGTGCGGGATGCGCAGGTCGCCGCCGACCGTGCTCCAGCCGGTGAGCGGCAGCCCGGGACCGCCGTCCGGGACGCCCACGTTGTGCTGGGCGGCCAGGGGGATCGCGTGCCCGGCCGCGTCCTTGGCCGTCCACACCTCGTTGGACCTCATAGGTATCAGGAGCCCGAGGCCGATCCCGGCGATCACGAAGGTCAGGCCCGCGCGAATCGCCCAGGTGAGCACCCGGTCGCCGACCCTTTGGAAGATCAGAAGCCCGGCGAGGACGAAGTTCGCCAGCATGAGCAGCTGCACGCCCACGCCGAAGATCAACTGGATGACGTTGGTGAACGGGTCGTCCGCCTGGTTGAAATGGCTGAACGTGCCGCGCGCCGCCTGGACCACGACGACGCCGACGTCGACAATGCCGGTGACGGCCAGCAGCGTCGCCATCCACCAGGTCCAGCGGCTCGCCCTGTGCGGCAGCGTCAACAACCAGGCCAGCGTCAGGCCGTACACGATGAACGACACGGCGAACTTGAGGGGCTTCCCCCAGACCGGCGCGCCGAGCAGGACACGGTCGTCGGCCACCATGCCCACGGCCGAGACGACCAGCAGCAGTGCCATCGAGACGACCATCAGCAGGAGCGGGCGGTGCAGGCGGCGGGCCGCCGTACGGGCTGGTTCGAGGACTGCGGACATCGGCACGCCTTTCGAAGCGGAAGCCGCGATGAAGGAACAGTCCCGACGTTAGGAACCGGCTCGGTTCCGCCCCAGCCTGGCGACCCCCGAACCAGAGGACGGCCAGCCGTCCCACGGGTGGTAGGGCCAGCCGTACCAGGGTGTTTGACGTGCTTTGTGTGGTCCGTGGTGGGCTTGCCGCAGCCCAGGGAGGTTCCCCGGAACCCTGTTCATCACGCTTTCAGCGTCACTCCCGTCGCGCCCCAGTGAGCACCCGGCCCGGCCCCACCTGCCGGGCGAGGACTCTGAACCAGCCGATCGCGGGAGGCACGCTCACCGCGAGGCCGGCAAGACCCGCGATCGCCAGGCCTCGAGCGGGACCCACCCAGTCCACGAGCACGCCGCCCAGCATGACGCCGAGGCCCTGAACGGCCACCAGCGCCGAGGACGCCAGCCCGACCGCCTGACCGCGCTGCTCGTTCGGCACAATCCGGACGAACTCCGCGTTCGCCGAGACCTGGTAGGCGGTGCACACGCCGGTCAATCCCCACAGCACGAGCACCATGGCGAACCCCGGCTGGAGAAAGGCCACCACGAGCGGCGCGCCGGCGAGAACGGCCATCGGCGCCATGAGCAGCAGCCTGGAACGCGCTGGAACGAACGTGGTCAGCGCGAACACGCCGATCAAGGTGCCGGCCGGCATGGCCGCCATCATGATCCCCGCCTCGGCGTCGCCCAGGCCGAGTGAATGGGCGTAAGGCACGGCGATCGCTTCGGGGATCACGTGGAAGGCGGCGAGCAGGGCGAGGCCCAGCAGGTTGCGCAGCGACGGCGTTCCGGCGATCAGCCGCAGCCCCGCGTTCGTGGACGACCACCAGGAGCGCCCGGGGCCGTCCCGCCCGGCCGCGGGGCGGTGTCGTACGGTCAGGGTCGTGATCACCGCGCTGACGGCGAAGGTGACCGCGTCGATCGCGAGCGCCGGTCTCGGCCCGACGAGCGCCACCACCACACCGCCTGCGGCGAAGCCGACGAGGGTCATGAGCTGGCCGGTGAAGGCGTTGATCGCGACACCCGTCGGGTAGATCGCCGCGGGCAGGACGTCGGGCGTCAACGCGATGCGCGCGGCCCGCGCCGGCGCGTCCAGCAGATGCGACGCGAACACCAGTGTGCCGATCAAGGGCAGCGGCATGCCGGGAACGGCCATGAGGGCCACCAGGACGGTCCTGGCCACGTCGCAGCAGACGATGAGCTCGCGCCTGGGGTGGCGGTCGGCGAGCCAGCCGAGCAGGGGGCCGCCGAGCAGAGCGGGCACGAGCGTGAGCCCGTAGACGACGGCGGTCAGCGCCGCCGACCCGGTGCGGTCGTAGGCCAGGATGGCCAGCGCCACGCGGGCCAGCTGGTCGCCCACCTTGGACAGCAGGAGCCCTGCCCACAGCCCAGTGAACTCGGCGATCGCGAAGACTCGCAGGTATTCGGCCCCTGGGATGGTTCTGCGCACCCTTGTCCCTCCGCGAAGGTGGAGGTGACGGTCGCCAACCGCCGAACCGTCACCTCATGTGACCTCGATCAGCTCCAGTTGATGTCGGGGCAACCCCATTCGAAATCGGGGCAACTCCAGTCGAACTCGGGGCATCCCCATTCAGTTCCAGACAGCTGTCGCATCAGTGACCTCCCTTCCGCAAGCACATGGCTCCACGATCGGATGTGAACGCTCACTCCATGTCGGAAGAACGGCACCCGGCCGTGTCGCCGTCGATTCGTCCTACGCCATGGAACCCGTTTCACCGGCCGCGCTGTTGCCTGCGGACGCCTGGTTGTTGCCCGTTCGCGCACGGCTCGGCGTTCACTGAACGGCGTTGAACGCGTAGGATCAGGGCCCGTTGCGGATCATGCAGTGCCGAGCCGAGTTCGCAGGCGGGCAGGGCGGCGATCAGGTCGAGGATCACCCCTGGTCACATGGGCAGCATCCGCGCGACCACATTCTGTACGATCAGCGCCACCGCCGAGGCGGCTGCCACCGCCAGGACGGCCACGCGCACCTTGCCGCCGTCCAGGTAACGCCGCAGCGGCCCCGACACCAGAAAGCCCAGCACCATGGGCACGATGAGCACCGCCCCCGTCACCAGCGCCTGGGCCGGCAACTCGTCCACGAACGCCAGGATGGCCAGCGACTGAGCGGCGCTCAGGAAGAAGAACATCGCCAGCGTCGCCCTGATCTGCGGCCCCTTGGCCGTCTGGTAGACCAGCGCGATGGGCGGCCCGCCGATGCCCGTGGCGGTCCCGGTGACCCCCGAGACGAAACCGGCCGAGGTGATCGTCACACCGTTGCGCGGCACGCTCAGCGCTCTGGCGGTGAGCGCCACGGCGATGAGCACCATGACGGCGACGAAGACGCCTCGGCTGTAGACAGAAATGTAGACAACGATGAGCGCACCGAGCACGCTTCCCGGGATCCTGCCGAGCACCGCGAAACCGAGCCCGCGCCAGTCCACCCTGCGCCATTCGGCGGCCAGCGTGAACAGCGGCAACGTCATGTTGACGACCTGAATGGCACCCGGCATCAGGCCGGGATCGAGCATGGTGAGCACGGGCGCCGCCACCAGCCCCAGGCCGAAGCCCACACCACCCTGGACGACCGCGCCGACGAAAACCGCCAGACCACCGACGATCAGCACCAACGCCGCATCAGTCATGGGAAGGAGTCAACCATCTTTACTCTCTGTTGCCATTCATGCTGCGAACGTGACCGAGGCCCTGTAGTGTTCCTTTAGACGCCGACGTAGCCTTCTGAGTATGACGATGAAGCCCAAAGCGACGACGATACGCGTCAGTGTCAAAACGAGAGATCGACTAGCCCGGATCGCCCGGCAGGAGGGCCGAACCATGACCGAGGTGCTCAACGACGCCATCGCGGACTACGAACACAAGCAGTTCTGGCAGGAGGTCAACGAGCAGGTTGAGCGGACGCAGCGAGAGGACCCGGCAGGCTGGGCCGACTACCTGGCGGAGCGCGAAAGCGTCCTCGGCACCGCACCGCGCACCCGTCGCATAGCGCCCGAGTGGGAGGGCCTGATCACATTCCCCGAGGAGAAGAATGAAACTCACACAAGGTGAGATTTGGTTCACCCGATTCGAACGGCAGCCGACGGGACGCGAGCAAGGATTCGACCGTCCAGCCCTGATCCTCAGCAACGACAATTTCAATCAGTCGAGGCTGGGGCTCGTGCTGGTGGTTCCGCTGACGACCCGTGAGCGCGGATATCCCACGCATGTCCGTCTGGGGCGCGGCCAGACCGGGCTGGCCAAGCCGAGTTGGGCGATGGTCGAGCAGGTGCGGGCCATCTCACCAGACCGGTTCGACTTCTTCGTCGGCAGCGCGCCCGACGAGGTCGTCGCCGAAGCGGTCACCGTGCTCACACGGATGCTATGAGTGTTGCCGCCCGGCGAAGTAAAGGTTCGCCGGGTGGCACCCTCATCGTGCCACATGCCACCGCTCGTTAAGCTGCCGACCGTGCATTCCCTCCCGATCAAGCGCCCCCTCGTGGCGGTCCTGGTGATCTCCTCCTTGTCCGCCTTCCCGGCCCAGGCCTCCCCCGAAGCCACGTTCCCGCGAGGCAAGCCGGCCGCCATGTCCTGCCCGGAGACGCCGATCAGTTCCGGAGGGATTCCGCGGACGCGGGAGTATCTCGAGACGGTCCTGACCTGCCTGGGCAAGGCGTGGGCAGGCTATTTCAGGCGTGCGAAGCGGGAGTTCCGTAAGCCCGTCGTCCGCTACTACGAAGAGCCCGAGAGCACCGTGTGCGGGGTGGCGTGGCCCGAGCACGCGGCGGCCTTCTACTGCACCAATCGTCGCACGCTGGTGTTCCCGCTCACCGGCCGCTGGATCGAGGACCGGACGGATCTCTATCCCTTCAAGGTGGCCGCCCACGAGTACGGGCATCACCTGCAAAGCCTGCTCGGCATCCGGCGGGCCTTCGAGGAGCGCGTCCGGACCCGCAAGCCGCATCAGGAGGAGCTGAAGCGGCGCTACGAACTCCAGGCGGACTGCCTGGCCGGCGTGTTTCTGGGGAGCGTGTGGCGATCCCTGTCCCGCACGCGGGCGGATTGGGAGGAACTGGTCGAGGCCACGCGGGCCAGCGGCGACGATCCCGATTACCGCAGCCATGGCAGGGGCGCCAATCGGGTCTATTGGCTCGAACGCGGTTACCGGGCCGTCTCCCCCGCCGCCTGCGACACCTGGGCGGCCCCGGCCGCGAGAGTCTCCTGAGAGCGCGGAAGAGCCGCCCAGCGGGGGTTTCCCGCCGGGCGGCTCTCCGTGTGTCGGGTGGTTCCCCCGATCGGGGCGCGTGAGGATCACGCCCCCGCCCCCGGCTCAACGGCTCAGCGAAGCAGCCAGGGTCCCGGCCCCCGCGCGGCTCATGACCGGGCGGGGGCGCGGGAAGTCACTTGGCCAGCAGCGAGCGCAGCACGTACTGCATGATGCCGCCGTGCCGGTAGTAGTCGGCCTCGCCGGGCGTGTCGATGCGCACGACCGCCTCGAACTCGACGCCGGCTCCCTGCGCGGACGACGACGTCGCCTTGACGTGCACCGTCTGCGGGATGCCGCCCTTGTTGAGCTCCTCGACGCCCGTGATGTCGAACGTCTCCTCGCCCGTCAGCCCCAGGGACGCGGCCGAGGCACCCTCGGGGAACTGCAGCGGCAGCACGCCCATGCCGATGAGGTTGGAGCGGTGGATGCGCTCGTACGACTCGGCGATGACCGCGCGGACGCCCAGCAGCGCCGTGCCCTTGGCGGCCCAGTCGCGTGAGGAGCCCGAGCCGTATTCCTTGCCCGCCAGCACCACCAGCGGTGTCCCGGCGGCGGCGTAGTTGACCGAGGCGTCGTAGATGAACGACACCGGCCCGTCGGGCTGGGTGAAGTCGCGGGTGTAGCCGCCCTCGGTGCCGGGGGCGATCTGGTTGCGCAGGCGGATGTTGGCGAACGTGCCCCTGATCATCACCTCGTGGTTGCCGCGCCGCGAGCCGTAGGAGTTGAAGTCCTTGACCTCGACCCCGTTGGCCCGCAGGTATTGGGCGGCCGGGGTGCCGTTCTTGATGGAGCCGGCGGGCGAGATGTGGTCGGTGGTGACCGAGTCGCCGACCTTGACCAGCACGCGGGCGCCGGCGATGTCGGAGACGGCCTCGGGCTTCTCCGGCATGCCGTCGAAGTAGGGGGCCTTGCGCACGTACGTGGAGTCGGGGTCCCACTCGAACGTGTTGCCGGTCGGGATCGGCAGCGAGCGCCAGTGGTCGTCGCCCTTGAAGACGTCGGCGTAGTCGCGCTCGAACATGTCGCGGCCGATGGAGGAGGTGACCACGGAGGAGATCTCCTCCGGCGACGGCCAGATGTCGCGCAGGTAGACCGGCTTCCCGTCGTTGCCGAGGCCGAGCGGCTCGGTGTCGAGGTCGAGGTCCATGGTCCCGGCCAGCGCGTACGCCACCACGAGCGGCGGCGAGGCCAGATAGTTCATCTTGACGTCGGGGTTGATGCGGCCCTCGAAGTTGCGGTTGCCGGACAGCACCGCCGTGACGGCCAGGTCGTTGGCCTGGATGGCATCGGAGATCTCCGGCAGCAGGGGCCCCGAGTTGCCGATGCAGGTGGTGCAGCCGTAGCCGACGAGGTTGAAGCCGATCTTGTCGAGGTACGGCTGGAGCCCGGAGCGCTCGAAGTAGCCGGTGACGACCTGCGAGCCGGGGGCCAGCGAGGTCTTGACCCACGGCTTGCGGGTCAGGCCCTTCTCGACGGCGTTGCGGGCCAGCAGCGCCGCGCCGATCATGACGTACGGGTTGGAGGTGTTGGTGCACGAGGTGATCGCGGCGATGGAGACGATGCCGTGGTCGATCTCGAACGACGTGCCGTCGGCCAGCGTGACGGGGACCGGCTTGTGCGGCCGGCCGCCGTTGGCGCTGGCGTTGGAGGCGGGCGCGTCGGAGGCGGGGAACGACTCCTCCCCCTCCTCGTCGACGCCGTCCTCCACGTAGTTCTGGACGTCGTGGCGCCAGGTGGTCTTGGCGGCCGACAGCGCGATGCGGTCCTGCGGGCGCTTGGGGCCGGCGATGGAGGGGACGACGGTGGCGAGGTCGAGCTCGATGTACTCGGAGAACACGGGCTCGGGCGCCGACGGGTCGAGCCACAGGCCCTGGGTCTTGGCGTACGCCTCGACGAGGGCGATCTGCTCCTCGCTGCGGCCGGTCAGGCGCAGGTAGTCGACGGTCTGGCCGTCGATCGGGAAGATCGCGCAGGTGGAGCCGAACTCGGGGCTCATGTTGCCGATCGTGGCCCGGTCGGCCAGCGGCACGGAGGAGACGCCCTCGCCGTAGAACTCGACGAACTTGCCGACGACGCCGTGCTTGCGCAGGATCTCGGTGATCGTGAGGACCAGGTCGGTGGCGGTGGCCCCGGCCGGCAGCTTGCCGCTGAGCTTGAAGCCGACCACGCGCGGGATCAGCATGGAGATCGGCTGGCCGAGCATCGCGGCCTCGGCCTCGATGCCGCCGACGCCCCAGCCCAGGACGCCGATGCCGTTCTCCATGGTGGTGTGGGAGTCGGTGCCGACGCAGGTGTCGGGGTAAGCCTTGCCGTCGCGGGTCATGACGACCCTGGCCAGGTGCTCGATGTTGACCTGGTGGACGATGCCGGTGCCGGGCGGCACGACCTTGAACTCGTCGAAGGCCGTCTGGCCCCAGCGCAGGAACTGGTAGCGCTCGCGGTTGCGCTCGTATTCGCGCTCGACGTTGCGCTGGAAGGCGTCGGGGTGGCCGAAGAAGTCGACGATCACCGAGTGGTCGATGACCATCTCGGCGGGCGCGAGCGGGTTGATGCGGGCCGGGTCGCCGCCGAGGTCGCGTACGGCCTCGCGCATGGTGGCCAGGTCGACCACGCAGGGCACGCCGGTGAAGTCCTGCATGATCACGCGTGCCGGCGTGAACTGGATCTCCACGCTGGGCGCCGCTTTCGGGTCCCAGCCACCCAGCGCCCGGATGTGGTCGGCGGTGATGTTGGCGCCGTCCTCGGTGCGAAGGAGGTTCTCCAGAAGGATCTTCAGGCTGTACGGGAGGCGTGCGGCGCCCTCGACGGCATCCAGCCGGAAAATCTCGTATGACGCGTCGCCGACGCGTAGCGTGTCACGGCTGCCGAAGCTGTTCGCGGACACGGTGATTCGCCTCCTCCATCAGTCCTGTGTTCAGACCAAATCCTGCCGCACTCCTGGAATGCCAAGCACGTTAGGTGACCCTAACAAGCAGGCCGCGGCAGGTGTCTCGACGTCAAGATATCACTGGGACAAGGAACCTGCCCATCAGACTGCCGCCTCACTGCCGCTCGTGGCCGAGACCGTAGCGGCAGTCCGTTCAGCGGGCTTCTCCTTGACCCGGCGTCGAGTCAAACCGGCGCCAAGCGCCAGAACAGCAGCCCGATGATCGCGACGGACAGGATCGGGGCCAGGATCTTCTGCTCGAACGTCTTGCCCGTCTTGATGCCGATCTTCCACGGCAGCATGAACTTGGTCCCCAGCGGCCACAACACCGGGCAACCCCGTTCGGTCATGCAGTCGCCGACCACATGCATGAGGCAGCCGATCCCCACGGCCAGCCCGAGCCAGGCGTACCCGACGGACAACGAGAGGAAGACGGCGTAGAGCCCGGCGGTCAGCCCGACGTTGATCATGGCGGACCCGATCTTGTTCCCCGGGATGCCGACGCCGACCGCGCGCAGCGCGAGGCCGATGAGCAGCACGACCATGATGTCGCGGCCGATGGGATAGGTGTTGGCCAGCCAGTGCGCGCCGATCCCGATCCCCACGGCGAACGCCAGCGAGTGCGTGGCCCCGCGGTGCCCGCCGCTGATCCAGGACACGGCCTTGCTGAGCGCCCAGGTGACAGGACCGAACGTCTGCGCGATGGTCGCGCTCGGATGGTCGAGGTCGGGCAGCATCGCGGCGCCCGCGCAGACGATCGCGCCGGCGATCAGCTCGGCGGGAGAGAGCGCGGTCGCCATGATCCCGGTGTCGACGTACCGCGAGGACTCGTTCAGCAGCGGCAGTGCGGCGAGCGGCGGAGCCAGCCCCAGCCAGGCGATGGCCCCGGTCATCGCGTGCGTGTGCCCCATCATGATCGGGACTGTACGGCAAAGAACGCCTTTACGCGCCGAGGCGTGCCGTGAGACCCGTTCGATATGTCCGGAAACGCAGACGAGGTCGTCTCCGCGGCGACAGCACCCCCCAGCCCTGCCGACGCGGAACGACCTCGTCTGCTCTGAACAACGACCGTCTCCCCAATCCTGTTCCCGGATTCCGCAACTTTTTCGTGATGTGGATCACTCCTCCTCCCGGCTTGCTAACGACATAGTGTCGATATATCGTTGATGCATCGAGAATAGATCACGATATAGGGGGAAACCTATGAGTTCCGCACAGGCAGCCGGGGGAAACTGGCCCGGCGCACACGAGTACAGGCAGGCGGCCCGCGAGGCCAAGCAGGCGGCCCGCGAGGCGTTCAGGACCCTGTCCGAGGCCTTCGAGCAGATGGGCGGCCGGCACCACCACCACGAGCACCGGCACCGCGGCCGGCGGGGCGGTCCGGGCGGTCCGGGCCCGTTCCCGTTCGACTTCGGGCGCGGCGGCCCCTGGGGCGGTCCCGGCGGGCCGTGGGGCGGCCACCGCGGCTGGGGCGGCCGCAGCCGCAAGGCCAAGCGCGGCGACGTGCGCGCCGCCATCCTGGCCCTGCTGGCCGAGGAGCCGCGCAACGGCTACCAGATCATCCAGGAGATCGCCGAGCGCAGCGAGGGCGGCTGGAAGCCCAGCCCGGGCGCCGTCTACCCGGCGCTGCAGCAACTCACCGACGAGGGCCTGGTGGTCTCGGAGGAGAACGACGGGCGCAAGAGCTTCCGCCTCACCGAGGAGGGCCGCAACTACATCGAGGCGCACGCCGACGAGGTCAGCGCCCCCTGGGACGACATGCGCCCGGACATCGACGACAACGCCGCCGATCTCTGGCAGATCTCCAAGCAGTCGGCCTTCGCGATGATGCAGATTCTCCAGACCGGGAACGACGCACAAATCCGCGAGGCGCGTAAGACTTTGGTAGAGACCCGGCGCAAGCTCTACCAGATCCTGGCCGACGGCGAACCGGGCGAGGAGTGACTCCTACCCCGCGAGGGAGTGCCGTCGTCTGGAGGAGCGGCGGGAGCGAAGCGACCAGAGCGGGGGAAGACGGCGGCATATGGCGACCGAGCCGCCGATCGGAGTGAGGCCATGAACACAGAGGAGCCGGCCATGGACCGCAACGATCTGCGCATCGGCGACGCCGAGCGCGAGCACGCGATGGCCGCCCTGCGCGAGCACTTCGCGCAGGGCCGCCTGACCCACGAGGAGCTCGACGAGCGACTCGACCGCACGCTGGCCGCCAAGACGGCCCGCGACCTCGCGCAGGTCACCGCCGACCTGCCCGGGAAGGAACCCGCGTACGACTACCGTGCGCCCCAAGGGCCTTGGGACAGGGCTGAGTGGCACGCGGCGATGCACGCGCACCGGCACCAGTTGCAGAGCCAGCGCCGGGAGGCGCACGCCATGCACCGGGACAGGCGCCGGGAATGGGCCCGGCGGCACGGCCGCCGCGGGCCCCACCCGTTCGTCGGCGTGCTGTTCGTGCTCATGGTGCTGTCGCTGATCTTCGGGTTCGGCGTCTTCAAGGTGTTGTTCGCACTGTGGCTGGGGGCCATGGTCTTCAGCCTGGTCCACCGGCGTTTCCACTACCGCGGCTGAGGGGCCGCGCAGATCGTCTTTGGGCCTTGACCCGCGTCAGGGACTCACTGATGATCTGGGCGGATCTTCAGTACGTGAGGGGACGCCGCATGAGCGAGCCGCGCGCCGGCCGGGACAATCCGTTCACCGCCGTCCCCCCGGCCGACGGCCTCGTCCTAGACGTACCGGAATACCGATCCCGTTTCGACCGCGACCACGCCACGCGCACCGAGCCGATGTGGAAGCTGGAGCGTGCCCAGAGCTTCTACGAGCCGGACGTGGCGAGCTGGCGGGCCATGATGGACGGCGACTGGGCGACCTCGCTGGCCCTTGCCGAGCGCATGGCGGGCCCGCTGGAGGACTACTTCCGCAGCCGCGTGCCGGTGTGGCGGGTGCGGGTGGTGGAGTTCCCGATCAGCGCGTACCTGCAGTGGGAGCTGCACGTGCTGGCGGTGCGCGCCCGTGCCGGCTCGCCCTGCAGGGTGGTGCCGGCCGAGCGGGTCGCGGCCCTCGACCCGCTGCCCGAGCTGGTGATCTTCTCGTCGTCCCTCATGTACGAGGTGCTCTACGACCGCCACGGCGGCGGCCGGGGCGGCAGGCGGATCACCGACCCCGGCGTCGTGGAGCCCTGCCTGCGGGCGGTGCGGGAGTTGTACGCCGTGGGCGAGGACCTGCTCTCCTTCCACGAGCGGGAGATCGTGCCGCTGCCACCGCCGGTCGTCACCGACGAGATGCGGGCCGCGGTGCCCGCGTACGCGCACCGCACCGAGGAGTTCAGGATCTGACGGCCTCGTTCACGCACCGCAGCACGGGAAACCCGGTCAGCGCCGCGGCGTCCAGTTCCCTGGCCGTCGTGACGTGGAAGGCGGCCCTCTCCCCCGGCAGCAGGGTGACGAGCTGGTCGTCGACGCTCGCGTCCGGGTCCAGCCGGTCGGGGAAGAGCGCCAGCTCGCGCACCACGGTGGTCGCGGTCACGGTCACCCGGTAGCCGCCGGCCGAGCGCTCGGCGTGCGCCTCGTAGTCCGCCTCGGGGAACGCCACCGCGGTGTCCTCGGCGTAGAAGCCCACCGTGCGGCTCGCGCCGAGGCGGGCGGCGAGCAGCTCGCGCGCCGGGTCGTCGGGCTCTGCGACGGACTTCGGCAGCGCCACCCTGGTCACCGACCTGGCCGCCACGTGGACGGCGACGACCTCCTTCGCGAGGGGCTCGCCGGCCAGGCTCTGGCGGACCAGCCGCAGCTCGCCCGTCCAGGGCACGGCCGTGTCGTTGACCAGGGCGAGCTCGCCGTCCTGCACGGTGAGCAGCCGGTCGGCGTAGGCGCGGCGCAGCGCGTACCAGAGCGGCTTGCGCCGCCCGTCGCCGTCCACGGCCGACCAGGACGTCACCGGCCAGCAGTCGTTGAGCTGCCAGACGATCGTGCCCATGGTCCACGGCATGAGGGAGCGGAACCGCTCGACGCCGAACGCCACCGCCCGTGCCTGGTTGAGCTGCGTCAGATAGTGCCAGTCGTCGAACGTCTCCGGCCGCGGCAGGTGCTCGCCCAGCCCGCGCAGCAGCTTGGCCTGCCCGTCGACGGCCTTCTGGTGCGAGGAGTCCGAGGTCAGGGGCTCGTCGGAGGAGGCCCGGCGCAGGGTGGCGTACGCGGGCGGCCCCTGGAAGCCGAACTCGGCCACGAAGCGGGGCCGGTAGGCGGCGTACCGGGTGTAGTCCTCCCGGTTCCAGACGTCCCAGATGTGGATCGTTCCGCGTGCGGGGTCGTTGGGCGGCAGGCCGGGGGCACCCGAGTAGGGGCTGCCCGGCCAGTACGGGCGGGCCGGGTCGAGCTCGGCGACGATCGCCGGGAGCAGGTCGTAGTAGAAGCCCGCGCCCCAGGAGCGCCCTTCGAGCCGGTCCTGCCAGTGCCAGTCGGCGTGGCCCTCCAGGTTCTCGTTGTTGCCGCACCACAGGACCAGGCTGGGGTGCGGGGCCAGCCGGGTGACGTTCTCCCTGGCCTCGGCGGCCACCTCGGAGCGGAACGGCTCCTCCTCGGGGTAGGCGGCGCAGGCGAACGGGAAGTCCTGCCAGACCATCAGGCCCAGCTCGTCGGCCAGGTCGTAGAAGTCGTCGCTCTCGTACAGGCCGCCGCCCCAGACCCGTAGCAGGTTGACGCCGGCGGCCGTGGCCTGCCCGAACCGCTCGGCCAGGCGTTCCCTGGTGACGCGGGCGGGGAAGCAGTCGTCGGGGATCCAGTTGACGCCCCTGACGAAGATCCGGACGCCGTTCACCTTGAGCGTGAACGCCTCGCGCTCCAGCTCCACGGACCGGAACCCGACCTTGCCGCGCCACTCGTCGCCGCCGAGGCGGACGGCCAAGTCGTAGCGGGGCTGGTCGCCGTACCCGCGGGGCCACCACAGCTCCGGGTCGGGGACCTTCAGCGAGAGCACGGCCGACCGGCCGTCGAGACGCTGCTCCGCGGTGACGCCGGCGATCCCGGCGGACAGGGTGAGCGGCTCCTCGGTGCTCCGCTCGACGCGTACGTGCACGTCCACCGTGCCGTCGGCGTACGCGAGCGGGCGCACCTCCGCCAGGCGCGCGCCACTCCAGCTCTCCAGGCCGATCGGCCGCCAGATGCCGGCCGTGACCAGCGTGGGGCCCCAGTCCCAGCCGAAGTTGCAGGCCATCTTCCTGATGAACGGGAACGGCTCGGTGTACGGGCTCGGCCGCTCCCCCAGCGCCGCCCGGCGCTCCTCGGCGTAGTCGTAGGCCGAGGAGAAGCGGATCTCCAGGGTGTTCTCGCCGGCCCGCAGCAGGTGCCGGACCGGGAACCGGTACGAACGGTGCTGGTTGGCGGTGCCGCCGAGGCGTACCCCGTTGAGCGTGATCGTGGCGACGGTGTCGAGCCCCCGGCAGATCAGGTCGGTGCGCTCGTGCCCGTCGGGCGACCATGTGAAGGCGGTGCGGTAGGTCCATTCCGTGCGGCCGATCCAGGCCAGCCGGTGCTCGTTGTCGTCCAGGTAGGGATCGTCGATCAGCCCGGCCGCGAGCAGATCGGTGTGCACGCAGCCGGGCACCGTCGCGGGAACCTCCTTGACATCGGGCGCGAGGTCCTGCGACGACAGGGTCCAGCCGTCGTGCAGCGGACGGTACGTCAAGAAGGTCTCCTCAGCAGGTCTCGAGCCGGGCGCACGCCACGAAATGGCCGGGTTCGGCCTCCAGCAGGCCGCCGGAGGCGCCCTTCGCGTGGTAGAGGCAGGTGTCCACGGCCGCGGCGTCGGCCCACTCCTCGTGCAGGCGCGGCACCGCCGACAGCAGCTCGCGCGTGTAGGGGTGCAGCGGATCGCCGAAGACCCGGTCCGTCAGCCCCATCTCCACCACGCTGCCCTTGCGCAGCACCACCGTGCGCTCGGCCAGGTAGTTGCCGAGCGACAGGTCGTGCGTGATGTAGAGCACGCCGAGGCCTCTGATCTTCAGCTCGGCCAGCAGGTTGAGCACGTCGATGCGGGTGGAGGCGTCCAGCATGCTGGTGATCTCGTCGGCCACCAGCAGCTTGATGTCCAGCAGCAGCGCGCGGGCGATGAGCAGGCGCTGCAGCTGGCCGCCGCTGAGCTGGTGCGGGTATTTGCCGAGCACCTGGCCGGGGTTGAGCCGCACGTCGCGCAGGGACGCCCGGACCCGTTCGTCCCATTCCGGCGCGGGCACCGCCGGATAGTACGACTCCTTGATCATGGCGAACACGCGGTCCGCCTTGAACACCGGATTGAACGAGCTGAACGGGTCCTGGAAGATGCCCTGGACGTGGCGGTAGTACTCCTTGCCCGCGCGCGCCGGGCGGCCGTCGAAGGTGATCGAGCCGCTGGTGACCGGGTTCAGGCCGAGGATCATGCGGCCGATCGTGCTCTTGCCGCTGCCGCTCTCCCCGATGAGGGACACCACCTCGCCGGGCACCACGTCGAAGCTCACGTTCCTGACGGCCGTGACGCTCTTGCCGCCGAAGGCGCCGATCCTGAATTCCTTGGTGACGTCGTCGAGTCTCAGCATCATGCCTTCCAGCAGGCGACGTGGTGGGCGGGCGCGATCTCGACCACCGGCGGCTCCTCGGCGCACTCGTCTCCGGCGAGCGGGCAGCGGTCGCGGAAGCGGCAGCCGGCCGGCGGGTCGAGCAGCGACGGCGGGCTGCCGGCGATGCCCTCCAGCCTGCGCTCGGCGTAGCGGACGCCGACCTCGGGCAGGGAGTCGAGGAGCAGCTTCGTGTACGGATGCCGCGGCGCCTTGACGATCACGTCCGCGGGCGCCTTCTCGGCGAGCTTGCCCGCGTACATCACCATGATCGTGTTGGCGATGTGGTGGGTGAGCGCGATGTCGTGGGTGACGAAGATCATGCTCTTGACGTAGCCGCTGTCGCGGAAGCCGAGCAGGGCGCGGGCGACGGCCTTCTGGGTGGAGACGTCGAGCGCGGAGGTGACCTCGTCGGCGATCAGCAGGGACGGGTCGAGCAGGGTGGAGATGACCATCACCGTGCGCTGCTTCATGCCGCCCGAGAGCTCTATCGGGTACCGGTCGAGCACCTCGGGGGGCAGGCCGACCTGGTCCATGCGGCGCTCCAGCTCGGCGGTGTCCAGGGTGACGCCCCGCGATCTCAGCAGCTCCCTGATCATCCGGCGGATCTTGCGGGTGGGGTTGAGCGCGCTCATGGCGTACTGCGGGATGAGGGAGACCTCCTTGAAGCGGAAGTCGTTCATCTTCCGGTCGTCGGCGATGGGCAGTTCCTTGCCGTCGAGCACCACGCGGCCGCCTGCGTGACGCATGCGGCCGTCCATGCGGATGAGGCTCTTGCCCAGCGTGCTCTTGCCGCAGCCGGACTCGCCGACCAGGCCGAGGATCTCGCCGTCGGCCAGCTCGAAGGACATCCCGTCGAGGGCGCGCACCTCGCCCTTCAGGGTCCTGTAGTAGACCCTCAGCTCGCTGACCCGCAGGCTCATGTCTCCCTCAGTTTCGGGTTGAAGACCTCGTCGAGTCCGACGTTGGCGACGTACAGGGCGCCGACGACGGCGGTGATGGCCGCGCCCGGCGGGACGAACCACCACCACATGCCGAGCTGGAGCGCGCTCCACTGGGTGGCGTTCTGCAACATCAGCCCGAGCGAGACGCCCTCGGTGGGGCCGAGGCCGATGAAGTCGAGCGAGGAGGCGATGAGGACCGAGCCGCCGAACAGCAGGATGAACGTCATGAACAGGTAGGAGCTCATGTTCGGCGCGATCTCCCTGGCGATGATCCGCCCGGTGCCCGAGCCGCTCATCCTGGCCAGGTCCACGAACTCCCGGGTACGCAGCGAGAACGTCTGCGCCCTGATCGCCCGCGCCGCCCACGGCCACTGCGTCAGCCCGATGAACAGGCCCTGCACGGCCACGCTCCGGATGCCGAGGTACGCGTTGATGATCAGCAGGACGGCCAGGGTGGGGATGACCAGGATGATGTTGGTCAGCATGTTGAGTATCTCGTCCACGATGCCGCCGAGGTAGCCGGCCACGAAGCCGATCACCATGCCGATGACCGCGGCGATGCCCCCGCCGATCACGCCCACGGCGAAGGTGCTGCGCAGGCCGTGCACGAACTGGGCGAAGATGTCCTGGCCGAACGTGGTCGTGCCGAGCCAGTGCTCGCCACCCGGCGGGCTCATGGGCTGGGGGCCGTACTCGTTGGGGGCCTCGGCCACGAACAGCGGACCGAGCAGGCCGAGCAGCAGCAGCGCGAACACGATCGCGAACCCGGTCACGAGCTTGCCGTTGCGGACGGCGAAGTACAGCGCCTCGCGCCGCACGCCCTCCCGCTCGCGCGGGGCGACTTCCTGAAGTGCGGTCATGCGTTGGCTCCCGCCATTCCGGCCCGCGTGCGCGGGTCGACCACGACGTAGATGATGTCGATGATGAAGTTGGCGATCAGCACGCCCAGCACGATGAACAGGAACGTGCCCTGGAGCAGGAAGAAGTCCTTGTTCTTGATCGCGTTGAGAATCAGGCTTCCCAGGCCGGGGTAGGCGAAGACGATCTCGGTGACCAGGGCTCCGGCGACGATCACGCCGAGTTGCAGGGCCAGGCCGGTGATCTGGGGCAGGACGGCGTTGCGAAAGGCGTAGCGGCGGATCAGCCGGGAGGGCGCGCCCAGCGCCGACAGGTAGGTCGAGTAGTCGGACTCCAGCTCATAGATGATCATGTTGCGCATGCCGATCGCCCAGCCGCCCAGCGCCACCAGGAACAATGACAGGAACGGCAGGGTCCAGTGGTGCAGCAGGTCCAGCATGAAGTTCCAGGACCAGGTGGGCCGCAGCGAGAAGCTGTATCCGCCGGCGACCGGGAAGAACCCGGCGATCACGCCGAGCGACCAGGCCAGGAGCACCGCCAGCCACATGTACGGCATGGCAGTCAGGACGTACCCGATGGGCAGCACGGTGTTGTCGAGCAGCTTGCGGCGGGCGGCGTACGCGCCGAACCAGTTGCCCACCGCCCAGCTCAGCAGCACCGACGGGACGACCAGCGCCAGCGTGTACGGCACCGCGTTCGTGATCACGTCGCCGACCGGGGTCGGGAACAGCCAGATGCTCAGCCCGAAGTCGCCCCTGAACAGCGCGGCCCAGAAGTTCAGGTACTGCTGCCACAGCGGCTGGTCGAAACCGAAGAGGTTGTTGTAGTAAGCCCGCATGGCCTCCACGGCCTCGGGCCTGGCGACGTTGGCCCTGGCCACCATGCTGGCGACGGGGTCTCCCGGCATGAAGCGCGGGACCAGCCAGTTGACCGTGACGGCGACGAAGAAGGTCAGTCCGTAGATGAGGAGTTTCCTGCCGAAATAGCGACGCACGTGCTCTTTCTCCGTGAAGGCCCCCGCCCCCGGCATTGCGGGGACGGGGGGACGGGGGAACGGGGTCGGTCAGGAGCCAGAGGGCTGGAGCTGGGTCAGGGTCTCGAAGCCGCCCAGTTCGAGCCAGTTGCGCCACATCACCGCGCCGGTCTTGGGTGCGCCGCCGTTCGCAGACGACCAGTTCTTCCACACGGACGTGCTGGACTGCGCCCACAGGCCGTTGTACCAGAGCGGGATCACCGGCATGTCGTCCAGATGGATCTGCTGGAGCTGCGAGGTGATCTTCTTCATGCCCTCGATGTCGTCGGTCTTGACCTGGTCGAGCTGCTGCACCAGGTCCCAGGCCTTCTTGTTCTCGTAACGGGCGAAGTTGACGGTGTTCTGCTGCTTCTGGACCGGCAGCTGGAACATGTACTCGTAGTAGGTGTACGGCGAGTTCGACAGCTGCCGCTCGTTGTTGATGAGCAGGTCGAAGTCGCCCTCGGCACGCTTCTCGACGAGGGCGTTGAAGTCGGGGAAGTCCGGGGTGATCTGGATGCCGGCGGTCTTGGCACTGGCCGCGATGGCCCGGGCGGACTCCATCCAGTCGGTCCAGCCGGACGGCACGATCAGGGTCAGGCTGATCTTGGAGCCGTCCTTGTTCTCCACGAAGCCGTCACCGTCGGTGTCCTTGTATCCGGCGTCCGCCAGGAGCTTCTTGGCCTTGGCCGCGTCGTACGCGAACCCGGACGAGGAGACCACGTTCTGGTCCACGAACTGCTCCCACTGCGGCAGCAGGCCGGTCGGGCTGGAGGCCTTGACGAGGTTGCCGTAGACGCCTTCGACGATCTTCTTGACGTCGACGGAAGAGGCCAGCGCCTTGCGGAAGGCCGGGTCGTTCATCGGCTTCTTGGTGTTGTTGGGCACCATCCAGGCGGTGTTGGCCGACAGGTGGTACGGCGGCTCGGCGTAGTAGGTCGTCAGGCCGAAGTTGCCCTTGACCAGGTTGGCCACGCCGGGCAGGAAGTTGTTGGACAGGTCCAGGCCCTTCTGCAGCAGCATGCCCAGCGCGACCTCGTTGCTCGGGGTGGCGATGTCCACGATGTACCTGGGCTTGGGCTCCATGTTCAGCGCGGTCTTGCCCCACCAGTCGTCGCGCCGCTGCAGGACCACGCGGTCCTGGTCGTTGCTCATGAACTTGTACGCGCCGGTGCCGACCGGGTTCTCGTTGACGCCGTCGAGCACCTCCTTCTCCGAACGGCCCTTCCAGATGTGCTCGGGCAGGATGGAGCGGCTGTAGAGGTTGAAGTCCCACTGCTGGTAGTTGGCCTTGGAGAAGGTGAACTTCACCGTCTGGTCGTCGACGGCCTCGACGCTCTTCAGCCAGCTCCACAGGTTGTGGTACGGAACCGTCTCCATCTTGCCCAGCTCGAAGGAGAACACCACGTCCTTGGCGGCCAGCGGCTGCCCGTCGGACCACTTGATCCCCTGGCGGAGCTTGAGCTGGTACGTGGTGTCGTCGGTCCACGAGCCGCTCTCGGCCAGCCACGGGGTGAGCTTGGCCGCGGTGGTGTCGTAGTGGAACAACGTCTCGTAGACCAGGCCCTTGGTCCCCACGGCCGAGTCCCATTCCCTGATCGGGTTGAAGTTGGCCGGCGGGCCCCACTGCGTTCCCGTGGTGTAGAGGGTCTCGCTGCGCGGCAACTGATCGGGGTTGGCGGGGGCCGCCGCGCCCTGGCTCTGCCCCTGGCCGGCGGGCGGGGTCGGCGTGGATCCGCCGCCGGTGCAGGCCGTGGCGAGCAGGCCCGCCGCCACGAGCGGAATCATGATCCGAGCCCGGTTACGCATCGCTTCTCTCCTTCCCTCCGCGCCCGGCGCGAAGGTTCGCACGTGTGCTAGACACCCCCGATGGGCCGGGCTCGGACGGGCTTCGCGCCGCTCTCTGGGAGCGCTCCCATGAACAACGCAAGCACGCTCCCGCCTATGAGACCGGTGAGCGATCACTCTTCAGTAGCCGCAGGTCCGCGTGACCTGCTGAACCGGATAAGTACCGCGAACGTAAATTCAGCATGTCCACGCCGTCAATAGCCGTGACGCTTTCGAGACGTCCGCTCCGGGAACGCTCCCACGGACCGGGAACGCTCACGCAGATGAACTAACCGGTTCAACCGCTGGCACGGCCCGTACCATGCTGTATCCGCCCGCTTGCGCACCGTCACGGGTTCGGGCGCCGCGTCTGGGGGAAGGCGAGCGGCGGGGGCCGCGCGAACCCACGGTGCCCAGCATGCGGGACGCGCTCTGGGCGGGTTTCGGGCCGAAGGGCAAGGCTCCCGGGAATCCTCGCGCTGAAGGGCTCCGGCCTGCGCAGACGCTTCACCGATCACTTTGGTTTACACCGGCATCACGGGAATGTCGCAAATTTCATGACAAATGGGTTGCGGTCCCGACAGAATGCGGTGCCATCCAGCGTCTACCGCAACTGGAGGAAACCCCCTATGCGTAGACCCCTAGGGGTACTCGCCGGACTCGTGAGCGCCGCCGCTCTCTGCGCACCCGTCACCGCGGCCGAGGCGACGACCGCGTCGGAGACGGCCTGTCGCGTCAGCGTGGCCAAGCCCCGGCTGACGGGCACCGCACTCAAGATCGTGTCTTCCGCCGCCCGCCGCGGCTGCTCCACTTCAGCGCTGCTGCGCGTCCGCATCATGCGCGCCGTCCCGGGACGCGACCCGGTCGTCAAGAGCGGGGCCACCAGGACCGGCCGGCTCCGCCTCACCCTTCCGTGCGCGCGCGGCACCTACTACGCCGTCGCCACCGACTACCGGGGCGCCACCGCCAAGTCCAAGGCGGTCAGGCTGACCTGCACTCCCGGCAGCGGCACGCCGACCCCCAGCCCCTCGCCGACCGGCACGTCGTCCCCGACGCCGTCGAGCAGCCCCACCACGACGCCGCCCCCGGGAACGGTGGGCACGGCCGAGGAGAACGAGGTCGTCCGCCTGACCAACGCCGAGCGGGCCAAGGGCGGCTGCGGGGCGCTCAAGCACGACCCGCAGCTGCGCGCCGCCGCCTTCGGCCACTCCGACGACATGGCGAAGAACAACTACTTCGACCACACCTCGCGGGACGGCCGCAGCTTCACCGACCGCATCAGGGCGGCCGGCTTCACCGGCGGAACGGCCTGGGCGGAGAACATCGCCTTCGGCCAGCCGTCGGCCGCCTCCGTCGTCCAGGGGTGGATGAACAGCCCGGGCCACCGCGCCAACATCATGAACTGCCGGTTCAACCTGATCGGCGTCGGCGCGGCCAAGAACTCCCAGGGCCGGATCTACTGGACCCAGGACTTCGCCGCCCGTTAGACCGCCGGATCTCGTGGTGCCCCGCGCCCGCGCCGCGGGGCACCACGAACCCAGGTCCCTAGATCCGGATGGACTCGCGCAGCCGGGACATCTCCCCCGCGATGGCGGCCAGGGTCCAGTGGGCGTTCAGCCCGCTGGGGTTGGGCAGCACCCACACCCTGGCCCCGCCCACGGTCTCTTCCCGCGGCCCGATCCGCGCCTCGGGCCGCTGGAAGGCCGTCCGGTACGCCGACACGCCCAGCACGGCCAGCACCTTCGGCCCCGTCCCCGCCACCTTCGCCGCCAGCGCGGCCCCGCCTTCGACGAGCTCTTCCCTGGTCAGCTCAGACGCCTTGGCGCTCGCGCGGGGCGCGATGTTCGTGATCCCCAGCCCGTACGAGGGCAGCAGGTGCTGCTCGGCCGGCGCGAGCAGCCGCGGCGTGAACCCGGACAGGTGCAGCGCGGGCCAGAACCGGTTGCCGGGACGGGCGAAGTGGTGCCCGGTGGCCTCGGACATGAGACCGGGATTGATCCCGCAGAACAGCACCTCCAGCGAAGGGCCCAGGACGTCGTCGATCACGCCCCGCAGGTTAGCCCATCTCCTCCAGTTTGCGGCCCTTGGTCTCCTTGATCCACCTGGCCACGAAGAAGAACGACACCAGCGCGAAGAGCGCGTACCCGGCGTACGTCAGGGACAGGTTCCAGGCCCCGAGGGCGGGGAACGACACGGTGATCGCCCAGTTGGCGATCCACTGGGCCCCGGCGGCCACCCCCAGGGCGGCGGCGCGGATGCGGTTGGGGAACATCTCGCCCAGCAGCACCCAGACCACCACACCCCACGACAGCGCGAAGAACAGCACGAACACGTTGGCCGCGACGAGCGCGATCGGCCCCTGCGGGTCCGGCAGGGACACGGCGCCGTCGGCCACCCTGGCCGCGCTGAACGCCCACGCCGCGGTGCCCAGCGAGACCGCCATCCCGGCCGAGCCGATCATGAGCAGCGGCCGCCTGCCGATCTTGTCCACCAGTGAGATCGCGATGAACGTGCCCACGATGTTGATGATCGAGCTGGAGAAGCTGATCAGCAGCGAGTCGCTCTGGTTGATGCCGACCGACTGCCACAACACGGACGAGTAGTAGAAGATCACGTTGATGCCGACCAGCTGCTGGAAGGCCGACAGCACGATGCCGATCCAGACGATCGGCAACAACCCGAGCGCCTTGCCGCGCAGGTCCCTCAGCCCGGGCACGCGCTGGGTGCGCAGCACGTGCTGGATCTCCGAGACGCGCGCGTCGAGGTCCACGTCGTCGCCCTCGACCTCGGCCAGCACCTCTCGCGCCCGCCGCGACCGCCCCGCCATGACCAGGTAGCGCGGCGACTCGGGGATTTTGAGCGCGAACAGCAGGTACAGGACGGCCGGCACCACGCACGCGCCCAGCATCCACTGCCAGGCCTGCAGCAGCCACAGCTCGTTGTTCACCGCGCCGCCGGCCAGCCGCACGATCACGTAGTTGACCAGCTGCGAGACCGCGATCCCGAGCACGATGGCCAGCTGCTGGAACGACCCGAGCCGGCCCCGGTACGCGGGCGGCGCCACCTCCGCGATGTACGCGGGCCCGAGCACCGACGCCATGCCGATCGCGAAGCCCGCCATCACCCGCCACCACGCGAGGTCCCAGACGGTGAACGGCAACATCTGCCCGATCGAGCTGACCGCGAACAGCAGCGCCGCCACCTGCATGGACCGCGTACGCCCCCACCGGTCGGCCAGCCCGCCGCCCGCCCACGCGCCCACCGCGGACCCGAGCAGCGCGATGGCCACCACGAACCCGATCTCGACCGGCCCCACGTGGAAGTACCGCTGGATGCCGACGACCGCGCCGTTGATGACGGAGCTGTCGTACCCGAACAGGAACCCGCCGATGGCGGCGGCCGCCGTGATGAACACGACATGGCCCAGGTGCCCGTGATGGGTGTGTCCCGTAGACATGCAGGTCCTTCCCCCAGGCCGGGGACATACCCGCAGGTCACACACGTATGCCCATCAGAGCCGCGGGTCGACCGGCTCCGATTCCAGGGCCAGCACCGCGAAGACCGGCTCGTGCACCCGCCAGGCGGCCTCGCCGTCCGCCAGCCGCGACAGGGCCTCCAGGCCGAGTGTGTACTCGCGCAGCGCCAGCGAGCGCTTCTTGCCGAGGAAACGCCTGCGCAGCACGTCGAGCGACTCGGTGTAGTCGGGGCCGTAGATGATCCGCAGATATTCGCGGCCGCGTACCTTCACCCCGGGCTGCACCCGGCCTGGAGCGTACGCGGCGGGCTTGACCACCATGCCCTCGCCGCCCGCCGCCGTCATCGACTCCCACCAGGCGGTGGCCGCGGCCCTGGACTCGGGCGAGCCGAGGTCCACGAACACGTGCTCGGTCCGGGCGATCAGCGGCGAGTCCAGCAGCGCCAGCGTGGACAGGTGCCAGGCGTGCGGCTCCAGCGCCGTGGCCCGTCCCTCGCAGGCCAGGATCTGGAACGGCGCCAGCTTGATGCCCTCCAGCCCGTCCACCGGCCAGCAGTAGCGTGCGTAGGCGTCGCGGAACAGGGCAGCGTTGTGGGAGCGGCGCCGGGTGCGGTGCAGCAGTTCGCCCACATCCAGCCCGCGCCCGGCCGCCGCCTCCAGGGCCGACACCGCCTCGGGCAACGCCGCCCGGGCGGCCGCGCCGACGGAGGCGTACTGGCTTCTGATCAGGTCGCCGGCCTTGGCCGACCAGGGCAGCAGCTCGCAGTCGAGCACGACCCAGTCGGAGCCGAGCTCGTCCCAGAGCGGCTCGCACGCCACACGCAGCCGCTCGACGAGCGGCCGCGTGTCGGCGAAGAACGGCCGCCCGGTGCGGGTGTAGACGGCGCCCGCGCCTCCGTCGGCCACGCCGAACCTGGCCGCGGCCGCCTCCGGCGTCCTGGCGAGCACGGCGACGGCCCGCGAGCCCATGTGCTTCTCCTCGCACACGACCTCGCGCACCCCGGCGGCGGCGAACTCCTCGAACGCCTCGTGCGGGTGCTCCAGGTAGCCGTCGAGCTTGGAGGTCTCCGGCGGGGCCATGGTGGGCGGCAGGTAGACCAGCCAGCGCGGGTCCACCGCGAACCTGCTCATGACCTCCAGCGCCGCGGCGGCGTTCTCCTCCAGGACCTTGACCCGCGTGCCGAACCTGGTCTCGACGTGCCGGGTGCCGATCACGTCGTTGATGTCGAGCATGCCGGGGTCGCGGACGGCGCCGGCGCCGAGCGGCTTGACCGGTTCGTACCAGACCTTCTCCGCAGGGACCTGGACGATCTGGCGCTCGGGGTAACGCAGCGCGGTCAGGTGGCCGCCGAACACACAGCCGGTGTCGAGGCAGATCGTGTTGTTGATCCACTCGGGCTTGACCGTGGGCGTGTGGCCGTAGACGACCATGGCGCGGCCGCGGTATTCCTCGGCCCACGGGTAGCGGATCGGCAGGCCGTACTCGTCGGTCTCGCCGGTCGTGTCGCCGTACAGGGCGAACGAGCGCACTCGCTTGGAGGCGCGCCCGTGGTAGGCCTCCTTCAGTCCCGCGTGCGCGACGACGAGCCGGCCGCCGTCCAGCCGGTAGTGGCTGAGCAGGCCGTCCATGAACGTCCTGGCCCGCTCGACGAACTCGGGCGGCTCGGCGGCGAGCTGGTCGAGCGACTCCTGCAGGCCGTGCCCGATCTTGACCTGCCGGCCGTTCAGCGCGCGCACCAGCTTCTGCTCGTGGTTGCCGGCCACGCAGATCGCGGTGCCCGCCTCCACCATGTCCATCACCAGGCGCAGCACGCCGGGCGAGTCGGGGCCGCGGTCCACCAGGTCGCCGACGAACACCGCAGTGCGGCCCTCCGGGTGCCTGACCCCCTGCCAGCCCAGCTCGCGCAGCAGGGCCTCCAGCTCCGCGCGGCAGCCGTGCACGTCTCCGATGATGTCGAACGGTCCGGTCAGGTCGGTCTTGTCCGACCAGGCCTTCTCGTACGTGATCACGGCGTCGTCGATCTCGCCGAGCCCGCGCAGCACGTGGACCTTCCTGAACCCGTCACCGGAGATCTTGCCGAGCGAGCGGCGCAGGTCCTTGCGCTGGCGGATCACCACGCCGGGGCCGAAGTCGCGGTCGGGACGGGCGGCGTTGCGCTCGATGGCCACCTCCTCCGGCACGTCGAGCACGATCGCGTCGGCCAGCACGTCGTGCTTCCTGGCCAGGTCGATGAGGCTCTTGCGGGCGGCGTACTGGACGTTGGTGGCGTCGACCACGGTGAACAGGCCCCTCGCCAGGCGCACGCCGACGATGTGGTGCAGCAGGTCGAACGCGGCCGGGGTGGCCGCCTGGTCGTTCTCGTCATCGGCGACCAGGCCGCGGCAGAAGTCGGAGGAGATGACCTGCGTGGCCTTGAAGTGCTTCTTGGCGAACGTGGACTTGCCGCTGCCGGAGACGCCGACGAGCACCACGAGGGACAGCTCAGGAACGCTGATCACGGGTGAACACTCCCATCTGGGTGGGCGGGCCGACTTCGGGGTCGTCGTCGCCGACCGGCTCGAACGCCACCTGGTAGCCGTGCTCGGCGGCCACCCGCGTCGCCCAGGAGGCGAACTCGGCGCGGGTCCACTCGAAGCGGTGGTCGGGGTGGCGCAGGCCGGTCAGGAACTCGTAGCGCACGTTGTACTCGACGTTGGGGGTGGTGACGAGCACGTGCTGCGGCCTGGCCTGGCCGAACACGACGCGTTCGAGCGCGGCCAGGCGGGGCGGGTCGACGTGCTCGACCACCTCCATGAGGACGGCGGCGTCATAGCCCTTGAGCCGCTTGTCGGTGTACGTGAGCGCGCCCTGGAACAAAGTGAGCCTGGCGCGCTTGGCGTCGGGCATGCGGTCGAGGCGCAGCTTGCGGGCGGCGATGGTGAGCGCCATGGACGAGACGTCCGTGCCGGCGACCCTGGCGAACCTGGGCCTGGCCAGCAGCGCGCCGACCAGCTCGCCCTGGCCGCAGCCGAGGTCGATCACGCTGACCGCGCCGAGCTCCTCGAGCCTGGCGAGCACGGCTTCGCGGCGCTGAAGGTTGAGCGGCTTGGCCTTGGGCCGGCTCTCCTCGCCCGCGGCGGCGCCCACTTCGGCATCGAGCGCCCCCGCCGTTCCGGCCGGCGTCCCTTCTGCCGGCACCCCGCCCATGGCGTCCGCCCCCTCGGGCTCGCCGGCCCGGGCCTCCGCCTCGGCGGCGGCCATCTCGTCGGCGGCGGTCTCCTCGGCAGGCGCCTCCTCGGAGACTGCGGGCTCCAGCTCGTCCTCCGTCTCGTCGCCCAGCTCGGCCAGCCTGGCCAGCGCCGTGCGCGCCAGCGCCCAGCGCCGTCCCAGGTAGCGGCGGGTGATCAGGCCGCGTTCCGGGTGCCCGCGCAGCCAGCCCTCGCCGGCCCTGATCAGCTTGTCGACCTCGTCGGGCGCGATCCAGTAGTGCTTGCCGTCGTCGAGCACGGGCAGCAGCACGTAGAGGTGGTTGAGCGCGTCCGCCAGGCGGGCGTCGCCCCGCAGGGTGAGCCGGACATAGCGCGACTCGCCCCACTCGGGGAAGCCCTCGTCGAGCGGCAGAGCCTCCGCCTCGGCCTCCCACCCGAGCGGCTCGAACAGCCGCCGCGCCAGGTCGGGCCCGCCGCGGCAGGGCAGCGCGGGCAGCCGCAGCTCCAGCGGCAGAGCCGTGCCGGGCAGTTCGGGCCTGGCCTTGCACCGGCCGGCCCGCGCGGTGCGGAACACGTCCCCCAGCGCCACGGCCAGCAGCGAGGAGGCCGCGTAGGGGCGGTCGTTGACATACTGCGACAGGCTGAAGTCGGGCGAGCCCTTGCCACGGGACCTGACCAGCGCGATCGGGTCGACCTCCAGCATGAGCGCCGCCGTGCAGCGCTCCTCGCCCGCCTCCGGGTAGAACACCGTGGCCGTGCCGAACGACTGGCCGAACTCCTGCACGCGCGCGGGATGCTTGTGCAGGAGAAAACCCAGATCGGTGGCGGGGCTCGCGGTGGTCGTGATCGTCAGCAGCACGCCCCAAGTCTGCCGCACCGCCGCGAACCCCTGCCAACGGATTA
This sequence comes from Nonomuraea sp. NPDC049480, assembly GCF_044465905.1. Lineage (NCBI taxonomy): Bacteria > Bacillati > Actinomycetota > Actinomycetes > Streptosporangiales > Streptosporangiaceae > Nonomuraea > Nonomuraea sp. NPDC049480. Next base: position 481,926 of record NZ_JBITMD010000002.1, read on the forward strand.
CTTACACGTACTCACACGTGCGGGAGGACCTCGGCGGCGATCAGCTCCAGGTGCTCCAGGTCGCCGAGGTCCATGATCTGGAGGTAGACGCACTCCGCGCCCAGCTCGGCGAACTTGCCGATCTTCTCCAGGACCTCCGCCGGGGTGCCGCACAGGCCGCCCACGGGCAGGGTGTCAGGGTTCTCGCCGATGGCGGCCGCCCTCCGCTCGACCTCTGCCCGGTCGGCGCCCACGACCGTGGTCTGCGCCACCGACAGCCGCACCGCCCGGCCGGTGGCCTCGCACGCCTCGCGTACCCGGGCGAACGCCTCGCCGGTGTCGGCCAGGCTGTGGAACGGCAGGTTGTACTCGTCCGCGTACGCGGCCGCCAGCCGCGGCGTGCGCTTGGCCCCGAACCCGCCGATGATCACCGGCGGCCTGGGCCGCTGCGCCGGCTTGGGCAGCGCGGGCGAGTCGGCGAGACGGTAGTAGCTGCCCTCGAAGGAGTAGCTCTTCTCCGCCGTCCACAAGCCGGTGATGATCTCCAGTTGCTCCTCGAACCGTGCGAACCGCTCGGCCAACGGCGGGAACGGGATGCCGTACGCCGAGTGCTCGGCGTCGAACCAGCCGGTGCCGAAACCCAGCTCGACCCGGCCGCCGCTCATCTGGTCCACCTGCGCGACGCTGATCGCCAGCGGGCCGGGCAGCCGGAACGTGGCGGGCGTCACCAGCGTGCCCAGCCGGACCCTGGAGGTCTCCCTGGCCAGGGCGGCCAGCGTGATCCACGCGTCGGTCGAACCCGGACCCGGGTCGCCCGCGCCGATGCGCTGGTAGTGGTCGGACCGGAAAAAGGCATCGAAGCCCAGGCGGTCGGCGGCCTGGGCGACGGCGAGCAGGTCGTCATATGTCGCGCCCTGCTGGGGCTCGGTGAAGATCCGCAGCTTCATGACCACATTATCCGCCCACAACGGACGCGGACTGGAAAAGGCCCGCGCCGCGACGGGAACGCTTGCTAACGTTCGGTATCAGCGCCGTACGTAGTCAACTGAACACGTGGAGTGTCCTATGTCACGGCACAAGCGCGAACCAGGGCTGCTCCCCCGCCCTCTCGCGATTCTCGGGGCGCTCGCGCTCACCGGTGCCACCGGCGTCGTCATCCGGTTCCTTCCCGCGGGCGCGGCTTCCCCGTCCCAACCGCAACCACCGCCGGCCACGCGTCACTCCCCTCCCCTCTCGCAGGCCGTGGCGGCGAAGTCCGCGGTCACGTTCGTGAGCTTCGTCGACACCGCCCGCGAGCCCGGCCTCGACCTGCCGGCCGAGTCCCGCCGAACCGGCGTGCGTCACTACGCTCTGGCCCACCTCGTGGCGGGCGGCGACGACGGCTGCGCCCCGAAATGGGCAGGACCATTCGAACCGGACGCGGACGAGACCGGCGAGGACGAACCCGGCGAGGACGCGGCCGGCTCCCCCGAGCAGGACGGGACCGACCCCGCCGAAACCGACGCGGACGGGAGCGGCGCGCTCGGATCCGGCGCGGCACGGAAGGATCCGCTCGATCCGGGTGAGAATCCGGTGGCGAACACGATCGGGGGGCTCAGGGCGCTGGGCGGGGACGCCGCACCCGTGTTCGGCGGCCCGGATGGCACGGAACTGGCCGTGACCTGCACCAGGCCGGGCGGTCTCGCCGCCGCGTACCGCCGCGTGGTGGGCGCGTTCGACGCCGCCGCGATCGGCTTCGAGGTCCGCGACAGCGAGGACGGCGCCGCGGTGCTGCGCCGGGCCCGCGCCATCCGGGCCATGCAACGGGAGCGGCCGCTGCGGGTCAGCTTCACGCTCCCGCTGACGCCGTACGGGCTGGGGGCCGGCGACGTGGCGATGCTGCGCACCACCCACCAGGCGGGCGCGGAGGTCGGCACCGTCAATCTGCTGGCCACCATGGAGCCGCACTCGGCCCCGAGCGGCCGCCTGCGCCGGCTCTCGGCGGCCATCCGGCTGGCCAGGGACCAGATCGCCCAGGCCCAGGACCTGTCCGAGACCGACCACGCCTGGCGGCGCATCGCCCTGACACCCGTGCTGGCGAGCGAGGACGACCTCAGCGAGGTCGACGCCCACATGCTGACCGACTACGCCGCCCGCCACGGACTGGCCTGGCTGTCACTGCGGGGTGTCGCCCCGTCGCGGCAAGTGTCACGAATCCTGTGGGGCGCGTAAATATAGGATCTCATCACCTACAACGCTCTGCGTGGATGAGAGGGGGGCAATGGCGGCTCGTCCCGACACGGCGCGAAAAATCCTGATTTATTGGATGGACGCGGTGATCGCGTTCATCGGCGTCGTCTCAGTGGGGCTCACGGTCGCGGCGGGGATGGACGGCACGGTCTCTCCCACGGTCGCGGCCGCCTCCATCGCCTTCCTGATCGGCTTCTACGCGCTTTTCCCCTTCCTGCTCAGGGAGGCGTTCGACGCGCCGCGCGGCCCCACGCCGAAGCTCCTGGCAGCTGCGGTGTTCGCGGTGGCCAGCATGGTCCTGCTGCCGCTCGACGCCCAAAACTCGCCCATGTGGACACAGGCCGAATCGTTGTGGCTGTCGGTGGCCGCGCTCTACCTGCCGCTCCGGGTGACCGCATGCCTGACGGCGGCCGTCGTGGGGCTGTTCACGGTCTACATCGTCCTGGTGACCGGCGAGTCCTGGCAGGGCGTCCTGCTGTTCACCGCGTTCAGTTCCGTCACGCTGGTCGTCACCATGCTGCTGTGGCGCTGGCTCTGGTGGGTGATCAGGGACGCGCATCAGAGCCGCGAGGCGAAAGCCAGGCTGGCGGTGGCCGAGGAGCGGCTGCGCTTCGCCCGCGATCTGCACGACCTGCTCGGGCACGGACTGTCGGTGATCACGCTGAAGAGCGAGCTGGCCGCCAAGCTCGCGACCAAGGACGCCGGGCGGGCGGTGGCCGAGATGGCCGAGGTACGCGCCCTGGCCGGGGACTCGCTGGCCAAGGTGCAGCAGGCGGTGCACGGCTACCAGGCGCTCGACCTCGACGAGGAGCTGGCCGGCGTACGTGCGGCGCTGGAGGCGGCGGGAGCCCGCTGCGTGATCGACGCCAGGGCCGGCGACCTGTCGCCGGCCGCCAGGGCGCTGCTGGCGTGGGCGGTGCGCGAAGGCGGCACCAATGTGCTCAAGCACAGCAAGGCCACGCGCTGCGCGATCACCATCGACGGCGGCGTGCTGGAGATGCTCAACGACGGCGTGCACGAGCCGCCGTCCGCGCCCGGCAACGGGCTGCGGGGCCTGGCGGAGCGGCTGGCCACGGCGGGCGGCTCCTTCTCCGCGGCGCCCACGCCGACCGGCGAGTTCCTGCTGCGCGCGGCGGTGCCGTCGTGATGCGCGGGCCCCTGAGCCGGATCAGCGGCGAGGTCAGGGCGTCCACGGCGGGCCGCCGGGCGGAGCTCGGGGAGAGGATCCGCAGGCTCCAGGGAGCGACGAAGCTGGACAAGGTCCGCTGGGTGATCCTCGCTTCCACGGACATCCTCCTGCTGTCCCCGCTCTTCGGCTACTTCGAGCTGTTCGTCCGCTGGCAGGCGGGCATGGCGTGGCCCCTGGCCGTGGGCGGCGGCGTCCTGCTGACCGTCTTCATGGTGCTGAGCGTGCGCCCGTTCCGGATCGCCGTCAGGGGCGGCGGCCGGCCCACCGCGCTCCTGGCGGTCACCGGGGCGATCGTCGCGGTCCTGTCGGTCTTCCCGCTCATCTGGACGATCCCGCCCTGGCTGGCGTTGTTGGCGGCGTTCGTCCGCAAGCGCACCGTCATCGTCCTGTCCGTCGGCTCGGTCGCCGTCATCGCCCTGTACCTCGGCCTGGTCACCGGGTTCCACCCGGACGTCCTGCTGTTGACGCTGGTGCAGGCCGGGTTCACGGTGATCTCCGTGGGCGCTGTCTGGGCCAACCTGCGGCTCTGGCAGCTGGCCCAGGAGGCGCACGAGGGCGAGGAGGCCATGGCCAGGCTCGCGGTCTCCGAGGAGCGGCTGCGCTTCGCCCGCGACCTGAACGACCTGCTCGGCCAGAGCCTCACCGACGTCGCGGCCCGGACCGCCCACGCCGAGCGGGCGCTGCGCGCCGATCCCGAGGCGGCCGCGGCGGAGATGTTCGAGGTACGCGACCTGGCCAGGCAGTCGTTACGCGAGGTGCGCACCGTCGTGCAGAACTACCGGGCCATCGACCTGGACGAGGTGCTCGCCAGCGTGCGGGCGGTGCTGGAGGCGGCGGACGTGCGCTGCACCGTACGCGCCGACACGGCGGCGCTGACGCCGGAGACCCGCACGCTGCTGGCCACGGTCGTACGCGAGGGCGCCACGAACGTCCTCAAGCACAGCCGGGCCGAACGCTGCACGATCACGATCGAGGACGGGGTTCTGGAGATCGCCAACGACGGGGTGAGCGGGCCGGTGGGCGAGCCCGCGCCGAACGGACTCGCGGGGCTGGCCGACCGCGTACGAGCGGCGGGCGGCACCCTGGAGGCCGCGCCCACACGTGAGGGCCGCTACCTGCTGCGGGCGGCGGTGCCCGCATGACCCTTTGGGAGCTCCCATGACCATCCGAGTCCTGCTCGCCGACGACGAGCACCTCATCCGCGGCGCCATCGCGGCCCTGCTGGACCTCGAGGACGGCATCGAGGTCGTCGCCCAGGTCGGCAGGGGCGACGAGGTCCTCGGCGCCGTGGCCGAGCACCGGCCCGACGTGGCCGTGCTCGACATCGAGATGCCCGGCATGGACGGCCTGAGCGCGGCCGAGCGGATCAGCTCCCAGTGCAAGATCGTCATACTGACCAGCCTGGGCCGGCCCGGCTACCTGCGCAGGGCCATGGCGGCGGGCGTGAGCGGGTTCCTCGGCAAGGACGCCTCGGCAGAGGAGCTGGCCATGGCGATCCGCAAGGTCCAGGGCGGGGGCCGTTACCTGGACGCGGAGCTGGCCGCGGCGGCGATGGCCGCCGGCGACAGCCCGCTGACCGAACGCGAGCGCGACGCGCTGCGGCTGGCCGGGGACGGGGCCACGATCTCGCGGATCGCGGGCGAGTTGCACCTGACCGAGGGCACGGTACGCAACTATCTGTCGAGCGCCATGACCAAGCTCAACGCGCAGAACCGCCTGGAGGCCATCCGCACCGCCCAGCGCATGGGATGGCTCTGAGCTCAGGGCTTACACCACACCCTGACCTCCGCGGAGGTGCCGGTGGGGCGGTTGGTGTTGCCGCTGCTGGGGGTATTGGGGATATTGGCCTGTCCTCCATACCCGATCGCCTGGCGACCACGGCGAAGCCGCATCCGGGGCTACGGCACATGGGCCGGCCGTCCAGCACGAAGGGGGATCGATGAGTACACGGGGGAACGGCGAGCGGTCGAGGGTCGCCGATCTGCGCAGGCTCGGCGGGCGCGCACTGATCGCGGGAGCGGTGGCGGCCGGCTCGCTGCTGGCCCTCACGGGGCCGGCTCATGCCGTCACCAGCGTGAGCGTGCCCGGCTCGGACCCGCGGATCGAGCCGGGCGACGAGTCCGACGACATCGACGTGGTCGTGTCCGGCAGCCGGCTGATCTTCACGGACGACGGCGACACGATCACCGCGATCGCGCCGTGCGAGCTGGTGAGCGCCTCCCAGGTGGCCTGCCCCGGCACGGGGATCACGGTGATCAGGGGGTAACGCCTCATGGCAAGCGCCCCGCCGCTTCGCCGTTGAAGCGGCGGGGCGCCCGCCGGCCGGATCAGCTCTCGCAGTCCGTCTCGAACTCCGCGTCGCATCGGTCCGTGCCGTCGCCGCCACTGGCCGAGTCGGCGCCCGCGTCGCCGACCAGCGTGTCGTTGCCCGCCTGCCCCGAGAGCCGGTCCTCGCCGTCGCCGCCGAAGGCGATGTCCGAGCCCAGCCCGCCCAGGAACGCGTCCGTGCCCGGCCCCAGGTCGACCTTCGACCGCAGGGCCGTACGGTTCCGCAGCCGGTCGTCGCCCTTCCCGGTGACCGCCGAGATCACCGAGATCCCCGCGCTGGGGCAGGCCACCTGGTTGGCGGTCAGTCCCACGCACGGAGCGGCGCCGACGACCGTGTCGGCGGTGTTCGAGACGATCAGCCGGTTGCCGGACACGAACACGACGAGGTCGTCGGACGCGCTGCCCGCGACGACCTGCAGCACCGTGCCGGACACGCTCACGTTGGTGGCGGCGTGCGCCGGACCGGCGACGGCCAGGAGCGAGGCGGTCAGCGCCGCCCCCGCCGTGAGCGCGCGGACTCCGTGCCGGCGAAGAACACGGGCCCTTGAGCGCCTGTCGTTCCCCCGTGTACTCATCGATCCCCCTTGACTTGGTGACCGGCCCCCGCGATCGGGGGCCGAGGATGAGTACAGCGCCACCGGGGCCGCGCCTCAGTGCCGAAGCCGACACGTGTTCTGTGCCGTTTTGCCGTGTGCCGCCCTGCCTACGCCCTGACCAGCAGCCCCACGCACTCCACGTGATGCGTCATCGGGAACGCGTCGAAGGCCCGCAGATCGGCCAGGACGTAACCGCGTTCGGCCAGCCACTTCAGATCCCGCGCGAACGTCGCCGGATCGCAGGACACGTACACGATGCGGAGCGCCTCCAGCCCCGTGATGCTCTCCACCACCTCGCGCCCGAGCCCCGAGCGCGGCGGGTCCACCACCACGAGGTCGGCCCGCTCGATCTGGAACCGGTCGAGCGCCTCCTCCACCCGCCCCCGCTCCACCCGGGCCTGCGGCAGGTCGCGGAGGTTGGCGCGGGCGTCGCGGACGGCGGACGCCTCCGACTCCAGCCCGAACACCGCCCCTTCCGGCCCCACGGCCTCGGCCAGGCCCGCGGCGAAGAGGCCGACGCCGCAGTAGAGGTCGAGGGCCCATTCGCCGGGTTCCGGCGCGGCGTACGCCAGCACCGCGTCCAGCAGCGTCTCCGCGGCCCCCGGGTGCACCTGCCAGAAGCCGCTGCCCGCGACCCGGAACCCGCGGTCGCCCACCTGCTCGTGCAGCACCCCCGACCCGCGCCTGGGCACCGTGCGGCCCTTGCCCTGGTCCAGCAGGATCGAGGCGGGCGCGTCGAGCTCGGGCACGGTGACGCTGCGCCGCGGCCGGGGGGCGACCACCACGGCCCGATCGCCGCTGGAGGAGGCGATGACCTCGACGCCGGCCGCGCCCGGCCACTCGTGCGCCTCCGCACCGACCGCCTCCACCTCGGGATGGGCGATCAGGCAGGCGTCCACGACCTGGATCTCGTGCGAGCGGTGCCGGCGGAAGCCCAGCTCGCCGGAGGGCAGGGCGGCGAACTGCACGCGCGTGCGCCAGCCGAGCCCGTCCTTGGCGCCCGGCACCTCCTCGACCAGGACCTCGCGCTCGATGCCGGCCAGCCGGTGCAACTGCTCGGCCACGACCTGGGCCTTGAGCCGCCGCTGGGCCTCGGGCGTGGCGTGCTGCCAGTCGCAGCCGCCGCAGCGGCCGGGGCCGGCGTACGGGCAGGGCGGGACCACGCGGTCGGGCGACGGTTCGAGGATCTCCACGGCGTCGGCCCGCAGGAACCGGGTCGTCTCCTCCGTGACGTCCGCGACGACCCGTTCGCCGGGCAGCGCGTGCCGCACGAACACCACGCGCCCTTCGTGGCGTGCCACGCACCAGCCGCCGTGGGCGACCGGACCTACCGTCAACTCGAGAGATGCCTGTTCCACACGGACACCTTATGCCCTGACCTGGCGGACTACCGTCGGACTTGATCCCTTACCCTAGGGGGTCGTGGGTTCGGCGCGGGTGGTGCGGCGGCGGCTCGGCTTCGGGGGGACGATGCTGGCCGTGCTGTTCGCCTGCGCGTCGCTGACGCCGTCGCTGCTGCCCCGCACGTGGATGTACCAGGGGGTGATGAGCGCGGTCACCGCCATTCTCGGGTACGCGGTGGGGACCGCGCTCGGCGCGCTGGGCCGGACGATGATCGCCTACCGGCTGCCGGAGCGGGGGCGGCGGATCGCCTGGCGGGTCATGATCGGCGGGTGCGCGGCGCTGGCGGCGGTGTCGCTCTGGTACAGCTTCGGCTGGCAGCGGGACCTGCGGGCGCTCATGGGCATGGACACGAGGATCACGTGGTTCCCGCCGCTGATCCTGGCGCTGACCATCGCCTTTTTCTCGCTTTTTCTGCTTATTTCGCGACTTATCCGGTTGGGTAGCCGCAAGCTGATCGGCTGGCTCGACCGGTTCGTCCCCTCCTACGTCGGCCACACCGTCGGCGTGCTGTTCATCGCGCTCCTGGTCGCGTTCTTCGCCGACGACGTGCTGTTCTCCGCGTTCGTCGCCCGCGTGAGCGACGTCTCCGCGGTCGCCAACGGCGGCACCCATCCGGGCGTGCGCAGACCCTTGTCGACCATGGTGTCCGGGGGTCCCGGCTCGCTGGTGAGCTGGGAGTCGCTCGGCAAGGAAGGCCGCGGCTTCACCGGCGCCGCCGCCACCCCTTCCGAGCTCGCCGCCTTCTCGGGCCGGCCCGCCGCCGATCCGATCAGGGTGTACGTCGGCCTCGACACCACCCCGTCCCCCCAGGCCCAGGCGGCGCTGGCGGTACGCGAGCTGGAGCGCACGGGCGCCTTCCGCCGTCCCGTCCTCGCCGTGCTCGGCACCACCGGCACCGGCTGGGTGGACCCGAAGGTGGCCAACGCGCTGGAGTACATGTACAACGGCGAGTCCGCCATGGTCGCCGTGCAGTACTCGTACCTGCCGAGCTGGGCGTCGTTCCTGCTCGACAGGGACAAGGCGGGCGCCGCGGGACGGGCGCTGTTCGAGGCGGTACGCGCCCGGTGGGCCCGGCTGCCGCGCGGCGACCGGCCGCGCCTGCTGTTGTCAGGCGAGAGCCTGGGCGCGTACGAGCTGGAGAAGGCCTTCCACGGCCTGGAGGACCTGGCGGCCAGGGCGGACGGCGCGCTGTTCGTCGGCCCGCCGAACGCCAACCCCATCTGGCGCCGCGTCACGGCCGGCCGCCGCCCCGGCAGCCCCGTGTGGCGGCCGGTCTACCAGTCGGGCCGGACGGTGCGGTTCGCCCGGCGTCCGGGCGACCTGGCCGGCCCCGGGCCGCGCCCGCGCGTGGTCTACCTGCAGAACTCCTCCGATCCGGTCGTGTGGTGGTCGCCCGAGCTGATCTACCGCCGGCCGGCCTGGCTGGCGGACGAGCGCGGACCGGGGGTGAACCCGCGGATGAGGTGGTTCCCGCTGGTGACGTTCTGGCAGGTGCTGGTGGACATGTCGGCCGGGCTGTCCGTGCCGCCCGGCCACGGGCACCGCTACGGCGCCAACGTCGCCGACGGCTGGGCCGCCGTCGCCGCGCCGCCGGGCTGGAACGCGTCCGACACCGGCCGGCTGCGCTCCCTGCTCAGCTCGTCCTGATCTGCTCTTCCTCGTCCTTGACCACCTGGTGCCACGGACGGCGCACCGACCCGGGCGCGAACGGCTCCGGCCGCCCCTTGAGCCGGTCGGAGGAGTGCAGCTGCCACGGCACGCTCGTGACCATGACCCCCGGCTTGAACAGCAGCCGCGCCTTCAGCCTGAGCGCGCTCTGGTTGTGCAGCAGGTGCTCCCACCAGTGGCCGACGACGTACTCGGGGATGAACACCGTCACCACGTCGCGCGGCGAGCGCCGCCGCAGGTGCTTGACGTAGTCGAGGATCGGCTGGGTGATCTCCCGGTACGGCGAGTCCAGCATCTTCAGCGGCACCGGGATCGCCCGCCGCTCCCACTCCTCCTGCAGCCGGCGGGCCTCCTCGCCCTCGACGCCCACGGTGACGGCCTCCAGGGAGGACGGCCGGGTGGCGCGGGCGTACGCGAGCGCCCGCAACGTCGGCTTGTGAATCTTGGAGACGAGCACGATGGCGTGGTTGCGCGCGGGCAGCACGGTCGGCTCGTCCTCGGTGACCGCCAGCTCGGCCGCCACGTTGTCGTAGTGGTGCCGGATGCCCTTCATCATGAGGAAGAGGATCGGCATCGCGATCACCACGATCCAGGCCCCGACCAGGAACTTCGTCAGCAGCACGACGATCAGCACGAGCCCCGTCATGACGGCGCCGAAGAAGTTGATCACGCGGGAGCGGTGCATCTGGTGGCGGACCCTGAGGTTGGTCTCGGTCTTCAGGTGGCGCGTCCAGTGAATGACCATGCCGGTCTGGCTGAGCGTGAACGACACGAAGACGCCGACGATGTAGAGGTTCAGCAGGCGGCTGACGTCGGCGTCGAACCCCCAGAGCAGCAGGCACGCGGCCGCCGCCAGGATGACGATGCCGTTGGAGAAGGCCAGCCGGTCGCCACGGGTGTGGAGCTGACGCGGCAGGTAGCGGTCCTGCGCCAGGATCGAGCCGAGCACGGGGAAGCCGTTGAAGGCCGTGTTGGCCGCCAGGAACAGGATCAGCGCCGTCACCGCCGAGATCACGATGAACATCAGCGACCCGCCGCCGAACACCGCGTCGGCCACCTGCGAGATGATCGGCTGCTGGTAGTAGCCGGGGCCGACCGGCGTGCCGTCCGGGCGCAGCAGATCCTCGGCGACCACGGAGGGCTCGGCCACCTTCACCCCCGACGCCAGGCCGAGCGCGATGATGCCGCCGAACATGGTGATCGCGACCAGGCCCATCATGAGCAGCGTCGTCGCGGCGTTCTTGCTCTTGGGCTTGCGGAAGGCGGGCACGCCGTTGCTGATGGCCTCCACACCGGTCAGGGCCGCGCAGCCGGTGGAGAACGCGCGCAAGATCAGGAAGGCGGCGGCGAAGGCCGTCAGATTGGTCTGCTCGGGCTCGATGGTGAAGTGCTTGCTCGGCGCCTCGATTTGCTCGCCCAGCACCAGCAGCCGGAACCCGCCCCAGGCGATCAGGCCCAGCACGGCCGCCATGAACGCGTACGTGGGAACGGCGAAGGCGGCGCCGGACTCGCGGATGCCGCGCAGGTTGATCACGGTGAGCAGGACCACGATGACGATGGCCACCGCGGGCTTGTGCTGGCCCACGAACGGGATCGTGGCGCCCACGTAGTCGACGCCGTTGGCCACGGACACCGCGACCGTCAGCACGTAGTCGACCAGGAGCGCGCTGGCCACGGTCAGCCCGGCGTTCTTGCCCAGGTTGGTGGTCGCGACCTCGTAGTCGCCGCCGCCGCTGGGGTAGGCGTGCACGTTCTGCCGGTACGACGCCACCACCGTGAGCATCACGATCACGACGGCTGCGGCGACCCAGGGGCTGTAGGCGTAGAAGGAGACGCCGGCCAGCGACAGGATGACCAGGATCTCCTGCGGGGCGTAGGCCACGGACGAGAGCGCGTCGCTGGCGAAGACCGGTAGCGCGATCCGCTTCGGGAGCAGTTGCTCATGGAGCTGCCCGCTACGCAGGGCACGTCCCACGAGCATGCGTTTGACAAGATCCGCTACCTTCGCCACGTAACGAGATGCTATCCCCATGCGCAGGCCTTTAACGAGGCGCGCCCCACCTGGGGCCATACTGGTGTCGAGCAACCGGCCGACCGCGACGATGCGGGGGGATATGCATATAGTGATCATGGGATGTGGCCGGGTGGGTTCGACCCTCGCGCACATCCTCGAAGACAGCGGCAATTCCGTCGCCATCATCGACCGCGACCCGCAGGCGTTCCGCCGGCTGCGCGCCGGGTTCCGGGGGCGGCGGGTGACCGGCATCGGCTTCGATCGTGGCGTGCTCATGGAGGCCGGCATCGAGTCCGCGGCGGCGTACGTCGCGGTCTCCAGCGGCGACAACTCCAACATCATCTCCGCTCGCGTGGCCCGCGAGACGTTCGGCGTCGACAACGTGGTGGCCCGCATCTACGACCCCCGCCGGGCCGAGGTCTACCAGCGGCTGGGCATTCCGACGGTGGCGACCGTACGCTGGACCGCCGACCAGATCATGCGCCGCATCCTCCCCGAGGGCGCCGAGCCGCTCTGGCGCGACCCCACGGGCACGGTCGTCCTGGCCGAGGTCACCGTCAACCCGGGCTGGATCGGCACCCGGGTCGTCGACCTGGAGAGCCGGGTCAGGACGCGCGCCGCCTTCATCAACCGCATGGGGGAGGCCGTGACCATCACGGAGGACACCGTGGTGCAGGAGGGCGACATCCTCCACGTCCTCGCCGCCGAGAACGACATGGACCGGATCAACAAGGTGCTCGCCGCGGCACCGGAAGAGGACCATTGATGCGCGTCGCCATCGCCGGAGCGGGAGCGGTCGGCCGTTCCATCGCGGCCGAGCTCCTGGAGAACGGCCACGAGGTCCTGCTCATCGACAGCGATCCCCGCGCCATCAAGATCGACAGCGTGCCGCGCGCCGAGTGGCTGCTCGCCGACGCCTGCGAGATCGCCTCCCTGGACGAGGCCGGGCTCAACAACTGCCACGTCGTGGTCGCCTCCTCGGGCGACGACAAGGTCAACCTGGTGGTGTCGCTGCTGGCCAAGACCGAGTACGGCGTGCCGCGCGTGGTGGCCCGCATCAACCACCCCAACAACGAGTGGCTGTTCAACGAGTCGTGGGGCGTGGACGTGGCCGTCTCGACGCCGCGCCTGCTGAGCGCGCTGGTGGAGGAGGCGGTGAGCGTCGGCGACCTGGTCCGCCTGATGACGTTCCGCCAGGGCCAGGCGAACCTGGTGGAGCTGACGCTGGCGGAGGACGCGCCGGTGGTGGGGCAGCGGGCCGGCTCGGTGCCGTGGCCGGTGGACGCGGCACTGGTGGCGATCCTGCGTGAGGGCCGGGTGCTGGTGCCGACGGCGGACGATCCTTTGGAGGCCGGGGACGAGTTGTTGTTCGTGGCCAATCAGGAGGTCGAACAGGAACTGGCCCATTTGCTCTCCCAGCATTAGGCGGTACGCCAAGGGCGAGCACGGCCGAGGCGTAGGCCGTCCACCGGGAAAGAGGCTCAGGTGTGGTACGGCCAGGTGCACGTGCCAGGGATGTAACCGGTCATCCCCTTGTACGTGATGTACTGCCAAACCTTCGACGTCTTCTGGCAGAGGTGTATTTCTGGCCGTCCTCGCCCCGGTGGCAGGAGAACCGCTTCCCCTTCGGGACCAGGCCGATCGCGGTGGAGCCGGCCTTGGGCTTCTTCCGGATCTTCACATTCTCCTTGGCGATGGCGTCCGAACCATACAGGCAGTAGCGCAACACGGTCCCGGCCGAGCCGGAGGCGGCCGGAAGGGCAGGCGCCGCGCTCGCCGGTACGGTCAGGGCAGCGGTGCCGAGCCATGCAACGCGGACGGTGACGCCTGCCGGCCTGTGACCGCGAAGCAGACTCAGGTCAGGCCGGGGCGACCGGATTGATGGGAGTGCGGCCGCGGCCCAGGATCCAGAGCATCGCACCGAGCGCGGCCACCTGGAGCGGCCAGCCCATCACGATCTTGGCGACCCCGAGCGCCGCCACCGCCTGGTCCCCGCCTCCGAACAGGTAGACGGGCCCCTGCACCGCCACCCTGACCGCGCACGGCAGCATGAGCAGCCAGGTCAGGCGCGTGCAGAGCTTCACGATCCCCGCGTCCCTGTGCCAGGCGGTCGGGTCGCCCGTGACCGAGCCGATCAGGAAGCCGACGACCGGCCACCGGGTGATGATCGACAGCAGCATGCCGACCATGTAGGTGGCGTTCCACAGGATGCCGGGCAGGAAGTAGTCCTTCGCGTCACCCGTGCGGCTGGCGAAGAACGCGCCGATCGCGATGCCGATCAAGCTGTTGATCACGAACTGCGGCGTGGACCGCTGCACGATCCTGGCCACCAGCAGCAGGACCGCCAGCGAGATGCTGACGATGAGCGACAGCTTCAGATCCTCGGTGGAGATCCAGCACAACGTGAACGCGATCGTCGGGATCGCCGCCTCGATGATGCCGCGCACCCCGCCCAGCGCCTTGGCGAGCTGCGCTCGCACCGCCGCCTCCACGGTGTCGTGGGCGACCTCTTCCGCCTCAGCACTCACCTGATCAACTCCCTGGCCGCAGCTCGTAACGCGGATTGAACATCACCTTGCGCCCGTCCTGCACGCTGACGAGCCCCTCGGCCTTGACCGTGCGGCCGGGCTCGATGCCTGCGATCTTGCGGCGGCCGAGCCAGACCAGGTCGATCACGTCTGACCCGTCATAGAGCTCGGCCTCGAGAGCGGGGGCGCCGCCCCTCGGACGCAACGTCACCGTACGTAGCGTACCCGCCACGCAGAAGCGCCGGCGGCCGCCGCACGACACGATCGGCGTCGCGCCGACCTCGTCGGCGTCTTCTCGTAGTTCCCGGGCCTCGATCTCGGACTGGGGGGATGCCAGCCGACTGAAGAACCCGCGCAATCCCCCGCGTTTCGGAGGCTCTGCCGTACTCATGATGAATCAGCCTATGCGATGTCAGCTCTTAGCGAATCTCGCTGATTTCCGGTCCTCGTTTGAAGGGATTCACGCCGGGCCGCTCCTCGGGCGTGTCGCCCGTCTGCTCGTTGGGGCGGCGCAGCGGGATGGCCTCCTCGCGGGCCATCGGCTCGTCGCCGCGCACGACCACGACGTCCTTGATGAAGTCGGCGAACGCCCCGGACACGGCCTCGTCATGCGTGCCCTTGCCGGAGATCACCCCGAGCAGGAACCAGCGCGGGCCGTCGATGCCGAGGTAGCGGGCCGGGCGGACGGCACCGTCGGCCTTGATCTCGCCGGCCAGCTCGGTGCCGAACGGGCCCTCACGCTCCTCCAGATCCTTCGCCTGCGCCCGGATCTTGGTCTTGACCTCGTCCCACAGCCCGGAGCTCCGCGGCGCGGCCAGGGCCTGCAGTTGCAGCGTGGTGTCCTCGTAGATGACGACGACGCCGACGTGCTGGTCTCCGACCGAGGCCAGCCGTACGTCGAAGTCGGGGTTGTGCGGCACCCGCAGGCCGCCGAGGTCGATCCTGTCGTGGTCCGGGTGGGGCTCGCCGGCGTCCCACGGGCCGGACTCGCGCGTGGGGGCGGCGGGCTTCTGCTCGGCCACCTGTTCCGGCTGCTCACGACGACGACGTCGGAACACTTTACTCACTCTCCCTGTTCGTCTACTTTTCCCTGCAGCCGTACGGTCAGCGCCCCGTCGATCCGAAGCCGTTGGCGCCGCGTACCGAGCCGGGCAGGCGTTCGACCTCGTAGAAGGCCGCACGCTCGACCCGCTGGATCACCAGTTGCGCCACGCGGTCGCCGCGCTGGAGCCGGAACGACTCCTTGGCGTCCGTGTTGATCAGTGTCACCTTGATCTCGCCCCGATAGCCGGCGTCGACCGTGCCGGGCGCGTTGACCATCGTGATCCCGTGCCTGGCCGCCAGCCCCGAACGCGGATGGACGAACGCCGCGTAGCCGTCGGGAAGGGCGATCGCCACGCCCGTGCCGACGACGGCCCGCTCCCCCGGCAGCAGCTCGACGTCCTCGGCCGCGTAGAGGTCGGCGCCGGCGTCTCCCGGATGGGCGTAGGACGGCATCGGCAACTCGGCGTCGAGCCGGTGGATGAGGACCTCGACGTTGCTCAAGGGTTCACCTCGTAGTCCTGGTGTTCTGCGGCGATGGCGGCCAGATCGCCGTGCCTGGCGAAGTGCTCCATGCTCACCTCGATGAACAGCGCTGCCGCGCGGACGGCGACGGGTCCGTCAGGGGCGCCCATGCGCCCCTCAGCCTCAAGGTACGCCTTTCTGCCCGCGATGCCGTTGCACCAGGCGCGCAGGTGGAGTGTCGTGCCCACGGGAACGGGGAGAAGGTAGTCGGTCTCCAGCCGTCCCGTCACATACGGCTTGTGGAAGAGGTAGACGGACATTCCGATGACCTCGTCCATGGCGGCGGCCAGCACGCCGCCGTGCGCCAGTCTGGGCGCGCCCTGGTGCGCCTCCCCCACCGTGAACTCGGCCTCGACGGTGGCGCCGTCCGGCGTCCTGGCCGTGAGGTGCAGGCCGGTCGGGTGATCGGTGCCGCAGCCGAAACACTGGCTGTAGTGGGAGCCCAGGTCGGCGCCCGGCGACGGCGCGCCGGGGTGCGCCGCGGGCACGCCGGCGTCCGGCGGCGGGGTCGTGAGGGAGGAACGGGTCACGGGTGACGAGGTTACTCGTTGTCCACGCCCCGCCGGTCCTCGGCCCTCGCTCCGTCCTCCGCGGGAGGCGCGTCCTCACCGGCCCCGGCCCCGGGCTCGGGACCGGGACCGGGACCGGCCTCAGTGCGGCCCTGGGGGCCGGGCTTCGGCCGGGGCGGCTTCCCGTCGTGCGGCAGCTCCTCGTGGTGCGGCGGCGAGGGCAGGGCGGGTTGCGCGTGTCTGAGCTCCGGAAGCGCCCGGTAGATCACCGCCGCCACCGGCACCGCCACGGCGGCGCCGGCGATGCCCGCCAGGATGCCCCCGATGGACAGCACCAGGATGATCGCCAGCGGATGGAAGTTGAGGGCCCGCCCCACGATGAGCGGCTGCAGGACGTGGTTCTCCAGCTGCTGCTCGACGACGAGGATCCCGAGGAAGACCAGCGCCAGCACGGGCCCCTGCGAGCCCAGCGTGACGAGCGTGGCGACCGTGCCGGCGAAGAAGATGCCGACGATGGGGATGAAGCTGGCCAGGAAGATCAGCACCGCCAGCGGCGCCCACAGGGGCACGCCCATGCCGGCCAGCACGATGCCCATGATCAGCCCGTGCACGGCGGCCACGGCCACGGTGCCCTGCACGTAGTGGGAGAGCGTGGTCCACGCGGCCCGCCCCGCCCGGTCCACCCGCGGCGCCACCCCGCCGAACCCCTTCAGGATCCACGCCCAGATCCGGTCGCCGTCCTTGAGCAGGAAGAACGTCACGAACAGCAGGAGCACGATCGACGCGAGCACCTCGACGGCCACCGCGCCGGCGCTCAGCACGGTGCCGGCGATGGCCTGCCGTTGCGTGTCGATCATCTTGGCGAACTCGTCGACGTAGCCGGTGATCTGCGCCTGCTGGAGGTGCAGCGGCCCGGTGATCAGCCAGTCCTGCACCTCGCGGGCGGTCGCCTGCACCTGACTGACGAGGCCGGGGAACTCCTCCGTGGCCCGCGCCCCGACCAGCCAGCCGGTGCCGACCAGCACGGTCAGGGCCACCAGCATCGTGATCCAGGTGGCGTAGATCGGCCGCATGCCCGCCTGGCGCAGGCTGTTGGTCAGCGGGAACAGCAGCGCGGTCAGCAGCAGCGCGATCGCCACCGGCAGCGCCACGAACGTGAGCCTTGCGATGATCAGCGCGAAGACGTAGACGACCACGCCGACAAGGATCAGGCACACGCACCACGCGGCCATCCTGGCCAGCACGGGCGGCACGAGCTTGGTTGGGCGGTCGGGAAGCACGTGTTCAAGACTGGCACGTCCGGGCGGCGGATGCGCGTGGATAACCGCGCGGCGGTCTCACGTCGTGAGGATCGGGCCAGTGCGCCGGGAAGATCGGGCCTGTGCAAGCAATGGCCCGCGTGTCACCGTCGGGGTCATGAAGGCCGTGGTAGTCCTCATCGTGCTCGCGTCCCTCATCGGCGCCCCCGCCCCCGCGTACGCGGGCGCCGACCTGGCGCTGGAGGTGCTCTCCAGCCGCCCCGACCAGGTCACCGGCGGTGATGCCCTGGTCAGGGTCCGCCACCGCAAGGGCGCGAAGGTCACGGTCACCCGCAACGGCGAGGACGTCACCGCGGCCTTCGAGCCGGCCGAGGACGGCCTGACGGGCCTGGTCACCGGCCTGGCCGTGGGGGCCGGCACGATCACCGCCACGGCGTGGCCGCACCGGCGGACCCTGCGGGTGCGCAACCACCCCGTCGGCGGCCCGGTCTTCTCGGGCGCGCACCAGTACCCGTTCCTGTGCAAGACCGAGCGCGGCGGCCTCGGCCCGCCGGTCGCGGACAACCAGGACGGACAGGGCATGCGCGTGGCGGGCGGCTGGAGCAGGGACTGTTTCGCGCCGGTGGTCGCCGACCGGATATACCGGTCGGCGGACGGCACGTTCAAGCCCATGCCGGCCGGGCGCCCCGCCGACATGGCCACGACCACGCTGCTGGACGGCCGCACGGTCGACTTCGTGGTACGGCGCGAGCGCGGCGTGATCAACCGCTTCCTCTATTCGATCGCCATGATCGAGAACGGCTGGAACGGCCGGGCGATCTACCGCTTCGACGGCGGCGTGGCGATCGGCCACGACCAGGGCACGCTGGGCGGCAGCGCGCTGGACCCGTACGGGCTCGGCAAGGGCTACGCGATCCTGCACTCCTCGGGCACCCGCACCTCCACCCACTACAACCTGATCCTGGGCGGCGAGACGGCCCTCATGGTCAAGGAGCGCTTCATCGAGCAGCACGGGCTGCCGCTGTACACGGTGGGCGTCGGCGGCTCGGGCGGTGCGATCCAGCAGTACATCTACGGCCAGAACTTAGGAAACCGGGTGATCGACGCCGCGATCCCGCAGTACTCCTATCCGGACATGGTCACCCAGACGATCCACGTGGGCGACTGTGAGCTGCTCGAACGCTATATGGACCACGACCCCCGCTGGGCGAGATGGGACGACCGCACGGCCCTGATCGGCATGAACGCCAGTGACACGGTGGCGAACCCGTACACCGGGAAGCCGGGCTCCGACGAGTGCGTCAACGGCTGGCGCGGCCTCACCCCGCTGGCCATGAACCCGCTCTGGACCTCCAATGACGACCCCGAATGGGAGCGCATGGACCCGCCGGGCGTCAAGGACACCGTCCAGTGGACGCACTGGGACGACCTGCGCAAGGTGTACGGCGTGGACGAGCGCGGCTACGCCCGCTCGACCTGGGGCAACGTCGGCGTCCAGTACGGGCTGAAGGCGCTCGTCGACGGCGTCGTCACACCGGCCGGGTTCCTGGACCTCAACGCCGAGGTGGGCGCGTGGAAGGAGGCGGCCGACATGGTGCAGGAGGGCTGCCCGTTCGTCCGGACCGCCTGCCCGGCGGACTTCGACCCGTGGAGCGCCCGCAACATGAGGCTCGGCGACCCCGCCCCGAGGCGCGCGGGCGACCCGATCGCGATCAGGAACGTGCAGCGCAGCGGGCTGGTGTTCGGGGGCGACATCGACATCCCGATCATCGACTGGCGGCACTACCTGGAAGACCAGCTCGACATGCACAACTCCCACCAGTCCTTCGCCGCCAGGAAGCGGATGCTCGACCACGACGGCCGGGCGGGCAACCAGGTCATCTGGTTCACTGACGCGCGCCCCGACGGACCGAGGTTCGACCAGACGCCGGAGGCGCTGCAGGTGATCGACGCCTGGATGGCCGGCATCCGGAAACATCCGGCACGCGGTGTGGCCGGCAACAGGCCGCCCCAAGCCGTGGACCGCTGCTTCGCCACCGACGGCACGCAGATCGCCGCGGGCCCGCAGGTCTGGGACGGCATCCTTGACCGCCGCTCCCCCGGCATCTGCACCCAGCGCTTCCCGCTCTACTCGACCTCCCGCATCGTCGCGGGCGGCCCGCTGGAGGGCGGCGTCTACGCCTGCCGGCTGCAGCCGGTCGAACGGGCCATCACGAAGGGCCTGTACGGCGCCTGGCGGCCGACGGCGGACGAGCGGGCGCGACTGAAGCAGATCTTCCCTACGGGAGTGTGCGACTACTGACCGGCAGCTCGCGCATCGTACGCAGGGGCGAGGTGACCAGCCAGAGGAACGCCAGGCAGGACCCGGCCGCGGCGACCAGGAGCGTGTTCCTGAGCCCGATCGCCTCGCCCAGCACGCCGCCGAGCAGCCCGCCCAGCGGCAGGGTGCCCCAGACGAGGAAGCGGATGGTGGCGTTCATGCGGCCGAGCAGCGGCTCGGGTGTGATGGCCTGCCGGAAGCTGAGCTGCGTGACGTTGTAGACCACGGTCCCCGCCCCGACGAAGAACTCGAACAGCGTGAACAGCCCGAGCCGCCAGTCGGCCTCCATCCAGGGCAGGACGAACGTCAACGGCGCCGGCACGGCGATGGCCAGCCACATCGCCGGGCCCTGTCCGAGCCTGCGGGCCAGCCGCGCGTTGACCAGCGCGCCGGTCACCCCGCCGAGCCCGCCCGCGGCCAGGAGCAGCCCGATCGTGCCCGCGCCCAGCCCGAGCTCTCTGGCCAGCAGCAGCAGGATCAACGGCTGCGACATGGCCGCGAAGAAGTTGGCGGTGGCGGTGCAGCCCGCGATGCGGCGCAGCAGCGGCTGCCCGGCGACGAACCTGACCCCTTCGGCGATCTCCTTGCCCAGGTGGGCGCGGCGGGGTGGCTGCCGCGGCTCACGCTTGCGGATCATCCCCAGGCACAGGGCCGACCAGGCGAACCCGGCCACCGTGACGACCAGCGCGAACGGCGCGGTGAGGAGCTGGATCAGGTAACCGCCGGCGCTGGGTCCGCCGACCTGCGCCACCGTGCGCACGACCTCCAGTGCCGAGTTGCCCTCGACGAGCCTGTCGCGCTCGACCAGGTGCGGCAGGTAGCTCTGGTATCCGACGTCGAAGAACACGGTGAACACGCCGAGCACGAGCGCCACGGCATAGAGCTGATGGATCGTCAGCACGTCCATCCACCAGGCCACCGGGACAGAGACGAGCGCCAGCGCCCGCGCCAGGTCGCTGACCACCATCACGGCGCGCTTGCGCAGCCGGTCCACGACCGCCCCGGCCGGCAGCCCGATCACCACGAACGCCAGCGTCTGGCACGCGGCCAGCGCTCCCACCTCGAACGCCGACACGCGCAGCGCCGACACCGCGACCAGCGGCAGAGCCAGCAGGAGGACCTGCGTGCCCGCCTGGCTGGCGGTGTCGGCCAGAAAGAGGCTCCTGAAGTCACGATCGCGCAGCAAGGTCACGGCACGACACTCCACCACTGATTGAGAAAAGTCAATCGGTTATAGGGTGGCCGTCCATGGGCACCACACGCCGCCCCGCCACCGAGGCCGAAGCCCGCGCGCTGGCCTCCGCCGCGCGGCTGCGCATCCTGCGCCTCTGCCTGGACCAGGCGCTCACGAACAAGGAGATCGCCGAGCGGCTCGGCGCCAATCCCGCCACCACGCTCCACCACGTCCGCAAACTGGTCGGCACCGGCTTCCTGGCCCCCCAGCCCAGCCGTCCCGGGCCACGCGGCTCGACCGAGATCCCCTACCGGGCCACCGGCAAGTCGTGGGAGATGGACATCCGTGAGAGCGGCGTGCGCGGCGCCAACGCGGCGATGCTCGACGCCTTCCTGGAGGAGGTCAGGCTCGCCGGCCTCGAGCAGGGCCACTTCACCAGGCTGGGGCTCAGGCTCACCGCCGACGGGCACGCCGAGCTGCGCCGGCGGTTGCAGGAAGTGCTCGACGACTTCCGCGACCGGCCGCCGCCGCCGGAGGGGGAGGCGTACTCGTTGTTCCTCGCCCTCCACCGCGACGCCGGCCGCGACGCGTGAAGCGGGGGGACGCCGCGCGTCCCCCCGACGTCAGCCGAGACGGACCTCGACCGTCAGCTCGTCACCCTGGTCCAGCACGAACTCCTCGACGTTGCCCGCCGCGCACAGGTCGTCCTGCGCCAGCCGCACGAGCCCGACCTCGGGCCCGGCGACGGTCAGCCGGGACACCTCGGCACGCATCGACAGCTTGGCCTCCGACTTGGCCTTGCGCACCCGGCCGAGCACCTCGGAGGCCACGGCCAGCACCGCCGGATCGCCCGTCCCGCGGTCCACGGCCGGCCACGGCGCGAGGTGCACCGACCCCTCGCGCCACCAGGACCACACCTCTTCGGTCACAAAGGGCAGGAACGGCGCGAACAGCCGCAGCAGCACGTCGAGGGCCTGCCGCAACGCCGCGTGGGCGGAGGCGGATCCGTCGTACGCGCGGGCCTTCACCAGCTCCACGTAGTCGTCGCAGAACGCCCAGAAGAAGCGCTCCACGGCCTCCAGCGCCCGGGTGTGGTCGTAGGCGTCGAACGCCTCGGTGGCCTCGCGCACCGCGTCCGCCAGCGCCGCCAGCATCGAGCGGTCGAGCGGCTCGGTGACGCCGGCGGATTCCGGGCCCTCGCTCTCGGCCAGGCCGAGCACGAACTTCGAGGCGTTGAGGATCTTGATGGCGAGCCGCCGCCCGACCTTGAGCTGCCCCGCGTCGAACGCGGTGTCCACGCCGTAGCGGCCGTTGGCCGCCCAGTAGCGCACGGCGTCGGAGCCGTGCTGCTCCAGCAGGTCGAGCGGGGTGACCACGTTGCCCTTGGACTTGGACATCTTCTTGCGGTCAGGGTCGAGGATCCACCCCGAGATCGCCACGTCGCTCCACGGCACCACGCCGAACTCGGAGTGCGACCTGACCACGGTCGAGAACAGCCAGGTCCGGATGATCTCGTGGGCCTGCGGCCGCAGGTCGGCGGGGAAGACCCGCCGGAACAGGTCGTCGTCGGTGCACCAGCGCCCCGCGATCTGCGGCGTCAGCGACGAGGTGGCCCAGGTGTCCATGACGTCAGGGTCGGCCATGAAGCCGCCGGGCACGCCGCGCCGGTCCTCGGTGTAACCGGGTGGCACGTCCGAGGACGGGTCTACCGGCAGCATGTCCTCGGACGGCACGATCGGCGCGTCGTGGACGGGCTGCCCGGACTCGTCGATCGGATACCACACCGGGAAGGGCACGCCGAAGAACCGCTGGCGGGAGATCAGCCAGTCGCCGGTGAGCCCCTCGACCCAGTTGTCGTAGCGCACCCGCATGTGCGGCGGGTGCCAGGCCAGCTCCCGCCCGCGCTCCAGCAGCCGCCGGCGCAGCTCCTCGTCCCGGCCGCCGTTGCGGATGTACCACTGGCGGGTGGTGACGATCTCCAGCGGCTTTTCGCCCTTCTCGTAGAACTTCACCGTCCGGGCGACGGGCCGCGGCTCGCCGTCGAGGTCACCGGAGTCGCGCAGCAGCTCCACGATCCGCTCGCGCGCGCTGTGCACGGTCTTGCCGGCCAGCTCCTTGTACGGCTCCGGCTCCACGCCCTCCGGCGGCTCGGGCAGCAGCCGCCCGTCCCAGCCGATGACCGGCCGGGTCGGCAGCCGCAGCTCCCGCCACCAGGTGACATCGGTGATGTCGCCGAACGTGCAGATCATCGCGATGCCGGAGCCCTTGTCCGGCTCGGCCAGGTGGTGGGCCAGGACCGGCACCTCGACCCCGAACAACGGCGTCAGCACCGACGTGCCGAACAGGTCCTGATAGCGCTCGTCGCTGGGGTGCGCGACCAGCGCCACGCACGCCGGGAGCAGCTCCGGCCGGGTCGTCTCGACCCAGACCGGCCCCTTCTCGCCGTAGAACGAGATGCGGTGGAAGGCGCCGGGCCACTCCCTGTCCTCCAGCTCGGCCTGCGCGACCGCGGTGCGGAAGGAGACGTCCCAGAGCGTCGGCGCCTCGGCGAGGTAGGCCTCGCCGCGCTGCAGGTTGCGCAGGAACGCGCGCTGCGACACCGCCCGCGCCTCGTCGCCGATCGTGGTGTAGAGCAGCGACCAGTCCACCGACAGGCCGACCCGCCGCCACACCTCCTCGAACGCCTGCTCGTCGATCGCGGTCAGCTTGTGGCACAGCTCCACGAAGTTGCGCCGCGAGATCGAGATCTCGCGTTTGCCGGGCTTCTCCGGTGGAACGAACTCCGGGTCGTAGGGCAGCGACGGATCGCAGCGCACGCCGTAGACGTTCTGCACCCGCCGCTCGGTGGCCAGGCCGTTGTCGTCCCAGCCGATCGGGTAGAAGACCGCTTTGCCGATCATCCGCTGGTAGCGGGCCATGATGTCGGTGTGGGTGAAGGAGAAGACGTGGCCGACGTGCAGCGAGCCGGACACGGTCGGCGGCGGCGTGTCGATCGAGTAGACCTGGTCACGCGGCTTCGACCGGTCGAAGCGGTAGGTGCCGTCGGCCTCCCAGCGAGCTACCCATACCTGCTCCAAGCCGTCGAGAGCCGGCTTCTGGGGCATGGATGCATGGCGTAGTCGCTGTTGAGTCATGCCTCCTTATGGTACGGCTTCGACGGTCCCGCAAGCGGTACAGACTAGGGTTCGTTACATATGGGGAAGGAGATCGGGATGGCGGACGACAAGCCGGACGTGGCCTGGCGGATCATCGGCGGCCTCGTGGGTCTGGTGACCGGGTGGGCGATGAAGAAGCTCCTCGGGTTCGTCTGGGTGAAGGCGACCGGCAAGGAGCCGCCGGTCGACACAGACTCACCCGAGGTCAGCATGGGCGAGGCGATCGGCTACGCGGTGCTCATGGGCGTCGGCATGTCGGTGGCGCAGATCGTGGTCAACCGGACCGCCAAGAAGCGCTACGACGCATGGAAGGCTCTGAAGCAGGTGACTCCAGGGCAGTGAGAAACTCGCTCGCCCAGCGGTCCACGTCGTAGGTGGCCACCCGGCGGCGCATCGTACGCATCCGCCGGGCCAGCTCGTGCGGCGTGGCCCGCATCGCGGCGACCATCTGCCGCTTGACGTCCTCGACGTCGTACGGATTGACCAGATAGGCCTGCCGCAGCTCGTCCGCCGCCCCCGCGAACTCGCTCAGCACCAGCGCGCCGTGCAGGTCGTGGTGGCAGGAGATGTACTCCTTGGCCACCAGGTTCATCCCGTCCCGCAGCGGGGTGACGACCATGACGTCGGCGGCGAGGTAGAGCGCGGCCAGCTCCTCCTGGCCGTAGGACTGGTGGAAATACCACACCGGCTGGTAGCCGAGCTGCGCGCGCTCGCCGTTGATCCGCCCGACCTGCAGCTCGATGTCGTCGCGCAGCCGGCGGTATTCCTCCACCCGCTCCCTGCTCGGCGTGGCGATCTGCACGAACACCGCCTCGCCCGCCTCCAGCCGCCCGTCCTTGAGCAGCTCGCCGAACGCCTCCAGCCGCTGCCCGATGCCCTTGGTGTAGTCGAGCCGGTCCACGCCGAGCAGGACGTGCTCGGGGTCGCCCAGCTCCACCCTGATCTCCTTGGCCCGCGCCACGATGTGGGGCTCGCGTACCAGCGAGTCGAGCTGCCCGAAGTCCACGGAGATCGGGAACGCCTGCGTCCGCACCACCCGGTCGTCGAGGAAGATCTCGTTCCCCTTGTACGGCAGCCCGAGCAGCCGCCGGCACAGCCTGCGGAAGTTCGAGGCGCCGCCGGGCAGCTGGAAGCCCACCAGATCGGCCCCGAGCAGCCCCTCGACCAGGTCCTTGCGCCACGGCAGCCGCCAGAACAGCTCGACCGGCGGGAATGGGATGTGCAGGAAGAAGCCGATCCGCAGGTCGGGCCGGAGCCTGCGCAGCATGGCCGGCACGAGCTGGAGCTGGTAGTCCTGCACCCAGACGACCGCGCCCTCCTCGGCGGCGTCGGCGGCGGCGTTGGCGAAGCGCTCGTTGACCTCGCGGTAGGCGTCCCACATCTCCCGCTCGAAGATCGGCGGCGCCACCACGTCGTGGTAGAGCGGCCAGAGGGTGGCGTTGGAGAAGCCCTCGTAGTAGAGCTCCACCTCGCTCGCCGACAGCGGGACGGGGATGAGGTTCATGCCGTCCTGCTCGAACGGCTCCAGCTTCTCGTCGGGCGCACCGTGCCAGCCGGCCCACGCCCCCTGGCGGCGCTGCATCACCGGCGCGATCGCGGTGACGAGCCCCCCGGGGCTCCTGCGCCACGAGGCCGCTCCGTCAGGCTCGATCGTCCTGTCCACCGGCAACCGGTTGGCGACGATCAAGAACGAGCTTCGGCCAGTCACGCATGTCCTCCTCAGGCTCCGGCGTCAGAACAGCCGCTCCCGCGGCTCACGGCACCCGCCGCCGACTCCGGTCCCCGTGTGGGATCCTCGCGGCCATGGGGGCATCGGGCTTGATGCTCCATGCCTCGTCCGGCCCCGCGCCGATCGTGTCAGCGAGCGTGCCGATCCCATCGAACACCGCGAACTCGCGAACGGCGAGCGGCGCCCTAGTGACTTTGCCCACGACCTGCACAGACAAACGCGAATTGTGCATTTCGCTCAAAACATCACTGACCCCGCCAAGGCATCATCTTCCCCCCATACCATCGTGGACCTCAATCGTCTGGGCGTGCAGGGCGGCGGAGCGGGCTCAGCCTCCGGGGCAGGCGCGGCGCACGGCGGCCGCCACCGTCTCCGGCTCCGCATGGGGGATGATCGCGGCGATATGGGAGTCGGGCCGGACGAGCCACGCCTCGTCCGGACCGGCGCCGAGCCGGCCGGCGAGCGCGCCGGTCCCGTCCAGCTCCGCGAAACCGCGCACGGACAGCGGCGCCGCGGTGTCCTTGCCCAGGACCTGCGCGAACACGCCCGGATCCGCCGCCTCGCCCAGAAGGACGAGGAACCCGTCACGGCAGCACTCGCGCAGCCGTCCCTCCGGCAGCGCCGCGTCGGGCATGATCACGCCGGGCGCGGGCTCGCACAGCGCCCCCTTGGGCGGCCTGCCCCGGAAGGGGCGCGAGGGCTCCGGCGTGGTCAGCGGCGAATCGACATACCAGTACGGCTCGGCGAACCGGCCGGAGTCGACCTCGGCCACCAGCCCGCCCTCCAGCACGGCCCGCCGGCGCATCCGCTCCTCCACGGTCCTGGGCGCGAGGAAGCGCATGGTGGCGGCGGTGATCTCGAGGTTCTCCAGCGCGGCCGCGTGCCGCTCGACGTGGTACGACTCCAGCAGCTCCGCCCCCGCCCAGCCGTTGAGCACGAAGGCGAGCTTCCAGGCCGCGTTCTCGGCGTCGGGCACGCCGGAGTTGAGCCCGCGTGCCCCGAACGGGGCCACCAGGTGGGCGCAGTCGCCCGCCAGCAGGACCCGGCCGACGCGCATGCGGGAGGCGATGCGGGAGTGGAAGCGGTACGTGCTCTGCCAGATCAGTTCGTAGGACCGGTCACCGATGATCTGCCTAATTTTCCGCGAAATATCATCCTTTGTCGGGATGAAGTCGGGCGCGATTTGCCAGTCGATCCTGAACGTGCCTCCCGGACAGGGATGGATCAGCACCTGCCGGCCCGGGTTCCAGACGGGGTCGAAGAAGAAGCGGCGCTCGTTCTCCCAACCGGGCAGGCCGGCCTTGATGTCGCAGATCAGGAACTGGTCGTCGAACGTCTCCCCGCCGAACGTCACGCCGAGCGCCCGGCGTACCGGCTCCGCCCGGGCGCCCGCGCAGGCCAGCGCGTACGGCGCCCGCAGCAGCCGCTGCCCGCAGTGCACCGTCACGCCGGAGGCGTCCTGCGTGAGCCCGGTGACCTCGTGACTCCAGCGGACCTCGATGAGCGGCTGCCCGGCGATGGCCTCGTCGAGGATCTGCTCGGTACGGGCCTGTGAGATGTTCACGAACGGCGGCAGCGGCCCCTCCCGCTCGAACGACCAGGAGAACAGCTCGCGGTCGCGGTAGTAGGTGCGCGCGGTCGTCCAGGTCAGCCCCTCCTCGGCCACCTTCCCCGCGCCCACGGCGGCCCAGACGTCGAGCACGTCGCGCTGCTGGCAGATGGAGCGCGACCCGGCCGCGTCCCGCGCGGGCCGCCGGTCGAGCACCAGCACCTGGATGCCCCAGCGGGCCAGCAGCAGCGCGGCGCTCTGCCCGACCGGGCCGGCGCCGATCACGATGACCTGCGGTTCGGTGCTCATGGCCGCGGCTCACCTCCCATGGCTCTCCTCCCGTCACCACCACCCGGAGAATCCCTTCCCCTCTTGCGGCCCGGCTCTCCGGCACGGGCGGAGGACCTCCAGGCCGAGCAGCACGCCGGGGCGGGTGGTCATGCCGGGCGTCGGGACTGGACCATGTGGAAGCGGCCGGCCACGTAGCCGGGGTCGGTCAGGGAGGCGGTGGCGGCCGGGTTGGCGCCGGTGCCGTGGTAGTCGCTGAAGGCGGCCGACTGGTTGACGAAGACACCGCCGGTCAGGTTGCACGACAGGTTCACGCCCGCGTCGAGCGCGGCGCGTTCGGCCTCGTCGAGCACCTGCGACGACGTCGAGTAGGCGGCGGCGGTCAGGGCGCCGCGGGCCTTGATCGTACGCCGCAGCACGTCCAGGCTCTCCTCGGTCGAGGAGGTCGGGATGAGGAACGAGATGGGCCCGAAGTGCTCGCGCCCGTAGACGCCGGCCGCGGACGGGTCCACGCGGACGATCATCGGCGTCCTGATCACCGCGTCCGGGAACGACGGATGCGAGACGGCCCGCGACGCCAGCACCACGTCCCCCAGCGACGGCGCGCCCTCCACCCGGGCCAGCACGTCGGGGTTGACGATGGCGCCGGTCAGCTCGACGGCGCGGGCGTCGTCGCCGAGCAGTCTGCCGACCGCCGCGGCGAGCCCCGCGGCGACCTCGTCGAAGCTCTTGTGCCCCTCGTCGGTCTCGATGCCGGCGGCGGGGACGAGGATGTTCTGCGGCGCGGTGCACATCTGGCCGCTGTACAGGGACAGCGAGAACGCCAGATTGCCCAGCATGCCGCGCCACGAGTCCGTCGAGTCCACGACGACGGTGTTGACCCCGGCCTTCTCGGTGTGGACGAGGGCCTGGTGGGCGTTGCGCTCCAGCCAGTCGCCGAACTCGGTGGAGCCGGTGAAGTCGACGATGCGCACGTCGGGATGCGTGGCCAGGGTCTTGGCCAGCCCTCGGCCCTCCTCGGCGGCCAGTGACACGAGCGCCGGGTCGAAGCCCGCCTCGGCCAGCACCTCGCGGGCGATCCGCACGGTGATCGCGAGCGGCAGCACGGCACGGGGATGCGGCTTGACGATCACGGGGTTGCCGGTGACGAGCGAGGCGAACAGCCCCGGGTACGCGTTCCACGTCGGGAACGTGTTGCACCCGATCACCAGCGCCACGCCCCTGGGCACGACGGTGAAGCGCTTGTCCATGACCAGCGGCTCGCCCTTGCCCGGCTTCTCCCAGCGGGCGGCGGCGGCCGAGGAGGTCATGGCGGCGTAGCCGTACGCGACGGCCTCCAGTGCGCGGTCCTGCGCGTGCGGGCCGCCGGCCTGGAAGGCCATCACGAACGCCTGCCCGGTCGTGTGCTGCACCGCGTTGGCGAGCTCGAAGCTGTGCCGGTTGATCCGGTTGACGATCTCGACGCAGGTCAGGGCGCGGGCGTCGGGGCCGGCGTCGCGCCAGGCCAGCATCGCCTCCTTGGCGGCGCCGATCAGGTCCTCGACGACCGGCTCGGGGTAGGTGACGCCGAGGTCGATCCCGTACGGCGAACGCTCGGCGCCGATCCAGGACCCGGTGCCGGGCTGTTCCAGGGGGAACGGCTTGCCGAGGTAGGACTCGAACGCCTCCTTGCCCCGCTCGGCCGCCCCCTCGCCGTACACGCGCGGGCTCGGCGACTCCGGATAGGCGCTCCAGTATCCCCGGCCGGCGATCGCGGAGAGGGCTTTCTCCAGGGTGTCGCGGTGCTGTTCGAACATGGTTGCTCACCCTCTTGACAGAGATCGGCCAGACGGTGAAGTGTTTACCGAACATTCGGTCAGTTGACAAGGGAGACTTGCGTTGGAGAGCGCGCGTCGCATGCTGGACGCCGACACCGCCTCCGCGGCCCTGGGCATCGAGCTGACGGAGCTGGCGGAGGGCCGGGCGGTGTGCCGCATGACCGTGACCGCCCAGATGATCAATGGGCACGACCTGTGCCACGGCGGCTACGTCTTCCTGCTCGCCGACACGGCCTTCGCCTGCGCGTGCAACACCCGCGGCCCGGTGACGGTGGCGGCGGGCGCGGAGATCACGTTCGTCTCCCCCGCCCGCAGGGGCGACGTGCTGGTGGCCGAGGCCGCCGAGCGGACCCGCTACGGCCGCAGCGGCATCTACGACATCACGGTACGCAGGCCGGACGGAGAGGTGGTCGCGGAGTTCCGCGGCCGGAGCCGGGAGTTGAGGTGACAGCGATGTCCGACCACCCGAGCCGGGAGCCGGGATGAGGCTCGCGGATCCCCCACGACCCGAAGAGCTCGACCCGATCGAGCGGGCGTCCCGCGACGAGCTCATGGCGCTGCAGGTGGAGCGCCTGCGGCGGACGCTCAGCCATGCCTATGAAAATGTCCCCTTCTATCGGCAAAAGTTCGACAACGCCGGCGTGCATCCGAGCGACTGCAAGGATCTCGGCGACCTGGCGGCGTTCCCCTTCACCACGAAGCAGGACCTCCGCGACCACTACCCGTTCGGCATGTTCGCCGTCCCGCGCGAGCAGGTGGCCAGGATCCACGCCTCCAGCGGCACCACGGGGCAGCCGACCGTGGTCGGCTACACCAGGGGGGACATCGACGTCTGGGCGGACGTCATGGCCCGTTCGATCCGCGCCTCCGGCGGCCGGCCCGGCGACATCGTGCACGTGGCCTACGGCTACGGCCTGTTCACCGGCGGCCTGGGCGCCCACTACGGGGCCGAGCGGCTGGGCTGCACGGTGGTGCCGGTGTCCGGCGGCATGACGTCCAGGCAGGTACGGCTGATCGCGGACCTGCGGCCCGACATCGTCATGGTGACGCCGTCGTACATGCTGGCCCTGCTGGACGAGTTCGCGGCCCAGGGGCTGGACCCGCGCGCGTCGTCGCCGCGCATCGGGATCTTCGGCGCGGAGCCGTGGACCGAGCGCATGCGCGAGGAGATCGAGGACCGCTTCGATCTGCACGCCGTCGACATCTACGGGTTGTCGGAGGTGATCGGGCCCGGGGTGGCCAACGAGTGCGTGGAGAGCAAGGACGGCCTGCACGTCTGGGAGGACCACTTCTACCCGGAGACGGTCGACCCGTTCACCGGCGAGCCGGCGGACGGGGGCGAGCTGGTGCTCACGAGCCTCACCAAGGAGGCCATGCCGGTCATCCGCTACCGCACGCGCGACCTGACCAGGCTGCTGCCGGGCACCGCGCGGCCGGCGTTCCGGCGGATGGAGAAGGTGACGGGCCGCACCGACGACATGATCATCCTGCGGGGCGTGAACGTGTTCCCGACCCAGGTCGAGGAGCTCGTGCTGCGCGTTCCGGGTCTGTCGCCGCACTTCCAGCTGCACCTGACCCGGCCGGAGCGGCTCGACGTGATGACGGTCAGGGTCGAGGCCAGGCCGGGCTTCGAGGGCCGGGCGGAAGCGGCCGAGGCGCTGCGCGAGTCCGTCAAGGACAGCGTCGGCGTACGCGTGGAGGTCGAGGTGGTGGACCCGGAGACGCTGGAGCGGTCGGTGGGGAAGCTGAAACGGGTCATCGATAAACGTCAGGGATAATTGGCATAAAGGATAATCAGGCATATGGCCACCCCCGTCACCCCCGTCACCCCCGCCCCCACCCGTCAGCGCAGGCGCGGGCACGATCCCGAGTCCGTGCTGTCGATCGCCGTGGACGTCTTCAACGAGCGCGGCTACGACGGGACGAGCATGGAGGACCTGGCCAGGGCGCTCGGCGTGACCAAGTCGGCGATCTACTACCACGTGCCCGGCAAGGAGCAGCTGCTGGCGCGGGCGCTCGACCGGGCGCTGGACGGGCTGGCCGAGCTGGCCGCCGACGAGCGCGCCGCCGCGGGGCCGGCGATCGACCGGCTGGAGTGGGTCGTACGGCAGAGCGTGCGGCTCCTCGTCGACCGGCTGCCGTACGTGACGCTGCTGCTGCGGGTGCGCGGCAACAGCCTGACCGAGCAGGCGGCGCTGGAGCGGCGCAGGGAGTTCGACGCCTTCGTCAGTCACTTGGTCAGGCAGGCGGCGGAGGAGGGGAGCATCCGGCCGGATCTGGATCCGGCGCTGGTGACGCGGCTGTTGTTCGGCGCGGTGAACTCGATCGCCGAGTGGTATCGGCCGGCGCGTGGCGCTTCAGCGGACGAGCTGGCCGACGCGCTGGTCAAGATGGCCTTCGGCGGGCTACGGCGCTAGCTCGTCGCGCCGCGGCGCGGGCGGCAGCTTGCCGCGCAGATCGTTGCGTACGGCCTCGCCGAGCTTCTTGGTCGCCATCCTGTTGAGCGCGCCGCCGGCCACCGCGCCGGTGAGGAAGGGGCCCAGGGTGGTCAGGTGGCGGCCCAGCGTCCTCATGAGGCGGTTGCGCAGCGCGGTCTTGGTGGCGGCGCCGAGCGCGAGCGTGACGGACGCGGGAGCGAGGGGGTCGATGCCGCGTTGCCTGGCCCAGGCGGACGTGAAGGCGACCGCGCGCTGGGCGCCGGTGCCGTGCACGCGCACGCCGTAGACCTCGTGCAGCTCGGCCAGGAGCTTGACCTCGATGGCGGCGACGACGATGGTCTCGGCGACGAGCTGCGCGGGGGCGGAGAGCAGGAGGGGTGGTGCAGCGAACTCGGCCGCCGCGAGCGCTCCGCCGATGGCGCCGACCGTCATCGTGGCCTTCTGCGCGGTGCGCACCAGGTCGTCGGCCAGTTGCTCGCCGGTGAGGCCGTGATGATGCTCGGAGATGGTGTGCAGATCCCGGATCGGGATGCGCGGCGCGATGTTGAGGAAGACGTCGGCCAGCCAGCGCCCCCGGCCCGCCCCGGTCTCCTTCGCCTTCTTGGCTCCGGTCGACAGGGCCCGGGCTAGTCGGCCGAGCAGCTTGCGCCGCTCGGCCGGCTCGAGGTCACCGGGCTCGGTGAGCCTGCCTACGAGCTCGCCGACCTCGTTCTCGGGGTCGGCGATCTCGTTGCCTGGTTGTTGACGATCTTTCTCAGGTACGGCCACGCGATGCCTCCGTCTCTTGGTCGCGACCGCTCAGGTTCGTGGGCTCGGTCTCCCGATACCGTTCCCTGAGCCACGGCGATCAGGCGGCGCACTCCCGGCAAACCTGCTGGCCGTTCTTCTCGGAGGCCAACTGGCTGCGGTGATGCACCAGGAAGCAGCGTGAGCAGGTGAACTCGTCGGCCTGACGGGGAATCACCCGCAGGGACAGCTCTTCGTTCGACAGGTCCGCACCGGGCAGCTCCAGCGACTCGGCCAGGTCGGTCTCATCGATGTCGATGCTGCCAGACGACTTGTCAGTGCGCCGCGCCTGGAGTTCCTGGAGGCTGTCCTCCCCCAGGTCGTCGTCCGTCTTGCGCGGGCTGTCGTAGTCGGTAGCCATTGTGCTTACTCCATCCCCCTCATCCATATGTCTTCGCGCTCGTCGCGCGTCTTCTAACGTCCGGGAGGCCCGTCTTGTGCCCGCTCCGTCGGCGAGATTTCCCATCGGTACCCCGCGGGAACGGAACACGAACCTCCCAACACGTCAGGGCCTGCTGCCGACGGCAATGGTTAGCCAAATATGGCGAAACCCACAGCCTTGGCGTCATGCACCACCGTGTTCGACGGCACATCCAACCACATGTGCGGCGAGAACGAGACGCCCCCCGTGCATCAACACGCGGACGAACGTCCCCGAGGCAACACGGGGTCAGTGCCTCGGCAGCCGAATGGTCACCACAAGTCCTCCGCCATCACGTGGCACGGCGGCCACATTTCCGCCGTGCGCCTGTACGACCGCACGGACGATGGACAGCCCGAGACCCGCTCCCTTGGCCGATTCCACGCGATCGGCGTTGAGCCTCCTGAACGGCTCGAACAGGCTGTTCACCTCGTACGCCGGGACGTGCTGTCCCGTGTTGGCCACCTGAACAACCAAGGCACCGTCCACCATTCCCGTCCGGATCCAAACTTTTCCGTTTTCCGGAATGTTGTACTTGACGGCGTTCTCCAGCAGGTTGCTGACGGAGCGCTCCAAGAGCACGGGATCGCCTATGGTAGGCGCGCTGACCAGTTCGGTCGTTAGCGTTACCCCGTGTTCCTCGGCGAACGGCATGACCTGTTCCACGGCGGTCTGCGCGACTTCCTGAACGTCGACCGGTTTGCGCACGGCGAGTTCGCGCTCGCTCCTGGCGAGCAGCAGCAGGCCCTCGATGAGCTTCTCGTTACGCGCGTTGACTTCGAGGAGGGTGCGGCCCAGCGCTTTGAGATCCTCCGACGCCTCCGGATCAGACAGAGCGATCTCGAGGACGGTCCGGTTAATGGTGAGAGGGGTTCGCAATTCGTGGGAGGCGTTGGCCACGAATCTTCGCTGGGTGTCGAAGGCCACGTTGAGCCGGGTGAGCATGGCGTCGAAGGTGTCGGCCAGCTCCTTCAACTCGTCGTTGGGCCCGTCCAGGGCGATGCGCTGGTGGGCCAGGGTGCTTTCGGAGAGCTTGCGGGCCGTGGTGGTCATCTGCGCCACCGGGCGCAGCGCGCGGTCGGCGACGATGTAGCCGATGATGAGCGCCAGGATGCCCACCCCGATCAGGGCGAGCAAGGCGCTGCCGAACAAGGCGTCCCTGGCGTTCGCTATCGCCTGCTGCTGGAACTGCCGCCACCTGATCTGAAGCTGGGTGTCCTGGATCGGGTCCAGCCCCAGGTCGATGTCGGGCCATGCTGAGCTGATGGCGGTGCCGACGATCGCGTACATCGAGAACAGCAGCACCGCCGCGGCCGCGAAGACGAGCGCGCCGTAGGTGAGCGTCAGCCGCCATCGGATGCTGACCTTGGCGGGAAGCTCCCTCACCCGCTCTATCGTGGTGCGCTGTGCTTGCGGGCGGGCCGGCGGGGGCGGGCCGTCCCAGGCGGGCGGGCCGCTGGGCGGCGGCGCCTCCTGCACGCGCGTCGATTTCCGCGCCGAGTGCGGGCTGATCATCGGGTGTGTCGGCCCTGCCTGGCGCTCAGGCCCTTCAGTCACAGTTTGTACCCAACCCCGGGCACAGTCTCGATCACCTGAGGCTCGCCCAGCTTCTTCCGCAGCGTCATCATGGTCACCCGGACCACGTTCGTGAACGGGTCGATGTTCTCGTCCCACGCCTTGTCCAGCAGGTCCTCCTGGCTGACCACGGCGCCCTCGGCCCGCATCAGCTCCTCCAGGACCGCGAACTCCTTCTTGGTCAGCACGACCTCCCTGCCGTCGCGCTCCACCAGCCGCTTGCCCGGGTCGAGCCGGATCCCGGCCCGCTCCAGCACGGGCGGCAGCGCGGGCGCTGAGCGGCGGCCGAGCGCGCGCACCCGGGCGACGAGCTCGATGAACACGAACGGCTTGGCGAGGTAGTCGTCGGCGCCCAGGCCGAGCCCCTCCACCTTGTCGTCCACGTCGCCGGACGCGGTCAGCATCAGGATCCGTGAGGCGGTCCGCTGTTCGACCAGCTGGCGGCACACCTCGTCGCCGTGCACGACCGGCAGGTCACGGTCCAGCACGATCACGTCGTAATCGATGTAGGACGTCCGCTCGAGCGCCCCGCCGCCGTCGTAGGCCACGTCCACCGCCATGGCCTCGCGCCGCAGCCCGGTCGCGATCGCGTCGGCGAGCACCCGCTCATCCTCCACCACCAGCACTCGCACGCCTGGAACACCTCTCTCCGATTCTGGTCACTCATTCTGCCCACAGGCTCGATAAGCGCACGGTAAGGCATGTTCAGGCGTGGGTGACCAACAGGTGAGGCAGAGCACCAGGAAATTCATGTTTCGGGGGGCAACGAGGTGGGGTATGCCTGCGGGACACCCATTGACCGGACATGGAGCGGCAATGGGCGCACATCGCCCTTTGCACAGAACGAACCCCTAGAGAGTAGGTGAGATGGGCGAGTTCACGACCACGATCGAACACCGCCTCGACCAGGCTTACAAGGGCCTTCGGGAGGCCCGCAGCGTAGGCGACGAGTACCTCGCCGACACGCTCACCGCCGAGATCGAGGACCTGCGCCGACTGGCGGACGATCACGGCATCGCGTTGCCCCGCTAGCCCAGGTGAAACGGCCGGAGCCCCGTGGCTCCGGCCGTTTCGTCGTCAAGCGTCCCGCTCGGGATCCAGTGTCACCAGCAGGTCGTGCAGTTCCTCGAACAGCCCCGGAGCCGCGCACAACGCGAACTCGGGGCTCACCGCCCTGCCGCGCAGCCCGCCCAGCCTGGCCCCCGACTCGGTGGCCACCAGCCCCGCGGCGGCGTAGTCCCACGGGTTGATGCCCCGCTCGTAGTACGCGTCGAGGCGGCCGGCCGCCAGCGAGCATATGTCGATGGCGCACGAACCGCCGCGCCTGATGTCGCGCACCCGCGGCAGCACCGCCGCGACCACCTCGCCCTGGACGGCCCGTCTGGCCACCGCGTAGCCGAACCCGGTCGCGACCAGCGCCTGCGCGAGCGGCACCCCGGTGTTGCAGCGCAGCCGCTGCCCGCCGAGCCAGGCGCCCTCGCCGAGCGCGGCGGTGTAGACCTCGCCGCGCGGCGGGACGTTGACCACGCCGGCCACGACCCTGCCTCCGACCTCGACGGCGATCGACACCGCCCACTCGGGCAGGCCGTACAGGAAGTTGACCGTGCCGTCGATGGGGTCGACGATCCAGCGCACATCGGACTCGCCCGGCTCCTCGCCGCCCTCCTCGCCGAGGATGCGGTCATCGGGCCTGGCGGCCAGGATGCGCTCGCGGATGAGCTCTTCCGACGCCGTGTCGAGTGCGGTCACCACGTCGGTGGGGCTGGACTTGGTCGCGATCTCCTCCGACATCGTGGGCCGCTTGGCGAGGAGCATGTCCCCCGCCTCGCGGGCGATGTCCTCGGCCAGTCTCAGGAAGTCGCTCATCACGCCACCGAGTCCGGGCGCTTCCACTCCTGGCCGAGCACGTGCTGGGCCAGGAAGGCGAGCACGGTCTCGTACCACGCCACGATGTTGCCGGGCTTCTGAATCCAGTGGTTCTCGTCGGGGAAGTACAGGAACTTCGACTCGACCTCGCTGCGCCGCAGGTCCCACCACAGGCGCAGGGCCTCGCCGATGGGCACGCGGTAGTCCTTGTCGCCGTGGATGACGAGCATCGGCGTGGTGATCTTGTCGAGGGACAGGTGCGGGGACAGCAGCTCGTACCGCTCGGAGCCGGGCACGCCGAACTCGCGCTGCCAGTACATCGAGGCGTCGGTGGTCCCGGCGAACTGGTCGAGGCTCCACAACGAGGCGTGGGTGACGATGGCCTTGTAGCGGTCGGTGTGACCGGCCAGCCAGTTGGCCATGTAGCCGCCGTACGAGCCGCCCATGGCGGCGATGCGCTCGCTGTCGATGTCGTCCCTGGCCAGCGCCACGTCCACGATCGCGTCGAGGTCGGCTTGAGTACGCGGGCCCCAGTTGCCCCAGCCCCGATCGATCATGTCCTGACCGTATCCCGTGGACAGGCACGGGTCCGGCATCAACACGGCGTAACCGTGCGCGGCCATGATCCAGGACTGCCAGCGCCACTGCCAGTCGTTCCAGGAGGCGACGGGACCGCCGTGGATCCACAGCAGGAACGGCGCGGGGTCCTCGGCGGAGGCGCCTTCCGGCAGCACGAGCCAGCCGCGGACGGTGGCGCCGTCGTCGGCGGTGGCGGAGATCTCGGTCAGCGTGCCGCGCACCTCGGGCCGGGGCACGGGCGTGGGCAGGTCGGTGATCTCGCCGGTGGCCACGTCGATCCTGGCGGGGGCGGGGGCGAGGCCGATCCCGCTGCGCAGGGCGTACACGAACCGGCCGTCGGCGGAGGCGTTGAGCCCGAGATAGGCGGCGTCGTCCTGGGTGAGCCTGGCCACATCACCGGTCAACGGGACGCGGAAGACGGGACGGCGGCCCTGGAAGTCGGCGACGATGTAGACGGCCGAGGAGTCCGGCGCCCACTCGATGTCGGCGTGGAACAGGTCGGGCGCGTACGCCCGTCCCTCGCCGGTGGCCAGGTCGGCGATCCACAGCTCGCTGCGGGCCGAGACCTCCAGCCCGGTGAACCGATCGCGGGCGCAGGCGACCTTGCCGCCGTCCGGGGAGATCGCGATGGGCTGCGTGAAGTCGTGGCGGTCCTCGCTGAGGAGGACGCGCCGCTCGCCGGTGGCCACGTCGATGGCCACCAGGTCGGTACGCCACTCGCCCTTCGGCAGGATGGTCCGCCACGTCGAGACCACGGTGGCGCCGTCGGGCGTCAGCTCGAACGTGGCGTCGTGCAGCGCGTCGCCCGCGTCGGGCGTCAGGTCGCGCACGTCCTCCAGCCGGTCCCCGCCGCCGAGCCGGGCCGCGAACAGCCTGGTCCGGCCGGGTCCGAGATCGTGGTCCCAGTAGCGGACCGGGGAGCCCTCGTGCAGGATGGCGCTGATCCCGGCGTCCTCGCGAGCCTTGCGCTTCTCCTCGTCGGCCACCTCCTCGCCGTCGAGCACGTCGGCGGCGAAAACGACGACGTCGGCCGCGGTGCGGACCGCGGCGATCCCGCCCGGCCTGGCGGCCACCTGGCGGGCCTCGCCTCCCGCGCGCGGGAGCAGCCACAGCGCGGCGACCTCGTCGGTGGAGTCCTTCACGGTGGGGTCGGGGCGGGCCGAGGTGAACAGCACGTCGCCCGCGTCCGTGAAGACGGCGGCCGTCTCACCCTTGGCGGAGCGGGTCAGACGGTAGGGGTCACCAGTCAGCGGGCCATCGAGGGGCAGGGCCCAGAGCGCGGTGCCGTACGACTTGCCGTCGGGGTTGAGAGACTGGACCGTCGAGATCAGCCTGGAGCCGTCCAGGGAGAGCCGCAGGGAGAGAACCCGGGGTATGGCCACATAGTCACGTATGTCGTTGAATGCGCTCACTCGATCGAACCTACCGCGCAGCAGAGACCACCGACACTCTGCTCATGGCCTCACTCCGTTCGGCGGCTCGGTCGCCACACGCCGCCGCCTGCTCATGGCCTCACTCCGTTCGGCGGCCCCCGCTCTGGTCGCTGCGCTCCCGCCACTCCTCCTCCAGAAGACGGCACTCCCTCGCGGCACTAGGGTTGTCACGTGGGTGACTACGACGCTCTGCTGGTCCTGTCGTTCGGCGGTCCTGAAGGCCCCGACGACGTGATGCCGTTCCTGGAGAACGTCGTGCGCGGTCGCGGCGTGCCGCGCGAGCGGCTGCTCGAAGTGGCCGAGCACTACCAGGGCTTCGGCGGGGTCAGCCCGATCAACCAGCAGAACCGCGACCTGATCGAGGCGCTGCGCCCGGTCGTGGACGTGCCGATCTACTGGGGCAACCGCAACTGGCATCCGTTCGGCGAGGACACCGTGCGGCAGATGAAGGCCGACGGCGTTCGCAAAGCGGCCGTCTTCGCCACGTCGGCGTTCGCGGGCTACTCCAGCTGCCGCCAGTACTACGAGGACATCGCCAGGATCTCCGTCGAGGGCGGCCCCGAGCTGGTCAAGATGCGGCACTTCGGCGATCACCCCGGATTCGTCGCCGCCATGGCCGACCACACGCGCGCGGCGCTGGAGCGCCTCGGCCGCGACGACGCCAGGCTCGTGTTCACCGCGCACAGCATCCCGGTCTCGATGGCCGAGACCGCGGGCCCGTCCGGCGGGCTCTACGAGGCGCAACTGCGCAGGAGCGCCGAGCTGGTCAGCCAGGCGCTCGGCCGGACCGGGCCGTGGGATCTGGTGTGGCAGTCGCGCAGCGGCCCGCCGCAGGTGCCGTGGCTGGAGCCGGACGTCTGCGACTTCCTGCACAAGACGGACGCCCGCTCGGTGGTGCTGGTGCCGATCGGGTTCGTCTCCGACCACATGGAGGTCGTCTACGACCTCGACACCGAGGCCAGGCAG
The DNA here is from genome assembly GCF_044465905.1 of Nonomuraea sp. NPDC049480. NCBI lineage: Bacteria > Bacillati > Actinomycetota > Actinomycetes > Streptosporangiales > Streptosporangiaceae > Nonomuraea > Nonomuraea sp. NPDC049480. The sequence goes on from NZ_JBITMD010000002.1 coordinate 521,291, forward strand.
GTGGCGGCCGAGATCGGCCTGCCGCTGGAGCGGGCGGCGACCGCGGGCACGCACCCGCGGTTCGTCCGGATGGTGCGCGAGCTGATGGACGAGCCCGAGCCCGTCCCGTGCGCGCTCACCTGCTGCCCGCCGCCTCGCAGGCGTCCTCAGGCGTAGGTGCGCGCGTAAGCCTCGGCGATGCCCATGACCTTGTTCACGTAGTCCCACGAGTGGTTGTAGAACCAGATCGCCTTGCGCAGCTTCTCGCCGCCCTTGCCCGCGCCGTTGGCGCACAGGTAGTTGGCCGCGCCCGGCACCGCGTCGTACGGGCTCCAGATGTCGGCCTTGCCGTCGCCGTCGCCGTCCACGCCGTAGTGCTTCCAGGTCGCGGGCATGAACTGCATGGGACCCAGCGCGCCCGCGCTCGACGGGCCGTTGTTGCGGCCGTGCCCGCTCTCGACCTGCCCGATCGCGGCCAGCACCGTCCATGACAGGCCCGGGCAGCGGGTGGCCGAGGCCTTGTAGAGCTCCAGGTAGCTGCCGGGGCGGCCGACGTTCACGGTCTGCGGGCTCTGCTGGTCGGGCCGGTTCTGCTTCGGGGTGCGCGCGGCGGCGTCCAGCACGACGACCTGGGAGCCCTTGCCGAGCAGCCTGCGCACCCCGGACTCGTTGATCTTGCCGGGCTTGCCGTGCAGCAGCACCGCGACGCCCGGCGCGAACCCGAGTGATTTGCCCAGGTCGGCGCTCACCAGACCGTCCACGCCCGCCAGCCCGAGCGTGGCCGAGGCCGCGACGCGCAGCCTGGGACCGCCGTCCACCTGGTACATCGCTCCCAGGATCATCCCGAACTTGCGGGTCGTGCCCGCGTCGGCCACCAGTTCGCCCCTGGCCAGGGCGCTCCACACGGCCGGCTGGTCGGCGACGGGCTGCGGCGTCCATGAGCGGAAGTCGGCCGGGTCGACGGCCAGCAGGTTGAGCGAGGTGCCCGACACCTTGACCGCGCCCGCGTCCACGACGATGGCCTTCTGCACGTGCTTCAGCGCGCCGAGCCTGAGCCTGGTCTGCTTGGGCACCGCGGACCGGGTGATCGCCAGCACGCGCGGCGGGGTCGAGGTGACCCCGGGGCCGCCCGCGCCGAAGTCCTTGACCGGGCGGGCCGTGGGCACGAGCTGGTCGAGGCGGGGCGCGGCGGACGGCTGGCGCGTGGGCCTGCGTACCGGCTCTTGTGCGGTTTCGACCAGGTCGCCGTCCAGCATCACGACGATGCCGGCGGTCGCGGCGCTGACCGCGAGCACGGCGGCGACCATGAGCATGACCGCGCGGAACGAGGGAAGACCGGACACTCGGGACACGTTAGCCGAGCCGATCGAAATCCACTTGCTCTCCGGGCATTGGTGCGCAATGGTTGGCGGGCGGAAGTAAGGGGGAAAAGGGGTGGTCGGGCCTTACCGGGGGCTGTTCAACGGGCCTGGCATCAAGGCATTCGTGCTCGCCGGGTTCGTCGGCCGGATGCCGATGTCGATGATCGGGATCGGGATCGTCTTACTGATCTCCGCGCTCACCGGCTCGTACGCCACCGCCGGCGCGGTCGCCGCGGCCACCAACGTCGCCTTCGCCGTCGGCGCCCCGCTGTCCGGGCGGCTCGTGGACCGGTTCGGGCAGAGCCGGGTGATCCCGCCGTTCGCCGTGATCAACGCACTCGCGCTGGCCGCCCTCATGCTGAGCGCCGGCCTCCGGCTGCCCGACTGGACGCTGTACGCCTCCGGCCTGGTCGTCGGCGCCACCTCGCTGTCGGTCGGCTCGATGGTGCGGGCCCGCTGGTCGGTCATCCACGGCGGCTCCAGCAAGTTGCACACCGCCTTCGCCTTCGAGTCCGTGGTCGACGAGGTCATCTTCGTCACCGGACCGGCGCTGGTCACGGTGCTGGCCACCGAGCTGAACCCGTACATGGGCCTGGCCGTCGCCCTGGTCTTCATGTTCGCCGGCCTGCTGGCGCTGGCGGCGCAGCGGCGCACGCAGCCGCCCGTCCAGGAGGTCAAGTCGGCGAACGGCACGCCCATCCTGATCCCCGGGATCGCCATGCTGTCGTGCGTCTACCTGGCGATGGGGGCCGTGTTCGGGTCCGTGGACCTGATCACCGTGGCCTTCGCCGACGAGCGCGGGGCGAAGGGGGCCGCGGGGTTCCTGCTGGCCGCGTTCGCGGGCGGGTCGATGGTGTCGGGGCTCTGGTTCGGCTCCAGGCACTGGCGGATCTCGCTGCGCAGGCGCTTCATCCGGGCGCTGTGCGTGTTCGCGCTGGGGCTGCTGCCGATCGTGTTCATCGGCGACGCGCGGATCATGGCCGCCGCGCTCTTCCTGGCCGGGTTCGCGATCTCGCCGACGCTCATCACCGGCTTCTCTCTCACCGAACGGCTGGTGCCGCCGTCCCTGCTCACCGAGGGCATGGCGTGGATCTCCACCGCGCTGGGCTTCGGCGTGGCGGCCGGCGCGTGGGCGGGCGGGCGGCTCACCGAGGCGTACGGCGCGTCCAACGCGTACGTCTTCTCACTGGGCGCGGCTGTCCTGGCCGTGATGGTCGGGATCGGAGGTTCGGGTTTCCTGAGACTTCCCGAGGCGTCTTCACCCGCGAAGAGCTGATCCGCTACCGTCGGGACATCCCTCGCAACATCCATCACTATGGAAGCTCTATTTATGTCCCGACAAATCAGTTCACTTCTGGCAATCGCGGCTGTTTGCGTCACCCTCACCCCGGCGCCCGCCTCCGCTCAGGCCCCCAAGAAGGCCCCCGTCGACTGCACGCAGGTCAAGTGCATCGCGCTGACCTTCGACGACGGACCGGGCAAGTACGCGGGGACGCTGCTCGACACGCTGAAGAAGCACAACGCCAAGGCGACGTTCTTCCTCGAGGGCCAGTACGCGAAGAGCCGTCCCAAGTACGTCAAGCGCATGGTCGCGGAGGGCCACGAGCTCGGCAACCACAGCTACAAGCACCCTGACTTCACGAAACTCGAGGCCTGGGAGATCAGGAGCGAGATCAAGAAGACCCAGGACGCCGTCAAGAAGGCGGCGGGCGTCGAGCCCAAGCTGCTGCGGCCCCCGTACGGGATGGCCGACATGCAGGTCTCCGAGATCGCCGCCGAGTTCGACATGCCGATCATCCTCTGGACCGGCGGCTCGGAGGACTGGGCCAGCAAGAACGTCGACGCGATCAAGAAGAAGACCCTCGAAGTGGCCAAGCAGGACGGCATCATCCTCATGCACGACTGGGTGAAGCAGACCGTGGACGCCATGCCGTCGATCATCAAGACGCTGCAGAACAAGGGCTACCACCTGGTGACGGTGTCCGACATCGTCAAAAAGGAGAACCTGGAGCCCGGCGACATCTTCCCGGTTCCGGCAGGCTGGGAAAACTGAGTATCGTTCACGTTTAATGTGATTCTGCTCTTCTAGGGGGCTGCTCATGGGCTTCACGAACTGGGCGCAGAACCAGTCGAGCAGCCCCGCCGAGGTGCGTGCCCCGGCGTCCGTCGCGGACGTCGTACGCGCCGTGGGGGACGCCGCCGCCTCCGGGCGGCGGGTCCGCATGGTCGGCACGGGCCACTCCTTCACCGGGGTGGCCCTCACCGACGGCATCATGTTGCGCCCGCACGCGCTGACCGGCGTCAGGTCGTGGGCGGAAGACCGCGTCACCGTGCTGGCCGGCACCCCGCTGCGGGTGCTGAACGAGCTGCTCGACGAGCGCGGGCTGGCGCTGGCCAACATGGGCGACATCACCGAGCAGACCGTCGCCGGCGCGATCCAGACCGGCACCCACGGCACCGGCCGCGACAGCGGCGGGCTCGCCGACCAGGTCGCCGAGCTGGAGCTGGTGCTGGCCGACGGGTCGGTCGCCACCGTCTCTCCCGGCGAGGACCTGTTCGACGCGGCCAGGGTCGGCCTGGGCGCGCTCGGGGTGCTGACCGCCGTGACGTTCCGGGTGGAGCCCGCGTTCCTGCTGCACAACCGCCGGCGCACGATGTCGCTCAGCGAGATCCTCGGCTCGCTCGACGAGCTGACCTCCGCCAACGAGCATCTCGACTTCTTCTGGCTGCCGCACACCGACGCCTGCCTGGTCAAGACCAACAACCGGCATCCGGGGCCGGCGCGGCCGCCGAGCGCGGCCAAGCGGTGGCTGGACAACGTGTTCCTGGAGAACACCGCCTTCGGCGCGGCCTGCGCGGTCGGGGCCCGTTTCCCCGGGCTGATCCCGCGGATCAACGAGGTCAGCGCGGCGGCGCTCGGGGACTCGGAGTCGGTCGACGCCTCGTACAAGATCTTCACGGCGCGGCGGGACGTGCGGTTCCTGGAGGCGGAGTACGCCGTGCCGCGCGAGCGGCTCGCCCAGGCGTTGCGCGAGACCAGGGACCTGATCGAGCGGATGGACTGGAAGATCACCTTTCCGGTCGAGGTCCGGGTCACGCCGCCCAGCGACGCCTGGCTGTCCACCGCGTACGGGCGGGCCTCGGCGTACGTCGCCTGCCACATCTACCGGCCGACCCCGAACCCGGCGTACTTCGAGGGCGTGGAGGAGATCATGGCGCGGCTGGACGGGCGGCCGCACTGGGGCAAGCTGCACACCAGGGACGCCGCCTACCTGGGGAAGGTCTATCCCCGCTTCGCGGACTTCACCGCCCTGCGCGACCGGCTCGACCCGCGGCGCCTGTTCACCAACGACTACCTGGACCTGGTGCTCGGCTAGGCTCGCCCCTCCGCGCGCCACCACGACCCGGCCTGCGTTCCTCCACGGTGCGGGTCCCTTGAGGGCGGGGAGGGGCGACTGACCTGCGACGAAGCGGCACGCGCGGAGGACGGGGCTAGGGGGCGGGCGTCGCGGCCTGCTCCGCCTGGTCGGTCGGCTCCGCCGGGTCGGCCTGGTCCGTCGGCGGGGCCTCGGCCGCCGTCGTCGGCGCCGCGGTCGCGGTCGGCGCGGGCGACGGCGTGACCGTGTCCCGCTCCGCGGGCACCGGCCCGGGCGTCCGCTTCGTGGTCGGTGTCGCGGTCGGGGTCACAGTCGGGGTCGGGGTCGGGGTCGGGGTCCGGGGCTGCTCCGTGGCCGTCGGGGGCTGGTACGCGGGCGGATCGCCCGCCTCAGAGGTCTGCTCGGCCGGCGCCCTGTCCGCCTCGTCGGACTTCTTCGGGGACTTGCCGACGATCTGCTCGTGCACCGTCTGCTGGGCTACGGCCTGGTAGACCAGGATGCCGCCCATGCTCATGGCGAACACCACCGCCGCGGCCGCCCCCACCCTGGCCCAGGGCAGCCTCCTGCGGAACTGCTCGATCGCGGGCATGACCAGTGTCGAGCCCGCCTCACCCGGCTCCTCCGCGGATTCGTCGCGGCGGCCGGTCAGCGTGTGCTGCTTGACCCGCTCGCCCGTCCGCTTGAGGTAGTGCGTGTAGATGGCGGTGGCGACCGTGCTGGCGACGCTGACGACGGCCGCGCCGATCACCGTGCCCGCCACACCCGTATAGGAGGCGGCCACGGCGGCGGTCACCGCGGCCAGGGCGCTGCCCAGGATCTGCGGGACGCTCAGCTCGAACCTCCGCTGTTCGCCGCCCATCTCCTTGATCAGTCCCCTCTTGTCATGCGTTCGGTAAAGAGCTGTCTCGTGAATAGACGTGAAGGCGTGTCCCGTTGTTCCTGTGACATGCGTGACAGGCACCCTCCTAGCTCGTGCCCCGACGACTCGGCCTGCCCTCCCTGTACCTCGCCGCGGCCGTGGCCACGGCCGCCACGACCGCCGTCCCGCTGGCCATGACACCCGCGTCCGGACTCGCCCTGCGCCCAGCCGCCACCGAGCCCACCCGGCCCTACATCGTCATCGCCGGCAGCCGGGCGGACGCCCGCGATCTCGTCGGCGAGGTGCGATGGCGGGTGCGGCGCTACTACACCGCGGCGCTGCCCGGATTCGCCACCTTCCTCACCGCCGCCGAACTGGCCGAGCTGCGGGCCGACCCGCGGGTCAGCGCGGTCGAGCCCGATCGGCAGATCCATCCCATGCCGGTCCGGAGACCGGCCCTTCCGCCCGCCGGCCGGGCCGCGGGCGCCGGCGTCACCGTGTACGTCGTGGACAGCGGCGTGGACGCCGGCCGGCCCGCCTTCGAGGAGCGGGCCTGGCGCGCCTTCGACGCCACCGGCGGAGCCGGGCGCGACTGCACCGGCCACGGCACGCAGGTCGCCGGCCGCGTCCACGCCGCGGCGCCGGGGGCCAGGATCGCCTCCGTACGCGTGCTCGGCTGCGGCGGCCCGGGCACGCTGGCCGACGTGCTGGCGGGACTCGACTGGATCCGCAGGCACGCGCGCGGGCCGTCCGTCGCCGCCCTCTCACTCGACGGCGCCGGCTCCGTCGCGTTCGACACCGCCGTACACGCTCTGGTGCGGTCGGGCGTGTTCGTGGTGGGCGCGGCCGACTCCGCCGCGTGCCGGATGAGGCCGGGCGGCGCGGCGTACACTGCCCTCACCCCGCATCTCGCCGGGGCCGCCGCCCGCTACCTGGAGCTCCACCCCGGCGCAAACCCGGCCATCCTGACGTCTCGGTTCAACTGCACCTCAGCCCGCGGCGCGATTCGCCAGAACCCGTCGAGGGCCTCTAACCTCCTCATGCACAGCGGCGGGCTCTAGAGGGATGGATTCGACAAATGTGACCGGCGTCACATCGCCCCGGGGCTATCCCAGGAAGGCGATGTTCGGACATGCCGGGTACGGTGCTGGCAGGCAACCGGCACACGCGAGAGACTCAAGGGTCCGGGGGAAGAATGGCGACGCTGACGAAGGGACTCGCATGCAGGAGCTCCGACTCGTCGCGGTGAGTGAGGACGGCACCTATCTCGTGCTGGCTACGGCCGGGCGGGGCACCCGCTTCACTCTTCCCGTGGACGACCGGCTCCGTGCTGCCGTCCGCGGCAACTTCTCCCGTCTCGGCCAGTACGAGATCGAAGTGGAGAGTCCGTTGCGCCCCAAGGAGATCCAGGCCCGCATTCGCGCCGGAGAGACTGCGGAGGAGATCGCCGCGACCGCCGGCATCCCAGTCGAGCGGGTGCGCTGGTTCGAGGGGCCGGTGCTGCAGGAGCGGGAGTACGTCGCTCAGCAGGCGCAACGGGTCGCCGTGCGCATGCCGGGGGAGTCCGCCCCCGGACCGACCCTCGGCGATCTCGTCGTGGAGCGGCTGAACAGGCGCGGCGTGCCCACGGACGAGATCGACTGGGACTCCGCCAAGCGCGACGACGGCCTGTGGCGGGTCAATCTCGGCTATGTGTGGAACGGCCACACGCGGCACGCCGAGTGGCTCTTCGACCCGCGCAAGCGTCACGTGACGCCCCATGACGACGAGGCGATGCGCCTGTCCTCGGCCGACTTCGACCCCGAGCCCGCCGTCGTGGAGGACACGACGGTGACGCCGTTCGCGCCGCGCGTGGCCAAGCTGCAGCCGGTGCCGCCGCTCGCCTCGGACGCGGTGCCGTTCCCCCCGGTGGCGCGGCGCGAGCCGGAAGAGCCGGCGGTCGGCTACAACCCGCCGCCCAGGTCGTCGGAGACCGGCTACACGCGCGCCCCTGACGTTCCCTCCCGCGAGGCTCCCTTCGACCGCCCGGACGCTCCGTCCCGAGACGCCTCTTTCGACCGCTCCGGCGTTCCTTCACGTGACGCCTCGTTCGACCGCTCCGAGGTGCCGGCGCGTGAGGCGCCGTTCGACCGTGCCGCTCCCCCGCGCGAGGCGGTCCCGGAGGCGGGACGCGAGCCTTCCCGGCCCGAGCCACCTGCCCAGGAGCCCGGCCATGCCCGCCCCGGCGACAGTTCCTCCCGCCGCGGCGGGTCTTCGCCATGGCTGCCCGACTTCGGCTCCAGCGGCGACGCCGACTCCTCCATCTACGCCCCGGCCACCTCCACGGACTCCCGTCCCGCCTCTCGGCCCACCGCCGGGGAGCCCGCCGCTCCGCAGCCCGTCACCACGGAACCCGCCGCCCAGCAGCCCATCGCCACGGAGCCGGCCACCGCCCAGGAACGCACGCCGACCGCCGAACAGACCCACCACGGCACCGAGAACGCCCGCCCCCTGCCGCCCACCGGTCCTCAGCCGCAGGAGCAGCGTCCCGCCCAGGAGCCGGCCTCGGACCAGAAGCAGCCGGTCACGGCGCCCCAGCCTGCCCCGGAACCGGCCGTCGCCGCCGCCGCCGAGACGATCCCCGTCCCGGAACCGGCCGCCGCCGTCGCCGCCGCCGAGACGGTCCCCGTCCCGGAACCGGCCGCCGCCGTCGCCGCCGCCGAGACGGTCCCCGTCCCCGAACCGGCCGCGCAGCCCGAGGTGGCCACGCCTGCGCCCCTGCAGCCCCAGCCGCTCTCGAAGCCGCAGCCGACCACTCAGCCGACGCCGGCCATCCAGCCGACGCCTGCCGCCCAAACGACGCCTGCCGCCGAGACGACCACACCCGCCACTGAACCAACCGTCGCGGCGAGCACCACGACCGACCCCGGGCCGACCACCGTCGCAAGCGCCCCCTCTGAGGCTGGGGCGACCACCACCGTCGCAAGCACCACCACCGATGCCGGGCCCACCACCGTCGCGGGAGCACCCGCCGACGCCAGGTCGGCCTCCTCCACCGAACCGGCCACCGTGACGGAACCGAGCACCGCCACCGAACCGGCCACCGTGGCGGGGCCGAGCACCGGACCGACTGCCACTGGTGAGTCGCCCGCCGTCGCCGAGACGCGTTCGGAAACCGGGCCGGCCGAAAGCACCGAGCCGACGCCCGTTGCCCAGCAGGAAACCGCTCCTGAGCCTGACACCACCGGACAGGTCAGCGCTGCCGGGCAGACGGACGCCCAGGCGCCGACGGATGCCGACGGGCCAGCCACCGCCCAGCCGGCTGCTTCCGCTCAGCCCACCGCCGCCGCTCAGCCCACCTCCGCCCAGCCGGCCACCGTCACCGCGACCGCCCCCGAGCCGGTTGCGGCGTCGCCCTCCGACGTCGCGCCCGCCCCCGCGGCGGCCGCCGCGCCAACCGCGACGCCCGCGACCGCTGAGAGCAGCGCCGCCGCTCCTCCCACCGATGCGTCTCCCGCCTCTGCCGCTGGGGACACGGCCGGAACCTCGGACGCCTCTGCCTCTGCGGTGGACGTCGCGGCCGAGGCCACCGCTCAACCGGTCGAGGCCGAGGACGCTCAGACCAAGTCCGAGGCCGGAGAAGCCCCGGTCGCGGAGACGCAGGCGGACACGGAGTCCCAGACATCCGGAGCCGTGGAGTCCCAGACCCCCGAGGCCGAGGCGGCCAAGGCCGGGAAGGAGAGCAAGCCTCCGGCGCCCAAGCCGAAGCCCGCTCCCGCCGAGCCCAAGGTGCCGGCGGCGCGGGCCGGCAAGGACGAGGGCAAGGAGGAGCAGGCGGTACCGGTGCCGTCGCCGCCCCCCGCTCCGGCCGCCCGCCAGGCGCGCAAGGGCTCGAGGGGCCGCCGGGCCTCGGTGCCGACCTGGGACGAGATCATGTTCGGCGCCCGCCGCCAGGACTGATCTCGGCGCGGCGCATCCAGCCGAGGCCGGCTCAGGCAGCACCCAGCCGACGCCGGCCTCGTCACGTCTTGCTGACACGGGCCCGGCCACATCCCGCCGCCGCAGGCCGCGCCGCATGCGCCCATGTACGGGTCCCTCGGCCGGACCCGTACATTCACTCGGCAGGGGGCGGATCCCCTGCGGGCGGCGTCAGGAAGGGTGCGAGCCACTCCGGGGTCACCTCGGCCGGGAAGCCGGCCCCCTGGGACTCCGAGACGTCGATCGCCTCATAGCCTCCCTTGCCGGCCCCCACGCCGGCGACGAGTGTGAGCACCCCGGCCCGCCGTTGGAACCACGTCTGCCGCAGCCGCCATCCCACCACGGCCCGGCGTTCGACCACGGCCTGGGCGCGCCGCAGCGAACCCGACCTCACCGCCATCCGCACCCCGTCGTAGCCGTGCCCCAGGGACGCGTACCGGTCGAGCCCCAAAGGGATGCCCACGCCGGCCAGCAGCAGCGACACGACCAGCACGATCCACCACAACATCGTGCCGGTCGCCCAGACGGCCACGGCACTGATCAGCGCCATCACCGCCCACGGGAAGACGGCCCGGAACAGGCGGCGGTTGCGCGCGACAGGCGGATGCCGGCGCAGGGCCGCCTCGTAGGGACCGACCGCCTCCCTGGTCACCTCGATGGCGACCGACCTGGGCACGTCGGGCAGCAACTGCCCTCGGGTCTGCGAGTCGCCGAGCCCCGTCACGATCGCCCACACGCGTACGACCCTGGCCCATCGTTCGGCGAGGCCGTCCACGATCTCGTAGCCGCGCACCCGCTCCGACTCCAGCGACACGCTGCGCCGGTTGATCAGGCCACGCTCCGCCACCAGGTAGCCGTCGCGCCGCTTGAGCACGAAACCCCAGTTGAAGACCGCGTACATGAGCCCGCCGAGTATCGGCATCGCCAGGACGAGCAGCACCGCCACGATCAGCAGCAGGTATGGGCGGTCCCAGAGCCACCGGCCCACCTGCCAGGCGGCGTCCTGCCCGAATCCCAGCTCGTCCCCCCACTGGAACGCCAGTCCCACGGCGCCGCCGGCGAGTGCGAACGGGGTGAGCAGGTACGCGCCGGACAGCGGCCCGTACAGCAGCCACCTGCGCGGCACGCGGATGATCGGCCGTTCCGCGGGGCCGGCGGCCGCCTCTTCCCGGACATGCCCTTCCGGCGGTGCCGCACGCCGCAGGAGCAGCGCCTTGACGCGTTCGGCCTCCGCCAGTGTGACCCCGTCGAGCTCGGCCTCCTCGTCACCGCCGCTGGCACTCGTGTCGATCTTGAGTACGGCCAGGCCGAGCAACCGGTGCATGGGCGGCGTGGACACGTCGACGCCGCGGATGCGCTCCAGCGGGATGGTGCGCACGGAGCGGCTGATCAGCGACCGTTTCGTCTCCAGGCGGTCGCCGGCGATCTCGTACGTGAACGTGGCCCATCTGATGATCGCGAACACCACGGTGCCGACGACGCCGAGCGCCGCCCAGCCGTACGACCTGGCCGAGAAGCCGCCCACGAACAGGACGCCGAGGAGGGGCAGGAGCAGGGACGGCAGCATGCGTACCGGATCGATGAGCAGCACTTTGGGGCTCAACCGCAGCGGCACCCGCACGGGAACCGGAGGCCCCTGCGGCCCGCCCTCCGGCCCTTCCGGCCCGTCTACCTGCCCGCCTCCAGGCCTCGGCGGGAACCCGCTCCCGGGCGAGGGCCGCGACACGGCTCCGGGCCCCGGCGGCGGCACGTCCCCGGACGACGATGGTGAAGCGCCTTCGGGTGCGGGGCCGGTGTCGGGGTCATCGGGCGGGGAGCTGTCGTGGGCACGCCGGGGGTCGGTCATGTCGCGTCGTCCCTGAGCTCCTCGGCCCGGTGCGCGAGCCGCTCGGCCAGTCCCGCCGCCACCCGGTAGTCCAGGCCCTTGATCGTCGACGAGCCGGCGTGGGACGCGGTGCGGATCTCCAGCGTGGCCAGCCCGAGCATCCGCTCGAACCATCCTTGCCCCTTGTCGACCGTCTGGATGCGGCTCACGGGCACGAACACCCACTCCCTGGTCAGGTATCCCGACCTGGCGTAGACGACGTCACCTGAGAGCTCCCAGCGATGTACGGAGTACCGGACGAACGGCTCGGCCGCCAGGAACGGCAGGGTCACCACCACGACCGCCAGGGGCAGCAGCCAGGAGTTGAGGGCGAACCACTCCGGCACCCACGACCACCCGCTCCCCCCGACCCACCTCGATACCAGGATCGAGCCGCCGAGGAAGAACACGAACGCGAGCAGCGCCTCCAGCAGCCACAGGCGGACGGCTTTGGGCGAGACGCGGTTCGCCGGATCGCGCAGCGGGCCTGATGACGTCACAAGGCCAGCTTAGGACCGAAGGCGATCTGTCGGCGGATCGGTGAAGATCCGCCTGCCGGCGGCGGTAAAGATCCGCCGATCGCCGCGGCGTGTCCGGTCGCCCGCGCCCGGCACGGCTGCAATGCTCGGTGGCGGCCGGCCGCAGGCTGTCGAGCTTGGCCACATCGGCGGCGCCACGTTCGTACCAGCCAGGCTCGGGCCCGCGCGGGACCGCACCCCGGCGCGAACGCCTCACGCGACGTGGCAGCCGCCGTCCGCCCGAGGCGATCCCGCCCGGGGCCGAGACTCGACGCGGCCGATTCCAGTCACCATCGCGGTCGCCGTCCGACGGAGACCATCTCGCCCAGCTCCGATACCGCTCACGGCCGATCCGGCGCACCTGGTTTTTGCCCGGGCCGGCGACCGAAACCGATGTCCGTTTTGTCGCAACGCCGTACGGGACCCGGCCCGGCGGCCCGCAGGGGTGACGCAGCAGGCCAGTAAGGGTCTCCCGGCGGGACTCGATTCGGTTCGGCGGGAGGGGCGGGAGGGGCGGATGTGGCCAACCTCACTCCCCTAATGCTGCGATTCTGGCTGATTTCGGATCCTTTACCGACGACGGACCATCGAGAAACGGTCTGCGCACCGCCGAGAGCCGCGTAGCATCGTCCGGCATGGGGCTGTGTAACACGGCATCACGCGTGGGACGCATCGCTGTCACTGTGACGGCGGTGGGTGCGGCGTTCGCGTTGTCGGGTTGCAGCGGCCTCATCGGCAAGTCACAGGCCGACGACATCGCGGAGATCAACGTCTCGAGCCCGGAGCTGCGCGACGGCCGGCCGCTGCCGCGCGAATACTCCTGCAAGGGCAACCAGGGCAGCCCGCCGCTGCGCTGGTCGAGCCAGCCGCTGTCCAAAGCGAAGTCGATCGCGATCGTGGTCGACTCACAGACCTCGTCCAACGCGGCCGTGTACTGGGTGCTCTACAACATCCCGGCGACCACGACCGAGTTGGGCCCCAACGCCGCCGCGGAGCCCCCGTCAGGGGCCGGACAGGCGTCGGTGACCAGTGGAAAAGTGGGCTACGAGCCCCCGTGCGACCCGGGAAGCTACCGCTTCACGGTCTATACGTTGAACGGCAAGGTCGATCCCAATAAGGGCAGTTCCCTGCCCGAGATCCTGAAGCAGATCGCGGACCAGACCATTGCCCGGGGCCGCCTCACAGCGGTCGACATCGAGTGAGAGACCGAACACTGCAGGTAGTACGGTGTACCAATTCTTCACGTAGGGTGTGACAACGCTCATAGTGGTCCGACACAATCAGATCGAATTGTTAGGCATTGGTGATCAAAGGGGGCAGGTCGCGTCGATGGCCGCGCGATCTCACCGATGCCAGAGGGAGGCCATGGCTTTGAGGGTGGTGCAATGACTGCGGTTGTCGTGAGCTTGGTCGCTGTCGTGCTCCTCGTGCTCGTCGTCGTGGCACTGGGCATGCGTTCTATGAACAAGCGGGAGAGCTCTCTCCCTCCGGAACGGCTGAAGGAGATGGCCGAGAAGGAGGAGCAGACTCACGCGCGCTCCACGGACGAGTTCGCCGCGCACGAGCCACGGATGAACAACTTCAGCCCCGACTTCAGCCCCATTGACGCGCCCAAAGCGCCGAAACCGGTTCGCACCGGCCAGCGCGGCAAGCGTGGCGTCGACGAGTGGGGCAACCCGACCTCGGACGACGAGGACGAGGAGTTCTGGGCCAACATCCGCAGCGATGCGGAGCAGGGCGGCTTCGGCGCCGGGGGCACCGTGGCGGCCAGGAAGGCCGCCTCCCGCCCGGATGCCCCGCGTCCCGCGGGCCGGGAGCGCCCGGCCGAGCAGCAACCGCAGCGCGCCGCCGAGCGCCCGGGCCGGACCGAGCGTCCCGCCGCCGAGCGGCGTGGTGAGCGCAAGGCCAAGCCCCAGCCCGTCTCCGCGGCCGTCGACCCCAACGCGGCCACCGTCCAGGCCCCCCTGCCGCAGCGCCAGGTTCCCGCCACCGCCAACCTCGCCGATCTGGTCGAGCCCGCCAAGCGCGCCACTCCCTCGCAGGCCGAACTGGCGGACCAGCGCACCATGACGTTCGCGGCCCCGACGGCCGACGTGATGAGCATCCTCGGCGCGGGCGCCCAGCCGGTGCCCGCCGCGCGGCCCGAGCCGGCCCCGCCCACCCGCCCGCAGCCGGCCACGAACGGCAACGGTTTCGCCAACGGCAGCGGCTCCTATCCGGCCTCCCCGGCGAACGTCAGCGGGTCCTTCCCTGCCTCCCCTTCGACCGGCAGCGGCGCGTTCCCCGCCGCGGGCCCGGCCTCCAGCGGCTCGTTCCCGATCGCCCAGCCCGCGCCCATCCACGGCGCCCCGACGAGCGACCCGTTCCCCGCCTACAACGGCGCGGGCGACCCCCTCGAGACCACCTGGGCCACCCCGCCGACGCCCACCCCGTCCGGCTCCTGGCCCGCCACAGCCTCGCCCGACATCCTGGACGACCCCACCACGGCCACCGTGTACGGCGGCCCGGCGACCTCCTGGCCGGCCTTCGAGCAGCCCGCCGGCCGCTCGTCCTACCCCGCCTCGTACGAGGTGCGCCCCGGCTGGGCCGTGGCCGACGACTCCGAGCCACTCCCCAGCGCCTCCCCCGCCGGCGGCACCCCGACCACGCCGGGGCGGGCGGTGTCGGCGGGCGCCTACGACGACGTGCTCTCGAAGCCGGTTCCCCCGTCCGCGTACCCCGCGTACGAGACGGGCGACATCACGACCGCCGCGGCCGCGTTCCCCGCGTACGAGACCGGCGACATCACCACCATCCCCGCCACCGCTTGGCCTGAGCCGCCGTCGTCGAACGGCACTCAGACGACCTGGCCGGGATACACCGGGGGCGGCGACATGTTCACCGACCCGTCGCAGGCGCCTCGCGGAAACGGCGACGGCGGCCAGCGACGGCCCTCGGAGAAGGACTTCCCGCACGACTACTACCGCTGATCGCAGGCGCCATTAATGCGTAAAACCCATGTGACGCGCCGCTAAAGCGGGGTCGACGGAGCATTAGGGTTTGCTCCATGTTCCGCGACACGCAGAGTAGCTGGGTGAGCACCCTCCGGCATGACATGCCAGCCTCGCTCGTGGTTTTCCTCGTCGCGGTGCCCCTGTCGCTGGGCATCGCGATGGCGTCCGGGGCGCCGCTGGCCGCCGGGCTGATCGCCGCCGTGGTGGGCGGAATCGTGGCGGGCGCGCTGGGCGGGTCTGCCGTACAGGTGAGCGGTCCGGCCGCCGGGCTCTCCCTGGTGGTCGTGGATCTGGTGCACACGTACGGATGGCGCGCCACCTGCATGATCACCTTGCTGGCGGGGGCCGTGCAGCTCGTGCTGGGAGTGTTCAAGGCGGCCAGGGCGGCGCTCGCGGTGTCGCCGGCCGTCATCCACGGC
The DNA here is from genome assembly GCF_044465905.1 of Nonomuraea sp. NPDC049480. Classification (NCBI taxonomy): domain Bacteria; kingdom Bacillati; phylum Actinomycetota; class Actinomycetes; order Streptosporangiales; family Streptosporangiaceae; genus Nonomuraea; species Nonomuraea sp. NPDC049480. Next base: position 536,618 of record NZ_JBITMD010000002.1, read on the forward strand.
ATGCTGGCGGCCGTCGGCGTGATCATCGCGTTGTCCCAGCTCCACGTCGTGCTGGGCGGCAGCTCCCAGCGTTCGGCCGTGGCCAACCTGATCGAGCTGCCCGGGCAGATCGCCGACCTGCACGGCCACAAGGTGGCGGTCGGCCTGCTCACGATCACGGTGCTGGCCGTGTGGACGCGGCTGCCCAAGCGGGTCAAGGCGGTTCCGGCGCCGCTGGTCGCCCTGGTGACGGCGGCGGTCACGGCGTGGGTGTTCGACTGGGACGTCACGCGCGTGGACCTGTCCGACAGCGTCACCGAGTGGGCCTTCCCCGTCCTGCCGCAGGGCGACTGGCATCTGATCGTGGCCGCGGTGCTGCTGGTGGCGCTACTGGCGGGCTGCGAGTCGCTGCTGTGCTGCGTGGCGGTCGACGGCATGCACGGCGGCCGCCGGGCCGACCTCGACCAGGAGCTGACCGGCCAGGGCGTGGCGAACATGGTCACCGGCGCGCTCGGCGGCCTGCCGGTCGCCGGGGTGATCGTGCGCAGCACCGCCAACGTGCACGCCGGCGCGCGCACGCGCTGCTCGACGATCCTGCACGGGGTGTGGGTGCTGGCCTTCGCGCTCGGGTTCGGCTCGGCGATCAAGCTGATCCCGGTGGAGGCACTGGCGGCGCTGCTGGTGTTCATCGGCGTGCAGATGGTGAACCTGGGCCACGTCAAGAAGGTGCACGGCCACGGCGAGGTGCCGGTGTACGTGATGACGATGGTCACCGTGATCCTGCTCGGGCTGGCCGAGGGGGTGCTGGCCGGGCTCGCGCTGGCCGCGCTTCTCGCGCTGCGCCGGCTGACCTGGGTCACCGTGCTGAAGCGCGAGGACAGGGACGGCCGGCTGCACGTGACGATCTCGGGGTCGCTGACGTTCCTGGGCGTGCCGAGGCTGACGCACGAGCTGCGGACGATCCCCGCGGCCACCCCCGTGGACCTCGACCTGAACATCGACTTCATGGACAACGCGGCCTTCGAGGCCCTCCACTCGTGGCGGCTGGACCACGAGCGCATGGGTGGCACGGTCGACATCGACGAGCTGCACGACGAGTGGTACACACTGGCGGCCAGCGGGGCGCGCATGTTCCCCGTGAAGTCGCCGCCCGTGGCGCCGGACCGCTGGTGGCTGCCGTGGGCGCACCGGCACCGCCGCCCGGGCAGCCGCGCGGTGCCGTCGAACGGCGGGACCACGCAGGTGGAATGCCAGCTGACGGCGGGGGCGCGCGAGTACCACCGGCGCACGGCGCCGCTGGTGAAGCCCATCTTCACCGAGCTGGCGCTCAAGCAGCAGCCGTCGCACCTGTTCATCACGTGCGCGGACTCCAGGATCATGCCCAGCCTGATCACCGCCAGCGGCCCCGGCGACCTGTTCACGGTGCGCAACATCGGCAACCTGGTGCCGCGCAGGGGGTCGGAGCCGCACGACGACTCGGTGGTGGCCGCGATCGAGTACGCGACGCAGGTGCTGGGCGTGCACACGATCACGGTGTGCGGCCATTCGGGGTGCGGCGCGATGGCGGGGGTGCTGAGCGCGGGCGTGCAGGCGGGCAGCCTGCCGGGGCTGCGGCGGTGGCTGCGGCACGGCGATCACAGCCTGGCCACGTTCATCGAGACCGAGGGCGACCGGCTGCACAGCGGCGCACTGGACGTGCTGTGCCGGGTCAACGTGCAGCAGCAATTGGAGAACCTTCGCACGTACCGGAAGGTCGACGAGCAGGTCAGAGCCGGGAAGCTGGAGCTGGTGGGGCTGTACTTCGACATCGCGACGGCCCGGGTGCACCTCGTGCCGCCGCTGCGTTCTACGCCCTCGGTGAAGACTGCTGATCGCTGGGTGCCCGCGGGCGAAGAATGAGCCCATGAGGGTTCTTGTCATCGGTGGTTCGGGGTTCCTGGGGCGTGCCGTCGTGGAGGAGGCGCTGGCTCGGGGACACGTGGTCACGACGTTCAACAGAGGGCGTAGCGGGGTGGACGTGCCCGGGGCCGAGCCCGTGCGCGGCGACCGGGAGTCGGCGGAAGACCTGGAGCGGCTGGTCGAGGGGCGTTCGTGGGACTTCGTGGTGGACACCTCCGGCTATGTGCCGCGGGTGGTGGGCGCGTCGGCGCGGGCGCTGTCCGGGCACACGGGGACGTACGCGTTCATCTCCACCATCTCGGCGATCGCCGACTTCCCCGGCAAACCGGCCAAGGAAGATTCGGAGATCTGGCCGTGCGAGCCCGACGCCGGGCCCGACGACGGCAACTACGGGGTGCTGAAGGCGGGCTGCGAGCGGGCGGTGGAGCAGGGGTTCGACGGCAACGTGCTGATCGTCCAGCCGGGCATCATCCTGGGGCCGCACGAGGACGTGGCCAGGCTGCCGTGGTGGCTGACCAGGATCGCGCGGGGCGGGCAGGTGCTGGCGCCGGGGGAGCCGGACGCGCCGATGCAGTTCGTGGACGCGCGCGACCTGGGGATCTTCACGCTGGACCAGGCCGAGCAGGGCATGGCCGGCCGGTTCCTGGTGACGGGGCCGGTGGGCCAGACGACCTTCGGGGAGTGGCTGGGCCTGTGCAAGGAGGCGACCGGGTCCGACGCGGAGTTCGTGTGGGTGGACAGCACGTTCCTGGCGGAGCAGGGCGCCGGCACGTTCGTGGAGCTGCCGCTGTGGGGCGGCCCGCCGGCGGCGGAGACCGGCAACTTCTGGAGTGTGCCGACGGCCAAGGCGCAGGCGGCCGGGCTGCGGATCCGTCCCGTCGCGGAGACCGTACGCGACACGTGGGCATGGTTACGAGAGATCCCGGAAAAGCGCCGCAATTTTGGCACCAACATGACGCACGGGATATCGCCGGACAAGGAGGCCGCGATTCTCGCCGCGTGGGCGTCCCGTTCTGAGTAATCCTGCGCAGACCGCAGGGCGCGGGCGGGGTTAGTGTCGCGGTGCCAGCGAGGTACTCCAGGTGCCCACGGCGCACCTCGCAGCGCCGGTCCTGACTCCCAGGGGCCGGAGGGGCGGAGGTGCCCACTGTCCAGCCGGGGCCCCTGAGCAAGGGGCAGCCGATGGTGGCGGGACAAGCGTGATCACCTCCGCCCCTCACCGCTCGTGCGCGCTCGCGCGGAGACGGACCTCTCCGGCCCCGGAAGGCTCCACGCCCCTGATCGTAGACCCGGGATCCGGCGCCGACCGGGTCTCTGGTCCGTTCTTCGCACGATCGGTCCGTCCGGGCGTCCGTTTCTGTCACGGAAAAGCGCGTGACGGTCACATGAAGCTGCATGCGACGCCTTTATTGCGATTTTCCGGACGATATTCCCGCAGAATACCGGCCAGTAAGTTTCATAGATCCGCTTCATCGGGCCAAAATCCCTTCATGCCGTCTTACGCGCCGCTTACCCCTGGTGACCCCCAGAGGCTTGGAGATCTGGCAATCCTCGGCAAGCTCGGCGAAGGCGGACAGGGTGTTGTCTACCTGGCCAGAAACCCTTCGGGCGCGCAGGTGGCCGTCAAGTGGCTGCAGCCCGACCAGACGGACGACCACGTCAGTGTCGGGCGTTTCCTGCGGGAGGCGGAGGTCGCCCGGCGGGTGGCGCCGTTCTGCACCGCGGCCGTCCTCGGCACCGGTGTCGAAGGCGGGCGGCCGTACATCGTCAGCGAGTTCGTCGAAGGCTCCTCCCTGCAGCAGGTCGTGCAGGACGAGGGCCCGCGGCGCGGCTCGGGGCTGGATCGGCTGGCCATCGGCACCGCCACCGCGCTGGCCGCGATCCACCAGGCCGGGATCGTGCACCGGGACTTCAAGCCGGCCAACGTCATCCTCGGCGCCGACGGGCCACGTGTGATCGACTTCGGCATCGCGCGTGCGCTCAACGCCACCTCGACGTTCAGCAACTCGCCGGTCGGCACGCCCGCGTACATGTCTCCCGAGCAGTTCATGGGGGACACGATCGGACCCGCGTCCGACATGTTCTCCTGGGCCGGCACGATGATCTACGCGTCCAGCGGGTGGGCGCCGTTCGGCAGCGGCGCGATGCACCCGCTGATCAACCGGGTGCTCAGCGGGCAGCCCGACCTGGGGACGCTGGACGGACCACTGCGCGACGTGGTGGCGGAGTGCCTCTCCAAGGACCCGGCGCGGCGGCCGACGGCCCAGCAGGTCATCATGCGGCTGCTGGGGCATCCGGTGCCCCAGCAGCCCGTGGCCGACGTCGGCCTCCTGGAGCGGGGCGCCAGAGAGGCCTCGGCGGTCAGCCGCCCTCAGACGGACCGCCGTCCTGACATGGACCGCCATCCCAGCCTGGAATACCACCCCAGCGTGGAACGCCGTCCTGAGGCCGAACGGACGAAGGCCAAGGGGCGGATCGTCGTCGGCGTGGCCACCGCGGTCGTCGCCCTGATCGTCGTGATCGGGGTGGCGGTGGCCGTGGTCCTGCAGAAGATCTCGATCGCGGCCGGACCCACGACCGCGTCGGCCTCCACGACCGCGTCGCCGAAGGAGACGAGCCAGGCGCCGCAGTCCCCGACCCCCGCCACGCCCACGAAGAGCACGCTGCCCGGCGGCCAGATCACGCTCCACGAGCAATCGTCCGACCCGATCGCGCTGACGGCGTACGAGGTCTACAACAAGAACCTCGACGACGACATCGACTACGCCAGGCGGTCGCTGCGGGGCTCGTTCGACAAGCACCCCGGCAACTGGGAGTCGCTGGTCTCGCCCGACGGCCGCTACCTCGCGGGAAGGCCGCAGGACTACACCTCGGACGACTACGACTCGATCCTCTTCACCGACAGGAAGGCCGGCTCCAGCTTCCGGGTCAAGACTGTGCGCAAGCCGCTGATCAGCACCCTCCGCGCCTGGTCGAAGGACGGCTCGAAGGTCCTGCTCAACATCGACAAGAAAATCAAGGACAACAAGGGCGAGGACGACTGGATCTCAACGGGCTTCGCCGTCGTGGACGTGGCCCAGGCCAAAGCAAGCGTGGTCGAGGTGCCCGACACCTCGATCCAGGACTCCGACTTCGGCTGGGACGCCACCGGGACAGGCGTGGTCATCGTCTACGGCAAGGACGAAGGGCTGCGTTTCTTCGACGCCTCCGGCAAGCACACGCGGGACATAGCGGGCATCGGGCCGCTGGCGTCCGGAACGCTGGACATCTTCTCGCCCTCGGGCAAGATGTTCGTGACCAACTGCCGGGGCGGCGGCGACGGCGACCACTGCATCTGGGACACCGGCACCGGCAAGCGGGCGCGCACGTTCTCCTCCGACTGCGACAAGGTGCTGGGCTGGTACGACGAGTCGCATCTGTACTGCTGGGAGCAGGACAACGCGGCCAACGACGAGGTCCGGGTCGTGGCGTTCGACGGCAAGCTGATGCGCACGCTGCTGGAGGTCCCGGACACCCTGGACTTCACCCCGTACTTCACGGTCAACCCCACCAGGGGCTCATGAACCAGGGCTCCGTACGGCACGCCTCGATCGCGTAGGCTGGGCAGAGCGGCGCTCAGGGCGCCACCGGTCCGCGGGAAGGGCCAAGCCCACCTGATGCTCATCGAACGACTCGGCCCGACCTCTTTTCCAGCCTGATCATGCGGACACCAGGCCAGACGGAAAGGAGGCCCTGGTGCCCATCCATCGCCTGCCCGACAACCCCAGCATCGAACGGCTCCGCAAGCAGGCCAAGACGCTCCTTCAGTATGCGAAGGCGGCAGTTCCCGAGGCGCTCGGACTCGTCACCGAGTTCCATCCCCGGCCGCCGGAGACGCTCAAGCTGTCCGATGCGCAGCTCGTCACCGCCCGCATGTACGGCTTCGCGAGCTGGCCCAAGCTGAAAGAACACATCGGCGCCGTCGAGCGGTACTCCCGGTCGCCGCACCGGGTCGCACCGAGCCAGGAGTTGCCGGAAGAATTCCTGCGGCTGGCCTGCCTCACCTACGGCTCCGACTACCCGGGCCGGACCGGTGAGGCCGGCCTGCTGCTGGCCCGGCATCCGCGGCTGTCCACCGCGAACGTCTTCACCATGGCGGCCACCGGCTCGGCCGACGCGCTGGCAGACGCGCTGGCCGAGAATCCGGGGCTCGCCCGGGCGCAGGGCGGCCCCTTTGGATGGGAGCCGCTGCTGTACCTGGCCTACGCGCGTCTTGATGCGCCTGGCCGGTATGTGGCGGCGGCCCGGCTCCTGCTCGAGCACGGCGCCGACCCCAACGCCGGATTCCTGTGGGACGGCCTGACCTCGCCGTTCACGGCGCTCACCGGCGCATTCGGCGGAGGAGAGGGCGACCAGCCACGGCATCCGCAGGGCCTGGCGCTGGCCAGGTGCCTGCTGGAGGCCGGAGCGGACCCCAACGACAGCCAGACCCTGTACAACCTCGGGCTCGGCGGCTCCTTCTCCGACGACACCGCCCACCTTGAGCTCCTGCTGGAGTTCGGCCTGGGCCGCGGGCAGGGCGGGCCGTGGCATGCCCGGCTGGGTCCGACGCTGCAGTCCCCGCAGCAGATGCTCCGCGACGAACTGGCCACCGCCGCGCTGCGGGGCGGCCCGCAGCGGGCCCGGCTGCTCCTCGCACACGGCGCGGAGGTGAACGGTCTGGGCGGGCATCCGGCGTACGGCGGACGCACCCCCTACGAGCTCGCCCTGCTGCACGGCCACACCGAGGTCGCGGAGATCCTCGCCGCGGCAGGCGGCTCGGCGGCGCTGGAGGAGATGGACGCGTTCACCGCCGCCTGCATGCGCGCCGACGCCGGCGCGGTGGCCGGATTCGGCCCCGAACCGCTGGCACGAGCGCTCGCCCGATCCCCGGAACTCATCAACACCGCGGCCGCGCAGCGCAAGCCAGCGGCGGTGCGGCTCCTCGCCGGTCTCGGCTTCGACGTGAACCACCTGCACCGGACCACCCCGCTGCACCAGGCGGCCTGGAACGACGACGTGGAGACGGCCAGGACGCTGATCGAGCTCGGCGCCGATGCGACGATCAAGGACACCGAGCACGACTCGACCCCGCTCGGCTGGGCCGAGTACGGCGGCAAACGCCGCGTGGCGGCCTACCTGCGAAATCTAGGGCGAGAGTGATGAATGAAACTCCCCAGGGCTCCCGATCACTTCCTGTGCACGAAGACGGGCTTGCACATGGGCGTATCGAGAGGGACATGGCGGAACAGCGCCGGAACAGAGGGAAGCATGCCCTCCAAAGCCCCTGGTCAGGGGGATGGAGGTAACGAGTCGGCCTGTAGGCCGGGAAGAACCAGAGCGGCATAAGCCCAGTTCAGGCTAGTTCAGCCCGGTTCACTCTCCTGGTTTCTGCCCTGGTAGAAGGGCAAGCGGGTTTCACCCTGATTCAGCCCGCTTCCCTCCGTTCCGACCCCTTCTGATGACGCGATGACAGGGGTTCAACCAGGAGGAGAGACCCCATGTCCAGCTCTGACGAGCGGTTCACCTTCGGCTTGCTGCACGACCTGTACGCCGTCCTCGAAGCGCACGGCTACCGGCGACCCAATGACGAGAGCACACGCAACCGGGCCGCTGGCCGCTCCCTGTCCGTCGTCCTGGAGTTGCTGAACGTCCGCCGGGGCTTCGCCCCAACCCGACGAGACATGTCCGGTGCGGGCTGAGGTCCGTAGGTGGAGAACGAGTTACAGATCCGTGGAATGACCCCGGCTAGCGGCTAAGACGGTACACAATGTGTCCGTTCATTCACCGCTCGCAGCGGTCGGGTGGCCGTTGCCGGCCGAGCCTCCAACCGGAGCCTGTGATGACGCTACCGCGTACCGCTGCCGAGGTGTTGTCCGATCATGTGCTCTTCGAGATCCGGTGCGTGGACCGGATGCTGCTGTCCTTCCGGCAGCCCCGGCTACAGTACGGCTCCGGCATCCACGGCTTCTTCTGCCATCATCGCGGCAACCGCTTCGTCTCCTCCACGCTGATGCATCCGATGACCGAGCACTTCGCCGCTGACATTCACCACTGGCTCACCTCACGCGATCTGGACCTGGTCCACTTCACCAAGGACCAGCGTAAAGACGACATCGCCAAGCAATACCTGGCCGGACACGACGGCGGCGAACGGATCCTGTTCGTCGGACGGGACGGGCGCAGGAAAAGGTCCGCATCTGGCGGACCCGGCAGCGCCGCGACGCGGGCACCGGCAAGTCCTACCCATGGCTGGCCAAGGAGCCTGCGCTGGTCAACCACTGGTACTTCTACGGCTTCGACCGTGACTTCGGGCCCGTTCTATGTCAAGTTCTGCGGCTACTTCCCGTTCAACGGGCAGATCTACCTCAACGGTCACGAGTACGCCAAGCGCCAGTGCGAGCGCGCCGGGATCGGCTTCACCGCGGACGACAACGCGATCGTCGCAGCCGAGGAACCGCGGGCGATCCAGAGAATCTGTGACGGCCTGAGCCAGGAGGCGATCTACCGCTTCCTCGGCAAGTGGCTAGCCCGCCTTCCCCACCCCCTCACCCCCGAGGACGAGGCGGCCGACTACCGCTGGCAGGCCTCCATCCAGCAGATCGAACTGTCCACCGCCCAGGTGATGGACCGCCCGCGCTCCGGCCGGATCTTCTTCGACCAGCTCATCCACGACAACATCGACATTGGCCGCCCCGACAAGGTGAGCATCGTCTTCGACCGCCAGATCCGCCGCCATCACGGCAAGGGCGCCACCCCGGGCAGCTTCCGCACCCAGATCATCACCGAGGGCGTCGACCCCTACCTCTACCCGTATTACAAGAAGACCCAGGTCAAGCAGTATCTCAAGGAAGGACGCGCGCTACGGACCGAGACCACCATCAACCAGACCCGCGACTTCGCCATCGGCAAAGAGCTGACTAACCTGCCCACACTTCAGCAGGTCGGCTTCACCGCCAACCGGCGTCTGCTCGACGTCGAATGCATCAGCCACGATCCCGCCGACGGAGCCGCCGCCCTGGCCGCGATCACCGATCCGGTCATCACCGACACCGGAACCCGCATCCCCGGACTACGCTTCACCGACCCCCGCGTCCGCGCCCTGCTCAACGTCTGCTGCGCCCTGGCCCTGCTGCCCGCAGGCTTCACCAACCGCCTCCTGCGCCACCACCTCGCGCCCCTGCTAGGGCTTACCCCCGAGGCCATGACCAGCGGCCAGATCAGCTACGACCTGCGCAGACTCCGCGCCCACGGCATCATCACCCGCATCCCGCACAGCCGCACCTACCAGGTCACCCCACCGGGATCGCGCACGCACTCTTCATCACCCACCTGGCCCAGCGATTCCTGATCCCCGGCCTTGCCCAGATCACCGATCCCGATCCACCGGCCGACAGCCGTCTGCGTTCCGCCTCCCGCGCTTACCAGGCCGCCATCGACGCCCTCGTCCGGGACGCCCACCTGGCCGCCTAACTGCGACTATCACCCAGCGTTACACCGCAGCCGCCACCATCAGCCACACACGCCTCAACATGACTCGATCTTCAAAATCCCGGAGGCGAAATGAAGCTACGACCAACCCCGCCATGCGCACCGCAGACTACCTGATCACGGCGGCGAAGAACCGGCTCAAACCGTATGCAGTACCGCCCAGCCTCCATCACCGGAATCGTGATCGAGATCGCCCTGAACCCCCACCATCTACCGCCCCACTGGCGCGATTACAGCGTTTTTTGGCATTTTCCATGCGGAAGTCAGAAATAGCTCTCAGCTATCCTTAGTCGTGGCCATATCCCGAACTCGCCCCTAATCGTCATATAGCTCTGCGTGATAGCGGACGACTGCTTGTGTTCACAAATTGTTCTGAGACGGTCAGGTCTTTCGATATGGGCGCGCCCGGGCATCTTTCTCATCACGATTCAAAGACCTTATTCAAGTACTATTTCTTGGAGCTCATGCCAATTATTTACATCAACGCGAAGAGGCATTGCCCATCGTACAGTTCTTCGTTTCTGCAAGTGAGCTTATAACAGCTCCCTCCGCCAAAACTTTCACCGACCAAGAAGAGTGGGGAATCATGATCAACAAACCGGTCAGACTTGGCCTATTCGCGCTGCTCTCCATACTCATCTTCGCTGTGCAACCGGCAGCTATGGGATCGGCGTCTGTCGATCCCATAGCGCCCGCACCATCCGGCAGCCAATCGCTTGATGAGGCATCGGGACCGCTCGGCGATGCGATACGTGCCGCGCGAGAAAAGTCGAAGAAGAGTGGCAAGGCCGAAAGGGTCGAGCTGGATCCATACTCCGCGACAAGCCCGTCGTATGAGTATAAGTACTGGTACCTGCAGAACCTGGCCAGTGGGAAATGTCTGGACTTAGAGAACTGGGGCACTGGTCGCTATATCCAGCAGTACTCCTGCCACGGCGGTAGTAATCAGGTCTGGCGGGTCACCTATGACGCTGGTAACGGGTGGTACGAGATCAAACCGTGGGACCGGCCCAACGAGTGCGCTGATGTAGAGAACTATGGGCGTGGCCCCTGGGTGCAGCGGTACCCTTGCCAGCTTTCGGACAACCAGAAGTGGTTTTTCGAGGTCTCTAGTATGCAGTCTGGCATCAGAATACGGAGCGCAATGGCCGGCTATCGTTGCCTTGATGCCTCGGATTATGGCACTGGAGTTCGCATGCAGGCCTACCCGTGTGGATACCAGGCCAATCAGTGGTGGCTTTTCGCTTATATTGTATTGTAATATCAGCGAGTAATTGGAGCGGGGGTCGGGTTTGCGGCCAGGGTGGCCATCAGGGAGTCCGCGCCGGTGAAGGTGAGGTTCTCTTGACGAACTCCACTGAACCTTGTTCAGGCTCCGCGGCGGGTACCCTGGTCACAGCATGATCGCGATGCCGACGTTCGGCCAGTGACGCGAAGAAGCTCCTGGTAGACGGGTTGATCACCACAATCCACACCGTCGCCACCAGGAGCTTCAGGTGCTGTTCTATCAGTGAGGTGATCTCAGCGAAATAGTTCGGGCAATTGGGATTTCTTGGACGCCGCCAGCGGCGTTCCGGGCTTTTCGGGAGGATTCGCCGAAGGCCGGAAACAGGCGTGGAGCCCCCGGTAGAAGAGCTCTCACCACAAGAATCTCAGCCGGCCGGAAGGCTCCACGTGATTGTTCATCGTGCCACGCTCGATGTCTTCCGCGCACTCGTTCACCACCTCCCCTGGCTCCTGCGCAAAGAACGCCGGCTGCGCGCCACCCCGAAAGACAGCCGGGCCTTGACCCCATTCCGGCAAGCGGTCATGGTGCTGCACTGGTTCCGCGGGAGCGCGACATCCCCAAACTCGGCCGTGATCACCGCGTCTCCCGAGCCACCGCCTACCGCTACATCCACGAAGGAATCGACGTTCTCGCAGCTCAAGCACCCGATCTGCATCAAGCTCTCGACCGTGCACAAGCCGACGGGCTGGCGTACGTGATCCTGGACGGCACGCTGATCCCGATCGACCGCTGCGCCGAGCAGACCCTCAGCGTCAAAGGCGAGTCCATCGACGCCTGGTACGCGGGCAAGGCCCACCAGCACGCCGGCAACCTCCAGGCGCTGTCAGCACCAGATGGGCTGCCGTTGTGGATCGCCGAGGTCGAACCCGGCTCCGTCCATGACCTGACGCAGCCCGGACACACGTCCTGGGCGCGCTGTACGCCGCTGCCGCACACGGCCTGCCCACCCTCGCCGACAACGGCTACGACGGCGCCGGAATCGGCATCCACACGCCGATCAAACAACCCGACGGAAACCAGATCCTCAGCCCGGACAACCGCACCTACAACCGGCTCCTTCGAGCCCTGCGCTGCCTCGGCGAACGCGGATTCGCCCTGCTCAAAGACCGCTGGCGAACCCTCCAGCACATCACCATCAGCCCCAGCAGAATCGGCGACATCGCCCGCGCAGCGCTTGTCCTCACCCATTTCGAGCACAACTACCTACCGGAAATTCACTGAGATCACGTCAGTGAGCATCGTGCCACCGTCGTTTTATCGCATCAGACCCTGAACTACGTCGCCGGAATGATCCGGCGGCACCGCAAGACGATCGGGTCGCTCTGGCGGCGACTCAACCCGGGCCAGCAGTCGTTGGTGGTGCTGGTCTACCTGCGTAAGGGCGAGACGTTCAGCGAGCTCGGGGCCGGTTACGGCCCCACCCATGATGGCAAGACGGTGATCCGGACTGCGTCAAGGAGCAGCGTTCGGATTGGCGAAAGGTCGGATCGACTTCGACTCGGGCATGATCCGGGTCGATCAACAGGTGACCGTGGTCAAGAGTCGGCCCATGCTCGGGACGCCCAAGAGTCCGGCGTCTGTCCGAGAGGTCCCCATGCCAGCTTTCCTCGGCAGGCTCTCCACGAGCACATCGCGAAGCACGACCCCATCGACGTGCTGTTCCGCACTACCTTACGGGGCAATCTGATCCAGCGCGACTACTTCCATGATCGTGTCTGGAGACTGGAGATCAAGGCCGCTGGTCTTCTCCCGGATACGACCTTTCACGATCTGCGGCACGGGTTCACCAGTACGGCTCTCGCTGAGGGCGTCCCGATCTCTGAAGTCTCCAGGTGGCTCGGACACGAGTCGATCACGACCACCGTGGATCTGGACCTATATGGCCACCTCGTTCCGGAAGCTTCCACGCGAGCCAGAGGCGCTCCACAGGGCGTTCCGCTCCTCGCTGGTTGTGCCCTTAGAGTGCCTTGATGGTGCTCTGGTCGTGTTCCGTCCCACGTCAGACAACTAAATAGTGACGAGTCGGCCTGTAGGCCGGGTTCTGTCCTTCGTGTGAAGGGGCGACCATCCATCTAGGACCGCCGTTGCCGGCGGTCTCGAGCGGTCTACCCGCGCGGCTCGGGCGGGCAGCCCTCGAACGTCGCGCGCGGAACGCTCCGGAGAGCGTCCCTTCTTGACCTTGCTCCGGGTGGGGTTTACCTAGCCGCCCACGTCACCGTGGGCGCTGGTGGTCTCTTACACCACCCTTTCACCCTTACCTCCCGTGAACCGGGAGGCGGTTTGCTTTCTGTGGCACTGTCCCGCGGGTCACCCCGGGTCGGCGTTACCGACCACCCTGCCCTGTGGAGCCCGGACCTTCCTCGGCGGGCCCCACTGGGGCCCGACGCGGTCGCCCGGCCGACTCGTCTGCTGAACTGTACCAAGTTTCAAGCGGTTCCCAACCCAGCCGCAAGGTGGAGGCGATGAGATGGGCACGTCATCGCCTGAGGGGGGCGATGCGTCGGCGGCCGTGCCGGGCGCCCTGGCGGAAACCCGGCACGGCCCCATGACGTCAGCGCAGGTGCGAGGTGTCGTTGAACGACTTCACCACGGCCGGGCCGTCCGCGTAGTACTCGATCAGCGACAGGCACGCCAGGTCGAGGTGCATCCGGTAGAGGGACTCCAGCGGGGCCATGAGCGCGAATCTGAGGAGCATCTTGATGGGCGTCACGTGGGAGACCGCCAGGACGGTCTTGCCTTCGTACCGCTCCACCAGCCGCTCTCCCACCGCCTCGACGCGGCGCGCGGTCGTGGCGAAGCTCTCGCCGCCCGGCGGGGCGGCTTCCGGGTCGGCGAGCCAGGCGGCCAGCTCGGCCGGCCACTTCCGCTGCACCTCGGTGAACGTGTGGCCCTCCCAGGCGCCGAAGTCGGCCTCCCTGAGGTCGTCGTCCACCTCGACGTCGAGACCGGTCCGCTCGGCCACGGCCGCCGCGGTCTGCCGGGCGCGCTTGAGCGGCGAGGTGACGATCACGTCCGGCCGGTACGGCTCCCGCGACAGCCGCTCAGCCGCCGCCGCCGCCTGGGCCAGGCCGTTGGGCGTGAGCTCGGGGTCGCCCAGGCCGGAGAACCTGCGTTCCACCGACAGCTCCGTCTCGCCGTGGCGGAGGAGGAGCAACGACGTCGCCACACGGGTCGCAGGGCGCCAGCCGGTGCCTTTGCCACGCTGCTGGGCCGCGGCGACGGCAGCGGTTGGGGCGGATATTTCGGAAATGTCGCCCGCATCGAGCAGGTCCGTCGGCCGCGCGACAGGCGGAGGCGATGTCGCGGTCGCGGTCGCTCCCGGTTCCCTGAGGATCGAGCCGCCGGGTACGTCCGGCGCATCCGCGGCGGAGGTGCCGCCCGCCCTCCAGGTCAGGCCTTTGGCCGCGGCGTCCATGGCCTCGTTGGCCAGGCGGTCGGCGTGCTGGTTGCGCGCGCGGGGGATCCAGGTCCATTCCGTCACCCGCAGCCGCCGCACCAGCCCCCCGGCCTCCAGCGCGAGCGGGCGCAACCCCTCGTTCTTGATCTTCCAGCGACCCGCCATCTGCTCGATGACGAGCTTCGAGTCCATCCGCACGGCCACCGGCGCGCCCTCGCCGCCCACCCGGAGCGCGGCCGTGAGCCCGGCGATCAGCCCACGGTATTCGGCGACGTTGTTGGTGGTGACGCCGATCGCCTCGGCCACCTCGGCCAGCACCTGGCCGTCCGCGGCGTCCTTGACGACCGCGCCGTAGCCGGCCGGGCCCGGGTTGCCCCGCGAGCCGCCGTCGGCCTCGATGACGTAATGCGTCACAGGCCCGACTCTGCCGTGCGTACGAGGATGCGGCGGCACTCGTCGCAGCGGATCACCTCGTCGTGGGGGGCGGCCTTGATGCGGTTCATCTCGGCGATGGACAGGGCCACCTTGCAGCCCTGGCACCGGCCGCCGCGCAGCATGGCGGCGCCCACGCCGTACTGCTCCCTGAGCTTCTGGTAGAGCGCGAGCAGGTCTGCGGGGATCTCGCCGGCGACGGCGGTGCGGCGGCCCCGGACGTCGGCCGCCTCCTTGTCGATCTCCTTGAGCGCGGCGTCGCGGCGGTCCTCCAGGGCGGACACGGCGGCGGCCAGCTCGTCGCGCTGCGCCACCAGGTCGGTCGCCTTGGCGTCGGCGGCCTCGCGCCGTTCCATGATCTCCAGGACGATCTCCTCCAGGTCGCCCTGGCGCTTGTGCAGCGAGACGATCTCCGACTGGAGGCTCGCCAGGTCGCGGGGCGAGGTCACGGCGCCGGAGTCGAGGCGCTTCTGGTCGCGTTCGGCGCGCGTGCGCACGGCGTCCACGTCGCTCTCCGCCTTGGTCTGCTCGCGGGCCAGGTCGCCGGCCTCGGTCTCGGCCTCGATGACCTGGGTGGCGAGCCTGGCGTACCGCTTCGACCGCTCGTCGATCTCGGCCAGCTCGGGCAGGGTGCGACGCCGGTGCGCCAGCCGGTCGATCACGGAGTCGAGCTCTGCCAGGTCGAGCAGTCTCTTCTGGGCCTCAGGGGCTGCTTTCATGATCAGTATCCTCTTGTCCAAGCATCGGTGACCGTGGCGGAGACACGCGTTTCAACGGTAACGCCACTGGCGTGCAGGATGGACGCGGCGCTGTCGAGCCAGGGCCACTCGGTCGCCCAGTGTGCCGCGTCGATCAGCGCGGGGCCGCCCGACTCGATGAACTCGCTCGCCGGGTGGTGGCGCAGGTCGGCGGTGAGGAACACGTCGACTCCGGCGGCCGCGGCCGTGGCGAGCAGTGAGTCGCCCGCGCCTCCGCTGACCGCCACGCGGGTGACGGGACGCGACAGATCGCCCGCCACCCGGATCCCCCACGAGGTCCGGGGCAGCCCCTTGGCGGCCTGGGCCGCGAACTCGCCCAGTGTCGTCGCCTCCGGCAGCTCCCCGATGCGGCCGAGCCCGCGCCACGGGTCGTCGGGGAAGGGCTGGAGCGGCACCAGATCGCCGGCCAGCCCGACGGCCCTGGCCAGGGCGTCGGACACGCCGGGGTTGGCGACGTCGGCGTTGGTGTGGGCGGTGTAGAGGGCGATGTCGTTCTTGATCAGGGTGTGGACGAGGCGGCCCTTGGGGGTGGTCGCGGCCACGCTCGTGGTGCCGCGCAGGTAGAGGGGGTGGTGGACGACGATCAGGTCGGCGCCCCACTCCATGGCCTCCTCCGCCACCGCGGCGACGGGGTCGACCGCGAACAGCACCCGCCGCACCTGCTGGGCCGGATCCCCGCTGACCAGCCCCACCGCGTCCCACGACTCGGCTCGGGCGGGCGGGTAGGACGCCTCGAGCACCTCGATCACGTCAGTCAACGTCACGGCAGCCACCTGCGAAGACTACCGGCCCGAGGGAGGGCGCGCGGGCGTGCGGAGGGGTGTCGGTCGAACAGGGTTCGGCGTACGGTAAGTGGACCCTGACACGCGGAGGACGGCATGGCACCAAGGGTCGCGATCATCGGAGCGGGGTTCGGCGGACTGTGCATGGCGATCCAGCTCGAACGGGCCGGGATCCGCTCGTACACGGTGTTCGAGAAGGCGGACGGCCTCGGCGGCACCTGGCGCGACAACAGCTATCCGGGGGCGGGCTGCGACATCCCCTCGCATCTGTACTCCTACTCGTTCGAGAAGTACGCGAGCTGGACGCGCCGCTACCCGGAACAGCCGGAGATCCTCGGCTATCTAGAGCATTGCGCCGATAAGTACGACGTCAGGCGAAAAATTCGGTTCCGTACGGAAGTCCGCCGCGCCGTCTTCGACGGCTCCCAGTGGCAGGTCACGACCTCTCCCCCGGACGGCGAGGCGGAGCGCACGGAGGCGTACGACGTGGTCGTCCTGGGGGTGGGGCAGCTCAACCGGCCCCGGCTCCCGGACATTCCGGGAATGCCGGACTTCGAGGGCGTCTCGTTCCACTCCGCGCGCTGGAACCACGATCACGACCTCACCGGCCGGCGCGTGGCGGTGATCGGGAACGGGTCGTCGGCGGCCCAGTTCATCCCGCGCGTCGCCGAGCAGGCCGAGCGGCTGTACGTCTTCCAGCGCACCCCCAACTGGGTGATCCCCAAGCCGGACGCCACGTTCGGGCCGCTGGCCAGGCTCGCGTTCCGCTTCGTCCCGGGCCTCCAGCGGGCCTACCGCGAGTGGATCTACCGGTACGCGGAGACCACCCTCTACCCCGCACTCGCCCAGGGCTGGAGCGTGGACCTGCTCAAGAAGCGGGCGCTCGGGCACCTGCGCGACCAGGTGCCCGATCCGGAACTGCGGGCCAAGCTCACGCCCGACCACCCGCCGGGGTGCAAGCGGGTGGTCATCGACAGCGCCTTCTATCCGGCCCTGACCAGGCCCAACGTCGACGTGGTCACCGACAAGATCGCCCGGATCGCGCCGAAGGGCATAGAGACCACCGAGGGCCTGCGCGCGGTCGACACGATCGTGTACGCCACCGGTTTCAGGAGCACCGAGTTCCTGACCCCCATGGAGATCGCCGGGCGTGGCGGACGGTCGCTGCGGGAGCAGTGGGCGGGCGGGGCGGAGGCGTACCTGGGCATCTCCGTGCCGAACTTCCCGAACATGTTCCTGCTGTACGGCCCGAACACGAACCTCGGGCACAACTCCATCGTCTTCATGATCGAATGCCAGGTGAACCACATCATGGCATGCCTGCCGCACCTGTCCGAGCGCGGGCCGATCGAGGTGCGGCCCGAGGTGATGGCGGCGTGGAGCAGGCGGCTCGACGCGGCGATGGAGCGGATGGTGTGGGGCGCGGGGTGCCAGAGCTGGTACAAGACGGCGGACGGCCGCGTCACGAACAACTGGCCCGGCCGCACGACGCTCTACCGCAGGCTGACGGCCAGGCCACCGCTCGACGCCTACCGCCCGGTCCCCGCAGGCTGAGCGGAGCCCGGACGGGGTTCATCAGATTCCCGGCACAATGGTGCAGATCGGGCAGCCGCGATACTTTCCAGGCATGACGCTTCCCCTGCATCAGCGCGCCGTCGTGGCCGACACGCACAACGACCTGCTGATGGCCGTCTCCGCCCGGCCGCCCCGGCAGTGGGCCTCGTTCTTCCGCGAGAGATGGCTGCCCCAGCTCGTCGCGGGCGGGGTCGACCTGCAGGTGCTGCCGGTCTTCATCGACGACCAGCACCTGCCGGAGGGGGCGCTGCGGCAGACGCTGCGCATGATCGAGTGCGCGCACGTGCTCGCCGAGGGGAACGCCGGGCACGTGCGCCTCTGCCGCGACGCCGCCGAGATCGACGCGGCGCTCGACGCCGGCAAGATCGCCCTGGTGCTGGCACTGGAGAGCATGCCGGGCCTCGACACCGACGTCGAGCTGATCTCGACCGTCCACCGCCTCGGCGTGCGGGTGGCGTCCATCGCGCACTTCGGCCGCACCCCGCTGGCCGACGGCAGCGGCGAGGACGCCACGGGCAGCGGGCTGACCTCGCACGGCGTCGCGGCCCTGGCCGAGATGGAGCGGCTCGGCATCGTCTTCGACGTCTCCCACCTGGGCGCCTCCGGCGTCGCCCACGTGCTGGAGCTGGCCACCAAGCCGGTCATGGCCACCCACTCCTCCGCCCGGGCGCTGCGCGACCACCACCGCAACCTCACCGACGAGCAACTACGCGGCGTGGCCGCCACAGGCGGCGTGATCTGCGTCAACTTCTTCGCCCCCTTCCTCGCCGACCGCCCGGAGGACATGACGCTCGACCGTCTGCTCGACCACATCGAGCACGTCGCGGCGGTCGCCGGCATCGACCATGTCGGCCTCGGCCCGGACTTCATCCGCGAGGTCATGGACGACCTGACGCCCCCGTACTGCGAGGGCGTCAACACGAGGGGCGTGGACCCGAAGAGCGCGGTGCCCGGCCTGGAGGGGCCATCGGGTCTGCCCATGGTCACCGAGGGCCTGCTCGCCCGTGGCCTGCCGGAGAAGGACGTCATGCGGATCATCGGAGGGAACGTGCACCGGTTCCTCGGGGAACGGCTGGCCTGACCGGACGCGGCGCCCCGCCCCCGATCAGGCCCCGATCACGCCATGGCCACCGCTACACGACCGGGCCGAGGGCCCTGCGCATCACGCAGTCGTTCGGGAACTCGCGGTGGTACGAAACCTCCCGTCCGCGCCAGTCGCCGGTGACCTCGACGTCCACCGGCAGATAGATCAACGGACACGGGCCGGGATCGACGTCCAGGTCCCCGACCCACCCGTCGACGGCGCGCAGCACGTCACACGCGTCCGCCGGCCGGGGGTGGGTGCCGCCATCCGGGTCACACGCGAGGCCCATCGCGTACGCGCCACCGTCGACGGGAGTGACGGTGATGTACAGCTCCGCGCCCGACGCGGCGGCGGCGGCGGGCAGCGCCCCGGACGGCGCGACCAGGATCGCTGCGGCGCAGAGTCCGAGCGCGGCCGGCCTGCGGGCGGCGGTCAGCACGAAAGTCATGGGGATCCTCCTGGTCAACGGGCGTCCCGGCTGGAACGGCATACCCTCACATGACTACATTCAGTGATCGATCGATGACCATTCGTGAATCGGGCACCTCAACGTGATGACGTGGATACATCCTGCTGTCCGCGCCGGTGAACGGCCGGGTCCCGGGCCGGTCCGGACGTCCGGCGGGGGGCCGGGCGGGGTCGGATTCGGCGGGCCCCCGCTCGCCTCCGCCTGGTGCGGCGTGGGTAAATGGGGACGTGAGCAGCCAGAGCGCAAAGGCGGCGGCCAAGGCCGGCGTGGAGATCAGGGAATTGCGGGAGATCGGCGAGTTCCAGCAGGTCTACCGGCTCTTCGACCAGATATGGCATCCGGATCCACGCAACGCGCCCGTCACCGTGGAGTTGATGATCGGGTTCGCGCACACGGGCAACTACGTGACAGGGGCCTTTGACGGGGACACGCTCGTCGGCGCGTCCGTCGGGTTCCTGGCCGCCGGCCGGACGTTGCACTCGCATGTGACCGGCGCCGTCATCGGGCACGGCATCGGATACGCGCTGAAGCTGCACCAGCGGGACTGGTGCCGGGAGCGGGGACTGGAGCGGATCACGTGGACGTTCGATCCGCTGGTGCGGAGGAACGCCCGGTTCAACCTGGTCAAGCTGGGCGCGCTGCCCGAGGCGTACCTGGAGGAGTTCTACGGGCCGATGGCGGATGCGATCAACGAGGGGGACGCGTCCGACCGGCTGCTGGCGGTGTGGCGGGTGGCTCCCGGCGAAGGCGCGGGCGCGTCGCCTCCAGAGACCGAGGGGTTGCCCGTGCTGCTGGGTTCCGAGGACGAGCGGCCCGTGGTGCGAGGGGTCCTGGGGGAAGCGGTTCTGGTGGGGACGCCGCGGGACATCGAGGAGTTGCGGCGGACGGATCCTGCGGCCGCGAAAGAGTGGCGCATGGCGGTGCGGACAGTGCTGGGAACGCTCATAGGCGCGGGCGGACAGGTGGTGGGATTTACCGACAGGGGAGAGTACATAGTGATGGTTAACTAGCTATTCCACCGGCGTTTCAGGTCTCTGTAATGTGACGGATAGGTAAGCCGAACAAGGAGACCGCATGGCGGAATTCATCCCGACCGTTCCTGCGCGCGTCCTACCGCCCGTCACCATCCGCGACCTTCCCGAGCCGCCTACGTCGAAGTGGCGCATCATCGGCCCCGGCCTGGTCGGCGCGGGTGTGGGGCTGGCGTCGGGCGAATTCATCCTCTGGCCGTACATCGCCTCCCAAGTCGGGCTCATCTTCATCTGGGGAGCCGCGATCGGGATCATCACCCAGTGGTTCCTCAACATGGAGATCGAGCGTTACACCCTGGCCACCGGTGAGACGGCGCTCACCGGGTTCAGCCGGATGTGGCGGCACTGGGGACTCGTCTTCGTCCTGATGACACTCGCGTCCAACCTGTGGCCGGGCTGGGTGACCAGCTCCGCGACCATGGTGACCTACCTGACCGGGGCGGACGCGAGCAGCGTGCGCTGGATCGCCATCGGCATGCTCGTCGTGATCGCGCTCGGGCTGACGATGGCGCCGGTGATCTACGTGGCGCTGGAACGGGTGATCTTCGTGAAGATCGCTCTGGTGGCAACGCTGATCGTGGTCGCGGTCATATTCGCGATCAACGCCGAGAGCTGGGTCGAATTCGGCAAGGGGATGACCGTCGGGGCGAGGTTCCCGGTGCCGCCGCTGGAGTTCGCGCTGCTGATGGGCGCCATCGCGTACGCCGGCGCGGGCGGCGGCCAGAACCTGTGCCAGAGCAACTGGATCCGCGACAAGGGCTTCGGCATGGGCGCGTACGTGCCGCGCCTGGTCAGCCCGGTGACCGGACAGGAGGAGGCGGCCGCGTCGACCGGCTTCCAGTTCGCGCCGACCAAGGAGAATCTGGCGCGGTGGCGGCAGTGGTGGCGGTTCGCGAACCTCGAGCAGGCGTGGACGTTCGCGGTGGTGACGTTCGTGACGATCGCCCTCATGTCGATGCTGGCGTACTCCACGGTCTTCGGGAAGGAAGGGCTGGCCAACAGCATCGCCTTCCTGAAGGTCGAGGGCGAGACGCTGCAGAGCGTCGTCGGCCCCTGGTTCGGGGTGCTGTTCTGGCTGATCGGGGCGCTGGCGCTGTTCGCCTCGGCCATGGGCATCGTCGACTACACCTCCCGGCTGGCCTCGGACACGATCAAGACGATGTACCTGCGCGAGAAGCCCGTGTCCGTGAACAAGATCTACTTCTACACCGTCTGGGCGATGGTGCTGATCGGGATCGGGATCCTGCTGCTGGGCTTCGACCAGCCGCTCGTCCTGCTGGTGTTCTCGGCGAGCTTCTCGGCCGTGATGATGTTCGTCTACTCGATCCTGCTGATCATCCTGAACCGGCGGGCGCTGCCCGACGTCATCAAGGTGCGTTCGTTCCGGCTAGGGGCGCTGATCTGGTCGGTGGCGTTCTTCGGCTCGCTGACCCTGCTGACCCTCTTCCAGCAGGCGCAGCGGCTGCTCGGCGGAGACTGACGGCGACCGGGCCATCCGGATCGGCGCCTGTTCCGCCGCAGCCGGACGGCCCGGCGTACGGCCTGGCCTGAGCCGCTTCATCAACGCGGAAGCTCCCTTGCCGCATTGGCGGGCACACTGGTGACCATGCTGGAAACCTCCGCCCGCCTGCTCAAGCTGCTCTCCCTCCTCCAGGCGTACCGGGAGTGGTCCGGCCCCGAGCTGTCCGCCCGCCTCGGGGTCTCGACCCGGACGATCCGCAACGACATCGAGCGCCTGCGCTCACTCGGCTACCCCGTGCACGCCACGCCGGGCGTCGCGGGCGGCTACCGGCTGGGCGCCGGCGCCGCGCTGCCACCGCTGCTGCTCGACGACGAGGAGGCGGTGGCGGTGGCGGTCGGGCTCGGCCGGGCGGCGGGCGGCGGCGTGGAGGGCATCGAGGAGACGTCGGTACGCGCCCTGGCCAAGCTGGAGCAGGTGCTGCCGTCCCGGCTGCGCCGCAGGGTGAACGCGCTCAACGCGTACACCGTGCAGATCCCGGGCAACGCCCCGTCGGTGCCCCCGGAGGTGCTGACCACGATCGCGAACGCGGCCCGCGACCACGAGCGGCTCCGCTTCGACTACACCGGCCACGAGGGCGAGACGACCGTACGCGACGTGGAGCCGCACCGCCTGGTGCACCGGCGCGGCCGCTGGTACCTCGTGGGGTACGACGTCGATCGGCAGGACTGGCGCACGTTCCGGGTCGACCGGGTGCGGCCGCGCACGCCGCAGGGTCCCCGCTTCACCCCGCGCGAGCTGCCGGAGAACGGCGACGTGGCGGCGTACGTGGAGAAGGGCGTCAACACGGCGATGTGGCGCTACCGGGCCACCGTGCTGCTGCACGCCCCGGCCGGCCACGTGGCGGGGCTGCCGCTCGGACTGGAGGTCGAGCCGGTGGACGACGCGACGTGCCTGGTCAAGCTGGGCGGCGACGACCTGAACGGCATGGCCGTGTGGATCGGGTTCATCGGCGTGGACTTCGAGGTGCTCGACCCGCCGGAGCTGGCCGACCACGTGCTCCGGCTGTCAGAGCGGTACCGCCGGGCGGTCAGCCGCCGGTAGGTGGACGGTCAGCGGCCGGGCGCAGGCTCGCTGCCATGACGAACATGACACGTGTGGCCGGTAGCAGGGACGACTTCCAGCTCGTCCACCACCTCACCCTGACCGGCAGCCAGTTCGAGATCGGCCGGGCGCTCACCGAGGAGGCCCGCAGGCTCGGCTGGTCCCCCATGCCGGTCGATCCGATCGTGGGCCGGGCCCGCAGGACCTGGTTCGAACGGCACTGGCCGCAGCACCACGCCCGCATGGACGGCGCGGCGGCCGCCCTCGGCCTCGACCCCGACCAGGACGAGCTCGCTCTCGACGGCCTGAGCTACATCCCCGAGGGCTCGGGCTGCTCTGCTATGTGGATCCCGCCCTCGGCCGCCGCGGACGGCCACGGCCGGATCGGCCGCAACTACGACTTCTTCCCCACGACCGCCGGCGAGATCATGGGCGGCGCCCCGGGGCCGGACGAGCTGCCGATGGCCTCCCGCCCCTACGTGATCACGACGGTGCCCGACGAAGGGCTCTCCGCGACCGTGATCACCATGAACGACCTCGACGGCTGCATGGACGGCATCAACTCGGCGGGCCTGGCGGTCATGCTGCTGATCGCCGACTTCGAGACCGCCGCGCCGCCGGAGAGCGTCGCGCCGCAGGTGGGGCTGGCCAGCGTGCAGCTGCCCCGGTTCCTCGTCGACACCTGCGAGAACGCCGACCAGGCCAAGCAGGCGCTGCTGGGCGCCAAGCACTACGACTACGGCACGCCCTTGCACTACCTGGTGGCCGACGCGCACGGGCAGGCGTTCGTGTGGGAGCGCGGCCGGGACGGTCGCGAGCACATCGTCGAGTTCGGCGACGGCCCGCTGTGCGTCACGAACCACCTGCTGCACCGCAACCCGGACCCGATGCACCTGCCCGCCGACAGCCCGGCGTCGTTCGGCAGCTTCGGCCGGCTGCGCACGCTGTACGAGCGCAGCAAGGGCACCACCATGTCCGGGCAGGACCTGCGCGACAGCCTGCGGGCCGTCGCGCAGGCCGAGGACCCGGATGTGCCGTTCCGCACGCTGTGGAGCAGCGTCTTCGACACCGCGGACCGTACCCTGTCGGCCCGCTTCTACCTGGGCGAGGGCAGGCGCTACAGCGAGGAGCTGGTTTTCGCCGCGAGATAGTCCGCGCGGACCTTCGAGCGTGACAACTTGCCCGTGGGCGTGCGCGGGAGCGTCGCGCGGTATTCGACCGCCTTCGGGTGCTTGAACCTGGCGATGCGCGGTTCGCAGTGCTCCAGCAGCTCGGCCGTGAGCTCGGGCCCCGGCTCGATCCCGCCGGCGGGCTGCACGAGCGCGACCACGTTGTGGCCCCACTCCTCGTCGGGCACCCCGATGACGGCCACGTCGGCCACCGCGGGGTGCTCGAGCAGGGCGGCCTCGATCTCGGCGGGGTAGATGTTGACCCCGCCGGAGACGATCAGGTCGGTGCGCCGGTCGCACAGGAACAGGTAGCCGTCCGCGTCCAGGTAGCCGATGTCGCCCGGGGTGTACCACTCACCGCGCATGCTGGCGGCCGTCTTCTCCGGGTCCTTGCGGTACTCGAACTTGCCGAGACTGGATTTGACGTAGACCAGGCCTGGCTCGCCGGGCGGCAGCTCGTCGCCGGCCTCGTCGAGGATCCTGACCTCGAACGTGGGCGCGGGCCGTCCCACCGTGCCCGGCCTGGCCAGCCATTCGTGCGGCTTGACCGCGAACGCGATCGTCGACTCGGTCGAGCCGTAGTACTCGTACAGCACCGGCCCCCACCAGTCCATGATCTGCTGCTTGACCGCGACCGGGCAGGCCGCGGCCGTGTGGATCACCTGCCGCAGGCTGGAGACGTCGTACTTGCCGCGCACGTCCTCCGGAAGCTGCAGCATGCGGTGGAACATGGTGGGCACCATCATCGCGTTGGACACCCGGTGCCGCTCGACCAGCTCCAGGATCTGCACCGGCTCGAACCTCGGCGTGATCACCACCGTGTGCCCGAGTTGCAGCGCGAACTGGGTGTGCGCACACGGCGCGGAGTGGTACATCGGCGAGGTCACCAGATGCACGTCGTCACCCGGCCTCAGGTCGACGACCTCGCCGAGGAACCACGTGTACAGCGGCACGATCTCCTCCGGCGTGGCGCCCGGC
This sequence comes from Nonomuraea sp. NPDC049480, assembly GCF_044465905.1. NCBI lineage: Bacteria > Bacillati > Actinomycetota > Actinomycetes > Streptosporangiales > Streptosporangiaceae > Nonomuraea > Nonomuraea sp. NPDC049480. The sequence continues at coordinate 561,531 of NZ_JBITMD010000002.1, forward strand.
AGCGGCCGCTGCACGCCCTTCGGGAAGCCGGTGGTGCCGGATGTGTACCACATGACCGCCCCGGACGTGCGGTCCGCGGGCGCGTCCTCAGGCTGCCCCGCGGCCAGCCCCTCCGTGCCGATCTCCCCGCCGGGCACGGCGAAGTCCGGGCCGGTGACGACGAGCTTCGCGTCGCAGTCCTTGAGGATGTACGCCACCTCCGACGCGGTCAGATGCCAGTTGATCGGCACGTAGTAGACGCCGATCTGGCCGGTCGCCATGAGCATGATCACGGCGTCGATCCCGTTGGGCAGCACGCCCGCCGCCACGTCTCCCGTGGTGAGCCCGCGGGCCCTGAGCCCGTGCGAGACCTGGTTGACCTTGGCGAGCAACTGTCCGTACGTGGTCCGGGCGCCGTCGGAGCCGATCACGGCGAGGCGATCGGGGTCGGCGGCGGCGATGGCGTAGAAGCCGGCTTCCATCACAGCTCCAGCAGTTCGGCGAGGCGTTCGCGGTGGAGGCGGGGCGGGCCCAGCAGTACCTCGTCCGCCTTGGCCCGTTTGTAGAACAGATGAGCGTCGTGCTCCCAGGTGAAGCCGATGCCGCCGTGCAGGAGCAGGTGGTCGCGGGCCACCTCGAAGCAGGCGCGGCCGACGTACGCCTGGGCGAGTGCGGCGGCCTCGGGCAGCTCGTCAGGGGACTCGTCGGCGGCCCAGGCCGCGTACCTGACGATGGACTCGGCCTGTTCGAGCTTGCAGTGCATGTCGGCGAGCTTGTGCTTCACCCCTTGATAAGAGCCGATGTAGCGGCCGAAAGCCACCCGGATCTTGGCGTGGGCGACGATGGCGTCCAGCGCCGCCCGCATCACGCCGAGCTGCTCGGCCGCGACCGCCACGCACAGCAGGTCCCCGATGCCGCCCTCCGGCTGCGGCCCGAGCACCCGGCACGGCGCCCCGTCCATGACCACCCGCGCCTGGCCCCGCGTGATGTCGATCGTCTCCAGAGCGGTCCTGGTGACGCCGGGCGCGTCCAGCTCGACGGCCACCATGACGACGCCGTCGCCGGTGCGCGCGGGCGCCACCAGCACGCCGGCTTCCATGCCGCTGAGCACCTGTGTCAGAGTCCCGTGCACGGCCGTGCCGTCACAGGTGAGCTCGTGCCCGGTGAGCGTGGCCGCGATCCGGCCCTCGGCGATGCCGGTCAACAACTCTGTGCTTATGGTCGCGCTCCCTTCGGCCCCGTCTTGGTTACGCAAGCTGCCGCTTCCGGGGCCGGCTCGCCGCTCCGTGTCAGGCACCTTGGTCAGGGCGACAGTGGCGAACACGGTGGCCAGGAACGGTCCGGGCAGCAGGGCCGCGCCCGTCTCCTCCAGTGCGACCGCCAGCTCGGTCATGCCCGCGCCCGCGCCGCCGTACTCCTCGGGAATGATCAGGCCCGACAGGCCGAGCTCGCCGTTGAGCCGGGCGTACACCTGCGGATCGTAGCCCTGGCGGACCTTGGGCAGCGGCGCGGCCGTGCGCAGGAAGGACCGTACGGACTCGCGCAGCTGCTGTTGTTCCTGGCCGAGTACGAGCTTCACGCCTGGGTCCCCACCTTCAGGTCCTTGAACGGCACGGTCTTGTCCACGCGCGGCTCGGGCGGCAGTCCGAGCACGCGGTCGCCCACGATGTTGCGCATGATCTCGTTGGTGCCGCCGCCCAGCGCCATGCCCGGGGCCAGGGAGAGGGCCTGGGCGAGCGGATGGTCCGCCAGCACGGACTCGGGCCCGACGAGCTGCGTGGCCAGGTCGGCCTGGAACAACGTGAGCTCGGCGAGCAGCAGCTTGGCGGCGCTCCCCCGCGCGCCGGGGAAGATCCCGGCCTTGGTCTCCTGGGCCAGGCGCTGGTTGAACAGCGCGAGCGCGCGGCTGCGGATGTGCAGCTCGACGAGCTGGTCGCGGACCAGCGGGTCGCTCGTGTCGACCGCCCGGCGCAGCGCATCCAGGGACGCCGGGTTGTCCTTCTGCCCGCCCATGCCGACGCCGGCCGAGATCGACAGCCGCTCGTGCAGCAGCGTCGTGACGGCCACGCTCCAGCCGTCGTTCACCTCGCCCACGCGGTGCTCGTCGGGGATCGTCACGTCGTCGAAGAAGACCTCGTTGAAGTTGGCCTTGCCCGACATGTCCCTGAGCGGCCGGACCGTCACGCCCGGGTGGTGCATGTCCACCACGAACATGGTCAGCCCCTTGTGCTTGGGCACGTCCACGTCGGTGCGGGCCAGCAGCAGGCCCCAGTCGGCGTGGTGGGCGACCGAGGTCCACACCTTCTGGCCGTTGACGATCCAGTGGTCGCCGTCATGCTCGGCCCTGGTCTGGAGGCTGGCCACGTCGCTGCCCGCGCCCGGCTCGGAGAACAGCTGGCACCAGATCTCCTCGCCGCGCAGCAGCGGCCGGATGAAGCGCTCGCGCTGCTCGTCGGTGCCCCGGTCGAGGATGGTCGGGCCGGTCATGCCGAGGCCGATGGAGAAGACGTACGTGGGGAGGGTGAAGTCGCGGGCCGCGGCGGCGAACGCGCGCTCCTCCGCCTGCGTCAGCCCCTGGCCGCCCCAGCGTTCGGGCCAGGTGATGCCGGAGTAGCCGGCGTCGTAGAGCTTGGCCATGAACTCCTTGGCCCTGGTGACGCCGTCCGCCGCTTCGTCCGCCGGAAGGTTGTCCTCGAGCCAGGCCCTGGCGGCACGCCGATACTCAGCAAGGTCCACGTCGTCTCCTTCGTATCAGTGCCCACTTACTCTAATCAGGCGGCCGCACCACGCATAGAGCACCTGATTTGTTGTGGAATCTCCGCTAGTTGGCAGTGGAGGGGCCATGTGTGATCACCTGATCACGGAGGGATGGGTGTGATCGCACGGCTGGGCCGTTCCATGCGCGCGCGGCTGGCGCTGTTCGCCGGCGTCGCCGTGGCGCTGCTCTGCCTGGCGACCAGCGCGCTGTTGCTGTGGGCGGCGCACAACACGGCCGCCGACATCCGCACGAACGAGGTGATCACCGCCGCGCTGCGCGTGGTCCACCTGATCAAGACGCACCAGATCCCCCGTGTGATCTCTCTCGACCTGGAGGGTCTCCAGGTCGTGGACGCGGCCGGGCGCATCGTGTCCACGACGCCCAACCTCGCCGGCTCGCCCCGCCTGACCACGCTCGTTCCCGACCCGGACAACGCCAACCGCCTGGGCAGGGTGTGCGACCTGCCGCAGTTCTCCGGCGAGTGCCGGCTCTTGGTCGCCTTCCGGGTGTACGAGCCGGAGGGCGACTGGATGGTCTACGCCTTCGGCTCCATGACGCCCTGGTACGTCCACCCGGCCGTGCTCGCCTTCCTGGCCTGCGCCTCCGCAGGGCTCGTCGCGCTGACCTGGTTCGGCGTGTCGAGAGTGGTGGCCAGGACCCTCGCGCCGGTGCACCTCATCACGGGCCGCCTCGCCGAGATCACGGCAGGCGACGGCGGCATGCGCGTGCCCGTGCCCGAGAACGCCGAGGAGATCAAGGCGCTGGCCGAGACCGCGAACCAGACGCTCGCGCGCCTGGAGGAAGCGATGGAGCAGCAGCGCAGGTTCGCCTCCGACGCCTCGCACGACCTGCGCAGCCCGATCACCGCGATGCGCGCCGAGCTCGAGGAGGCCCTGCTGGCCCCGGACGAGATCGAATGGCGCGAGACCGGCGACAAGCTGCTCACCAGCCTCGACCGGTTGGAGAACATCGTCACCGACCTGCTGATGCTGGCCAGGCTCGACGCCGGCGCCCCCGCGCGGCTCGACCCGGTGGACCTGGCCGACCTGGTCACCGCCGAGACCGCCAGGGTGCGGTCGAAGAAGGTCGTCACCAAGCTGCAGCCCGGCGTGCTCGTCACCGCCGACCACGTCCGGCTGTCCCGCCTGCTGACGAACCTGCTCGACAACGCCGAGCGGCACGCCGAGAGCACGGTCATCGTGACCCTGCGGCAGGACGGCGAGGCCGTGCTGGAGGTCCTCGACGACGGGGCGGGCATCGCGCCGGAGCACCGCGAGGTCGTCTTCAGGCGCTTCACGAGGCTGGACGCCTCGCGCAACCGCGACGCGGGCGGCACCGGGCTCGGCCTGCCCATCGCACGGGAGATCGCGGAGACGTACGGCGGCACGCTCAAGATCGAGGATTCGGAGGCAGGAGCCCGTTTTGTGCTACGGATGCCGGTCCGAAAGGACTGACGACGGTAAAGAACGGGTACTGAAAGGTTTTCGGGCTTGATCGAAACTGTCGTTGGCCCTAGCTACCATGATCACGATGAACGCTGGAAGGAGGGGCGATCACGACCGTTCGCGCTCCACTCAGCCAGACCAGAAGTTAGCCAGTTCGAAAAGAGTTACCCGTTGTGACAACAGGTTTCAGCCGATTACGGCGTGAGGATCTTCTCAAGACCGCCTGCGAGGTGATCGCGGACCAGGGGTTCGGCCACACCAGGACCATCGACATCGCCCGAGCCGCCGGCGTCAGCCAAGCCCTGCTGTTCTACCACTTCGAGAACAAGGAACAGCTGTTCGCGCAGGCCTTCACGTACGCGGCCCGCCTCCACATGGACGCGCTCGGCGACGTCGAGCGCTCCACGGGCACGCCGCTCGAACGGCTGCGCTCCCTGCTCAGGCTCTGCTCGCCGGCGATCCCGAGCGAGGGCTGGCGCCTGTGGATCGACGCCTGGGCGGAGGCGATGCGCAGCTCCAAGCTGGAGGAGATCTCGCGGCGGATCGACACGCAGGGCCGCCTGCTGATGCGCGCGATCATCGAGGCCGGCACGGAGTGCGGCGACTTCGACTGCGCCGACCCCGACTCGGCGGCCTGGCGGATCTTCGCGCTCATCGACGGGCTCGCGATCCAGACGCACGTGCACCCCAAGGCGCTGTCGCGCCGCCGGGCCAACGCGCTCATCCGCACGGCCGCGGCGAACGAGCTCGGTGTGTCCGTCGAAAAGCTGTGACTCCACTCTTCCCGAGTTATTGGACGCTTCGTACAATTACTTGGCGAGGAGAGGAGCGCACGCGATGACACCCGCACCGAGCTCTACAACCGCCAGGGAAAGCGACGAGCAGGTCGCGAGCCGCAGCGCCTACGAAGCGGTCATCGAACGCCTCTCGAAGGCGTCGGTCGACAAGCACTGGGAGCCGTACCGGGACATCCCCTGGGACGACCCGGAGTTCCTCGTCGATCCGGCCGACCCGCGCTGGGAGCTGCCCGAGGTGGACGAACTGGGCGGCCATCCGTGGTACCGGAGCCGGCCACCCGAGGTGCGCGCGGCGATCGGGCTGTGGCGGGTGGCGACCGCCATGAAGATCGGGCTGCAGTTCGAGAACCTGCTCAAGCGCGGCCTGCTCAACTACGCCTACCGGCTGCCGAACGGGGCGCCGGAGTTCCGGTACGTGTATCACGAGACCATCGAAGAGGGACATCACGGGATGATGTTCCAGGAATTCGTGAACCGCACCGGGCTGCCGATCCGCGGCATGCCGCGGCCGCTGTCGATGATCGCCCAGGTCACGCCATGGATCCCGCTGATCTCCACCGAGCTGTTCTTCGTGTTCGTGCTGGGCGGCGAGGACCCGATCGACCACGTGCAGCGCAAGATGCTCAAGGACGGGCGGGCCCACCATCCGCTGGAAGAGACGATCATGCGCATCCACGTCGCGGAGGAGGCCAGGCACATCTCCTTCGCCCGGCACTACCTGCGCAACCGGGTGCCGCGGATGCCCGCGTACCGGCGCCTCCTGCTGGGCGTCGCGGCGCCGATCATCCTCGGCGTGATGGCCCGCATCATGCTGGCGCCACCCGGGGCGATGATCAGGCACTTCAGGATCCCCGTGACCGTGGTCTCCGAGGTCTACCTGCGCAACGCGGCCGCCCAGCAGGAGATCCGCGACTCGGTCGGCAAGACCCGCGAGCTCTGCGCCGAGCTGGGGCTGGTCAACCCGCTCACCCGGCGCATCTGGCGGGCCATGGGCATCTGGGCCTAACGCGCGGGGCGCCTGGCGATCAGGACCTCGGTCACCTTTCCGTGCTCCCACCTGCCTAGGGGATTGCTCTCCAGCAGCGCGTTCCTGACCGCCTCGGTGAAAGCGCCCAGCCGGTCGCCGAGCTGGGCGGGCGTGGAGTACGAGAAGGACAGCTGCAGACCGATCACATCGAGGACGTTGTGGGTCAGGCGCCTCTCGTAGAGGGTCGAGCTCAGGTCGGAGAAGGGCGAGGCGGCCAGCACGTCGTCATGGTGCTCGCCGGTCGCCTGGAAGGAATTGGTGGCCTTCATGGCGCCCACGCCGAACTCCGCGCGTACCCGCCGCATCACCGGCTCCCAGGGGTCCTCGCCGGGGTCGCGGCCCGGGCCGACGAGCGCCACGACGCCGTCCGGCGGGAGCAGCTCGTCCAGCTCGGCCAGCACCGCACGGCGGTCCATCCAGTGGAACGACCTGCCCATGACGACGTGGCCGAACGGCGGCAGCTCGCGCAGCATCGTGGAGTCGCCCCTGAGCCAGCGGATGTTGGGCACACCCTCCGCCAGACGCCTGCCCTCGGCGAGCATCCCCTCGTCCGGGTCCACGGCCGTGACCTCGCGGACGCGCCGGGCCAGCGGGATCGCCACCGTCCCGGGGCCGCAGCCGAGGTCGAGCACGCTGCTGTCCGGGCCGAACGTCCCGGCCAGGTGCTCGATGGCCGCGTCGCCGTGGTCGGCCCGGTATCTGGCGTAGTAGTGCGCCGCGCCGCCGAAGAGGTCGGTCATCGGGCTGTCCTCAGGGGTCGCACGGGTGTCTTCCTCCTTGGTCGCGTAAGCGTGGCCGTCAGCCCGTCAAGGGCAGGCCAAGTCCGGGGAGCGGCTGACGGATGGCACCATATACAGGTTCGCGACCGATTCTATGGAGGGCTTGGAGCTTTGAGACGGCTACTCACGATCCTGCTGCTCGCCTGGGCCGCGGTGGGGATCGTCCCTCTTCCGGCCGCCCAGGCGCACAACGTGCTGATCGGCAGCGACCCGAAGGACGGGGCCACGCTGACGGCCTCGCCCGAGCGGGTGACGCTGGTCTTCGACCAGGCGGTGCGCCAGGGATACGCGCAGGTGGGAGTGACGGGGGCGGACGGGTCGTCGTGGACCGGCGGGGGCGCCGTCGTGGCCGCCGAGCGGGTGTCGGTCAAGGTCCGGCCGTTGCGGGCCGGAGGCTCGTACGTGGTCGGATACCGGATCCTGTCGGCCGACGGGCACCCGGTGACCGGGAAGATCACCTTCAGTCTGTCCCCGGACGCCTCCGGGGTGACGGCCGGCGAGGCCGCACAGGGGCCGGGCGCGGAAGCGGCGGAGGCCGCGGCGAACGGCGGAGCCGGGATGGCCGTGGTGTGGATCGTCGGCGCGCTGCTCGTGCTGGCCGCCGGCACGGCGGTGGCCCTGCGCCGCGCCACCCCGTCCCCGGCCGCCGGACCCGGCGCGGCGGATCCCGTGGAGGCGTCCGCCGGTGTGGGGGCGGACTCCGGCGGGAAGGCCTCCGCAGACGCCCCGGAGCCTGCTGTCAGGCGATCAGGGGCCGAGGGGGCACGGTCGTGAACGTCGGCGCTCCCGCCCTCCCCCAGCAGCGTCTCGGCGGCCGGCTCGTGGCCGGGGCGTTCGGCGTCTGCGCCGTCGTCGCGGCCGTGGCCGCGAGTTCGCTCACCGCCCAGGAGGCGGTCCCCGGCATCCCCATGCCGAGCCCGATCGTGGCGGTCGGCCTGCCGGTCGTGCGGGTCCTGCTCGACGTGGCCGCCGTGGCCGTGGTCGGGCTGAGCCTGCTGCCCAAGCTGCTCGGTTTCGACGCCCCCGACCGCACCGAGCCGGTCCTGCTCAGGACGCGCCCGCTGACCGTGACCGCCGCCTGGGCGTGGGCGATCTGCGCACTGCTCACCATCGTGTTCCAGGCCGCCGAGCTGAACCCCGGCGCCGGCGTGCCGACGTTCGGGATGATCGCCGCTTATGTCGGCGATGTCGGCACGGGTCAGGGGCTGCTGTTCAGTGCGGCGTGCGCGCTGGCGGCGGCGGGCATCGGGCTGATGGCGGTGCGGTTCGGGGAGAAGGTGCCGGCCGAGCTGCGGGTGATCGTGGCATTGTTCGGGCTGCTGCCCATCCCGGTCACCGGCCACGCCGTGAACTCGGTCTGGCACGACCCGATCATGGTCTCGATGGAGATCCACGTGATGGGCGCGGCGGCGTGGACGGGCGGGCTGGTGGCGACGGCCGTGTTCGTGGCGCCGCACCGGGACCTGCTGGCCGTGGTGCTGCCGAAGTTCTCCAGGATGGCCACGGTCTGCCTACTCCTGGTGGGCCTGTCCGGCCTGATCACGGGGCTGGGCACGATGGCGCTGACGCCGGGCGTGAGGTTGCCCGACGCGATCGTGACCAGCCCGTACGGGCTGCTGGTGGTGGTCAAGACGGCGCTGGTGGCGCTGCTCGTGCCGCTGGCCGCGCACATCCGCTTCCGCCTGCTGCCCGCCGTACGCCGGGGCGGGGCCACCGCCCTGGTGGGGTGGGCGGCGGCCGAGGTGGCGGTGATGGGCCTGGCCTACGGGGTCGCGGTGGCGATCACCCGGGCCTCGATCGGCTGAAGGTCACGCTTCACGGCGATCCACTCGACCGCCAGCCAGACGGCCAGTAAACCCAGCCCGGCCCACAGGGCGGACGCGGTCACCAGCGGAGGCGCGCCCAGCAAGCCGTCCTGGCCCTTGAGCGCGCCGTACACCTGACCCATGATCGCGCTCTGCGCGACCAGCGCGCCGTACGCGACGGCGGTGGCGCCGGCCGCGCCGAGCACCGCGCGCGCCACCGGCATCCGCACCAGGAACGCGACGTCCACCGCGAGCCCGGCCAGCACCAGGAAGAACGGCACCGCCGACGGAGGGAAGCCGGTGAACGTCAGCAGCGGCCAGATCGCGGCCCTGAAGCCGACGTACGCGGCCGCCACGAGGGTGGCGGCGCCGAAGCGGCCGATCAGCAGCCGCGCCACCACCAGCACCGACACCCCGGCGGCCACGGCGTAGACGGGGTAGAGGAAGTCCGGCACCGGCAGCGCGAACCCGGTCATCGTCGTCCGGTCCACCGGCCGTCCCAGCTGGTCGGCGGCGAACTGGAGCAAGATCGGCTCAGCATAGACGGCCTGGTTGTCCCAGGCGCCGATCGACAGGATGCCGTACTCCTGGTGCTGTTCGGGAAAGTGCACGTTCTCCAGGAAGAACGCGAAGAACGCGCCCAGCACGACCGTGCGCTCCCTGCCCGGCGGGGCGCCCATGAACCAGCCGCGGATCACGCCTGCGATCATGAAGAACGTTCCGGCGTAGAGCATGAGGTGCGACGGGCTCCACGAGGTGATGTCGAGCCCGTTGACGCGGTGGTTGATCAGGTCGAGCGGGACCGCGACGAGGAAGATCCCGGTTCCCCACTGGATCAGCCTGAGCGCGGCCTTGTCCACGCCGTAGCCGGTGTAGCCGTGGATGATCGTCAGGGCGAGTGCGAGGGCCGTGCCGGCGGAGTTGAGCAGGTGCGGCGGGGCGAGGTCGTCACGCAGCCACTTGAAGTGCCAGGAGACGTCCCAGGCCGAGCCGAGCAGCTTGAGCGTGAACGCCGCCAGCCAGCCGAAGTAGAGCACCCTGAAGAGGTCTTGCGGCGTCTCGCGCCCCGCCTGGCCTCTGGTCCAGTACGGCAAGGCCCACTCTGCGGCCTTTTTGATCGATGCTGGGGACTTCACGGGAGAGAATCTTACGGTCCCGGGGGCGGGAACGATCCACGCTGCCCGGTATTTCCTTCCTCCGGCAAATGGCGGAAAGGCACCGCATGGAGGAGTACGCCCTCGACGTGCTGCCGGAGGAGTTCTCTACCGGCGCCGGGCAGTCGAAGATGCCGCCGGACCCGCCGCTGGAGAAGGCGCACTCCCTGCTGATGCTCGCAGCGAGTACATGAGCGGAATCCTGGGCGCGCCCTCCGGCACGCGGTAGCCGGTGCCGTCGCCGGACAGCGTGGCGAAGCGGCGGAAGAGGGTGTGGTCGTGCTCGTGCAGGAACTCCACCCGCAGGCCCGCCGCGGCCACCGCGCTGACGACCTCCCCGAGGCCGTGCTGGAACTGCATGGTGGTCATGGGTGCGGCCAGCTTCCCGCCGGTGTAGGTATAGGCCTCCTCCCAGAGGTATGGGTCCCGGGCGAAGTAGTCGAGGGTGACGGTGGTGCCCGTCTCGTCGTCCAGGATGTCGGAGAACGGGTGGAATTCCGCGAGGTAGAGGAATCCATCCGGCTTCAGGAGCGCGGCGACGGTCTCGGCCCAGCGGGTGATGTCGGGCAGCCAGACCAGGGCGCCGAGACCCGTGTAGACGATGTCGTACGTCTCGCCGAGCGCCTGCGCCGCGTCGTACACGTCGGCGGTGACGAATCTCGCCGGGATCCCGCAGTCGGCCGCGATGGCCCTGGCCTGGTCAATGGCGGCGTCGGAGAAGTCGAGCCCGGTCACCTCGGCGCCGAGCCTGGCCCAGGAGAGCGTGTCCAGGCCGAAGTGGCACTGCAGGTGCGCCAGGCGGCGGCCGGACACGTCGCCGACCTCCGCCACCTCGAACGGCCTCAGGACGCTCCGGCCGTTCGCCTTGAAGCCGTCGACGTCGTAGAAGGCGCTGCCGACGTGGATCGGGACCCGCGCGTTCCAATTGGCCCGGTTCGTCTCCAGATAGTCCATGGCGCCCGAGCGTAGGACAGGGCGCGGTCACGGCACCTCCGATTAAGCCTGCCGGCCCCTCCTGAGCTGTGCCGTCGGCAGCCGGCCTGCCACGAAGCGCCCTGTGCGGACGACGGATCGACCGAGCGTACGGGCTGGTCAGGGGTTGCGGCGTCGCAGGCGTACGGGGAGGTGCTTGAGGCCGTTCTGGAAGTTGGACGTCAGCCGCTGGGGGCTGCCCGCCAGGTCGACGTCCCAGGCGAGCAGTTCCCTGAAGATCGAGCGCATCTGGGCGCGGGCCAGGTGGGCGCCGAGGCAGAAGTGCGGGCCGAAGCCGAAGCTGACGTGGTCGTTCGGGGTGCGGGCGATGTCGAAACGATCGGGGTCGGGGAAGACGGACGGGTCGCGGTTCGCGGAGGCGTGGTAGACGACCACCTTCTCGCCCGCGCGGACGGCGTGGCCGCCGAGGGTGAGGTCGCGCGTGGCCGTGCGGCGGAAGTGCATGACGGGCGGCCAGAAGCGCAGCATCTCCTCGATCGCGGAGTCGAGCAGGGAGGGGTCGTCGCGCAGGCGGGCCAGCTCGGCGGGGTGCTGGAGGAGCGTGAGGAGGCCGCCCGGGATGCCGTTGCGGACCGTCTCGTTGCCTGCGACGGCGAAGAGGGAGAACATGTTCTCGAATTCGGCCACGGTCAGGCCGCCCTCCCTCATGGCGGACATGAGGGATTGGTCGTCCACGGGGGTCTCGGCGAGGTCGTGCGCATAGGCGAACACGTCGGCCAGCGCCGCCTTGGAGCGCGGATTCGTCCCGGGCTCGAGCTTCGGCCGCAACGCGACGGCACGGCGGCCCATCGGGGTGAGGGACTCGACGTCGGCCGTCGAAAGGTCCGCGTGGTCGGCGTCCTGGTAGCCGATGACCCGCGACGCCCAGTCGTACAGCAGTCGCCTGTCCTGCTCCGGGAAGCCCATGACGTGGGCCAGCGTCCACACGGGCAGGTCGGCGGTCACCTCCACGAAGTCGCACTCGCCCTCCGCGAACAACGCCGCCGCGCGTTCGGCGATCGTCCGCTCCAGCGCCCGCACGGCGCGCGGCGTGAAGGCCGCCGCCACGATCTTGCGCAGCCTGGAGTGGCCGGGCGCGTCCATGTTGACCATCATGTTCTGAACGAAGGCCAGGTCGGCGGGGTCGTCGAAGTCGCGGAGCTGGGTGGCGCCCGAGTGGGAGGAGAAGTCCTCGGAATTGCGCAGGACCTGCTTGACGTCGGCGTGCCTGAAGACGGCCCAGTAGCCCGGGCCCTCACGCCACGGGCCGATGGCGGGCTCGGGGATCCAGCAGACGGGGGTGTCCCGTCTCAGGCGGGCCAACAGGTCGTACGGTACGTCTGTCGCGTAGGTGGACGGCAGGAACACCTCTACCGCCGAGTGGACCGTCACCTGTGCCTCCTCGCCTTGTGGGGTGTACGTCAAGATCGCGTACTCGCGCACGATACTTACCCCTCCTGCAGTCCCGGGGCAAGGCGGTCCGGGCACCCAGTCGTCCACAGGCGGCGCGGCCTCCGCCGGCTTGTCCACAGGACCGGTTCCCGCGGCCTCGCCCCTGCGGCCGAGCGTGGATGATGAGCGCGTGACTCCAGCAGACGCAGAGGCGATACTCCGGGAAAACTTCGCCCCCTGGATCCAGCGGCTCGGACTGCGGGTGGAAGAGGTGGGCGAGCGCCGCATGATCGTGCGGCTGCCCTGGTCCGACGACCTGGCCAGAGAGGGCGGCGGGCTGTCCGGCCAGGCGATGATGGCCGCCGCCGACACGGCCACGGCCCTGGCCGTGGCCGCGGCCCGGGGCGGGTTCGTGCCGATGACCACGGTGCAGCAGTCCACGACGTTCCAGCGGCCGGTGGTGGGCAAGGACGTGCTGATCGACGTCCGCGTCACGAAGCTGGGCCGCACGCTGGCCTTCGCGGAGATCACCCTCGCGTCCGAGGGCAGCACGGAGACGGCGGCCCTGGCCACGACGGTCTACGCCATTTTGTGATCTCCGTGCTCCCGCAGCCCGACGACACGGAGCACCACAAGGGCGATCCCGGCGTGAGCGCTGTCTCAGGGATCTCTCAGGTGCGGAAAGTAGGCTCACGGTCATGAAGCGTGTGGCCGCGCTGGTAGCGGCACTCGCCCTCATCGGGGTGACGGCGTGGCTGGTGTGGCCGTCCGCCCCTGAGGCGCGGGGCCAGGACCAGAAAATAACCGTCGTCGACGGACCCGCCGACGACCAACGGGTGGAACTCGATACGACGTTCTTCCCGCCGCCCGATGGCGGGAAGGCACCTGTCGTGTTGATCGCCCACGGTTTCGGCGGCAGCAAGCAAAGCGTCAGGCAGCAGGCGATCCGCGTCGCCCAGGACGGTTACGCGGTGCTGACCTGGTCGGCGCGCGGCTTCGGCCGCTCGACCGGCGAGATCGCGCTCAACTCCCCCGACTACGAGGTCAAGGACGTCAAGCAGCTCATCGACTGGCTGGCCAAGCGTCCCGAAGTCCAGCTCGACGCCTCGGGCGACCCGCGCGTCGGCATCGTGGGCGGCTCGTACGGGGGCGCCATCGCCCTGATGACGGCGGCCCACGACCAGCGGATCGACGCGATCGTGCCGCAGATCACCTGGTCCGACCTGGCCGACGCCCTCTTCCCCAACGCGGCCGCCCAGATCCCCGCGACCTCCACGACCTCCACGACCTCCACGACCTCCACGACTGGCCAGACCGCCGGTCAGGGGTCGGAGAGCGGCGTGTTCAAGCGCATGTGGGCAGGCATCTTCTTCGGGCAGGGCGTCTCTCTGGACAGCTTCGCGCTGCAGGGGCAGCGGCAGGCGGCCGGGCCGCTGACGCCCGAGCAGGCGCGGTGCGGCAGGTTCCTGCCCGCGATCTGCGACGTCTACCAGCAGGTCGCCAAGGACGGCAGGGCCACGCCCGAGGCCGTCACCCTGCTCCGCAAGTCGAGCCCGATCACCGTGGCCGGCCAGATCAAGGCGCCCACGCTGCTCATCCAGGGCCAGCGCGACTCGCTGTTCCCGCTGAGCCACGCGGACGCCAACGCCAAGGCGATCGCCGCCGCCGGCACCCCTGTCAGCCTGGCCTGGTTCGACGGCGGTCACGACGGCGGCAACGGCGAGGCCGACTGGCTGTTCGAGCAGTCCTCGGCCTGGTTCGCCCGCTATCTGAAGGGTGACGGCTCCGCGCAGACGGCCCCGCCGGTCAGCGCCTTCACGGTGACGCGCGACGGCGGCCGCGACCCCGGCACCCGCCAGCGCATCCGCCTGCACCCGGAGGCCGCCTCCTACCCCGGCCTCGCGGGCACCGACACCACGAGCGTGGAGCTGAGCGGCCCCGAGCAGAACATCGTCAACCCGCCCGGCGGCGCCCCCGCCTCCATCTCGACGGTGCCGGGCATCGGCGGCCTGCTGGGCGGCCAGAACAGCACCGGCGTGTCGATCGACATGCCGGGCCAGAGCGCCACGTTCGAGTCCCAGCCGCTCACGGCCCCACTCCAGCTCACCGGCAGCACCACCGCCAAGATCAAGGTGTCGGGCAAGGGCGAGGCCACGTTGTTCGCGAAGCTGTACGACGTGGCCGACAGCATGCAGTTGCCGACCCTGCCGGCCGGGCTGGTGGCGCCGATCCGGGTGACGATCCCGGAGGGCGCGGGCAGCGCGGAGGCCACGATCACCCTGCCCGCCGTGGACCACCGCTTCGCCGTCGGCCACCGCCTCCGTCTGGTGGTGACCACGACCGACATGGGCTTCGCGACCTCCGCCGAGCCTGCCACATACCAGGTGTCGCTGGCCTCTCCCACCCTCGTCGTCCCGACGGTGCGCACGCTGGCGGCCCCGCCGACCGGAGTCGCCTGGTGGGTGTGGGCGATGCCGCTGACAGCCGTGGTGATCGCCGCCATCCTGCTGGCGACCGGCCGCACCTCGACCCTCGCGCCGGCCGGCGCCAGGACCCGCCGCCGGGCCGTGCCGGCCTCGGAGGGCAACGGCCACCCGGACGACGCGCCTGCCCAGGCTCACGATGGGCAGCCGCATGACGCACCGGTCCACACGCTGAACGGCCAGGCACACGACGCGCCGCCCGTCAGCCCGAACGGCCAGGCACACGACGCGCCGCCCGTCAGCCCGAACGGCCAGGCACACGACGTGCCTGCCTCCACCGCCCCGGACAGCGAGCCGGCGGACCTGGCGGACGTGTCCGGCCGGGGCGCCTCAGGCGGCGAGCCGGTGCCGCTGGAGATCAAGGGGCTGACGAAGGCGTACCGGAACGGGGAGCTGGCCGTCGACGGGCTGTCGTTCCGGGTCGAGCAGGGCCAGGTGCTGGGCCTGCTCGGTCCGAACGGCGCGGGCAAGACGACCACGATGCGGATGATGATGGGACTCATCCGGCCGGACGGCGGGGAGATCCGGATCTTCGGCGACCGCGTGACGCCGGGCGCGCCCGTGCTCTCCAGGCTCGGATCGTTCGTCGAGGGCCCCGGATTCCTGCCGCACCTGTCCGGACGGGACAACATCGAGCTGTACTGGGCCGCAACCGGACGACCTGCCGCCGACGCCCACTTCGACGAGGCGCTGGAGATCGCGGGCCTGGGCAAGGCTCTGGAGCGTGCCGTCCGCACCTACTCGCAGGGCATGCGGCAGCGGCTCGCCATCGCGCAGGCCATGCTCGGGCTGCCGGACCTGCTGGTGCTCGACGAGCCCACCAACGGTCTCGACCCGCCCCAGATCAGGGAGATGCGCGAGGTGCTCAAGCGCTACGCGCGCGACGGCCGTACCGTGATCGTCTCCAGCCACATGCTCGCCGAGGTGGAGCAGACCTGCAGCCACGTCGTGGTCATGCACCGGGGCCGGCTGGTCTCGAGCGGGCCGGTGTCGCGGCTGCTCACGTCGGCCGCCACCGCCGCCAACGGGCACGGGACACGCCTGGAAGACGTGTTCCTCGACCTCATCGGAGAGAAGTCATGACGGCCGCGACAGGTTACGCGCCCCGCCGCACGCTGCCGTTGCGCGTGGAGATCATCAGGCAGTTCAAGCGGCGGCGGACGATGGTCATGTTCGGGCTGCTGCTGGCGCTGCCGTGGATCCTGGTGATCGCGTTCCAGTTCGGGCCGCAGGGCAGCGGACAGGCGCAGTCGGCACTGCGCATCTCCGACCTGGCGACGGAGAGCGGGCTCAACTTCGCCGCGTTCGCCCTGTCGGTGTCGGCCAGCTTCCTGCTGGTGGTGGCGGTCGCGCTGTTCTGCGGCGACACCGTGGCCAGCGAGGCCGGCTGGTCGTCGCTGCGTTACCTGCTGGCCGCGCCGATTCCCCGGGACCGGCTGCTGCGGCAGAAGCTGATCGTGGCGCTCGGCTACTCGGCGGCGGCGGTGATCTGCCTGCCGCTGATGGCGCTGGTGGCGGGCACGCTGGCGTTCGGATGGAACGACATCCAGGTGCCCGGCACGGGCGAGACGATCCCGGCGCTCGACGTGCTCCCGCGCTTCGGCATCGTGATCGGATATGCCCTGGTCAGCCAGCTCGTGGTGGCCGCGCTGGCCTTCCTCATCTCCACCCTCACCGACTCCCCGCTGGGCGCGGTCGGCGGGGCGGTCGGGCTCTGGATCGTGTGCAACATCCTGCAGGCGGTCGAGGCGCTGGGGGTGCTGCGCGAGTTCCTGCCCACGTTCTGGAACAACGCCTGGCTCGACGCGCTGGCACCGGAGCTGGACTGGAGCGGCATGGCCAAGGGCGCTTCGGTGTCGATCACGTACGCGGCCGTATTGATCGCGGTGGCCTTCCGCCGCTTCCGCCGCAAGGACGTGGTCAGTTAGCGGACCGGCCGGGTGCGCCGGGAGGGTGTGCAGACTAGAGCGCGAAGATCAATTCGATGGCGATCAGCACGTCGAGGATGCCGCACCACAGCGCGTACGAGCGGGACACGACCTTGTCCAGCTTGAGGTGGACGAAGTCCCACACGCCGTGCAAGAACCAGCCCGCCGCCACCAGGTAGCGGCCCAGCTCCGGATCCGCGATCAGCCCGGCCACTGCGAACGCGGCGAACCCGGCCATCCCGAGCGCCTGCACCCGGAACGGGCCCGGCCTGCGCAGTTGCCCGTCCATGGCGCCCCAGATCAGCACCGCCAGCGCCAGGCCGCCGAAGACGGCGGACGGCGGGATGACGTCCAGGGCGCGCAGGACGATGAACGGCAGGATCAGGATCCCGAGCACGGGCCACGACGCCTCGCGCCGGTCCAGCTTGGCGACCACGAGGTAGAGGAGCGGCAGCAGCACAAGGACGTGGGCGAGGGACTCCATCTTCTCTGGTGAGCCGGTCCCGCCGAAGGTGGCGGCCGTCATTCCCACGGCCAACGCGGCGGGCCACAGCCCTCGTACGGCTGAGATCCAGGGCTTGCGTGCGGGCAGCCCGCGGTCTCCGTCAGGTGTCGTCATGGCGGCGCTCCTCTCGGTACGGGGATGGGGTATCCACCGCACCCAGACTGACGTCACGAGGGCGGCGCCAGTAGTGCCGGAAGGCCATGGGGAGGCATGGAGGTGTCACGACATTTTGTGACATCTGTCATCCGGCTCCCCTGCGCCCCGAGCTGCTGCCGAGGCCGTCCAGCACGTCCGGGCACGCCTTCTTCGAAACGGACCCCGCCCGCCGTAGCCGATCGGACCCCCGGGCGCGTGCGACCACGGGGGGCGTCCGGCCTCGACGGCGGCCCCGCTCCACAGCCCGCAAGCCGAAGGATCCGCCGGGGCGGCAGGGGCCGTCAGAGGGGACGTTCGAAGGTGACCAGGTGGGCGCCAGGGCCGTTGTAGTCCGAAATCGGGCCGGTCACCGTGAAACCCATGCGGCGGTGGAAGGCGATCGACGCCTCGTTGACCGGCGAGGTGATGGCCTTGACCACGCGGCGATCGTGAGCGCGCGCCAGCACGAAGAAGTGTTCGTACAGCGTCCGCCCCAGACCCGCGCCCCGGGCGGCGGGAGAGACGCCGACGAAGTGGATATACGCCTCGTCCGCCGCGGACGGCGACAGGAAGCCGATCAGGAAGCCCGCCATCCCGTCAGGCCCCTCGGCGACCATGCTGGTCCGGTGGAAGTGATCGAGGAAGAGCCGCGGAAGGGAGCCCAGGACCGGGCGGCCCCACCACCCGTCGACCACGGCGGCCATGGCGTCGTAGTCGCCGGGTGTGGCGGGGCGCAAGGTGTGTGCGGGCAACGGCGTCAATCCCAGTGCGGCGGCCTGTTGTCCAGGTAGAAGCCGTCCGGGTCTTCCTCCGGCAGGTCGTCGCCCCAGCCGAGGTCCATGTCGTCCGCCGTCTGTTCGGGGTAGAAATCTTCCACGACTGACATGCTACCCAGACGTACAAACCAGCACCCAGCGTGTCCGCAGGCCCAGGGACAGGTCGCAGCCTCGGCGGTACGATGCGAAGGCAGGTGTCGCCTACCCCCCGTGAGGCTGCTCATGGCCACCCCGACAGGCTGGCGGCGAGAAGGCAATCTGCCGGCGGAGCTCACGAGCTTCATCGGCCGGACGCGTCTCCTCGCCAACCTCAAACGGCACCTCGGCGAATCGCGACTGGTGACCGTCACGGGCATCGGGGGCGTGGGGAAGTCGCGCACGGTGCTGCGGCTGGCCCATCTGGTGCGCCCTCTGTACCCCGACGGCGTCTGGTTCGCCGATCTCGCCCGGCTGCAGGACGCCGGCATGGTCAAGCACACCATCTCCTCGGCGCTGCGCATCGCCGACCAGTCCTCCCGCGCGGAGTCGGAGTCGCTGTCGGAGTGGGTGGGCGAGCGCGACATGCTGCTCATCATCGACACGTGCGAGCACGTCGTGCAGGGCTGCGCGGAGCTGGTGCACGAGCTGCTGGAGGCGGCGCCCAACCTGAAGGTGCTGGCCACCAGCCGCCAGTCGCTGCACCTGCCGTACGAGCACGTGGTCCCGGTGCCGCCGCTGCAGGTGCCCGGGGACGACCCGGCGGAAAGCCTGTTCACCAACGAGGCCGTGCAGCTGTTCGCGGCCCGGGCCGGGGCGAGCGTGCCCGACTTCCAGCTGGACGAGAGCAACATCGGCGCGGTGGCCGAGCTGTGCCGGCGGCTGGACGGCATCCCGCTGGCGATCGAGCTGGCGGCGGTGCGGCTGCGGGCGCTGTCGGTGGAGCAGATCCTGGGTCTGCTGGCCGACCGGTTCAGCCTGCTGGCCGGCGCCAGCCGTACGGCGCTGCCGCGGCACCAGACGCTGCGCGCGGCCATCGGCTGGAGCCACGAGCTGTGCGAGCCGGCCGAGCGGCTGCTGTGGGCGCGGCTGTCGGTGTTCGCGGGCGACTTCGAGCTGGACGCGGCCCGCTTCGTCTGCTCGGACGCGCGGCTGCCCTCGGAGGACATCACGGACCTCGTGACCGGCCTGGTCGAGAAGTCGATCCTGCTGATCAGGAGCAACCACGCCGGGGTCCGCTACAAACTGATCGACACCCTCGCCGAGTACGGCGAGGAGTGGCTGGACAAGCTCGGGCAGAAGCAGCAGATGCAGCAGCGGCATCTGGAGTACTACCTGAGCCTGGCCCAGCGCAGCGAGGACGCCTGGTCGGGGCCACGGCAGATCTACTGGTTCGTCCGCATGCGGCAGGAGCACGACAACGTGCGGGTCGCGCTGGAGCACGCGCTGAAGACACCCGGCAAAGAAGTGCTGGCGCTGACGCTGCTGTCGTCGCTGTGGTTCATGTGGGTGTGCTGCGGCTTCGCCCGCGAGGGCCGCCTCTACCTGGAGCGGGCGCTGGAGGCCAACCCCGGGCACAGCAGGGAGCGGTGCAAGGCGCTGTGGGTGCTGTCGTACGTCAAGAGCGCCCAGGGTGACAGCGCGGGCGCCCAGGCGGCGGCCGAGACGTGCAGCACCGAGGCCGTCAGGGTCGGCGACTCCAGGGCGGTGATCCTGGCCTCCAAGATGCAGGGCACGGCCGCGTTGCTCCAGGGCGACCTGCAGAAGGCCAGCGCGCTGCTGGGCGTGGCGATCGAGTTCAACACCGACAACAAGGAGCTCAACCCCGGCCTGCTGCCCGCCATCGTGGAGCTGTCGCTGGTGCTGTCCTCGCAGGGCGAGCTGTACGAGGCGGAGTCACTGCTGCAGGACTGCCTGCAGGTGTGCAGGGAGCGCGGTGAGCTGTGGGTCAGCTCGCACGCGCAGTGGGCGCTGGCGGGCGCCAGGATCGCCACCGGCCTGGTCGACGAGGCGCTGCAGAACGTCAGGGAGGCGCTGCGGATCAAGCGCCACTTCCACGACACCCTCGGCACCCTGCTGGCGCTGGAGACGGCGGCTCGCATCTTCGCCGCGCAGGAGGAGCTGCCGACGACCGCCAAGCTGCTGGGGGCGCTGCAGCAAAACTGGAAGACGGCCGGCCTGCCGCAGCTCGGCGCGCCCTGGATGACCGAGGACCACAACGCGTGCGTACGCGACTGCGTGCGCCGGATGGGCGAGCTGGCCTACAAGAACGCGTTCGAGGAGGGCGCCAGGCTGGACCTCGATGAGGCGTCCGCGCTCGCGCTCGGCGAACTGGACGCCCCAGCCGAGAGCGGGCCTCAGACAGCTTGAGGCCAGCGGGTGTCGTCAGGCCAGGCCCTCAGGTAGCGGGCGCTGCCGAGCGAGAACTCGATGTGCCCGCGCACCCAGTGTTCGAGCCCGCGTACGTACTTGCGGACCGGCAGTGTGGCCCAGCGGTCGAGTGACGAGCGCCGGTCGAGGAACGCGGCGATCGCGTCGTTGTGCATCTGGGAGACCTTGAGCAGGGCCTCCTGGAGCGAGAGGGACCGGTGCGTGGCCAGCACCGTGACCAGGTTGTGCCGGGCCTTGTCGTTCCCGCGCTCCTTGGCGTAGGACAGCAGGTCGTTGTCCCACCCGATGAGGTCGCACGCCAGGTCGGAGAGCGTCCGCACGTCGGGGTGGTGCCACTCCTCCGCCTCGAGCCGGTAGCCGCCGCCGGCGTCGATGAGGGCGAAGCAGGTGTACGTGGCCCCGGTGATGCGGCGCATCAGCATGTAGTCCTCGGGGGTGGGGATCAGGTCGACTTCACGGTTGGCGGCCTCCCAGATCTGCGCGAACAGGTACTCCTTCACCGTGATCCGCCATCGGTCCACCTGTGCGGGTGTGGCCTTCTCGCGGATGCGGTGCAGGAGCTCCTTGAGCGCGAGGCCGAAGGGGTCGTCCTCGTCCGGCTCCTTGCGGCCGTCCAGGATCTCGAGAAGCGGCGGCAGGGCGTGGGCCAATGCGGAGGCCCGGTGTCCCATGAGCTCGCCCTCGCAGAACGCGTCGTCGAACGCGAAGAGCCAGTTGTACCAGTCGTTGATCAGCCGGAGGCTGGCACGCGGCACGGTCGGGTTGGTCCGTGCCGCGAGCAGGCCGATCTTGGAGCGCCGGAAATGATCCACGGTCGCGGCGCCCGTGAGCATGTGTGAGGCGGCCAGCCATGCGTGACTCTCCGCGTCGACCTCCGAGGCATGCTCGTTGATCTCATTCGGGAACGGGCACGGCAGCGGAGGGATGTGGAGGGGTCGCCTACTGAAGGAGTGCGCAGAAGTAGCCACGCCATCAAGCATGACTATGGATAGTTCGAAAGGCCACACTCGACAACTTCGAGGCCTTTAATGCTTATTTCACACTATGAATCTCTTTGCGAGAACCATTGGATAAACTCGTCATTTGCAACATTCGCGCCGTGTCCATCGCCGGAGGCGTGCCTGCTCCGGGACCGGCTCCGGCGTCCGGCAACGCTCTGACCACGGCGGATTCCTCTTCGACCACGGCCCTGGCGAGCGGTGTCCACCCACGGTCGTCGGCACGGTTGACATCGGCGCCGCATGTTACAAGCATGCGTGCAGTCTCAGCGTGACCGTAATAAGCCGCCGGCATCAGCAAAGTGTCACCTTTGCCGTTGGCCAGGTCGACCGGCATTCCGGCCTCCGCATGAGCGCACGCGGCCTCTCCGTGTCACCCGCCCTGGCCAGGCCGAACGTCCTGGTGGCGAACTCTTCCCGCTCCGGGTCCCCGTCCGGGGATGCCCCTGTGCCTCGATAGGGTGCCGTGCACGGAATCGTTCCGACCCGCCGTAGGTTCTGGCTATGAGTACCTAGGGAAAGGCTGTCCAACCGTGTTCGACCCGCAGGATCTCTACAAGCTCGCAGATGACGCGCCCGAGCTGCATGACCCGGTGTTGCTGTACCACTTCGACGGCTTCGTCGACGCGGGCGGTGCCGGACGTCTCGCGCTGGGCCACCTGCTGGCCGAGCTGGAGCACCGGGTCGTGGCGACGTTCGACGTGGACCGGTTGCTCGACTACCGGTCACGCCGGCCCATCATGACCTTCGACACCGACCGCTGGGTCGAGTGCGAGAGCCCGGAGCTGGCCGTTCACGTCTTGCAGGACTCGACGGGAACGCAGTTCCTGGTGATGAGCGGACCCGAACCCGACCGGGAGTGGGAGCTGTTCGTCAAGGCGGTGAAGGCGCTGGCGGAGCGGCTGGGGGTGAGCAAGCTGGTGACGATGCACGGCATCCCGATGGCGGTCCCCCACACCCGCCCGCTGGGTCTCACGATGCACGCCAGCCGGCCCGAGCTCATCAATTCGCAGACGAGCACGTTCGGGCGTGTCCAGGTGCCGGGGAGCGTGGCGGCGCTGATCGAGTTCCGGCTGGGGGCGCAGGGGCACGACGCGCTGGGGTATGCGGTCCACGTGCCGCACTACCTGTCCCAGGCCGAATACCCGACCGCCGCCGTGACGGCGCTGGAGGCGGTGACGCGCGGGACGGGGCTGGTGTTCCCGATGGACGCGCTGCGTGACGCGGCTCAGCGAACGACGACGGAGATCGAGGAGCAGATCCAGGCCTCCGCCGAGCTGTCCACGGCCATCACGGGGCTCGAGCAGCAATACGACGCTTTCGCGGCAGGCGCGGATCGCGAAAACCTCATCGCCGAGTCGACCCCGATGCCGACAGGAGACGAGCTCGCCGCTCAATTCGAGCGTTTCCTGGCCGAGCGCGACGATCCTCAAAACCCGTAAACCCCTTCTGTTCACGGCGGTGCCGGGTGAGGCCACCAGTCGGCGCGCCTGGGGCGGAGAGCGGTAGCTCGCGTGACCGGCGCAGCCCCGTGCGAGCGCGTTCTCGGCCGGCTGAGGGGTTTCGGTAGCATCTCTGATCGGCTTGGCGATCCTGAGGAATTCCCAGGAACAGTGCACGGCGAAATGCCGGGCATGCACCGATCGTCTTCGTGCCCTGGTGCCGGTGGACAAGCCCCCGGCCCGCGTGGCACGTCCCTCCGGACGCCATCGGTCCAGCGTGCACGGCTATGGGACCGAGGAGGGTGCCCCGCGTCGCCCGGGCACGAGGCGTGCTGATACCAGAACGATACCATAGGATCACCAAGAGTCACTGATGAAAGAAGGGAGCCTGGGCCGATGAGTGAGATCCGGGTGGGGCTGGTCGGGTACGGCGTCGCGGGGGCGTACTTCCATGCTCCCTTCATCCATGCCACGCCCGGATTGTCGCTGGCCGCTGTCGTGACCAGGAATCCGGAGCGGCAGGCCGAGGCCCGCGCCAGGTACGGTGCGGTGGGCGTCGCCGATGTGCGGGAGTTGTGGGGGCGATGTGATCTTGTTGTGGTCGCGTCGCCCAACCGGACGCACGTCTCCACCACGGCGGCGGCGATCGCCGAAGGGCTGCCCGTCGTCGTCGACAAGCCGCTGGCCAGGACCGCCGAGGAAGGGCGGGAGCTGGTGCGGATGGCCAAGGAGCGCGGAGTCATGCTGACCGTGTTCCAGAACCGGCGGTGGGACGGCGACTTCCTGACCGTGCGGCGGCTGGTCGCTGAGGGGGCGCTCGGTGAGGTGCGGCGGTTCGAGTCGCGGTTCGAGCGGTGGCGGCCGATGCCCAAGGGCGGCTGGCGGGAGGCCGGCGGGCCCGAAGAGGTCGGCGGGCTGCTGTACGACCTGGGCAGCCACCTCATCGACCAGGCGGTGCAGCTGCTCGGCCCGGTGCGGGAGGTCTACTGCGAGAGCGACGTCAGGCGCGACGGCGTGGCCTCGGACGACGACACGTTCGTCGCGTTGACGCACGCGAGCGGTGCCCGGTCGCAGCTGTGGGTGAGCTCCGTGGCGGCGCGTCTCGGGCCCCGGTTCCGGGTCCTGGGGTCGGCGGCCGCGTACGTGAAGCACGGGATGGACGTGCAGGAGGAACGGCTGCGGGCGGGGGTCTCGCCCGGCTCGCCGGGGTTCGGGGAGGACGAAGAGGCGCGCTGGGGCGTGCTCGGCACGGAGGACGACCATCGGGTCGTGCGTACCGAGGCGGGGGCGTACCTGGACTTCTACCGGGGCGTCGAGGCGGCGCTGCGGGAGGGGACGCCGCCGCCCGTGGACCCGGACGGCGTGATCGACGCGCTGGGCGTCATCGAGGCGGCCCGCCTGTCGGCGGCCCAGCGCATCGTCGTCCACCTGATCTGACCGCCGAGGGCGTCGTCGTACGCCTGAGCCGGCCGCCCGGCGCGTCGTCGTACGCCCGGGCGTCAGTCCCGCAGCCTGGCGCGCAGCGCGGAGGTGTCCGCCTCCGTCCAGCCGTGCTGGGTCAGCCAGCCCATCGGGCCGCCGAAGCGGCCGGCGAGGACGTCGAGGAACTGCTCGATGTACTCCACCCGGGGCATGTGGTCGTCGGCCGGCCTGGAGTCCAGGTCCCCGCGGTAGGTGTCGCTCCCCCGCAGCCGCTCGAGTATCAGCTCCAGCCGCTCCCCCGTGGCCGCGTAGTCCGCCACGATGGCCTCCCTGGTGACGCCGGCCACCTCCAGCGCCAGTGCCACCAGCACTCCGGTGCGGTCCTTGCCCGCCGCGCAGTGCACCAGCGCCGCCCCGTCGTCCAGCGCCATCGCGCGCAGGGCCGCCACCACGGCGGACGGGCGGTCGCGCAGGTAGCCGAAGTAGAAGCCGGTGACACGCAGCTCCTCGTCCAGCCCCCGCTCGGCCCACGGCAGCACCCGGTCGCCATCGATGGCGCCGGGAGCGGTGTCGGCCTCGACGTCGGTGTGCCGGCCGCCCTCGGCGAACAGCGTCAGATGGTGATGCCGTACCTCGGCCACCTTGGTCAGCGGCCCCGGCCCCTCCAGCGCGACCTCGGCGTTGGAGCGGAGGTCCACGACGTGCCGCAGTTTCAGCTCGCCGACCAGCAGGTTCACGTCCCGGGGGGTGAGCCCCTGAAGATTGTCGGCGCGGAAGATCCGGCCGCTGCGGGTGACGCCGCCGTCACGCGTGGGGAGTCCGCCCAGGTCACGCGCGTTGACCGCGCCTTCAAGATCGATCCACCTCGTCATCTCTCTCATCGTCTCGACCCTATATGTCCCCCAAATATGAGCGAATTCGAGGTTCATAACGCAGCATGAACGTATGGATCCACGAGCTCTGCCTCCACGGCTGGTGATCGATCCCTCGCTGCCCCCGGAGATCTCGGTAGAGCTGCGGTCGAGCCCCCACATCCTCCGCATGGCTCGAACCGGCATGCGAATGGACACCACGTACAACCCCGCCCTGCTGTTCGTGCTCCCGGGCTTCCTGTTGTTGATCTTCATGGTGACCAACATCCAGGGTGTCTTCGTGGCAGGCCTCGGCATCGGGCTGATCGTCTTGATCCGCTGGATGGCGCTGGACAGCTCCTATCGCGCGACGAAACGAAGACTCCGCCTGGCGCAGACCCACGCCGACCGCTACATCCTGGCCGAGGATCTCGACTATCCCTGCCAGATGCTGCTGCGCCGCGCGCAGAACGCGGTCGGGGCGATACTCAACTCCAAGGTGCAGCAGGCCGGCCTGATCGACAGCATCGACAACCAGGTGACGCTGCCGGAGGAGATCTGGCAGATCGCGCAGCGGCTGCGCAAGCTGTCGTCCATGCACGCCGAGCACGGCAAGCTCATCCCCCGCGAGCTGCCGCCCGGCATGGAGGACGCGTTCAAGCCGTACACGAGCGCGCTGGACGCCGCCTGGACGTCGCTGTCGCAGCGGGTGCGCCACCTGGAGAAGTACGCCAAGCAGGTGATCAAGGCCGACAAGGTCTACCACACGCACAAGCGGCTGGAGGCGCTGGCCGCCAGGACGCCGGAGTACCAGCAGCTGATCGCCGAGACCGTGCACGACCAGCTGGCCCGCGAGCACATCAGGCAGCTGGCCGACCAGGCGGCGCACGCGCGCAAGATGTTCGAGGAGAGCATCGCCCAGGCCAGGCTGGCGGCCGGGGAGCTGCTCAGGACCCCGCTCACGTAGCGGCCGGCGGCGCCGCCCGTCTGAGCAGCTCCAGGGTCCTGCGCATGCCTGCCTCGTTGCCGAGGCTGCGGTAGATCTCCCTGGCCTGCTCCAGCGGCTCCACGGCCGCCTGGCGGCCGCCCGCGTCCAGGTGCGCCTCCCCCAGGTAGCGCAGGCTCATCGCCATCCACCACCGATCCTGCAGCTCCTCGAACTCGAGGACGGCGCGGCGCAGCTCCGCCTCCGACTCCTCGATCCGCCCCAGCCGGGCCAGCGCCCGCCCCGCCGACACGGCGTTGCGGGCCACCCCCCACGAATCGCCCAGGGCGACGAGGATCTCCTCGGCCCGCCGGACGTAGTCCAGCTCCCGCAGCCCGTTGGACGGGTCGCCGACCTCGCCGGCGGCCCGCAGGCAGCGGGCCTCCTCCCACAGCTCGCCGCGCTGCCGGAACATCTCGGCCGCCCGGTCCAGGCTGTAGCCGGCCTTCGTGAACAGGTTGGCCGCGGCCCGGTGGTCGCCCGCGCGGCGCTCGCCCCGCGCCTGCGCCGCCAGCACCTCCCCGTAGACGCGCAGCGTCTGCGCCTCGGAGTAGCGGTTGCCCTCCCGCTCGAAGATCTCCAGGGCGCCCTCCAGCAGCTCCCTGGCCTCCTCGGGGCGCCGCTCGGCCATCCGCATCTCGGCCAGGTTTCGCTGGGTGCGGGCCATCCACCACACGTCCTCCTCGCCCTTGAACCCGGTGATGGCCCCGATCAGGTAATCCTGCGCCCGGTCCAGGTGGCCCTCGCTGAACAGCGTCATGCCGACCGTGCGCATGGACCTGGCCGCCCACCACGACTCGCCCAGCTCGGTGAAGATCTCCAGCGCCCGCTCGGCCTCCTCCAGCGCCGGCTCGCGCAGGCCGAGCCCGCCGTGCACGGAAGAGGCGTCGAGCAGGGCGATCGCCAGGGAGCGCCGGTCACCGGTCCGCTCGGCGGCCTCGCAACCGATCTCCGCCACCGCCTTCCAGTCGGCCCAGTACGCGCGCAGCGAGTGGCACAGCGAGCAGAACGCCCGGGCCAGCCCCCACGTCAGCTCCCACAGCTCCAGCTGCCGGGCCAGGTTGATCATGGCGAGGAGCGAGAGCCGCTCGGCGTTGAGCCAGTCACCGGCCCGCAGCTGCCCGTCGGCGCTGGCGCGGCGCCCGCCTCTGCTCCAGTCCTGCGGCCAGCGGTTCTGAGCGGCCTCCTCGGCGCGGCGGCGGTAGCCGTAGAGCACCCGCTCGATCGCGGCCCGGCGGCGCTCGGCCTCGTCCTGCTCGGTCAGCTCGGCGGCGAACACGCGGACCAGGTCGTGCAGCCGGTACCGCATGGTGCCGGTCTGGTCGGTGCCCGAGCACTCGGCGAGCTGGGCGTCGATGAGGGCCTCCAGCTGGTCGGCGCCGTCGAGGCCGGAGATGTCGAGCAGGTCGCCGGCCACCCAGCCCGGCACGTCGGGCGCGGTCAGCGAGCCGAGCAGGCGCAGCAGGCGGCGCTGCATGCCGGTGCAGTCGTCGTAGCTGAGCTGCACCGAGGCGCGCACGCTCTTGTCGACGGTCGGGGCCACCTCCAGCTGGTCGAGGCGGCGGCGCGTGTCGGCCAGCCGGCCCGCCATCTCCCGCAGCGTCCACTGCTCGCGGGTGGCCAGGCGGCCGCCGCAGATGTTGATCGCCAGCGGCAGGTAGTCGCACATCCGGACGAGCTCTTTGGCGGAGTCGAGGTCGTCGACGATCCTGGCGCCGCCGGCCAGCCTGGCCAGCAGCTCCACGCCGTGCGCCTCGCTGAACACGCCGAGCCGCGTGTCGTGGGTGCCGTTGAGGAAGAGCGGCGCGCGGGAGGTCACCAGCACGGCGCAGCCCGGCTCGGCCGGGATCAGCGGTTTGACCTGCGCGGCGTCCTGGGCGTTGTCCAGGCCGATGAGGATCCTGCGGCCCTTGGTCCAGCTCAGCCAGAGCTTGCGTAACTCCTCCAGGCCGCCGGGGTCGGTGGTCAGGCGCACGTCCAGCGCGCGCAGGAAGCCGATGAGGACCTCGTCGGGGCGTACGGGGGCGTCGACGCCGCCGCGCAGGTCGGCGTAGAGCCTGCCGTCGGGGAACCAGTCGGCGACCTCCTGGCCGAAGCGCGTCATGAGGGCCGACTTGCCGACGCCGCCGCGGCCGTACACGGAGACGACGATCGGCGGCGAGAGGTCGGAGGCCTTGCGCCGGGCGCCGAAGACGTCGTGCAGCTCGGCGAGGGCCTCGGCGCGGCCGGTGAAGTGCTCGGGGACGGGCGGCCACTGGTCGGGCGCGACGCCGCCGGGGTCGGCGGGGGCCGGGCGTCTGGGCCGCGCCTCGGTGGTGGCCCAGGTGGTGAGCCCCACGAGGACGGCCGCGGCCACGGTCACGCCGATCTTGGCGGCGGGCGGGATCTCCCACTCCACGGAGGCCGCCAGGACGCTCGCGGCGGCGGCCGCGAGGCCGGCGGAGACCGACGCCGCCCACGGCACCTTCCTGCGCCGTTGCGGCGGCGGCTGGTCGGGCAGTTCGCCTATCTTGTCCGGCAGGTCCCCTGTCAATGAACGTCTCTTCCTCTCTTCGGAAGGGACGCGGGGAATCCGCTCCCCGCGTTGGACGAACGCCTCTCTGGCCGGCTTGCCCCGCGGGTGTGATTCAAGCCGATGGGGCACGGCCCGCGCCAGCCGTGGACGGGTGCCCGCCCGAGCGAGAATCCGCCCCCTCATGGGTCATATGAGGGGGCGGATCAGGCGGAGTACGGCTAGAGGCCGATCACGGTGCAGGTGGCGGTCGCCGTCTTGGCCGGGTCGCTCTCCGAGATGGCGGTGAGCTTGACCCTGGCCAGCCGGTCGCCGCCGGACTCACGGACCGCGTTCACGGTCACGAGCGCCTGCTTGCCGAACGCGACGGAGGCCAGCGCGTTGGGTGTCTGGGCGGTCCAGCCCTTGCCCTGGACCTCCGCCTTGAGCCGGTAGACGTCGGAGTTCAGGTAGGCGCTGACGTCCTCCGGGTGCTGCCCCTGCGCCGGGGCCGCCTTACCGGTGTTGAACAGCGGGAACTTGCAGGAGGAGATGTTCCTGTCGGAGGGGATGCCGACCGCGGGGAGCAGCTTGACGCCGCGCCGCTGCGGGCCGGAGCCGTCGAGCGAGCGGACGGCGACCGTGTACGACAGCTCGCCCTCCCGGTTGCGCTTCAGGTCGGTGACGTAGAAGTGCAGGCGGTTGGCCTGGTCGACGTACTCGTACTCGCTGCCGGAGTCGGTGCCGGCGTGGAAGAGGGCGTCGGAGAGCTGCCGGTAGTCGCCGATCGTGATCGGCACCTTGGTCCCGTCGGGGAGCACGTAGTCGGTCATGCCGATGTCCTGCGGGTTGGCGTCGACCACCCACTCGAACGGGGCCCGGTCCTGGTTCTTGGTCTTG
This sequence comes from Nonomuraea sp. NPDC049480, assembly GCF_044465905.1. Lineage (NCBI taxonomy): Bacteria > Bacillati > Actinomycetota > Actinomycetes > Streptosporangiales > Streptosporangiaceae > Nonomuraea > Nonomuraea sp. NPDC049480. The sequence continues at coordinate 590,922 of NZ_JBITMD010000002.1, forward strand.
GCCAGGAGCACGCCGGAGTCCGGGGTGAAGGAGTCGGTGCCCATGCGGTCCACGACCTCGACGGTGTAGTTCTCGTAGCCGCCGCCGTCGCAGAGCGGGTCGGCCTGGTCGCACGTGCTCTTGTCACCGGTGTCGAAGGAGACGTTGACGCCGGCGAGCTCGTTCTGCCCCGGCTGGACGGCGCGGGCGAGGACCTTGGCGGTGACCAGCCCGGACTCGTCCAACGCCTCGCGGGACAGGCGCAGCACGTTCTGCTCGTCCACCATCTCCAGCTTGATCTTGTTGCGGAGCATGTGCTGAGCGCCCATGGACGCGCCGGAGGTGGGCGGGATCAGCCAGCGCGAGTGCGGGCCGCCGGGGCCGTTGAAGCTGCCGCGGCTCAACATCTCCCAGATGCCGGTGAACGCCCGTTTCGGCGGCACGGCGTAGGGGTTGTTGTAGTTGTCCGCGATGCCCATGATGTGGCTGAGCTCGTGGGCGTACACGGCCATCCCGGAGCTCTCGGCCTGCACCGAGTCGACGCCGAAGCGGGCGTTGGGCCAGAAGTTGGAGCCGGCCTGCCAGGAGGTCCACTCGACGTAGCGGGTCCTGGACCAGTTGGTCAGGTTGGGGTCGGGCGGGCCCCACTCGTCGGGCACGTCCTCCTTCACCGGGAACTTCATCATCCCGAACTCCTGCCAGGTGGACGACTCGTCCTGGCCGGCGCTCAGGTAGAACACGAAGTCGAACTGCCCGGCCACCTCCTCGCCGACGTCGGTGAGCCAGGCGGCGTTGCCGTCGGCGCGCAGGTTCCTGGTGCAGGTGTCGCCGGCCGGACATGCGTCCCGCTGGTACTCCATGGCGTACTCGTGGTCCTTGCCCGGCATCGTGTACGGGCCGAAGCCGGTGAGCTCCACGCCGAAGCGGCCTCCGGAGTCCTCCATCCAGTACTCATGGATGGTGTGGCCCTTGTTGAGGTCGTTCGGGGTGTTGAGGAAGTCCTGGTAGAACTTCGCGACCTGGTCGCGCGGGATGTCGTGGGCCTCGGCGCTCGGGTTCGCGTAGATCGTCGAGCCCTTGGGCTGGGTGACGACGAACGGCTGGTTCGGGTAGTCGAGCAGGATGAGCGCACCCTTGAAGGTGCGCTTGGAGCCCTTGACGGCGGGGTCGTTCCACTTGGTGCCGGGCGGCTTCTTGTAGTCCGCCCATGTCATGTTGTCGGGATTCTCCCAGTTCTGCGGGTCGATGGGCTGGAGGCCGCCCGGTGGGCGGGGGCGGGTGCGCAGGGCCTGGGCGTCGAGGGGTTCGTCGAGCTGCCAGGGCTGCGTCTGCGGCCAGTGGTTCTGCCGCCACGGGTGCTCGGGATCGGTGGGGGGTGCTGCGGAAGCGGGGGTCGCCAGCAGGCTCAGCGGAATCAGCACAATGGCCGCCGATAACGCCCTCAGCAGCTTCTTCGGGGGATTCACAAATTGACGGTATAGAGGTTGCCCACGAAGATCAACGGACCGGCGTCGGCCACGACTCGATTCTGCGCCGGCACCCCGCGCCCGGGGCCGCCGCTCGCGCGCCGGACGAGCCGCACGCGGGGACGGTGGGGCGGGATTTGCCTCGTTCGCCCTGATTGCTTCCCTGGCTTACCTCACGTTTAATGCCCTGAAGGGTAATCGGACGGGGAGAGCTGATGCCATTTGCGACGCGAGCTGGACCGACTGCCGGACGGCCTGCGCGGCCGTTTCCGGGAAGGCGCGCGCCCGCGCCCGTCGTGCTCCACTCCGCGCCGCTCGTGCTGCCCGTCTGCGACGATCCCGTCCGCGACGGGGCCGTGGTGATCAGAGGCGACCGGGTCCTGCAGGTGGGTGTGCGGGACGAGCTGCTGTCGTGCTTTCCGGTCACGGAGGAGCGCCGGTGGCCGGGGATGATCGTGGCGGGGCCCGTCGACGCCTGCTCGGCCGGATCCCCTCCCGGGCCGGGGGTGACCGCCCGGGCCGGTGTGGTGAGCGATCTGGCCGATCTCCCGGGGCTGCCCGGCATCTCGTACATCCAGGTGACCAGCGCTTCCGAGGAGGAGTGGGAGGAGCGCGAGCGGGACGCGATGATCACGGCGATCCGTGAGGTCGACCGGCCGTACGCGGTCGGGATCGCGGCCCGCACCCGGAATCCGCAGGTGCTGGAGGACGTGGCCGTGCTGGCCAGGACGTTCGGGCTGCGGCTGCTCGCCGATCTGGACCGGCACTCGCCCGTCGAACTGGACGAGGCCGGAGTGCTGGGGCCGCTGTGCCACGTCGCCTGCGCCCGGACGCTGGATCCGGGCGACCGCAAGCTGCTCCGGCTGCGCAAGACCGCGATCGCCCTGTGCCCCTCGGAGTCCCCGCCCGTCGCCGACATGCTGTCCCTGCTGGACGAGGGCAACACCGTCGCCCTCGGCAGCGCCGCTCCGAGTCCGCCGGACCGCCTTCCCGGCCCGTTGAACGCCTCCGGCTCCCGGGGTGGTTCCGGCCCGCGAGGCGGCTCCGGTCCGCTGGGCGCGGCGGAAGGCCCGGCGCCCGCTTCCGGTCCGATCGCGCTGGCGGCGGCCATCAGGCGGCACGCGCGCGCGCTCGGGCTGCGGCCCCGTGGGCTGGATCGCCGGCTCGTCGAAGCGGCCACCCTGGGCGGCGCCAGGGCGCTGGGCATGGATCGCGGAGCGGGCCGGATCGGATCACTGGGCCCCGGAGCCCGCGCGGACTTCGCCGTCTTCGACGCCCGCGGCCGCTACCCGTACGCGGCCCTCCTGAGCGAGGCGCCCTGCGTCGGCACGGTGGTCGGCGGTGTGATCACGCACGCCTCCCCTATCTGAACTGGGCGTCCACCACGCTCAGCAGCTCTCTCAACTGCTCACGCTGCTCCTCCGACAACCCCGCGAACAGGTCCTCGCCCGCCTCCCTGCGTGCGTCGCGCGCCCGGTCGGCGGCGGCGCGCCCCTCCGGCGTGATCACGACCAGCGTGGAGCGGCGGTTGCCTGGATCGGTCTGCCTGCGCACGAGTCCCGCCTCCTCCAGCGCGTCCACGACGGGCGTGAGGGAGCGCGGCACGATGCGCAGCTCCTCGGCCAGCCGCACCATCCGCAGCGGCCGCTCCGGGCCCGCGTCGGCGAGCACCCGTAGCGCCCGTGCCTGGCTGGGGCTGAGCCCCAGCGGGACCAGCCGCCGCACGTACCCCTGCCGCAGCCGCTTGCCGACCAGGTGCACGAGCTCGGCGAGCTCCCTCTCCTCCATGTCGCTAAGTTTAGCCGGAACAAATATGAGTTAACCTCTGTTTGAGTGGACATCTGAAAGGAGCACCACTTGGCGGAGGAACCACGGGCGCCGTTGCGGCGCATCATCAAGCTGTTTCGCCCCTACAGCGGCCGGATGGCCGTGGTGGGCTCGTTCATCCTGCTCTCGTCACTGGTGTCGCTCGCCTCTCCGTTCCTGCTGCGCGAGGTGCTGGACGTGGCGATCCCGTCCAGGGACGCCGGACTGCTCGCGTTGCTGGCCCTGGGCATGATCGCGGTGGCGGTCACGACCAGTGTGTTCGACGTGCTGCAGACGCTGATGTCCACCACGGTCGGCCAGCGGGTCATGCACGACCTGCGCATCGCCGTGTACGCGCATCTGCAGCGCATGTCGCTGGCCTTCTTCACCCGCACCAGGACCGGCGAGGTGCAGTCGCGCATCGCCAACGACATCGGCGGCATGCAGCAGGTCGTCACCTCGACCGCCTCCTCCTTCATCTCCAGCCTCACCACCGTGGTCGCCACGATCGTGGCCATGGTCGCGCTCGACTGGCGGCTGACCGTGATCTCGCTCCTGCTGCTGCCGGTGTTCGTGTGGATCAGCCGCAAGGTGGGCACGGAGCGCAAGCGCATCACCTCCGAACGGCAGCGCAAGCTGGCGAACATCGCCTCGACGGTGCAGGAATCGCTGTCGGTCAGCGGCATCCTGCTGGGCCGTACGATGGGCCGCTCCGCCACGCTGATCGAGCGCTTCGGCCGGGACTCCGACGAGCTGGCCGACCTCGGCGTACGGATGAGCATGGCCGGGCGGTGGCGGCAGTCGTCGATCCAGATCATCATGGCCGCGATGCCCGCGATGATCTACTGGGCCGTCGGCTACACCGGCGCCATCTCGGTCGGCACGCTGGTGGCGTTCACGACGTTGCAGACGAGCCTGTTCCGGCCGGCGGTGCAGTTGCTGCGGCTCGGCGTGGACGCCCAGACCTCGCTGGCGCTGTTCGGGCGCATCTTCGAGTATCTGGACCTGCCGGTGGACATCCATCCGGGCCCGCGCACGCTCGGCTCCGTACGCGGCGAGGTCCGCTTCGAGGACGTCCACTTCTCGTACGGCGAGACACCCACGCTCACCGGCGTGGACATCACCGTCCCGGCGGGGACCAGCCTGGCCGTCGTGGGCGAGACGGGCTCGGGCAAGACCACGCTGAGCTACCTGCCGCCCCGGCTCTACGACGTCACGGGCGGGCGGGTGACGATCGACGGGACGGACGTGCGGGAGCTGACGTTCGAGACGCTGAGCGCGGCGGTCGGGGTGGTCTCGCAGGAGACGTACCTGTTCCACGCCTCGATCGCGGACAACCTGCGCTTCGCCAAGCCGGAGGCCACGGACGAGGAGCTGGAGGCGGCGGCGCGGGCGGCGCGCATCCACGACCACATCGCCGCGCTGCCGGACGGCTACGACACGCTGGTGGGCGAGCGCGGCTACCGGTTCTCCGGGGGCGAGAAGCAGCGCCTGGCCATCGCCCGCACACTGCTGCGCGACCCGCCGGTGCTGATCCTCGACGAGGCCACCAGCGCGCTGGACACGCAGACCGAGCGGGCCGTGCAGGAGGCGCTCGACGCGCTGGCGCGGGGGCGCACCACGATCACCATCGCACACCGCCTCTCCACCGTCCGCGACGCGGACCAGATCGTCGTGCTCGACCACGGGAGCATCGTCGAGCGCGGCACCCACGACGAGCTGATGGCGCGCGGCGGCCATTACGCGGCGCTCGTCAGCAGGGACCGGCCGGAGCTGGAGCCGGCCCGGCCGTGAGGGCAGACACCCTTCACCACACTTGCCTGCATGCGGTTCGAGAGCTAATCTGTAATTGAAGTTGGAGGTTAGCTACAAGCCAGCCATCAGCAAGGGGGTTCCGACATGCTTTTGACCTCGATCGATCCGTTCTTCCAGGAGTTCGAGCGCCAGTTCGACCGCCTGACCCGTCAGGCGCTCGGCGCCGAAGGGACCGTCATGCCCATGGACGGGCTGCGCCGCGACGACGACGTGCTGCTGCGCTTCGACCTGCCCGGCATCGACCCCGACTCCATCGAGGTGACGGTCGACCGCGGCGTCCTCAGTGTCACCGCACGTCGCGAAGAGGAGATCGCGGAGAACGAGCGGCTGTTCGTACGGGAGCGCCCTATGGGCTCCTTCACCCGGCGCGTCTACCTCTCCGAGCACCTCGACAGCGACAAGATCGACGCGGGCTACGCCAACGGCGTGCTGACCGTCCGCATCCCGGTGCTGGAGCGTGCCAAGCCGCGGAAGGTGGAGATCTCGCGAGGCGAGAGCAAGGCCATCAGGGCCTGACCGGCGCGGTGACGGGGGCGGGGCTCCTGTCCCGCCCCCGTTACCATGGGGAGCTCATGATGGCCGATCTGCCCTTCGACGACGAGCACGCCCCTCTCTACTCCCTCGGGCAGGTGGCGGAGATGCTCCAGGTCCAGCAGGCTTACCTGAGAAGGCTGGACCAGCACGACGTCATCAGCCCGAGCAGGTCGAGCGGCGGCCAGCGGCGCTACTCCCGGCGTGACATCATGATCGTCCAGCATGTCACGCGGATGGCGGACGAGGGCATGACGCTCATCGCGATCCGCCGCATCCTCGAGTTGGAGCAGGAGCTCGCCGAGGTCCGCGAGCAGCTGAAGCAGGCCCGGGCGAGGCTCCGTGAGCTGGAATGACCCGCGCATCATCGGGTAGCGGCGGTCCCATGGCAACCGACGTCATCACCTTGATCACAAATGACCACAGGACCGTCGAGTCCCTCTTCGAGCGGCTCAAGAAGCAGGAGGGCGACCCGAAGGCCACCGTGGCCGAGCTGCACGCCCTCCTGATCGCGCACGCGCGCGCCGAGGAGGACCGGGTCTATCCCGGCATCGACGCGCACCACAGCGTCGAGGAACACAAGCAGGCCGAGGTCCTGCTCGACTCGCTCGTCCGCGCCAGGCCGGGGACTCCGGAGTTCCGCAAGACGCTGGAGGAGCTCGAGCGGTCCGTCAAGCACCACGTCGAAGAGGAGGAGAGCAAGATCCTTCCCGCCCTGGCCAAGTCGGCCGGCGACAAGGGTCTCAAGGAGCTCGGCAAGGCGTTCCAGGAGCGCAGGGCGCAGGAGCTGAAGGCGCTCAGCGTCCCCAAGCAGGCCGCCCCGTCGAAGGCCGAGCTGTACGAGAAGGCGCAGAAGGCCGACATCCCCGGCCGGTCCCACATGGGCAAGGAGGAGTTGGCCGAGGCCCTGAGGCACGCCAAGTCATAGGATTCCGGGCCGCTCCCTGGGTAGGGGACGCGTATGACCGAAAAACCTCCGGACCGGTACGGCTTGAGCGATGAGCAGGACATCGAGGTCAGAGAGTGGACCGAAGACCTCGGACTGCACCATGAGGTCGTCGAGAACGACCCGCGGCGCAGGGACACGCTCGACGAGCGGCTGCGGCGGGAGGCCCGCGAACGGCTGCACGAGCCCCGGCCCAGGCACCGGCTGACCCAGCCCGACGAAGGGCTGGAGCCGGACGTCGAGGACGAGGAGATCGGCTCCGACTGGGGCGGCGACTCCGACGACCTCTCGGCCGAGGAGCGGGCGGTCCGCATCGATCCCGGCGAGGACCTCAGGTGAGCCGCCGCGCGGCGGGCAGAACGGCGTGCAGGTCGTCGACGATCGTGTCGGCGGCCGCCGCCTCCGGCCGCGCGGCGTGCAGGTAGCCCCACGGGCCGCGGCGCAGCAGCGCCGTACGCATGCCCGCCCGGCCCGCCGGCAGCACGTCGTTGTCGAGCCGGTCGCCCACGTAAAGGATCTCGCCGGGCTCCCGCCCCGCGACCGCGGCCACCTTGGCGAAGAACTCCCGCTGGGGCTTGGACACGCCCCACCCGTCGGAGGTGTGCACGGAGTCGGCCGGCAGGTCCATCGCCACCAGCGCGTCGTAGGCGCGCCTCGGCTGGTTGCCCGCGATGATCACCTGGAATCCGGCCGCGCGCAGCGCGCCCAGCGCCTCGCGGACGTCCGGGTAGAGGTCGTCGGCATCGAAGTGATTACGCAGGCCGCCGGGGTCGTCGCGCTCCCAGGCGGCCTCCTCCGCGTCCAGGTCGAATCCGGGCCGGACGAGCTCGAACGCCTCCGCGTGCGGGCGGTCCAGGGCGGCCATGCCGCCGAGCGCGCCCATCAGCACGAAGTCGCTCACGCCCAGCCGTTCAGCCCAGCGCGACCAGATGCGCGTCTCGTCGATCAGCGTCTCCCCGACGTCGAACACCACAGCCTTGATCATCAATCCCCCTGCTCGACCCTGTTGCAGCCCATTCACCCGGGCACTAGGCGAAAGCCCCACAAAAGGCTACAAGGGGATTTTTCCATGCCACCCGAGCGCGACGCGAAGGACCGTTCGCGGAGACGGTGGCGGGGCATCGCCGCTACGAGCGGGATGTGGTGGCCGTGCCCGCGTAAGTCCGTGGCGCGGGCCCGCAGGAGATGGAATACTTAGCGTGCCCGTTCGAACACGAAGGGACAGATTCGATGGTAGCCACGGCGATCGAACCTCCGACGGCCAAGCCGGAGAAGCCCAGCACGCGCATGCCACGAACCGTAAGAGAGCTGTTCGATGCCCTACCCCCCCTCCCCGGTTTCCGGGTTGAGGTCATCGAAGGGAAACTGATCGTGAGCCCTATGGGCAATCCGGAGCACACCTGGATGGCCGTGGACCTGCACAACGCTCTACTTCCGTTGAGCATCGAACGAGGATGGAGGGGAGCGCCCGGCGGCCTCAACGTTTGCATCCAAGGCCCCCGAGACTCGTTTGTGCCGGACTACGTCCTGACGCCTCCCGACTGCCATCGCTGGGGAGCGGGAGAGTTGCTGTCGTCCGGAGTGATCATGGTCGCCGAGGTGGTCTCGCCCAGCAGCGTCCGCATTGATCGTGAGGACAAGGTGCGCCTCTACGCCTTGGGGCAGGTGCCCGTCTACTTGCTGATCGACCCTCTGGCGAAAGAGCCGTCGGCCACCGTGCACAGCGACATCAAAAAGGACATATACGACACGATCTTCACCGTGCCCCTGGGAAAGCCGCTCTATCTGCCCGACCCCGTCGACTTCGAGCTCGACACCTCCATCTTCATGGTGTGAGCCTCTCCATCGCCTTCGCGATCCGCTTCTCCGAAACAGGCGTCGGTGTCCCCAGCGTCTGGGCGAAGAAGCTCACTCTCAGCTCCTCGATCATCCACTGGATCTCCACCACGTCGGGATCCCCGCGCCGCGCCGGATGCAGCTTCTCCAGCACGTCGTGGTAGTCGTCCTCGACCTTGTGCACCCGGTCCATCCACTCCTGGTCCCGCCACGGCTCCTCGGGAAGCTTGGTCAGGCGGCGGTCGATGGCCCGGATGTAGCGCAGGATGTCCGATAGGCGGCGGTAGCCGGTGCCCGTGACGAAGCCCTTGTAGACCAGTCTGCTCAGTTGATCGCGGATGTCGTCCGTGGCGGCGCTCGAGCGAAGGGCGTCCAGGCGGACGTTCGCCTCGTGCCAGACCGCGAGGATCTGCTCCACCTTCGCCAGCACGTCCCTCGCCGCGTCGTGCAGGTTGGCCCGTACGTGCTGGTAGAGGCGGTCGAAGGCGACCGGTTCCCAGGCCTCTCCGCCGGCGTCGAGCATGAGCTTGTCCACGGCCGCGTTGACCACGTCGTCGAACAGTGCCACCGCCCCGCCGTGCGGGCTGCGGGACAACGCCAGCTTGGCCTGGTTGGACAGGCCGCCGAGCAGTGACTTGGCGGGGTTGGTGACGTTGAGGAGCAGCAGGCGGCGTACGCCGGGCCAGTGGGAGCGGCGCTGCTCGGCCTCCGTCTCGAAAATCTTGATCGAGACCGAGTCGCCCGCGTCCACCAGAGCCGGATAGCCCTTCATCCGGCCCTGCTCGAAGACCTTCGGCAACCGGCCGAAGCTCCACGTGTGCAGGCCCGTCTGCTCCAGGTCATCGCCGGCCTGTGACAGCGTCTGGCGCAGGCGCGGGGCCAGGCGGCGCTTGAGCGCGTCGAGGTCCTTGTCCTCGGCCACCGTGCGCTTGCGCTCGTCGATGATCCGGTACGTGATCCGCAGGTGGTCCGGCACCTGGTCGAACTGCCAGGCGTCACGCGGCACGCGTACGCCGGTGAGCCGCAGCAGCTCGCGCTCCACGGCCGCCAGCAGCGGCTCCCCGCCCTGCTCGACCCCGGCCAGCACCTGCTTGGCGTAGTTGGGGGCGGGCACGAAGTTACGGCGCAGGTTCTTCGGCAGCGAGCGGATCAGCGCGGTGATCAGCTCCTCGCGCAGGCCCGGGATCTGCCAGTCGAAGCCGTCGGCGCTGACCTGGTTGAGCACCTGGAGCGGCACGTGCACGGTCACGCCGTCGGCGTCCGCGCCCGGCTCGAACTGGTAGGTCAGCTTCATCCGCTGGCCGAGCTGCTTCCACGTGTCCGGGTAGTCGCGGGAGCTGATGTCCGCGCCCTCGTTGACCAGCATCTCCGGCGAGAACGTCAGCAGGTCCGGCTGCTCCTGCCTGACCTGCTTCCACCAGGAGTCGAAGTGGCGGGCGGAGACCACGTCGGCTGGGACACGCTGGTCGTAGAAGTCGAACAGTGCCTCGTCGTCGACCAGGATGTCGCGGCGGCGGGCGCGGTTCTCCAGCTCCTCGACCTCCTCCAGGAGCCTGCGGTTGTCCTTGAGGAAGCGGTGGTGGGTGTCCCAGTCGCCCTCGACCAGGGCATGCCTGATGAACAGCTCGCGCGACAGGTCGGGATCGATGCGGCCGTAGTTGACCTTGCGGCCGACCACGAGCGGCACGCCGTACAGCGTGACCTTCTCCAGGGCGATCACCGCGCCCTGGTTCTTCTCCCAGTGGGGCTCGGAGTAGGTGCGCTTGATCAGGTGCTGGGCGAGGGGCTCGACCCAGTCGGGCTCGATCTTGGCGTTGACGCGGGCCCAGAGGCGGGAGGTCTCGACCAGCTCGGCCGACATGACCCACTGCGGCTGCTTCTTGGCCAGCGTGGAGCCGGGGAAGATGGCGAAGCGGGCGTTGCGGGCGCCGACGTACTCCTGGATCGGGCGGCGGCCGTCCTGGCCGCGCTTCTCCACGACGTCCTTGACGCCGATGTGCGACAGGAGACCGACGAGCAGGGACGCGTGCACGTGGTGCGGGTCGGCGGGCGCGCTGTTGGGCTGGGCGCCGAGCGACTGGCGGAGCTGGCTGTAGATGTCCTGCCACTCGCGGACGCGCAGGTAGTTGAGGAATTCGGCCTTGCAGAGCCTCCTGAACGCGCTGGAGGACAGCTCCTTCTGCTTGTCGCGCAGGTAGTTCCACAGGTTGAGGTAGGCCATGAAGTCCGACTCGGGGTCGGCGAAGCGGCGGTGCTTCTCGTCGGCCTGCTGCTGCTTGTCCGCGGGCCGCTCACGCGGGTCCTGGATGGACAGGGCGGCGGCGATCACCATGACCTCGCGCAGGCAGCCGTTCTTCTCGGCCTCCAGCACCATGCGTCCCAGCCGGGGGTCCACGGGGAGATTGGCCAGCTTGCGGCCGATGGGGGTGAGCTTGCCGAGGGCGTCGAACGCGCCCAGCTCGTGGAGCAGGTTGACGCCGTCCTTGACCTGGCGGCGGTCCGGCGGCTCGACGAACGGGAACGCCTCGATGTCGCCGAGCCCGATGGAGGTCATCTGCAGGATGACGGACGCGAGGTTGGTCCGCAGGATCTCCGGGTCGGTGAACTCCGGCCGGTTGAGGAAGTCCTCCTCCTCGTACAGCCGGATGCAGACGCCGTCCGAGGTGCGCCCCGAGCGGCCCTTGCGCTGGTTGGCGCTGGCCTGCGAGATGGCCTCGATCGGCAGGCGCTGCACCTTGGTGCGGTGGCTGTAGCGGGAGATGCGGGCGAAGCCGGGGTCGACGACGTATTTGATGCCCGGGACCGTGAGCGACGTCTCGGCGACGTTGGTGGCCAGGACGACGCGGCGGCCGGTGTGGCGCTGGAAGACGCGGTGCTGCTCGGCGGCGCTGAGCCGGGCGTAGAGCGGGAGGATCTCGGTGTTGCGGAACTCGGCCTTGGCCAGCGCGTCGGCGGCGTCGCGGATCTCCCGCTCGCCGGACAGGAAGACCAGGATGTCGCCGGGGCCTTCGGTGACGAGCTCACGGCAGGCGTTGACGATGCCCTGCGTCTGGTCGTCGTCCTCCTCCATCGGCCGGTAGCGGACCTCGACGGGGTAGGTGCGGCCGGAGACCTCGACGATCGGCGCGTCGCCGAAGTGGCGGGAGAACCGCTCGGGGTCGATCGTGGCGCTGGTGATGACGACCTTGAGGTCGGGGCGTTTGGGGAGGAGCTGTTTCAGATAGCCGAGGATGAAGTCGATGTTGAGGCTGCGCTCGTGGGCCTCGTCGATGATCAGCGTGTCGTACTGGTCGAGCATCCGGTCGTTCTGCAACTCGGCCAGCAGGATGCCGTCGGTCATCAGCTTGACCAGGGTGCGGTCGCTCGCCTGGTCGGTGAAGCGGACCTTGTAGCCCACCACCTCGCCCAGCTCGGTGCCGAGCTCCTCGGCGATGCGCTCGGCGACCGTGCGGGCGGCGATGCGACGGGGCTGGGTGTGGCCGATCAGGCCGCGTACGCCGCGGCCCAGCTCCAGGCAGATCTTGGGGATCTGAGTGGTCTTGCCCGAGCCCGTCTCGCCGGCGATGATCACGACCTGGTGGTCGCGGATGGCCGCGAGGATGTCGTCCTTGCGCTGCGAGACCGGTAGGTTTTCCGGATATTTCACTACTGGTACGGCTTCGCGGCGCCGTACCAGTCGCTGCTCGGCCCGCTCAACATCGGCGAGGATCTCTGCGACGATCTTGTCCCGGGTGTCGTGGGACCGCACCCGGCGCATGCCGTCGAGCCTGCGCCGCAGCCGCCGCTGGTCGCGCGGCATGAGCTCGGGCAGGCGGGACTGGAGGTCGGCGAGTGGAGAGGACAACGAAGACGTTCCCATACTGCTTTCAGGATATTTGAGCTCCGCTTCGCCGGAGCCAACGGCCCATGGTGCCCCACCGCCGCCTCCCGCGCATCCCAATAACGCGCCGGCGGCGGGGCGGGCGTGGCCCTGGCGGAGTCCGGGGCCACGTGGCGAAGGCCGTGCGGCCCAGGTAGCGGGCGGGGTCAGGGACGGGCGGCGAGGGCGGCGCCGATGATGCCGGCCTCGTTCTGGAGGGCGGCGGGAACCACGGGCGTACGGATCGTGATGTGCGGCAGGAACTTGTCGGCCTTCTTGCTCGCTCCCCCGCCGATCACGATCAGCGACGGAGAGAAGAGCATCTCGACGTGCTCAAGGTACTCCTGCACCCGCTCGGCCCACTGGTCCCAGCTCAGCTCGTGCTCCTCGCGGGCGCGCGCCGAGGCCCGGTGCTCGGCGTCCTTGCCGTGGAGCTCCAGGTGCCCCAGCTCGGTGTTGGGCACCAGCGTCCCGTCCGCGAACAACGCGCTGCCGATCCCCGTCCCGAACGTCAGCACGAGCACGGTCCCCCGCTCCTCACGCCCGCAGCCGAAGGTCATCTCGGCGACCCCGGCCGCGTCGGCGTCGTTGAGCACGCTCGCGCCGCCGAACAACGCGGCCGCGTCCTCGCCGATCCAGGATCGGTCCACGTTGGCCGCCGACCGCACAACGCCGTTCACGACCACACCGGGGAAGGTGACCCCGACCGGGCCGGTCCAGCCGAAATGCTCGACGATCTCGGCTACCGCCTCAGCCACCTCGCCGGGGCCGGACGGTTGAGGCGTGGGGACGCGCAGGCGCTCCTCGATCAGTCGCCCAGCCTCGGTGTCCACGGGTGCGCCCTTGATTCCCGAGCCGCCGATGTCGATGCCCAAGACGTTCATCTGAATTGTGGCGCGGAGCCCTGGTCGTTCAGGGCCGGTGGAAGCGCCACCCTCCTTTCGCGAGCAGTGGGGAAACGGTATGCGATCGGGCGCGCAGGCGGCCCTGCATGCCATTGCCCAGGTCGCAGGAGCCTACGCCAACCGGCGCGTCACCAAGAAACGCACCCCCGTTTGCGACAGCGTCGGAGAAACACACCTACCCATATTTCCGGCACCGGCTGAACCGGCCTCCCGCCCTCCGCGTATCTCGCGTCACAAGCGCTAATTAGGAGGCAACGGATGCGGCCACGCATCATCACACTCTGCGCTGTTGCGGTCGTCTTGGGAGCGACTCTCACCACTCCCGCACACGCCACCACCAGGATTGAGTTCGACGTACACAACCTTGTGTCGGATGTTCAGGGCAAAGCCCAGGTCACCGACCCCAAGGTCGTCAACCCGTGGGGCCTGGCCATGGGCAAGACTCTGTGGGTGTCCAACACCGGCACGGGCACCGCCACCGTCTACTCCGGCGCGGGCAAGAAGGAGCAGATTGAGGTGTGGATCCCCGGTGGAGCCCCTACCGGCCAGGTGCACAACCCCGGCGAAGGCTTCACCGTGAAGGGCAAGCCGGCCACGTTCATCTTCTCCAGCCCCAGCGGCGCCATCACCGGCTGGAACGCCGAGGTGGACCCGAAGAACGCGATCATAGCGGCGTTCACGCGCGGTGCCGACTACAAGGGCCTGGAGCTCGTCCAGACCGAGGACGACGAGGCCTTCCTCCTGGCCGCCGACTTCGCCAGCGGCCGCATCCATGCCTTCGACGAGGACTTCCGGCGCATCCGGCTGTCCCGCTCGCAGTTCCAGGACCCTGACCTGCCGGACAACTACCACGCGTACAACGTCGCGGTCGCCAACGGCAGCATCTGGGTCTCCTACGCGCTGCGCGACCCCTCCACCGGCAAGCCGGTCTTCGGCAACGGCAAGGGCTTCGTGAGCCGCTTCAACGCCGCCGGACGCCTCACCGGCCGCATCTCCAGGGTCGGGCTCAACGCCCCCTGGGGCATCACGGCCGCGCCGGAGGGCTGGAGCCAGTACCGCGGCGCGCTGCTGGTCGGCAACTTCGGCGACGGCACCGTGCACGCGTACAAGAACAGGCGTCACCTGGGCGCGCTGCGCGACGGCAACGGCAAGCCCATCGTGCTGCCCGGCCTGTGGGACCTGGAGCTGGGCACCGCGGCCGTCGGCGGCGAGAAGTCCCTGTGGTTCTCCGCCGGCATCGACGGCACCAAGCACGGGCTGATCGGCATCATCGCCCCGCAGGGCATCAAGCCCACGGGAACCGCCCCGAGCTCCTCCCCGTCCCCCACGCCGACACGGAGCCACCCGTCCGGCCACCAGTCGAGCGCCCCTGCTACCTCGTCGTCCTCCCAGAATCCGTACGGCGGGTATTAGTCAGGCGCTCTCGCGCCGCCGCCCCCGGTCTGGCGAGGAGCGCAGCTCGCCGACAGCAGGCAGGGGGCGGCGGTCCCCGACGTTTCCGGCGCGGTTGGCGCGAGCCGCGCCGGAAACAAATCACTGCGTGACTGAGCGATCCTTCAGCGAGTGGCTCCGCGAACAGTGCGAGCCGGAGTGGACGGCGGTCGTGACGCACCCGTTCGCCATGGCGATCACGACGGGTACGACGGCCGGCGACGATATGAGGCGCTACCTGGAGCAGGACTTCCAGTTCGTGGACTCCTTCACGGCACTGCTCGGGGCGGCCGTGGCGAGCGCCGACACGTTCGAGGCGCGGGTGCCGTACGGGAAGTTCCTCGGACAGGTGGCGACCACCGAGGAGAAGACCTATTTCCACCGGGCCCTGGCGGAGCTGGGCGGGCGGACGGACGTGCCGCTGGAGCCGGTGACCGTCGCGTTCCGGCAGCTCATGGACGAGGTGCGGGCCCGGCAGGACTACCTGCTGATCGCCGCGGTGCTGTGCGTGGCCGAGTGGTGTTACCTCGGCTGGGCGTCACGGGCCCAGGAGCCGCTTCCGGAGAGCTTCGTGCACCGGGAGTGGATCGAGCTGCACGAGGGCGCGGATTTCCGCGGCTGGGTCGCGTTCCTGCGCGGCGAGCTGGACCGGCTGGGCGTGGGGCTGGACGAGGCGCGGCGGCACGAGGTGCTGGGCGTGTTCCGCAGGGCCGTCGAGCTGGAGCGGGCGTTCTTCGACATGGCGACTGGTTAGGCGAGCACGGCCGCCAGGTCCTCGATCGTGCGGTAGTGGACGCCGGTCATGCCGAGGGCCCTGGCGGCCTCCACGTTCGGGAGCCGGTCGTCGACGAACAGGCAGCGCTCCGGCGGGACCCCGGCACGCTCGGCGGCGATCTCGTAGATCCGCCGGTCGGGCTTGGCCACGCCCACCCTGGCGCTGCTGACCAGGTCGTCGGCGAAGTACGTGAGCCCCAGCCGGTCCAGGTGCTGCTCCACCGTGTCCATGGCGTTGGTCACGAGGATCACCGGGACGTGCTCCTGCGCCCTGGCCAGCAGCGCCTTGACCTCCTCGTCCACCCAGAACCGCACCTCGATGAACTCGGCGACGGCCTGGCGCGCCCGCTCGTCCCCGCCGAGCGCGACGACGATCGACTCCGCCCACTGCGCCTCGGTGGCCAGTCCGAGCGTGGGAGGCGTGATCAGCTCCGGGTCGAAGGCCGTCTTCATCAGCGGCAGGCCGTAGCGGGCCTCGATGTCGGCCTGGGCGGCGTGGTCGAAGTGGCGCAGGACGCCGTCGAGGTCGGACAGAACCGCGGCATAAGAGATCACAGTCCCTCATTGTGGCAGCACCCGGCATTTCGCGTACCGCTGAAGGTGCCGGGGCGACCAGCGGCACTACCATCTCCGAGACAGGATTCGGTATCGGAACGGTAGGGCATGAACGATCACCGGCTGCCACGTGAGCTGTGCCAGCTGTTCCCCGACGGCGGCAGGGGGCGGATGCTGCCCGGAACCCTGCCCCCCGGTGGCGTGGTCTGGCCTGATCCCGGCTACACCCGGCAGGGAGAGGCGGCCAGGCCGGCGTTCTGGATGAGCGACGGTCCCGTGACCGCCGAGGATTGGGCGCGGCTGCGCGAGTGGCACCCGCACAGCGGGCTGTGGCCGCTGCTGCTGGACGAGTCGGCGCAGCCCTGGGCGGTCGGGCAGGTCGTCCCGGACGATCCCCGCCAGATCGACCATTTCACCGTCGAGGGATTCATGACCGAGGTGTGGCAGGAGTGGGTGGCGCAGATGCCACCGGACGCGCTGGACGAGCTGGAGCCGTACGGCGCGATCTGCCCGGGTCCGGCGCCGCCGGGCGTGCTGAAGGCCGACCCGGAGGCGGTCGCCGACTGGTACGCCGGCCAGCTGGCCGCCAAGGGCATGCCGCTCGGCCTGGTCGTCGCCGCGAGGGGCGCGGACGCGCTCGCGGCCATGGGCTGGCAGGGCGCGCTGCACCACAACGACTGGATGGTGCCGATGGCGGCCGTGGTGCGCAGCTGGGAGGACCGGTTCGGGGCGCGGGTGGTGAGCGTCGGCTTCAACACGCTGGACCTGAGCGTGGCCGCGCCGCCGGTCGATCCTGAGCACGCCCTGCACGTGGCGGCCGAGCACTGGGCGTTCTGCCCGGACAATGTCGTCCAGGGTCCCGGGGATCTCCAGGGGTACGCCGAGCAGATCATCGGCGGACACGCGTGGTCGTTCTGGTGGGACTGATCCAAGCCCTTCTTCGCCACCACGGCGCCGCGGGGGGCGATTCCCCTCGTGCCGGCGGTGATCGCGTTCGGCGTCGAGCCGGCCGAGGGTCCGGCCACGGAGCCGGCCGGACCCTCGGTCGCGACCTGATCTGATTCACGGGATGCAGGCCACGGCGCCGTAATTGCCGGATGAACCCGGTTCTTCACGGCAGGCGGTGTCGTGGCCGTTCGGCCGCCATTCCGGGACCCACACCAATCCCGGATCGACCAGCACCAGACCCTCGAGCAACGCCTCAACCTCCTCCCGGGTGCGAATCGCGTGTCCGGGCAGCGTCATCGCCAGCAGGTCGTGAATGGCCGGCAGCAGCTCCGGAGGAATGGCGTCGAACGTGGTCTGCAGCAACGACAGATAACTGCCTTCCGGCACTGCCTGCCTGATCCGCTTGATCACGTAATGGACATACTCGTCATCGTTCATGCTGTGCGTCGACAGCAGCAGAACGGCCATGGGCCGGTCCCAGTCCAGGAACGTCTGGACGACCCTGTCATCGAGAATGTCATCGATCTCGCGCACGTCGCCCTCTACAACGCGGACGAGGTCGGTGACGGGCTCGATGGTCGCCCGCGCCCCGGCCAGCACCATGGGGTCGCTCTCCACGTAGACCACCCGGGGGGCCGAGGCTCCCAGGGCATCACGCGCAACGTCGTGCAACTGCCTGCCCGCGGGCAGGCCGCTGGGGACGCCACTGCCGACGATCACGAACTGATCCACGCCCTCGGTCGCCAGGTGACGAACCACACGGCATAAATATTGGAGCACGGCCCGTGCGGCCGTCGTGGCGATGGGCGCGGCCTGGTCGTAGCGGCGCACCGCGTCCCTGTCCGCTACGAAATTGTTCTTTCCACCCGCCGCGGCGTCGAGAATCCGGGTGACACTTGCTTGGGTCATCTCCAGCTTCGCCAGGTTTCGGATGGCACGCTGACGCATTGAGTGTTGCCCCTTTCCCCTCGCCCACTATCTCGGGAAAAGATGATCCTTTCGGACCCCACTCGATGACCCAGACCATATGATCCTCGCCACTCGCGAGAACACAACACGAAAAGCCATTAGTTTTGGGTATATCTGCGTAACCCACACCCATGCATAAACGATCATTTATGCGGGAAAGAGATCACTTTCCCAGCGAACGCGAGAGCCTTTCGAGATGGCAATTCAGCATCTCGACGGTCTCCTCGCGGGTGGTGGTCGTCACCGACAGCTTGGTGAACGCCTGGTGGTACGCCTCCACCGCGGCGGTGTCGGTGATCAGCTCGTCCTGCTCGATGCCGTGCGCGCAGGCGATGTCGGGCTCGAAGGCCTCGGCGAAGCGCCAGAGCGTGAAGGGGCCGGTGCGCGGCACGTAGGCGGGGTCGTCCATCGGCACCACGTGCAGCGAGACGTTGGGCCGCTTGGCCTGATCCATCAGCATCTCGAGCTGGCGCAGCTGGACGTGCCGCCCGACGATCGAGCGGGTCAGCACGCTCTCGTCGATCACCGCCCACACCACGATCCCGCTGTCCCGGCTCAGGGCCTCCTGCCTGGCCAGCACGAGGGCCAGCGCCTCCTCGACCGTCGCCTGCCCGAGGGTGACGGGGCCGGCCACGGTGATCGCGGCCCTGGCGTACTCCTCGGTCTGCAGCAGCGGCGGGACGAACTGGGTATGGAAGGTGCGGATCAGCGTGGCCCGCTGCTCCAGCGCGTAGGTGGTGGCCAGCCAGACGGGGATGGACTGCGCGTCGTACCAGGCGGCCTCGCGCTCCCCCCTGGCCAGGGACAGCACGTATTCGCGGATCGGCGGCGAGGCGACGCCGTAGAGGGTGAGCAGGCGCTCGACGGTGATCGGCGCCGGGGCGATGCGGCCCTCCTCGATGGCGGGGATCGCGGCCGCGCCCCTGCCGATCGCGGTCTCGACCTGCTCCTCGGACAGCTGCGCGGCCAGGCGCAGGCCGTGCAGCCGCCGGCCGAGCGCCCGGCGCTGCGGCCCGCTCAGCGGCGCGGCGGCGTCGGGGATGTGCGGTGTCCTCTCGCTTTGCTCGGGCTCGTCGGGCAGGCCCTCGGCCTTGCGGGCGAGCTCGACCACGCCGCGCAGCACGGTCAGGGAGTTTTCCGACAGTCCTGAGGCGGACAGGCCGATGGTGGCCGCCCGCAGCTGCAGGTCCTCGGCGGAGCCCGACTCCAGGTAGTCGTCGCCGACCAGCCAGCCGACGCTCACCTGCAAGCAGGAGGCCAGGGCGCGGAGCACCTGGAGCGTCGGGTTGGTCTGCTTGCCCGTGCGCAGCTGGCTGACGTAGGCACGGGTGATCGGTATGCCGGCCTCCGTCAGGGCGGAGGCCACCTGCGCGCCGGTGAAACCGCGCTTGGTCAGCGCGAGATCGAGCCGCTCGGCGAAGTTCGCCACGGCACACCTCCTACCGCCCGTGAACTTTTCCAGCGTAAGGGACGCGGGCCCCACTGTCCCCTGCCATGCGGGCAACCTCTGCCCCGCGGACAGCTATCAACATATGCGGAAACTGTGAGTTGACATAGTCCCCACCAAGAGCGGAGTATCAGACCACGTGGTAACTGTGGCTTAACAGCTACGGGGTTCTGGAGAGTTTCCCGCGAGGAGGTGGCCGGACGTGACCATGGATTCAGCGGGCGGTTCCTGGTTCGGCGACGATCCGGTCTCTCCCGGGCAGGAGCAGGTCGTCCAGCGCATCTGCGCGCGGGTGGCCGGGCCCGTGGCCGGGCCGGACGTCCACGTCGCGAGCCTGCCCCTCGGCGGCGTCCAGGTCTGGCTGGACAGCCCTCGTCACCGTTGGCGTTTCCACCACCGGATGGCCCGCGAGCTGCGGCTGGCCGGCTGGCACACGGAGACGGGCCCCGACCGGCTGCTGTTGCTCGGGTGGAGCTCGGTCTGCCTGACCCACCGCGTCAGGATGCTGAGGGCGGCCCTCTTGGGGCGGCTGGCCGACTTCGACAAGACGGCCTTCATGGCCGTCATGATCGCCACTCGGCTGTGCCACCGGGGATTCCCGGTGGAGGATCTTCCAGCCGAGGTGGAGGACCGCTGCAGCGACGCGTTGCGCTGGCCCGCGCGGCTGGCCGACCTCGACGGCCTCGAACGCAGGTCGTCACTGGAGCCGCTGAGGCTCCGGCTCGCCCAGGTGGCCGGGCTGGAGGCCAAGGTGAGTCGTCGCTGCGGCGAGCACCTGGTGCTCGCCTCGAAGGTCGCGCGCACGGTCGCCGGTGGTGCGGTGCCGGCCCGGCCGCGCGTGCGTGGCGAGCACGCTTCAGGACAGGAGGCCGGGCTGACGGAGCGGATGGTCTGCGTCAGCGTGCCCAACCTGGCCATGAGCGCGGGGACGGCGCGATGACGCCGGCCCTCGTTCGCGAACACCGGGCCCGACCGGCCGCGCCGCCCGTCCCCTGTGCGGGACCGACGGCGGCGCTCTTGACGCCGGCCCCGGCGCTTCCCCACCCCCACGGCACCGTGCGGCACGTGCCCGACCTAGTCGGCGCGGTGCTGTCGGCCAGCGCGGTAGCGGCTGGCGTGCTGGCCGTCTCAAGGGGTAGCGCCTGGGGCTGGTTTTCTTCGCGTTCGCCGGAACCGGCGGACGCCTTCGGAGCCACCGGCACGGGGGTGGTGCTGGGTGGGGCGATCGGCGTGACGGGCGCCACGGTGCTGATCGACCGGCTGTTCCTGCCGGTGCCCGGGCACGCCTCCGTGCTGGTGGCCGTCCTGATGGCCGCCGTATTGCTCGCCGCCACGGCGCTGGTGCGGGTCGCCGGGGCGTCGGGCCGTGAGACCGGATATCGATCTCAACGCGCGGTGGCAGAGGAGCCGGCGATGCTCCGCCGGCTCCTCGCCGCGCCGCGCACACCTCTCGACCACGTACGGAGCACGGCCGAGGCCCGCTCCTACGCAAGCGACTCCCGAGTCGTCAACCCGCGATAGACAGGAGCGAACATGCTCGCCGACGAGATGCGCAGGTCGCAACCACACGAAGTGCACGCGCGCGGCATACGGCCGGACGCGCCGCCGCCGTCCTGGGGCGAGGACCGGGACGACGGCAGATCCGCGCGTACCGTGCATCGGCTGCGCCGCATCCGGCAGGTGTCCGTACAGGCCGTCAACGAGATCGACCAGGCGCTGCGGCACCGCGCCTCCTGAGCCCCGGCCCTTCTTCCCCCTCGCAGGAGGAGACCCATGCGCACCGGTTCGGTGAGCCGCGGCAGGGTGGGCGTGATCGTGGCGCCCGCGAACCCGTCGGCGGAGCCAGAGCTGACCCGTCTGCTCGGGTCGCGGGCCGACATGCACGTCGCCCGCTTCCCCGCACGGCCCGGAACATCCCTGGCAGAACGGCTGGAGAGCTACAACGACGACCTGCCCGTCATGCTGTACGCGTTCGACGGCCTGCCGCTGGACGCGATGGTCATGGCCTGCAGCGAGCCCCGCTACCTGCTAGGCCCCGACGAGGACCGCGACCAGTGCGACCGGCTGAGCGCCGCGACGGGCGTGCCGTTCGCCTCGGCCACGCTGGCCACGCGTGAGGCGATGGAGCACGTCGGGGTGACCGACATCGTGCTCGTGTCGCCGTACCAGCCGTGGCTGACGGAGCTGGCCGAGCGCTTCTGGAAGACCACCGGCCTGACCGTGACCCAGGTGGTGCAGGTACGGGCCAAGGACGGCTACTCGTCGTACGCCGTCACCCCGGCCGAGCTGATCGCCCAGGTCGAGCTGGCCGAGCCGCCGGAGGACGCGGTGCTGCTGCTCACCGGCACCGGCATCCCCACGCTGCCCGTGCTGGCGCCGCTCAGCACCGGCAACGACCGCCTGCTGCTCACCTCCAACCTCTGCACGGCCTGGTGGGCCCTGTCGCGGGCCATCGGGCAGCACGTGACGCTCAGCCGCGTGCCCCATCACCGCCCCATGGCGGCTCCGAGGGTGGCGCACACGGGAGGCAGGGCATGAACGGCGTCATCGTGGTCGGAGCGGGCCCCGCGGGACTGACCGCGGCGCTCTCGCTGGCCAGGGCGGGAATCCCGGTCACCGTCCTGGAGCGCGAGAGCGAGCTGCCCCGGCTGCCGCGCGCCTGCACCTTCCATCCGGCCACGCTCGACCTGCTCGACGAACTCGGCGTGGCCGCCCAGCTCGTCGCCAAGGGCCGCGTGGTGGACAGAGTGCAGTGGCGGGACCGGTCGGGGATCGTGCTGGCCGAGATGGGGATGAACCGGCTGGACGGCCTGACCAGGCATCCGTTCAGGATCCACGCCGACCAGGGCGCGCTCACCCCGCTGCTGCTCGCGGCGCTCAGCGTCTACCCGGACGTCGACGTGCGGTTCGGTACCCGCGTGGACGGCGTGGCCGAAGGCGGCACAGGGATCCGGGTCCGCGTCGGCCACACCTGGACGCGGGCCCGGTACATGATCGCCGCCGACGGCGCGCACAGCACCGTACGCGGCTCGCTGGGGCTGCCGTTCCCCAGGTCCGGCTATCCGACGCAGGCGCTGCGGGTGTTCAGCGACTCGCCACTGGACCGGCTGCTGCCGAGCCTGGCGCCGCTGACGTACGTACGGGACGTGCAGCAGTCGTGCACCCTGCTCGGGCTGCCCGACCACTGGCGGATCATCTTCAAGATCCCGGTCGACTCGCACGAGCCGCTGTCCCCGGGGAACCTGTCGCTGCTGATCCGCAGGGCGCTGCCGGGCGCGAGCGAGCCGATCCACGTGACGGGCGCGGACCGGTTCGCGCTCTCGAGGGGCGTGCTGACCTCGTACCGGTGCGGGCGGGTGATGTTCGTCGGCGACGCCGCGCACCTCACCTCCACGGTCGGCGGGCTCAACATGAACGCGGGCATCCACGACGCGGCCGAGGCCGCCCAGGTGATCGCGGCCGTGATCGGCGGCTTCGCGCCCCCGGCGGCGCTGGAGGCCTGGGCCTGGCGGCGGCGCTCGGTGCTGATGCAGCGGGTGATCCCGCGCGGCGAGACGCGGCTGGCCGGCGTGCGCGAGCGCGACAGCGCCAGGCTGGCCGCGGCCATGGCGGGGCTGCGGGCGATCGCCGGCGACCCCGACGCGACCCGGGCGTACCTGGCCCAGGCCTCCCTGCTGGACACCACCGTGCCGGGAAAGACGTGAGCTCTTCGAGGAGGTGACGCCGGATGTGGCGAACCCTGTCCGACGACGCGCGGCAGGCCATTCGCGACCTGTGCGACAAGCACGGGGCACGCCTGTACGACTACTGCCGCACCGAGCTCGCCGCGGGCGACGCCGAGCAGGCGGTCGCCGGCGCGCTGCTGACGGCGCACCTGTACGCCGACCGCGCGCCGGATCCGGCCCTGCGCCGGCCCTGGCTGTACGCGCTGGCCCGAGCGCACCGCGCGATCGTGGCCAAGCCCGCCAGCATCGGCTCCTGGTCGCGCCCCGGGCGCATGTCGGAGCTGCTGCCCGAGGCCCTGCTGTCCCTCGACCGCCCGCAGCGGGAGCTGCTCGACCTGTCGGTGCGGCACGGCCTGGCCGACGCCGAGCTCGCCGCGATCTTCGAGCTGGACGCGGCCGAGGTGCGGGCCATCGTGACCCAGGCCGCCGCCGGCCTGGAGGAGTGGTTCGCCGCCATCATGGCCGCGCGCGTCGGTGCGGACGGCTGCTCCGACCTGACGGCACGGATCGCGGAGTGGGTCGCGGCCCCCGGCCGGCGGGCCAGGGCCAGGATCGGCCGTCACATCCAGTCCTGCGCGACCTGCCGGGCCGCGCCCAGGGCGATGTCGGCGGCGGCGTTGCTGCGCCGCCTGCCGATCACGACGATGCCCGGCACACTTCCCAACCGGCTGGCGCTGGCGCAGCCGTTGCCCGGCGAAGGGCCTCTCTGGCGAGCGGACGGCTTTCCTGTGCAGGCCCGCACGCTGGTGGAGACCGGATCCGCGGGAGTCCCCCCGGCCGCCGCCGACGCCACGCCGCCCGTCCCCGTCGCCGACCCCACGACGGCGACGCCGGGAAAGCCCTGGTCGGCGGCGGGCGCGGCCGCCGCCGACCAGGAGCATCCCCCTGCCGCCCCGGCCGTGCGCGGACGGCACCCGTTCACGCCGCCGAGTCGCACGCGGGCCTTCCGCGGCGGCGTCCACGGCGACAAGCTCGTCTACAGCGCCGCGATCAAGGGCGAGAGCAACGGAACCGCCAAACCCCCTGGCGCGATCATCCGGTACGGCGGGATCAACCTCAGCAGCGAGCTGGCCGAGTTGCAGGGCGCGCAGTGGCAGGAGTACTGGCGCGATCGCGCCGCCGCGGCGGACGACGACGATCCCGAGGCCGGGGCGCCGATCAGGACGGTGGCCAGGCTCGGGCTGATCCTGGGCGTGGGCCTGCTGGCGGCCGGGCTGGTGTGGGCGATGCTCAACGCCCGCGAGCACCCGGCCACGATCACCAAGGCCGCCGCGCAGACGAACGTGCTGCTGGAGGAGCCCTCCCGGTGGGTGGCCGAGGTCACGACGGCCGCCCGGTCCGGGCTGACCAGCGTGCCCAGGAAGGCGGACCTGCCCAAGCCCCCGCCGCCGGTGGCGCGGCTGTCGCCGGCGTCGGTGTGGCTGGGCTCGGGGCGCACCGGGTCGTTCGCGCTGTCGTGCACGGGACGCTGCGAGATCACCTCGGCCGCCGGCACGGACGGCATCGCCGTGTCGGGGACGAGATTCCGGGTGCGGGAGCCCGTGTCACGGCCCGGCTGCGGCACGCGGGCGACCGTGCGGCGCGGTCAGATCGTCGTCCGCTGGGCCGGCACGGCCACCGGCGACGGCGCCCGCACCGGCGGCACGACCGCCGCGAAGGGGGTCCTCACACTGAAGGTGGCCTGGACCGTCGCCAGGGACAGGGGCAGGCTGATTCTGGACGCCGACGGCGTCCGCTGGAGCAACTGCCGGTAGGCCCCGGACTCCCTTCGGACCTTCGGAAAGCCCGGGGCCGCGGGCGTTCTAGAAGAACTGGAACTCGGGCTCGGGCTGCGGCAGCTCGATCCGGTCAGGACCGTGGAACCTGGCCCTGTCCTGCGGCATGCCGGCCAGCGGCGTGCCCAGTACGAACGGCACGACGACGCTGCTCCCGGCCAGGTCGACGGTGACGGCGGCGCCGGTTCCGGTCTCCCTGCTGTAGGTCGAGTCGGTGCCCGCGATCACCAGGCCGATCCTGTGCCCCTTCCTGAAGGTGTAGTCCTGCGGCAGCGTCAGCCACTTGACCGTGCCGTACGTGCCCACGGGCAGCGGTGCGGCCTGGCTGAGCGAGTTGCGGTTCTGCACGTCGATCCAGCCACGGGCGACGATCTCCAGCGGGCGGGTGGCCACGTTCGTGACGACCTTCTTGTAGCAGGCGTCGTCGGCCGTGGTGCTCTCGCCGTGACAGTCCTCCTCGGCCAGCGTGGTGATGCCCTGGCTCCGACGCCAGTCGACGCGCGTGTCCTCACCGAAGTCCACGAGCAGGGCGGTCAGGTTGGAGGTCGGCTTGTCCAGCTTGACCCGCAGGTCGGCGGTGGGTGTGCCGGACAGGCGCAGGTCGAGCGGGAGCGCGCCGGTGGTGAACGCCACCCGTCCCGGGTTGGCCGTGCCGACGTCGGCCACCATGTCGGTCTCGCTCATGGCCACGTCGGTGAAGGTCGCGGTGCTGCCCTTCGCGGCGCGCTTGAGCCCGAGCGAGCCGTCCGCCGCCGGCCGCAGCGACGCCTTGAGCGCGAACGGCGCCGGCCAGTCGCGCTGGGTGATCCACTTCGCCGGGCCGGTCTCGACGTCGGCGCGGGGCTCGCTCATGATCCCGTTGCGTACGCCGTGCAGCCAGTGGTCGAACCAGCGGTGCAGCGTGTCCACCCACAGGCCCCTGCGGCCCTCGAAGTCGAACGGGTCCACGTGCTGGGTCTGGCCGACCCAGATCTTGCGCGGCACGTTCCGGTCGGCCAGGGCCTTCCACCAGACGGAGAAGTTGTCCGGCTTGACGTTGAGGTCGTTGACCGTGTGGATCACGAACACGCTGGCCTTGACCTTGGAGACGTCGCCGAGCAGGCCCTTGATGTAGTCGCGCTCGGCCCAGAACGGGTTGTAGTTCCCCGTGTCGTCGCCGTCCTCGGCGTCCATCTTGTCGCGGACGGGCCGGCACTTGGGCTCCGGGTCGGTGTCGACGTAGTTGGCCAGCCAGGAGGCGTAGTCGTAGTTGTAGATGACGCCGTTGCTGCGCTGGTACTTGTACCAGGAGCTGATCGCCGAGATCGGCACGATCGTCTTCAGGCCCTCGACGCCGGTCGCGGCGACGGCGTTGGCCAGGGTGCCGTCGTACGACTTGCCGATCATGGCGGACTTGCCCGTCGTCCAGTCGGCCACGGCCGGGCTGCCGTCGGCCTTGTACGCCTTGGCGCGGCCGTTCAGCCAGTCGATGACGGCCTTGCCGCCCAGCACGTCGGCCTTGCCGCCGATGTCGGGGCAACCTTCGGACCTGGTGGTGCCGAGCATGTCGACGTTGAGGACGGCGTAGCCGCGGGGGACGAAGTAGTTGTCGTAGAACAGCGGGAATTTCACGACATTTCCGGCGGCGTCGTAGACCTTTCGCTCGCCTTCGTTGCCGCGGCCCGAATTGTCGTAGTACGGGCTCTCATCGATGATCACCGGCACCTTGAGTCCGGGGCCGGACTCCTTGGGCCGGATGATGTCCACGCGTACCTTGTCGAGGTTGCCGTCCAGGTCGCTGTCGACCGTCGACTCGACGTACACGTGCTCGCGGATCGCGTCCGCGTAGGAGAAGACCGGCTGCGTACGGCCGTTCTCGATCGTGATGGCAGGTCCGGCGGCAGCCTGCGCTGGGGTCGCGATCGCCAGGATGAGGGCGACGGCGACCAGGGCCGGGCGTAATTGTGGCACGCGTGACCTCCGTGAGGGTGTCCGGGACAAACCGCAATCTTTCAGACGGCCCCGGACCTGACAAGATCCGACTATGGATGTTCAGGATCGAGTACGGGGCTGTCTCCTCGGCGGCGCGATCGGTGACGCGCTCGGGGCACCGATCGAGTTCGTTTCACTGCGGGAGATCCGCAAGCATCATGGCGCGGACGGCATAGCCGGATATGTCACGGATTGGCGCGGCAAAGCCGGCCTCATCACGGACGACACCCAGATGACGCTCTTCACCGTCGAGGGCCTGGTCCGTGCCGATGACGCAAGCGGATCACCGGCTGCCGGGGCGGGAGCGGTGGTGGAGTCGGTCCGGCAGGCGTACCTGCGCTGGCTCGACACCCAGGACCACCACGCTCCCCCGCCCGCCGGCCTCCCCCACCGCACGGGACCGCTGCGAGAGGAGGGCTGGCTGTACTCCCGCCGGGCGCCCGGCAACACCTGCCTCTCGGGGCTGCACCGGAGCTTCCCCGGGCCGTCCTCACTCGGCGAGCCCGGTCCGGTGAACCCCGGCTCGAAGGGGTGCGGCACGGTCATGCGCTCAGCCCCGTTCGGACTGGTCCGGCGGGAGGCGCGGGAGGCGTTCGAACTGGCGGCGGCGTGCGCTCAGATCACCCACGGGCACCCCACGGGGTACCTGGCCGCGGGGGCCTTCGCGGCGATCGTCGCGTACCTGATGGCGGGCGAGGCGCTGGAGCCCGCCGTGCGCCGCGCCCTGGACCTGCTGGCCGGCTACCCGGCGCACGAGGAGACCACGGCGGCCCTGCGCGCGGCGCTCGCCATGGACGGGCCTGCGTCGCCCGAGCGCGTGGAGTCGCTGGGCGGCGCGTGGGTGGCCGAGGAGGCGCTGGCCATCGGCGTGTACTGCGCGCTGGCCGAGCCGTCCGTCGAGCGGGCGCTGCTGCTGTCGGTCAACCACTCCGGGGACAGCGACTCGACCGGCTCGGTGTGCGGCAACCTCCTGGGCACGCTGCACGGCGCCGCTGCCCTCCCCGCCGCCTGGCTGCGCCCGCTGGAGGGCCGCGACACGATCGAACGCCTCGCCGCCGAACTGACCTCGACCAGCGCTTAGGCTGGGAATCCCCCAGCCGGATGAGAAGAGGATGCATGCGGAACGTCGCT
This sequence comes from Nonomuraea sp. NPDC049480, assembly GCF_044465905.1. NCBI lineage: Bacteria > Bacillati > Actinomycetota > Actinomycetes > Streptosporangiales > Streptosporangiaceae > Nonomuraea > Nonomuraea sp. NPDC049480. Next base: position 618,791 of record NZ_JBITMD010000002.1, read on the forward strand.
CGGACCTCGCTCGTCGACGCGGCCATCGACGAGCTCCGCCGGGAGATCGCCCGAGGGGCGTGGCCGGTCGGCACGAAGATCCCTTCTGAGAGCCAGCTCGCTCAGAGCCTGGGCATGAGCCGGCTGTCCGTACGCGAGGCGGTCCGGGTCCTCGCCCACGCGGGACTGCTGCACACCCGGCAGGGCGACGGCACGTACGTGACCGCGACCGACGAGTCCAAGATCGCGCTGCGCCGCCGGCTCGACACGGCGGCCGCCATGGACATCATCGACGTACGCCGCGGGCTCGACCTCGTGGCGGCCCGGCTGGCGGCCGGCCGGCGCACCGAGGAGGACCTGGTGGCGCTGCGGGAGACGCTGGCCCGCAGGGACGCGCTGGGACGGGCGGGTGACCTGGACGGGTTCGCGGACGCGGATGTGGAGTTCCACGTGCTGGTGGCCGACGCCGCCCACAACGTGCTGCTCGCCGACCTGTACCGGAGCATGAGCGACGCGCTGCGCGACAGCGTGCGGGACCAGCAGCAGGCGGCGCTGGATCCGGACAGCTCGCACGAGGAGCTGTTGCGGGCGATCGAGGCCGGGGATCCCGCGCGGGCGGTCGCGGTGTCGGTCGCCATCCTCGACCAGCAGGAACGCGGTCTCTGACCCTCGGCGTCCCTCCGACGCGGTCGCGGGCTTTGGTCACGACCGTGAAGCGGCATTTCTGATTACCAGACAAATCGTGACTCGTTGCGGCAAGGTCGTGGACGACCCGATCTTCGGGAGGTTCACTGCAATGGACTGGACGACTTGTCCCGGTTGCGATGCCGCCCTGCTCAGCCCGCGGCCCGTCACCTGCCCCGCGTGCCGTCTGCTCCTGCGCGGGCCGGCCGCCAGCGCCTACCTCGCCGCCGTGGACGCCCTCGCCCAGCTGGAGCAGCGCCGTACGGGCCTGCTGAGGCGCCGCGACGAGGCCCTCGCCGCGATGCGCGCCACCGCCACCGCCGGCGTTGCGGGTGCTGCCGGGGGCGCGGCTGCCGGGCCGATGGCGACCCCGGTCTCCGCCACGGCGGGCGCGCAGGCCGCGATGGGCGCACAGAGCGCGACCCGCGGACACGGCGCGACCGGCACCACCAGTCCCACCGGCGCTACCGACACCACCACCGAGATCGCATCGGCCGCCCAGGAAGCGGATGACGGCAGGCCGACGGCCCCCCACGGGCGTGCGGACGCCGGCGAGCGGGCGCACGTCAGCGGGCGCACGGACGTCCGCCGCCGCGAGGACGCCGACGGGCGGGCGGACCGTGGGAAGCGGGCGCCGCGGCGGGATCTGTCGCATCGGGCGGTCCAGAACCTGTTGCTGCTGCTCGGCGGTGTGCTCCTGTCGATCGCCGCCATCGTGTTCACGCTGGTGAGCTGGCAGGTCCCGGCGCTGCGGGCACTCATACTCAGCGTGTTCACGCTGGGGGTCCTGGCCGCGCCCTGGCTGCTGGTACGCCGCCGCCTGGTCGCGACCGCCGAGACGGTGGCTCTGATCGGCCTCGTGCTCATCCCCCTGGACGGCGTCGCGATCATGCAGGTCTTCGACGACGGCGCCCCCTCCACTGGACCGGGTCTGAACCCGCTGTGGGGATACTCGATGGGGGGCGCCGCGCTGGCCGTGGGCTGGGCACTGTACTCGCGGTGGGCCCCGTTACGCCTGCCCGCGCCGGTCGCGATCGCGCTGGCCCAGGCGCCGCTCCCGCTGGCCGGGCTGGCCATGGAGTTCGACGGCTCGATCGGGTACGGATGGCACGCCGGAGCGCTGATCGCCACGGCCGCGTTCGACCTGGCCCTGTGGCAGGCGGCCCGGCGGGCACGGGCCGCGATCGAGTACGTGACCACGGCCGTCGCCGGCTCCCTCGCCTGGTTGTCCGGCATCGGCCTGATCGCGCTCCAGGAGGCCGAGAGGAACGCCGCCGGCGTCCTCCTGGCCGTGATGCCGCCGCCGGTGACGGCCCTCGTCCTGGCCGCCGCCTGGGCGGTGGCGTTGTTGTGGGCGGACGCGACGCGTGGACCGTCGGCGCGCCACCTCATCGCCGCCTTCGCCTCCCTCGCCGCGATCGGGGCGCTCCTCGTCGTGCCCGTCTCGATGGTGCCCGTCTCATGGCCGGCCGCCGTCGCCGCGGGTGGCGCCTGCCTGGTCCTCGCCGCCACGCTGAAGCTTCCGGTACGGCTGCGGGGCGGCATGCGTACCGGGGCCGTGCTGGCTCTGGCGGCGGCCGCGGCCGGGAAGGCGCCGGCCGTGGGCGCGGCCGCGTTCATCCCGCTGAGCTGGGTGGGGTGGTTGTGGTCGGAGGCCGGCGGTCCTGCCGCGGCGGTGCTCGGGCCCCATGACGTCCGGTGGGATGACACGGCGGCCACGCCGCTGGTGATGGGTGCTGTGGCGCTGGGGATGGCCCTCGTGCCGCCGTGGGGTGAGGTGTGGACTCCGGGAGTCCGTCGTACCACCTGCCTGGTGTTCGGCTCGCTGGCCGTGCTCACGGCGCCGGTGGCGACGGGGATGCCGTACGAGGCGGCGCTGGCGGTCCTCGTGGCCCTGGCCGGCGCCCTGCTCTTCACCGCCGCCCGCAGGCCCGGGGACGCTCCGAGCCCTCTCGGCAACGTGGCGCTCTGGCTGGGCGGGTATGTGGCCGTGCTGGCGATGGGCTGGGCGCTGGCCGATCGGCAGGCGACCGTCGGGGTGGCGGGCGGGCTGCTGGTGCTCCTGCTGGCCTGTGCCATGGCGGCCCACCCGAAGGCGGTGCAGGCCGTGGGCGGGGCCGGGGCGACCCTGGCGGCGGGGCTGCTCGTCTGGGGACTGTTCGCGGACGGGCTCGGGGCGGCGTTCGCGCTGCTCGGCGTGCGGGCGGCGACGCTGTTCGTGACGCGCCCGTCGCGCAGGCTCGCCCGCGCCGTCGTACGGGCCCGCCGCACGGGCGCCACGCTCACGCTCGGGTCCCTGGACCGGCTCACCAGGACGATCAAACCCGGCGGGCGTACGGCGGTCGAGGCGGCGGCCGTCGCGGTGGGGCTGTTCGCGCTCGGGTTGCAGGTTGTGCACGGAGGGCCATGGCTCGCGCTCCTGCTGGCGATGGCCGCCGTGCTGGCGGCGGCCTCCGCGTGGCGGCGGCCCAGGGGCCCATGGCGGACGGCGGCGGTGGTCGAGGCGTGTGTGCTGGCCGCTCTCGCGCCGCTGCCGGTGAGCAGGGCCGTCGTGCCGGCGCTGGTGGGCCCGTACGCGTGGGTGACCCAGGCCTGGGCGGGTGCGACGGAAGGCGCCCGCGAGATGCTCAGCCCGTCGGGGCCGTGGCAGGAGCAGCCGATGCTGCTGCCGGTCCTGGTGCTGGCGGGCGTGGCGGGGATGTTCGCCGCCTGGGCGAGGTGGGGCCGGGCGGCCGCGATGGGGGTGGCGCGGATCGTGTTCCCGCTGGCGGCCACGACGCTGCCGGTGGTGGCGGACCTGCCGTACTGGGCGGCGCTTGGCTTCCTCGTCGTGCTCACGGCCGTGCTGGCGCTCTGGTCGGCGGTGAGCCGGTCGGCAGCGGGCAGCGCGAGCCTGTGGACGGCGACGCTGGCCGTGTCGTGGTCGCTGGCCGACCGTACGGCGACGCTCGCGGTCCTGGCGGCCATCGTGGTGACCGGAGTGCTCTGCGCGATCCGGGGCAAGGGCTCGCCGGTCACGAGCGTGGCCTCGACCGTGACCGGGCTGGCCGTGGGGGCGGAGAGCGTGGCCGCGGCGCTCGGCGGCGGGCTCGGCGCGGAGAACGCGGCGCTGGTGCTGCTGCTGGTGGCGGTGCTGCTGTCGCGGGCCGCCGCGCTGCCTGTCCTGCCCGGCGCGGTCGCGGGGCCGGTGGGCGGGACGGCGCTGGCGCTGTGGCTGGTCGCCATGGTGCTGACCGGGGACGATCTCGCGCGGATGTCGCTGGTGCTGGCGGTGGGCGCCCTCGCGCTCGCCGGCGCGGCGGGACGGCTGGGGACCGGGAGCAGGAAGGGTGCGTACGTGCTGGCGGCGGCCGTGTCAGGGGCCGCCGTCCTGCCGCATCTGAAGATCTGGAGCAGCGTGCTGTGGCTGCCCTACACGCGGGCCGGCGCGCCGTGGGGTGAGCGGTTCCGCGGGTGGTCGATCCATCCTGAGGTGTATGAGTGGTCCGTGGCGCAGGGGGAGCCGTTCCAGCTGGTGCCGTCGGGGTTCCGGCTGTCGGGAGTGGAGACCGCCTTGGGGGTGGGCGTCTTCGTGGCGGTCACCGGCGTGATCGTCGCACGCGGGCTGGGCGGGGCGCTCGCCGGGCGGACCGCGGGGACGGTGGGGGCGTTCGGGTGCCTGGTGCTCGTTCCCGCCATGGCGGACATGCCGTATCCCGCGATCCTGGCCTTCTACGGGGCCGTGCTGGTGGCGCTCGCCGCGCAGGCCGCCCTCGCCCCGCGGGCCGGAGCGGCCGGGGTGCTGGCGGTGGGGCTGGCGGTGCACCTGGCCGTGTGGTCGCTGGATGCGGAGGCGTACACGCTGGCGATCCTGGGCGGCGTCGCGGTGCTGGGCGTGGCGGCCGGGCTGCTCGCCCGCGACAACGGCACGCGTACGGGCGCCGCCGCCACGGCCACCGTCGCGACCGGCGCGCTGGCGATCGCCGCGGCGCTGGTAGCCGGATACCCGTTGGAGGTGACGGCCTTCGCGGCCCTCGCCGTCGCGGCGCTGTCCGCCGTCGTGGCCGCCGCGCTGGCCCGCCGCACACCCGCCCGCCACCCGGCAGCGGCCGGGGAGGTGCGGGGTCACGACGCGGTGGCGCTCGGGGTGGAGGTGCCCGGCTGGGGGCTGGCCGCCATCGGGATGATCATGGCCGTGGCCGATCGGGAGCTGGTGAGCCTGGCGCTGGCCTGCGCCGGCGTCCTCTCCCTGGCCGTCGCCCTGCGCCCGGATCGGCGGCCCGCCGCCTGGGCCGGGGCGGGACTGCTGCAACTCGCCCTCTGGCTCGAACTGGCGCTCTCCGGCGTCGCGGCCCCCGAGGCGTACACGGCGCCCCTGTCCATAGCCGGGCTGGTCGCGGCGTGGCTGGCAAGGCGGCGCGATCCCGGTGTCTCCTCCTGGGTGGGCTACGGCACGGCGCTGGCGCTGACGTTCCTGCCGAGCGCGTACGCGGCCTGGTACGACACCGGCCTCACCAGGCCGCTGCTGCTGGGCATCGCCGCGTTCGCCGTGACCATGGCAGGGGCGTGGGCGCGGCTGCAGGCGCCGCTGATCCTGGGCGGGGCGGTGCTGGTGGTGACGGCGGCGCACGAGTTCGCGCCGACCCTCGCCGAGCTGATGGGCGAGGGCCCGCGCTGGCTGCCGATCGCGCTGGCGGGTGCGTTCCTGCTGTTCACCGGGGCGACGTACGAACACCGGCTGCGCGACCTCCGCAAGATCCGCAGGTTCATCGTCAGGATGCGCTGACCCCGGCACGGGATCGCGCACAGCGGAAGCCGGGGTGCGCTCCGACGCGGGCCGCTCGGGAAAACGGCGTCGCGAGCACACCCCGGCGACCTCCCCCGGTCCCCCTGGTCTAACCCGAGATGACGATCGTCTCCGACGACGTGTCCGCCGGCGGGCCGGGCTCGTCATCGCTCCTGCGACGCGACAGACGCCGCGACAGTGCCCGCGACAGTGGCGGCCACCGCAGGGCCGCCGCCGCCAGCAGCGCGCCGCCGGCGGCCGCGAGCAGCAGCGTGTACGCGGGCACCCCGCCGGGTTCCTCGGCCGCACGCCCGGCGGTCGCCGGAGGCGAGGCCGCCGGTTCCTGCGGCGCCGCCGTGACCACCGCAGGACCGGCCTCCGTCGCCGCCCGCTGCGTGTCGATCTTCACCGTGGCCCCCGGCAGGTCGGGGAACCCGGGCGGGCGCACCTCGTCCCAGTAGTCCCGCCCGTTCGCCACGAAGGCGTCGATCGACTCCTTCTGCACGGGATTCAGCTTGAGTCCGCCGGGAACGACGAGCGTCCCCACGTCATACGGCTGGAAGGTCCCCTGAACGCCCTGTACCTTCCACGTGCCCTCGGGCACGACCACCGCCGTGGCGTAGTGCCCCGCCTCGGGCAGCGCCGTGCCGTTGAACAGCAGGCTCTTCCCGCCTTCCCCGGTGAGCCGCAGCCCGACCGGTCCCAGCCGCCCCTCGAACGGGTGGTTGCCGTGCTGCAGCACCCAGAACCCCAGCGCGTACGGCTTGCCGCCCTCGAACCGGCCCGGCAGCGGATCCAGGTACGTCACCGCCCAATTCCCCGCCGCCCCCGCCGGAACGGCCCCCGCGGCCAGGGCCGCCAGCACGGCGACCAGCACGGCCAGCATCCTCTTCATGGGATCACCTCCGGTGTACATACACCGGGCGCGCGCCGCAGGTTCCAGCCCCCGCCGTAGGTCAGGACCTGACCAGGCGCGCGATCGCGTCGGCGGCCTCCTTGACCTTGATCTCCGCCTCCGCGCCGCCCTTCTGCGCGGCCTCGGCCACGCAGTGTGCCATGTGCTCCTCCAGCAGGGACAGCGCGAACGACTGCAGCGCGCTCGTCGTCGCCGACACCTGCGTCAGGATGTCGATGCAGTATTTGTCGTCCTCGACCATGCGCTGGAGCCCTCGCGCCTGTCCCTCGATGCGGCGCAGCCGCCGCAGGTGGTCCTGCTTGTTGTCGGTGTATCCGGCCATCTCCGCGGTCCTCCCCCTTGCTACACCGGCAACAACGCCATACCCCCCTCCCGTGTTCCGCCGGCCGGCTCAGGACATCCGGTTGCTCATGTACTGCGAGATCTTCCACTCCCCGCCGTCCTGCATGAGCACGAACAGCTCGCGGAAGTCGGCCTCGCCCCGCCTGCTGGTCGCGCGGACCAGGGCGTTCTCGCTGCCGAGCGGAAGCACGTCCTCGATGGTGTACGTGGCCCGCTTCATGCCGTCGTCCCTGAGCTTGTCCTGGTAGAGCGTCCGGATCGCGTCTGTGCCCTGCGCCGTGGGCGTGCCGGCCATGGCCACCCACGCGTCGTCGGCGAACGCGCCCGCGACCTGGTCCACGTTCCCCGACTTGAGCGCGTCGAAGTAGCCCTGGACGACCGACCGCGCCTGGCCGGCCATCCCGGCCGTGTCCGTCGGCGTGGCGGTTTCCATGCCCGTGTCCGTCGCGGTCGGCGACGCGGTGTCGGTCTCCTCCGGCGGCGTGGTCTCCTCCGGCGGCATTACGGTGTCCGTCGGCGTCGCCGGGCTCGCCGCGCCCTTCATGGCTTGCGTGCCGCCTCCGGCGGCGCAGCCCGCGACGAGCACGGCGGGGACGACAGCGGCCAGCAGGAGTGCCCTGCACTGAGAAATCTTGCTCATGCCCGCTTTGATGCCCGTGCCGCTCATCACCGAATGCGCGGTTTAGGCACTTAACACGTCCCCTTTACCTCCTCCGGCATTACTAGGCGAAATGACCGAATTTGCCGAGACCGTTCAGAGCTTCGATCGTTGCCGCCGCGAGACCAGCACGGCAGATGCCGCCGATAACGTCCGTGCAGTGTCGCGAACGCAGGCGAACCCCGAGCCCCTTCCTCAGCGCGAAGACGCCGCACGCTGTGACAGCGTCGAGGCGGGACGCCGCTGCGTGCTCCCCGCGGCCCACCGCAGCCCGCACGTCTACCCGCCTTCGGAGAACGCCGGGGCCTGACGGCACGCGAAAAACCGGTCCCAGGCCGCCGTGCGAGCGTACGACCTGGGCCCGGTTCTCCCGGGTGGCCGGCTAGACGCTGACCTCCACGGCCCCGCCGGCCACCCGTACCGGATAGACCGGTACCGACACGTCCTGCTCGTCCAGGCACATCCCGGACACCAGCGAGAACACCTGCTTGTGCAGCGGCGAGGCCACGGTCGGCTCGCCCTTCCTGGTGCCGACGATGCCGCGCGAGAGCACGTACGCACCGCTGAACGGGTCGAGGTTGTCCAGCGCGTGCAGTGTGCCGTCGTGGGTGCGGAACACGGCCACCTGCCGGCCCTCCACGAGGGCGCAGACGCCGCGTTCCGGCAGCATGGCGTCGTAGTCGCAGATCCGGGTCCAGTCGCTCATCGCGCCATCACCGGCTTGATCTGGCCGCGCTCGCTGGCGAACACGATCGACGGGTCCGGCACGCCCGGCGCGTTGACGAAGCTGACGAACCTGCTCAGCTTCTCCGGGTCATCAAGGGTGGCCGCCCACTCGTCGGCGTACGTCTCGATGTGCTTGTCCATCTGCGCGTCCAGGTCGGCGCAGATGCCGAGCGAGTCTTCCATGATCACCTCCCGTAGGTAGTCGAGGCCGCCGTCCAGCGACTCCAGCCAGGCGGCGGTGCGCTGCAGCCGGTCGGCCGTGCGGATGTAGAACATCAGGAACCGGTCGATGGTCCTGATCAGCTCCTCCGAGCTCAGGTCCTTGGCCAGCAGGTCGGCGTGGCGGGGCTTGAAGCCGCCGTTGCCGCCGACGTACAGGTTCCAGCCCTGCTCGGTGGCGATGATCCCGAAGTCCTTGGAGCGGGCCTCGGCGCACTCGCGGGCACAGCCGGAGACGGCCGACTTGAGCTTGTGCGGCGAGCGCAGGCCCCGGTAACGCAGCTCCAGCTCGATGGCCATGCCGACCGAGTCCTGCACGCCGTAGCGGCACCAGGTCGAGCCCACGCACGACTTCACCGTGCGCAGCGCCTTGCCGTACGCGTGCCCGGACTCGAACCCGGCGTCGACCAGCCGCCGCCAGATCTCCGGGAGCTGGTCGATCGTGGCGCCGAACAGGTCGATCCGCTGCCCACCGGTGATCTTCGTGTAGAGGCCGAAGTCGCGGGCCACCTCGCCGATCACGATGAGCTTGTCCGGGGTGATCTCGCCGCCGGGGATGCGCGGGACGACCGAGTACGTGCCGTTCTTCTGGATGTTGGCCAGGAAGGCGTCGTTGGTGTCCTGCAACGCGGCCCGCTCGCCCTCCAGGACGTGCCCGTTGTGCAGCGAGGCCAGGATCGAGGCGACGGCCGGCTTGCAGATGTCGCAGCCCCGCCCCTGTCCGTGCTCGGTGATGAGCTGCGAGAACGTCGTGATCTTGCGGACCCGTACGATGTCGAACAGCTCGGCCCGCGAGTACGTGAAGTGCTCGCACAATGCCTTGCTGATCTCGACGCCCGACTTCTCCAGCAGCTGCTTGAGCATCGGCACGCAGCTGCCGCAGGTCGTGCCGGCGCGGGTGCACGCCTTGATCCCGGGGACGTCGGTGACGCCCTTGTCGGCGATGGCCGTGCGGACGTCGCCCGCGCACACGTTGTTGCACGAGCACACCTGCGCCTCGTCCGGCAGGTCCAGGCTCGCCCCGGCGCCGCTGAAGAGCAGGTCGGACGGCGAGGCCGGCAGCGCCTTGCCGACGAAGGGCCGCAGCGACGTGTACGGCGAGGCGTCGCCCACGCAGATGCCGCCGAGCAGCGTCTGCGCGTCGTCGCTGATGAACAGCTTCTTGTAGACGCCGCTCACCGGGTCCATGTACGTGACGTCGAGCGCCCCGTCCATCGCCCCGAACTGCGCGACCTCGACGCCGAGCAGCTTGAGCTTCGTGGACATGTCCGCGCCCTCGAACGTCGCGGACCCGCCCATGATCCGGTCCACGGCGACCTCGGCCATCGTGTTGCACGGCCCGACCAGCCCGTAGATCATGCCCCCGGCCAGGGCGCACTCACCGACGGCGTAGATGGAGGGGTCGGAGGTGAGCATGGCGGAGTCCACCACGATGCCGCCGCGCTCGCCCACCTCGAGGCCTGACGACCGGGCGAGCTCGTCGCGCGGCCTGATGCCCGCCGAGAACACCACGACCTGCGCGTCCACCAGCGTCCCGTCGGGCTTGCGCAGCCCGACGACCTCGCCGTCGCCGTCGGTGACGATCTCCTTGACGCCGGCGCCGGCGTGCACGCCCAGCCCGAGGCCCTCGATGTGCTGCTTGAGCACCGCGCCGCCGCCCTCGTCGACCTGCCGCGGCATCAGCCAGGGGCTCATCTCGACGATGTGCGCCTTCAGCCCGAGCGCGCGCAGCGCGTCGGCGGCCTCCAGGCCGAGCAGCCCGCCGCCGACCACGACGCCCTCGACCGCGTCCTTGGCGGCGACCCTGATCGCGTCCAGGTCCTCGATCGTGCGGTAGACGAAGGCGTGCTCCGCCCCGGGCACCGGCGGCACGAACGGCGCCGACCCGGTGGCCAGCACCAGCACGTCGTACGGCTCGACGTCGCCGTCCGCGGTGACCACGTGCTTGGCGTCCCGGTCGATGCCGGTGACGCGGGTGCTCAGCGTCGTCACGATCCCCGAAGGCACCTCGTAGGTGAGGTCTTCCGCGCTGGTGCCGGACAGGTAGGAGGTCAGGTGCACCCGGTCGTAGGCCGGGCGCGGCTCCTCCCCGATCACGGTGATCCGGCCGTCGAAGCCCTTGCTCACGAGGGTTTCGACGAGCCGGTGGGCCGTCGGCCCGTACCCCACGACGACGATCCTGCTCATACGGAAATCCCTTCCTGCTCGCACAGCCAGCTCACGATGCCCTCCACGGCGTCCCGGCAGGTGCCGCAGCCGGTCGTGGCCCTGGTCGCGGCCGCCACCCCGGCCACGTCGCGCGCCCCTGCCTCCCAGCACGCCCTGATCTGGCCCTTGGTCACGTTGTTGCACTGGCAGACCTTGGCCGCGTCGGGCATCAGGGTCGGGCTGTCGGCCACGGGCGCCGACGACAGCCCGGGGAACAGCAGCCCGGCCCGGTCCCCCGGCACCGGCCCGCCGCGGTCGAAGAGCTGGGTGAGCGTGCCGACGGCGTCGCTCTCGCCCAGCAGGATCACGCCCACCAGCCGGCCGTCGCGGATGACGAGCTTGCGGTAGGTGCCGCGGGCCCGGTGGCTGAAGCGGACCACCTCGGCGTGCTCCTCGGTCAGGTGGGTCTCGCCCATGGCGGCCAGCTCGACGCTCCTGGCCTTGAGGCGGGTGACCAGCCTGGAGCCCCGGTAGAGCGCCTTGCCGCCGGTGATCACGTCCGCGGCCACGGAGGCCTGCTCCCAGGCGGGGGCGACCAGGCCGTACACGGTGCCGTCGTGCTCGGCGCACTCGCCGATCGCGAAGATCGACGGGTCGTCGGTACGCAGCTCGTCGTCCACGACGACGCCGCGCCGCACCTCCAGCCCCGCCTCGGCGGCCAGCTTGGTGATAGGGCGAACGCCACAGGCCAGCACCACCAGGTCGGCCTCGACCAGCTCCCCGTCCGCGAGCCGGACGCCGTCCTCGTCCACGGACGAGGCGCTGACGCCGGTGCGGATCTCGACGCCGAGCCCGGCCAGCGTCTCGCCGAGCACCTCGCCGGCCTCCATGTCGAGCTGGCGCTCCATCAGGTGCCCGGCCAGGTGCAGCAGCGTCACGGGCAGGCCGCGCCCGGCCAGGCCGCGGGCGGCCTCGATGCCGAGCAGCCCGCCGCCGACGACCACGGCCCTGCGCGCCTCCTGGGCGGACTCCAGGATGCGCTCGCAGTCGTCCAGGGTGCGGAACGGGATCGCCCGCTCCACGCCCGGGATCGGCGGCACGATGGCGTCGCTGCCGGTGGCCAGGACCAGCAGGTCGTACGGCTCGCGCCGCCCGTCCTCGGTCACGACGTGCCTGGTCTCCCTGTCGATGTGGGCGACCGCGCTGCCGAAGGCCGCCTCGACGTCGTGGGCGGCGTACCAGGAGGAGTCGAGCAGCCGTACCTGGTCGGGCCTGGAGCTGCCGGCAAGCACGTTCGACAGCAGCACCCGGTTGTACGGCTGGCACGACTCCGCGCCCAAAATCGTGATCTTCATGTGGGGGTCGCGGGTGCGCACCTCGCTGACCAGCCGCGACCCGGCCATCCCGTTCCCCACGACGACGAGCCTCATGAGTCCCTCTCCACCCTGACCGCGCAGACCTTGAATTCCGGCATCCTCGACGTCGGGTCGAGGGCCGGGTTGGTGAGCCGGTTGGCGCCCTCCCAGTGGAAGGGCATGAATACGGTGTCGCGCCTGATGGCGTCGCTGATCCTGACCACGGCCTTGGCCTCGCCTCTCCTGCTGCTGACCCGCACCACGTCGCCTGCGGTGATGTCGAGCTGCTCGGCGAGGTCCGGGTGCAGCTCGACGTACGGCTCGGGCGCGGCCTTGACGAGCGAGGCGATCCTGCGGGTCTGCGCGCCGCTCTGGTAGTGGGCCAGCACCCGGCCGGTGGTCATGTAGACGGGGTAGTCCTCGTCGGTCTCCTCGGCCGCGGGCCGATGCTGGACGGGCACGAACCTGGCCCGGCCGTCCGGGGTGGCGAAGGAGTCGAGGAACGGCCGCGGCGTGCCGGGGTGCCCCGGCTCGGGGCAGGGCCAGAACACACCCTTCTCGGCCGTGATGCGCTCGTAGGTGATGCCGGAGTAGTCGGCGGGCCCGCCCTTGCTGGCGCGGCGCAGCTCGTCGAACACCTCGACCGGGTCGGTCTCGAAGCGGTGCCCGAGCCGCTCGGCCAGGCCGGCCAGGACGTCCAGGTCGCTCCTGACGCCCTCGGGCGGCGCGACCGCCCGGTTGCGCAGCAGGACGCGCCCTTCGAGGTTGGTCATGGTGCCGGTCTCCTCCGCCCACTGCGTCACCGGGAACACCACGTCGGCCATCGCCGCGGTCTCGGACATGACGAAGTCGCAGGTGACCAGCAGGTCGAGGGAGCCGATGCGCTCGGCGACGTGCTCGGCGGCCGGCGCGGAGATCACCGGGTTGGACCCGAACAGCAGCATCGCCTTCGGCCCGTCCGGGGTGCCGAGGGCGTCCAGCAGCTCGTACGCCGACCGCCCCGGACCGGGCAGCGACTCGGCGGGCACGCCCCACACCCCTGCGACGTGCTCGCGGGCCGCCGGGTCGTCGATCTTGCGGTAGCCGGGCAGCTGGTCGGCCTTCTGGCCGTGCTCCCTGCCACCCTGCCCGTTGCCCTGCCCGGTCACGCAGCCGTAGCCGGAGCCGTGCCGGCCGGGCAGGCCGAGCGCGAGCGCGAGGTTGATGAACGCGGTGACGGTGTCGGTGCCCTTGGCGTGCTGCTCGGCCCCGCGCCCGGTCAGGATGTACGCCTTCCGCGCCGCCGCCATGGCCCTGACCGCCTGCCGCATCCGGTAGACGGGCACCCCGGTGATCCGCTCCACCCGCTCGGGCCACCAGGCGGACAGCGAGGTGCGGACCTCGTCGAACCCGGTGGTCCGCGCGGCCACGTACTCCTCGTCCACGAGGTCTTCGGCGATGAGCAGGTGCAGGAGCCCCAGCGCCAGCGCCAGGTCGGTGCCGGGCGTGGGCTGCAGGTGCAGCCAGGCCAGCTTGGCCGTCTGGGTGCGGCGCGGGTCGATGACGATCATCCGCGGCCCGGTGACGTGGCGGACGAACGGCGGCATGGTCTCGGCCACGTTCCCGCCGGCCAGGAGCACGATGTCGGCCTCGGCCAGGTCGGTGATCGGGAACGGCATCCCCCGGTCCATCCCGAACGCCTTGATCGAGGCGGCGGCCGCCGACGACATGCAGAAGCGGCCGTTGTAGTCGATCTGGCTGGTGCCGAGCGCGACCCTGGCGAACTTGCCGAGCGTGTAGGCCTTCTCGTTGGTCAGACCACCCCCGCCGAACACGGCCACGGCGTCGGGGCCGTGCTCGGCGCGGATGGCGGACAGCCGGTTCGCGACGTAGTCGAGCGCGACGTCCCACTCCACGGGCTCGCCGTGCAGGAGGGGGACGGTCAGGCGCTCACCGTTGGTGAGCAGCTCGCCCGCCGTCCAGCCCTTCTGGCACAGAGCGCCCGAGGCGTTGGCCGGGATGTCGGTCCTGGGCCGGATGGCCAGCTCAGGACCGATCTCCATGCCGCACTGCAGAGCGCAGTACGGGCAGTGCGTCTTCGTCGCGGCGCTCACCGGATCAGACCCTCGCATAGGCGAGGCTGGCCACGACCTTGACGCCGACCTTGCGCATGTAGCACCACCAGGTCAGGGCGAAGCAGGCCACGTAGAAGACTCCGAAGGAGAGGAAGGCGAGGGCGGGGCTGCCGGTCGCGGCGAACGCCATGCCGAACGCCCGGTTGATGAGGAACCCGCCGAGCGCTCCGACCGCCGAGATGATGCCGATGGCGGCCGACGCCTGGCGCTTGCCGTACAGCAGGGCGTCCTCGCTCTCGCCGCGCTCGGCGACGGCCTTGGCCTGGAAGATCGCGGGGATCATGCGGTAGGTGGAGCCGTTGCCGATGCCGGAGGTGAGGAACAACACCTGGAAGGCCAGGAAGAACAGCCAGAAGTTGCCCGACGTACTGGCCGTCCAGACCAGCAGGATGCCGCCGCCCATCCCGGCGAAGTTCCACAGCGTGACGGGGGCGCCGCCGAGCTTGTCGGCGAGCCAGCCGCCGACCGGCCTGATCAGCGACCCGACCAGGGGGCCGACGAAGGCCACGACCGCGAACGGGGCGTCGGGGAACAGGTTCTTGCTCAGCAGCGGGAACGCGGTGGAGTAGCCGATGAACGAGCCGAACGTGCCGATGTACAGGAACGACATGATCCACGTCTGGGCCTTGCCTGCCACCGCCAGCTGCTCACGCGGGTTGGCCTTGGCGCTGGTCAGGTTGTCCATGAAGAACCAGGCGCAGACGGCGGCCACGACCACGAACGGGATCCAGAACCAGCCGGCGGCCGCGAGCCCGAGCGAGCCGATGACCAGTGGCATGACGAGCTGCACGGAGCTGACGCCGATGTTGCCGCCCGCGGCGTTGAGCCCGAGCGCCACGCCCTGCTTGCTGCGGGGGTAGAAGTAGGTGATGTTGGCCATGCTGGAGGCGAAGTTGCCGCCGCCGAACCCGGCGAGGGCCGCGATCACGAGGAACAGCCAGTACGGCGTGTCCGGGCTGCCGACCGCCACTCCCAGCATGATGGCGGGGATGAGCAGCAACACCGCGCTGACCACGGTGAAGTTGCGCCCACCGAACTTGGCGGGACCGAAAGTGTAGGGAACCCGCAGCACGGACCCGATCAGGTTCGGCAGCGCGACCAGCCAGAACAGCTGGTCGGTGGTGAACTCGTAAACCCCCATCTTGGTGGCGACGATGCTCCACAGTGTCCACACGGTGAAGCCGAGGTGTTCGGCAGCGATCGAGAAGATCAGGTTGCGGCGCGCCACGCGCTTTCCTGTGCTCTCCCAAAAAGCGGGGTCATCGGGGTGCCAATCGGCGATCCAGCGCGCCATCGACTTTCTCCTACGCTCGGCGTCCGGGGATCTCCAAGGTAGGAAGCGCGCGTTACGCACTTTGACCGTCCGTGGCTGTGCGCTCGTTACATGTGATTCACCGCTGTAACAAGTCGCGCACATGCGTCACGTCGGAAACATGCTGGTAATGATCGGTTACACCGCCGCCCCTCGGGTACCAGCACTCACAGCAAGGGGGGAACCATGATCAAATCGCTTCACAAGATGGGCATCAGATCCAATCACATGTATGTCGCCGGGATCGGCTCGATCGGCTTGGCCTTCGCGTCCTGGCTGACCTCGAGGACCACCGAGCATGCCGGGCTCGACCGGGCCGATCGGTGGGGGATCTTCGTCGGCGAATGGGCACCGACGTTCTTCGCGATGGGGGTCGCGCTCCGCCTGGAGGAGACGCAGCGCGAGATCGAGGCGCCCGGCATGGAGAGGTTCGAGGAGGCCGAGGGCGTCCGGCCCCGGGCTCGCGCGGGGGTGTGACGAATGTGTCACGCAGGTCACGTCACCGTGCGTGACCTGCGTGACCGCTCGTGCCGTCAGTCCTGCCGTCCGGCGAGCCTGTTGAGCGGCTCGTCGGTCAGCCGATACTTCAGCCACTCATCCTGGCGCACCGCGCCCAGCTTCTCGTAGAAGCCGATGGTGGGCGCGTTCCAGTCCAGCACCGACCATTCAAGGCGCTGGTATCCCCGCTCCGCGCAGATCCTGGCCAGTTCCCCCATCAGCGCCAGGCCGTGCCCGCCGCCACGGTGCTGAGGGCGTACGTAGAGGTCCTCCATGTAGATGCCGTGCACGCCCCTCCAGGTCGAGAAGGTGAGGAACCAGAGGGTGAAGCCGGCGACCGCGCCGTCCTCCTCGGCGATGTGGACGAAGGCGGCGGGACGGTCGCCGAAGAGGGCGGTGCGCAGGTCCTCCTCGGTGGCGCGTACCTCGTGGGCGGCCCTTTCGTATTCGGCGAGCTCGCGGATCATGTCGAGGATCGCGGGCACGTCAGCGGGCGCAGCGGGACGAATCATGCCCACAGCGTAGGGGCAGGCACGGACTACGCCTCGCGGCGCAGCGCGGCGATGGCGGTCAGCGCGGTCGCGTACTCGCCCTCCTCCGGCACCGCCATGTGGTGGTCGCAGGCCTCGGGGCCGGGGCCGAGGACCGCGGTCAGCACTCTGATCGCGTCGTCGGCGGGGTGGCAGGCGGCGTGCCTGCCGAGCCGGACCTGCAGCTTGGTCAGCGCGAAGCCGCGCTCCATGGGCGGGAACCTGACCGCGTCGCCGGCCAGGGCCAGATGCGTGGCCCAGTCGTCGGCCAGGAAGGTCCAGGTCCAGTCCGGCCAGCTCGTGTTCGCCCACTCGAGGACGCGGTAGAGGGGATCGATGCTCCACAACCACGCCTGGCGGCCGGCGACGTCCAGGTGCACGCCCGAGTCCGGGGTCAGCCGGAGGCTGGTGGTCAGGGCCTCATCGGGCAGCGTGGACAGCAGCTTCTCGCCCCGGCCGACGACCTCGAAGGGGACGTTCGACAGGGCGTACGCCCTGGTCGCGCCGTTCTCCGCGACGGTGACCAGGCAGCCGCGGTAGCGCCCGGCCGGGCACAGCCGCTGAAGGTACGGGGAGACGTCGACGTGGACCTTGGACACGTCCTCGCCGAGCCTGGTGAGGACGTCGGGCAGTCCCTGGTAGAGCCATTCGATCCGCCAGCCCGGCCAGGTCAGCGCGAGCACGTCCAGCATGGCGGCGCGGCTGACGATCCCACGGTGGTTGATCAGGTAGAAGCCGAGGCGCTTCTCGCGCGGCACGACGATCGCGGCCGCCTCGCACATCAGCTCGTTGGTCCAGACGAGATCCCTTCCGCTCAGAAGACGCTGGCTGCTCATGAACCGGAGCGCGAAGTCCGGCCCGGGCAGCAGGTCCAGGTCCAGGTCATTGGCCCCCCACTGGGAGTGGTAGAGGTCCCAGGACCCGTCCTGGACGATCACGTAGTGCGCACGGTGGCCCATGCGATCACCGTAGCCATCCCGTATGCGCTGCGTAATCGAATTCTCGCAAGGAGTAAAGAGGGGAATTTTTGGTAACGCGATCATTCGCATACGGCGTAAATCAAAGCAAAAGGGCTTGTCGTCAGAGCGACGACACTATGGTGATCCGCTACACGCTGACAGTCGATGCCGATGGTGGAGGTTCTAGACGCAGCGGCTCGTTCCGGGTCTTCCGCGGCATGCGCATGAAGTGCCGCGGCTGCTACGGGGAAACCTGGCCGCCCATGGTTCGGCGCCTGGCGGATGTGGGACAGCGGGGTCCGCAGGCGTGAACAAGCGCGGCTCCGTCCCGTTCCGGATCCCCGGCGGGCGCGCCGACCCCGACGACGTCAAGATCGTGCGCCACCTCGGCTCCGCCGGGGAGCGCACTGTGCCTCGGCGCGCTCATCGTCCGTCGGGCTACCAGCGGTGGTGGACCTGCGGGCGGATCAGCTCGTCGTACACGGCCCGGACGGCCTCCAGCGTCTCGGCGGGGAACGGCGCCAGGCCGGCCGCGGCCGCGTTCGCCGTGGCCTGGGCCGGGTTGCGGGCGCCCGGGATGACCACGGAGACGCCCTCCTGGTCCAGGATCCACCGGAGCGCGAACTGGGCCATGGTCGCCCCTTCGGGCACCAGGGGCGTCAGCCTGCGGACCGCCTCCAGGCCGGTGGCGAAGTCCACGCCGGAGAAGGTCTCCCCGACGTCGAACGCCTCGCCTCGCCGGTTGTAGGTGCGATGATCGTCGGGGCCGAACGTCGTGTGCTCGTCGTACCGGCCCGACAGCAGGCCGCTGGCCAGCGGCACCCGGGCGATGATGCCCACCCCGGCCGCCCGCGCGGCCGGCAGCACCTCCTCCAGGGGCTTGAGGCGGAACGCGTTCAGAATGATCTGCACGCTCGCCACGCCCGGGCGGGCGATCGCGGTCAGCGCCTCCTCGCAGGTCTCCACGCTGACCCCGTACGCGGCGATCTTCTCCTCGGCCACCAGCGTGTCCAGGGCGTCGAACACGGCGTCCGCCGAATACACCGGAGTGGGCGGGCAGTGCAGCTGGACCAGGTCGATCGTGTCCACGCCGAGGTTCTGGCGGGAGCGCTCGTTCCAGGCGCGGAAGTTGGACATCACGTAGTTCGAGGGGATCTGCTCCAGCCGGCGGCCCATCTTGGTGGCCACGGTGAGTCCGGGGCGGCCCTTGGCGAAGCGGCCGACGATCTGCTCGCTGCGCCCGTCGCCGTACACGTCGGCGGTGTCGACGAAGGTGACGCCCGCGTCCACGGCCGCTCCCAGCGTGGCGAACGCCTCGTCCTCGGAGACCTCGCCCCAGTCGGCGCCGAGCTGCCACGCGCCGAGGCCGACGACACCGACCTCACGTCCGGTACGTCCCAATATGCGGTGTTCCATTGATGGCTCACTTTCCTGTCCGCCATTGCCGCCTCGTATTCCACCACGGAGAGCCGGCATCCCGCGGAAGGGGTCAGGGCGTCCAGACGCAGGTCGTGGTGACCGCATGGCGGGGCGCAATCACACCCCGCCCCGGGTGGTGGTGGGGCGGGGTGCGTTCACCAGCATGCGTGCGACCGGCCGCCCCGGCACAGGTCCGCTGACCGTCCGCGCTCAACCGGCAGTGGCCCGATCCGTCAGCGGGGACACGCGCCGACGTGCGTGGGCCCGGACTTCAGCAGCAGCCGGGTGGCCAGGACCTCCGCGGCCACGTCCTGGCCCATGGACAGGCCGTCGACGTTGCTGAAGGAGAAGTGCAGTCCGCCGACCACGCGTGAGCGCCCGGCGTCGGCCGCCGCCGCGGAGAAACCCGGGAAGCGCCGCTTCCATGGCTGCCCGGTGGCCGGGTCGACGGGCGCGGAGTCGGTGACGAGCGTGAACGGGATCCGGTCGGCGCAGAAGAAGCCCGCCAGGACGGCCGCGCCGGCGCCGCTGAAGGAGCTGTGGCCGGAGATGTACTCCGGCGAGCTGCCCGGGCTTCCGGCCCGTGCCTTCCAGTCGCCGTTCTGCGGGGTGTTCGGGTTGCCGTCCGTGTCGGCCTGCTGGATGGCCGCTTGGGGGCGCCAGTGGCGGTAGGTGTACTTGGTCATGACCGTCGGGATGGACGTGTCGGCCAGCGTCATGCCGAGCAGGGCGAACAGCCGCGTCTTGTCCGCCAGCGGCAGTGGCCGGTCCACGTTGAGCGCGACCTTGATCCATTCGCCGGGCGGCTGGGCGGTGCCGGCGGGCAGCGACCAGTACTGGAACACGGCGGACTTGTCCGCGTCCGGGGTGGCGGCGCTCCCCAGCAGCGCGACCTCGGCGAACGCCGCCGCGTAGTCCAGGCCGCCGAGCGGCGCGGGACCGCTGCCGACATACTTCGAGGCGTCAGCGATCCCGAACGGCCGCATGTTCCTGTATTGCACACCCGACCAGGCCTGCCCGAACACCCCGGGCCCCGTCCCCGCCGGTTGGCTCTCCACCGGTGAGGACCC
The DNA here is from genome assembly GCF_044465905.1 of Nonomuraea sp. NPDC049480. NCBI lineage: Bacteria > Bacillati > Actinomycetota > Actinomycetes > Streptosporangiales > Streptosporangiaceae > Nonomuraea > Nonomuraea sp. NPDC049480. Next base: position 638,485 of record NZ_JBITMD010000002.1, read on the forward strand.
GTCGTTCTCCCTGGCGGAGACGATGTCCCTGCCCACGGTCTCGCCCCACGCGCGCCCGGCGGCCACGCGCGGCCCCGTTCCTAATCGCGCCAGGTCGGCCTCCAACCGCTCGCGGAGCGGCTCGGCCTGAGTGGGATAAAGGCGGCTGAGCACCGTGCAGGCCGCCGCCAGGGCCGCGGCCTGCTGGTCCCCGTGCGCCGGCGCGCCCTTGGCGTCGCGCAGCGCGAACGCCCTGATCTTGTCGCCGCGGGCGGTCGCTATGCCGTTGACGGCGTCGTACATTCCGGCGTTGACCATGGCGTACGTCCTGGCGGCGTCGGAGTCGGAGGCGCGCTGCACGCGTACGGCCGCCAGGGCCGCCTCGTTCCAGCCGCGCACGGCGTCCAGGTCCGGCGGCGCGGCGGGCAGCGGCGCCGCCGGCGGCGAGAGAAGAGCGAGCAGCATGAAGAGTCTGGTCATGTGGGACTCCTGTTCCGAGTTCGGCCCGGTTCCCATGAACGGTGCGCCTTCCCGGGGCGGCGTACCACTATCCCGGTGGGTCAGGCGGCGGTGCGGCGCGCCAGGCGGTGCTCATCGAGCGTGCGGGCCAGGACACCCAGCGCGCGGCGGAGCGTGACCGTGTCCAGGTGGCCGTAGCACAGCACGACGCCGTTCTGCCGGGCTCCGCGCGGGTGGTGGAAGGCGCCGAGGTCGGCCGCCGCCACCTGCCGCTCGCGCAGCGCCGCGAGCACCTGCTCGGCCCTGATCCGGGCCGGGAGCAGCAGCGTGGCCGCCGCGCCGGTGTCCGCGCCGAGCAGCCGCACGTCCGGGTACGCCCCCAGCGCCTGGCGCACGAGCGCCCGCTTGGCCGCGTACAGTGCCGTCAGCCGCTCCGCGCGCCGCGCCACGGCCCCCGACACGAGCAGGTCCGTCACCGCCCGCTGGCACGTGAACGACGGCTGCCCGGCCGCGCCCTCCTCGACGGCCCCGATCATTCCGCGCGGCACGACCGCGAACGCCAGCCACAACGCCGGCGTCAGCACGTCGCAGAACGACCCCACCATGGCCGTGCCCGCCGCGTCCCCGACCGCCAGCACGCTCGGGAGCGGGTTGGCCCCGGCGTCGAACAGCCCGTCGAGCGCGGGCTCCAGCACCAGCCCACCGCTCTCCCGCGCCCACGCGGCCAGTTCCCTGCGCCGCTCCATCGGCATGCGCGTGCCGAGCGGGTTGCCCCGCTCGGGCATGACCGCCACGACGTCGCACCCGTCGGGGATGAGGGAGGGCCGCGCGCCCGCACCGTCCGTGGGCAGCGGCAGCACGGTCGCGAGCCTGGCGTACGCGGCCCTGAGCCTCGGTGGCGCGGGGTCCTCCAGGGCGATCACCGGGGGCCGGCCGCCGTGCCGGGCGCGCAGCAGGAGCTCCAGCGCTTCGCCGTAGCCCGCCGTCACCACCACCTCGTGCCGGTCGAGCACCAGCCCGCGGGCCTCGCGCAGGTACGCCGCGATCGCCGCGCGCAACTCCGGCAGGCCGGTCGCGGGCGGCTCGTCGGCGGGCGGGGCGTGGTGGCTGGCCCGCCGCCAGGCCGCCCGCCACGCGGCCAGCGGGAACGCCTGCCTGCTCGGCCGCTCCCGCCGCAGGTCGATCAGAGGGGAAGAGGGCGGGCGCGCGGGCGCCTGCCGCTCTGGCACCGGACCGGCCACGTAGGTGCCCGAGCCGCGCAGCCCGGTGACGTACCCCTCCGCGAGCAGCGTCTCGTACGCCGCCATCGCGACCCCGCGCGAGACCCCCAGCACGCGGGCCAGGGTGCGGGTCGACGGGAGCCGCGTGCGGGGCGCGAGCTGCCCGCGCCGGATCGCCCTCCTCAGCTGGGCGGCGAGCTGGGCCTGCAACGGCTCGGCCAGGTCCCGCTCGAGCTGGATCGGCACATTCAGTCGTTGTGGATGGCGCATGTGGTTGTCCCCCTGAAGAACACGCTGGACGGTCCCCGTTGGCCCTAAGGCGTGACATCCCGTTCCACGCGGGGCGGAGGCGGGAGCGGCCGGGGCTCAGCGCGGGCGATAGCAACAGCGCAGCCCCGTCTGCACGGCGGCCCGCAACTCCTCCCCGATCACCGGGTCCACGGCCGCGATGCGCGCCAGCGCCCGCCTGATGGCCTTCCCGACGGCGATCCGCGCGCGCTCGTCACTCCCCGCGAACCGCCGGGCCCGCCCCCCGATGCCGGTCGCCGCCGACAGCTCGGCCACCAGCCACTCGCGCTCCAGCCGCAGCGCCGCCGCCCGTTCCAGGTCGTGCATCTCCTCCAGCTCGTCGATCTCCGCCTGCAGCTGCGCCAGCCGCTCCCGGTAGGCGTCCCTGGCCCGGTCGTCGAGCACCGGCTGGGCGGAGACGCTCTCACCGCCCGGCGACCCGGTGCCCGCGACCAGATCGGCGGCCAGGATCTCGCGCCCCGGATTGGCCACCAGCGCGGCCAGGTGCGCCATGCCCACGCTGTGATCCACCCGCGCGATCCGCCCGCCCAGCTCGACCTGCCAGCGCCGTCCGTGCCTGCGGAACCGGCACGGGCCGCGATCCCCGGCCGCCCGCCCCGCCACGGCAGGCAGCACCATGCCCAGTTCCTTCGCCTCCTGCGCGGCGGCGGCCTGCTCCGCGAGCGCCGCCTCGTCGTACGCCCCGTCCCGCAGCGCCAGCGCCTGCCCGAGCCGGTACCGGGACAGCGCCGCCGCGGGCCAGTGCCCCAGCGCCAGGTTGGCCTGCACCGCGGCACGCAGGTGAGCGACCGCCCGGTCCGGTTCGCCGAGGGTGAGCGCGGCCACCCCCAGGGAGTGCTGCACCGAACCGAAGCAGACCACTCCGAGGCTGCCGATCATCGGCAGGTCCGCGAACGGGCTCAGCAACGCGTACGCCTGCGCCGCCGTACCGGCGTCCTGGAGCAGGTGCGCGGTCTCCACGACGCAGTACATGGACACCAGCCAGGTGCTCGACCTGGGCAGATCCGCAAGATCCCGCCCGCGTACCCGTGCCAGCCTCCCGGCCGCGAGCCGCCGGTCGCCCGCCGTGGCCGCGGCCAGCGCGAGCCCGGCCAGGTAGGAGTTGTCGATCGGGCTGAGCGTGGGCGAGCTGACCAGGTTGGTCAGGGCAGGCAGGAGCTCGGCGGCGCGGCCCTGGTACCAGCGGATGGCGCCGAGTTGCCCGCCGTACCAGCCGGTCGCGTCCATGTCGCCGGCTGCCACCCCGCGGTCGAAGCACTCCCCGGCGAGCCGCTCCGCTTCCTCGAACCGCCCCGCCCGGATGGCGAGCATGACCTCGATGGCGTTGACCACGTACCCCACCGCGAGATACGCGTGTTCGTGCAGCAGCCCCCGCAGCTCCTCCAGGCAACGCTCGGCATGCGGATCGCCGGTCAGGAAGAGGTCGACGGTCCTCCACAGCAGCCCCATCATGAGGTCGCCCCTGCGCTCGGTCACCGCCGCCTGCCCGATCAGCTCCCTGGCCAGCTCCAGCCGGACGGCGCCGTGCTCGGGCCCGAGCAGGCAATGGTGCGCCAGGCTCAACGCCTCGGCCACCGCCGCCGGATCCCCGGAGGACCTGGCCTCACCCAAGATCTGCAGGATGCCGGCATGCCCACCGGCCCGGTAGTCCTCCTCGCCGGCGATCCGCACCCGCAGCCGCAGCGCCGGTGAGGAGGACGGATCGAGCAGCGACAACGCGCGCCGCTGCCGCGCGCGTACCATCTCGGACTCGGCGCTCGTCCGGTGCTCGTGCACCCACACCCCGCCGAGCCCCAGCGCCGCCCGCGCGAGCGCGATCGGGTCCCCGCGCTGCTCTGCCTGCCGGTAGGCGGCGTCGTACCAGCGCCGCGCGGTCTGCAGGTCCCCGTTCACGTTCAGCGCCCGCTCCCCGAGCACGAGCGACAGCCTGAGGTCAGGAAATTGGGCCGGCAGCACCCCCGGCCGTTGTGCGACGCCCACGTCTCCGCTCCCCTGTCGGTTATCTGAGATGAGCGTCCCACGGTCCCCCGAATACCGTTCCAGTACTTTTACACGTAACGACTCCTCCGCCCCGATTCATCGCCGGAAACGGCCGGTCTCGCCCGGCAGAATCGCGGCCCGGCTCCTAACCATTTCGGCCGATCGAGCGAGATCGATCTATCGCACCGGCAACGTCCCGCCTGCTGCTGCCCACGGCGGAGGGAAACGCCGATGCTCACAGTGTTGATGGCGTTCGCGGCCTGCTACGGCGTTCTCCAGCTCACCGTGCTCGGCTGGGGCACCCGCTCGGTTCGGGTTCTCACTCTTGTCCTGGCCATCGGGGTCGGGTTCTACGGCTGCGGCATGACGGCCGTCCTGCTCCAGCTCGCCTGCACCAGGACCCTGTCCGCGCTCACCGGGCAGCAGCTCTATGGCGTGGGCGCCGTGGCCGCCTACACCATCGGCCGATGCCACGGCCCGTCCGGCAAGCCGGACAACCTCTGCCTCAACGTCACCGGCACCGGCAACTCCTCTGCCGTGACCATCGCCGCCTGCAACGGCCAGGCCACCCAGAGATGGACCCGCTCATAACCGGGAACCGGCCTGCACCGGCACGCCGGGTCCCAGGCCACCCCGCCTGGACCCGGCGCACATCATCAACTTATGCAGGTGCGGGAAGAGGCGTAGCACTGCCAAGGTTGCAGCATGTCCCGCGAACGTTTGCGAGCCACCTTCGACACTGTGGCTTCCCTGTATCAGAAGGCGCGCCCCGACTATCCGGCCGATCTGTACTCCGAGCTGCTCGCGATGACGGGGGTTGAACCGCCTGCACACCTTCTCGAAGTCGGATGCGGCCCGGGGAAAGCCACACGACCGCTGGCAGAGCGGGGGTTTCAGATCACTGCCATCGAGCTTGGTGAAGCTCTGGCAGAGGAGGCACGGCGCGGGCTACGTGACTTCCCCGGCGTCTCGGTGATCACCTCATCGTTCGAGGCGTGGGAACCACCGGCCGGTGCCTTGTTCGAACTCCTCTACGCGGCCACCGCCTGGAAATGGGTCGATCCCGAGGTGAAGTACGAGAAGGCGGCTGCCCTCCTTCCCCCAGGCGGTCACCTCGCCGTTTGGGACGCCGACCACGCCTTTCCCCCAGACTTCGACCCGTTCTTCACCGAGATCCAAGCCGTATACGACGAGATGGGGGAAGGAGACGTCGACTCCTGGCCACCGCCACGGCCTGAGGACCATCCCGATTCCCACGCCGCTGATTTCGAGGAATCCGGGCACTTCGAAGTCGTCGGAACACGGCGCTATGTATGGGGACTCCACTACACCGCTGAGGAATACATCGCCCTGCTGGAAACCTTCTCCGGGCACATCGCCATGCAGGCGGCCAAGCGCGAGCACCTCTACAACGAGATACGCCGCCGACTGGCCGCACGACCCCAGGAGCGGCTTACCCGGCACTGGCTGGCCGTGCTCACCGTCGGCCGACGTCTATGACGTCATAGGGGACTGCGTTCAGTCCGCCGCTTGATCTTCATCACGGCGATCCGGCAAGACGATCCGAAAAAGCGGGCTTACCCTGCGGGACGGTCAGTCACCCGCGTTGTCCCTGGCGCTGACGTTTCTGGTGATCGGATGCACCGCGGCGGGTTTGTGGTTCTTCTTGTCGGCGACCTCTCGCCGTACACCTTGAGCGTGCCCACCCGTTTGGGCGATGTGGACTCTCGCCAGGCAAGCCTTCGACCGAGATCCGTGGCTGACCCTTCGACCCAGGCCCTGGTCACCCAGACGGCCTGGTGGTGATCCATGGCACGCTGATGGCACGGAGCCCCCTGGCGAGACCGCTGCGGGCTTCCTCATGCAGGTGGAAGGCGGTCCCAGTGGGTAAGCGCCTTGGTTCCCCGGGGCAACGAGGACCTCTCGCCGGCTCATCTCAACGGGCTCGTCTGGGGCCGGAAACGTGCAGGATCTCAGCTGTCTAGCGTTGCTTGAGGCGGAGTGCCTCTTTGCGGGCCTCGGCCTGGATGGACCGCTCGCGCTCCAGCCACGCCGGGTTCTCCGCTTTCAGCGCATCGATCTCAGCGGTGGTGAGCGGTTCGGTGATCCCGCCTCTGGTCAGGCCGGAAATGGAGACCCCGAGCTTCGCGGCGACGACCTGTTTGGGGTGCGGGCCGTTGCGGCGCAGGTCAGTGAGCCAGGCGGGTGGCTTCGACTGCAACTCGTTCAGCTCGTCCCTGGAGACGACACCCGCCTGGAACTCGGCGGGAGTGGCCGAGAGGAGGACACCCAGCTTCTTGGCCGCGGTCTCGGGCTTCATCGTCTGGATGGTCTTCGGTTTGGACGAGGTCATGGCGCCAAGAGTAGTCAGTCGGAACGGGTTCCCCTGAATCGGTACCCTGAGGAAGTGACCGATGGAGAGACCGGCAGGGTGTTCCGGCTGGCGTACGCACCCGGCGTGACACCCGCGAAATGGGTCAACGTCTGGACCGAGAGGATGCCCGGCGTGCCGGTTACCCTGGTCGCGGTTCCCGCCGCCGAGGTGGTGGGACTCCTGCGGGATGGCGGCGCCGACGCCGGATTCGTCAGGCTGCCGGTCGACCGCGACGGGCTCAGCGTGATTCCTCTCTACGTGGAGACCACGGTGGTCGTGGTGCCGAAGGACCATGCGGTGGCCGCCGCCGACGAGGTGGGCATCGCCGACTTGACCGACGACGAGGTGTTCGATCCTCTGGACGACACCATCGAGTGGGCGGTCCGGCCCGGGCTGCCCGCGTTCACCCGCCCGGCCACAACGGCGGACGCGGTCGAGCTCGTAGCGGCCGGCAGTGGGCTTCTCCTGGTTCCGCAGTCGCTGGCACGCCTCCACCACCGCAGGGATCTCACTTACCGGCCGGTGCCGGACGCGCCGCAGTCTCAGGTCGCGCTGGCCTGGCCCACGGACGCGACCACCGACCTGGTGGAAGATTTCATCGGCATCGTCCGCGGCCGGACAGTGAACAGCTCGCGGGGCCGTACCCCCGCCTCCCCTGCGGAGAAACCGGCACAGCGGCAGGCGCAAAAACCCGCAAAGAACGGCTCCGGTCGCCGGGCCGTGCCGGCCAGCCGTAAAAAGAAGGGTCACCGGCCTCGGTGACCTGCAGCCCCGAGCCTCCGGTTCGGACCCGCTTTGGGATTTAGTCACTCAGACCCGATTTCCACGGAAACGGGGCCTTTACACAGGTGGGCGGTACTGGGTTCGCATCAGTGACCCTCGCTTGTAAGGCACCGCCAGGGGCGGCGACGTGCACAAATAAGGGATCTGACCTGGGCTGACATCATGGCGTCACGCCAGTAACCGTTGGCGGACCCGTGCCGTGCGCCGACGCGGAGAAACGGCCAGTGGCAGGTCGGAGCGGTACGGCCGAGCACCGCGATGATCGCCACCGCGGTGCCGGACGGTGTCTGTACGGCCCGTGCACCAGGGCGCAGGCCGTACAAGACTTTCTACTTGTCCCGAGGGTGCGACTCGGAGCCCACCTTGAGGTCGAGTTCCCTAATCTGACCCCCGAGCACCCGGACTGGCCGGGCGTCGGCGAAGCTCGCCGTGGCCGGGTACCAGAGGTCGATAGTCTGGTTGGTGGCCCAGAACGACGTCCTGAGCTTCACGAACTGGCTGGCGAGCCCTTGCACCTTGTACGTCAGGCCGGCGGCGGGAGGTGCCGCCAGGTCGCCGGTGATCGCGTTGACCGCTTCCACGGTGATGCCTCGGCCGCCCGGGTAGGGCTGGCCGTTCAGGTCGAGAATGTTGCCGGTCAACACGCCGCCCGCCGGGTTCAGTTTGACGTCGGAGATGGTTGCCGTCTCACCGGCCGCCACTTTGTAACTCTTGGCGATCATTCGGTTGGGAACGTCTCCTGACCACTGCCAGGCGTATCCCGAGGCAGTGTTGATGCCTCTGAAATGGACAGGCCACCGGTAAGGCCCCAGGTGATTGAGGGCGAACCGGCCCTCAGCGTTCGTGCACCCGCCACCATACGTCAGGGGCAGGAACTCGGCGCACGCCGTGACGGGGCTGCCGGTGGCCGCGTCACGGATGACGCCGCTGATCGAACCCCACCCGTCCAGCTCGATCGGCGGGATCGCCGTGGCACGTCCGGGGCTGGTTGTGATCTTGCGGGCCAGGTATTGGCTGCCGGTCCCTCCGTCGTGCCCGACCCACTGGATGCCATGCGTCGTGTCCGAATAGTGGGGGGTGACAAGCAGGGTGTAGGTGTTGGCGGGGACGCGGATGCTCACCTTCCCGTCCTGGCCACTGTATGCCGCGCACTGGCGATCCCTGGCGTTCTGCAGGGTTAGGGCCATGACGCATGCCCATGCGACCGGATCCTCGGTCTGCGCGTCTCGTACCTCAGTGGTGATGGTGGTGGCGGGCTTGGTCAGCGGTGCTGAATCATGGGCGCCGAGTTGTGAGGAGCGAGTACCAACTCCACGATCTCGAGTGGGCATGCCAGCCTCATGCCGATCTTGATAGTGGTGCTCCGGCCTCGGCAAGAAGCGACCGGCCATGAACGATGCCGGCCGCATACCCTCTTCAGCCCGGGTGTCCAATATGCAGAAAATGTCCCTCTGCCCAGGCGGGCCCGTGGCCGTTGTCACTCAGACAGTCACTCGGTGGGACGGCCTGACCGCGATCCAGATAGTAGCTACGCTGCGCAATGCTGAGGCAGTCGGCCCCGGGACGCCGTCCTCCATAGGTGGCCGTGTGATCAGGAGCGCCGGATCAGGAGAGAGATGAAATGTAACCAGAACCCGAGCAAATGTAACCAGCTCGTGGTTACATTTGCTTATGAGCCAGCATGTCGACGAGTTGGTCGCACGTCTCCGCGCGGCCAGAGGCGACTACGACGATGTCGAGGTCAAGTCGGCGGCTGGAGGGCTGCCGCAGTCGCTCGCCTCCACCCTGAGCGCGCTCGCAAACCATCCGGGCGGTGGGACGGTCATCCTCGGCCTTGACGAGACCACCGGCTTTCGTCCGGTGCGCCTACCAGACCCACAGGCTCTCAAGCAGGGCCTCGCCAATAAGGCCCGCTCGTTCTCGCCGCCTGTCCAGCTCACGATCAGCGACGCGGAGGTGGATGGGGTACCGGTCATTGTCGCCAGAGTGCATGAATGCGATCCGTCGGCCAAACCGTGCCGGGTCACGGCATCGGGCACGGCATACATGCGGGGGTACGACGGGGACTTCCCACTGTCGGATCTGGAAGAGCAGGCATTCCTTGCCGCCCGGAAACCACCGCTCTTCGACCGGCAGCCCGTGACAGGCGCCACCCGCGAGGACCTGGATGGCGACCTTGTCACAACGTTCCTACGTTCGGTCCGCGAACGGGATCCCCACGGCCTGGGCCGTTTCCCTGACGATGCCGAGCTGCTCCGGCGTGCCGGAGTGACTCTGCCCGACGGCACGCCGACCGTCGCTGGGCTGCTGGCTTTGGGCGTTCATCCACAGGAGTGGTTTCCACGCTTCGTCATCCAGGCTTCTGCGGAGCCGTTGCCGACCGATCCTGCTGGTTCTCGGGCCCGCAATCAGACGACGATCACGGGAGCCATTCCTCGGATGTTGGAAGAGGCCCTGGCATGGGCACGCCGCACCTTCGACTCAAGCGTCGTGTCGGCGCCGGACGGAACTGTTCGCGATCAGCCCGCTTATCCATACATAGCTTTTCGCGAGATCATCGCGAACGCCCTTCTCCATCGCGACCTCGATCACTGGTCGGCGGGCATGGCGGTGGAGGTCCGACTCCGCCGCGATCGATTGATCGTCTCCAATCCGGGTGGCCTCTATGGCATCACCGTAGATCGACTCGGCCGGGACGCAGTCACCTCCGCCCGCAACGCGCGACTCGTCTCCATCTGTCAGCACGCTCGCACACCGGAAACTGGTGGACGCGTGATCGAGGCCCTGGCTACCGGCATCCCGATCGTTGCCAACGCCCTCGCTGAGGCGGGACTTCCGCCCGCGAATTACATCGACGCAGCCATTCGGTTCACTGTCGTCCTCCGGCAACAGGCGGCTCCCGTCGGCCGTCCGGGTAGCGACCTGAACGAGACGGAGCTACGCGTCTACGACGCCTTGGCGATCGGAGCACGGAGCGTCGCTGACCTCAAGCAGGAACTGAACCTGTCCGCACCCAACATCCGCAAAGCACTACGCGAGCTGCGGTCGAGAGGGCTCGTCGAGCAGTTGGGCGGGAAAGGGCAGTCGACAACCTATCGACAGCTCTCAGAGTAAGGCAGTTCAAAGCTGACCGTAGATGTCCAGCGCCAGCACTCTGCACAATGATTTGCTCGAGGCATGTCGTCGACAACGGCCTTCTTCAACAGGTGGGCGGTACTGGGTTCGAACCAGTGACTCCTCGCTTGTAAGGAGCCATGATCGGCTATGCAGCGCGGTCGACGTGCGTGGGAGCCTCGTTCGCCTCGCGGCATGAGGCCCGCTCGACATGGGCCTAATGGCACGTCGATGGCACGCCAGTGCTCAAGAGCGTCGACGCTCACGAATCCCCGCCTCGATCCGCAAGCCAACGCCGATCAGGGCCATGATCCATAGACCAACGAGCCATGGCCACGAGGGGGATCGTTCATCGAAGATCAGAATCCCGAACGATATGGCGACACCGGCGACCATGGAGACAGTCCCAATGTTTCGGACCACTTCATAGTCCTCGGGGACATTGGTCGGCGAACGGTGGGGCTGGAGGTCCTCGGGCTCAGTCACGGCGGAGAGCATCCCACATGGGATCGAACGGTAGGAATCCCTATCTCGCGCTCCGCCCTGCCTGACGATCTTACGGCAAGGGGGTTGGCTGGGGTGATGTCTCGTCGTGGCTCTGGGACGTCGTGGAGCCGTCGTCACGTCTCTTCCTTGTCGGACGACAAAGCTGCGTGGGCAGCCTCGGCCGTATGCAGGACGTTGATCCATCCAGGATGGTCGAGATAGGCGTTGTCTGGAGCGACAGGGCCAAGGTCATCAAGGACGCGAAAGAGGGCATCAACGACCGTCTGCATGAGGTCGGCTTCTCGTTGATCAAGGAAAAGGTGGGGGATCAGTGTTCGTGCGCCGTGTTGGTCGATGAAGGTGTCGTCGATGAGCCAGTGCACGGCAGCGGTGAGGTCCGGCCATCTTTTCCCTGATCGCCAGTGTTGGTCCTGGTAGTCACGGTCACCCAGGGCTCGTAGTGCCTCGAGCACGTCCTGGCGTCGCTCTGGCCACTGCACCCGTTGTTTGACTGGATGTTCTTCCTCCACGGGTGCCAAGCTAGTGCGGGCTTGTCGATGTCCCGTTGTTGTATGCGTGGTGGTCGGCGATGAGGGCCCGGTAGATCACGTCTGACAGGTGCCGTTTCAGGACGCGGAAGCTGCCTTTGGTGGTGTCTCGGATGGTTTCCTGGCGTCGCGCTCAGACCGCAAGATCGCCGATTCCATGAACGACAAGATCAACCAGAGCAACCCGGACGACGACGATGGATCTTCAGGAGTGCTCGCCCGCGTGAGCTAATGGCACGTTAATGGCACGAAGCCCCGTTCCATGATCGGAGACGGGGCTCTTTCTACAGGTGGGCGGTACTGGGTTCGAACCAGTGACCCCTCGCTTGTAAGGCGAGTGCTCTACCGCTGAGCTAACCGCCCCTGATCGGCACTACACCTTACGACACCAAGGGGGCCGATCGCACATCCACCGTCCACCCGGGACCCAGCTCAGGCCGCCCGGCCGCGCGCCAGCCCAGCAAGGCGGCGCCCAGCATGCCCGCGTCCACCCCCAGCGCCGCCGGGATCAGCGGGGGTGCCTCGCGGAAGGTCAGGCGCTTGACCAGGCGGGTGCGTACGGGGTCGAAGAGGGCGGGACCGGCCTCGGCCAGGCCGCCGCCGAGGACGATGACCGACGGGTCCAGCAGCAGCGTGTACGTGGCCAGGGCCAGCGAGAGCGCCTCCACGGCCTCGTCCCACACCTCGATGGCGATGGGGTCGTCCGAGGTGACGACCTGCTCGGCCTTGACGCCCTCGACGCCCACCCGCTGGCTGTAGCGGCGGCCCACCGAGGCGGCCGAGGCGTACGTTTCCAGGCAGCCGAACTGGCCGCACGCGCACTGCTCGCCGTCGGGGAAGACCGGCGTGTGGCCGATCTCGCCGGCCCAGCCTGAGGAGCCCCCGTACGGTTCGCCCCGGATGATCGAGGCGCCGGCGATGCCCGTGCCGATGGGCAGGAACAGGAAGTCGGACAGGCCGCGACCGGCGCCCAGGATGCTCTCCGCGAGCCCGCCGGTGCGTACGTCGTGCCCCAGCATCACCGGGATGTCCAGCGTGGTGAAGGCCGTGGCGGGGACGTCGCGCCATCCCAGGTTGGCCGCGTAGACGGCGGCGTCGTCCGACACCAGCCCGGGCACGGCCAGGCCCACGCCCGCCGGGACGCCGTCGCCCGCGGCGGCGAGATGGCCGATGAAGTCGGAGATGGCGGTCACGACCGCCTCCGGGCCTTCGGCTCGCGGGGTGGGGCGCCGCTCGCTCAGCAGCACCACGCCCGAGTCGCTGACCAGGCCGCCTTTCATGGACGTGCCACCGACGTCGAGCGCGACGACGAACGTACTACTCATAGCGGACACGAAAGGAGACGATAGCGCAGGTCAGTGAATGTATGGAAAGCCCCTCTCGAGGAGGCGGGCCCCAGGGTGCTCCCCCGGTGCGGGCCCTCCCCCTGGTCAGCGCATGCGCCATTGCGGCCCAGGTTCCGGCCAGAGGGCGCTTCCGAGCGTGCCGGGGTTCCCGGCGATGTGCGCCGATCTCAGCCGTCCCACGTGGCCCCCAAGGACACGAGACGGGTGCTGTGGAGTTTCAGAGCCTCAGGCCCGGCCGAGGACCCGGTTCAGCGCCGCCTCGACCTCCGCCGACAATCCCGGCGGCGGTTCCACGGACCCGGTCAGAGGAGCGCCCGAGCGGGCCATCCACACGGCCCCGCAGGACCGGCACTCCACTTCGCCCAGCCGGCAGATCAGCGCCGTGGACCCGCACGTCCCGCACGAATCCAGATCCAGGTCGTGCAGTCGTTGGCAGTCCGGGCAGATGAGCACCTGGGACTCGTTGCGCACCCCGCGCTGCCACGGGCTCGCGCCGCGGACCGGGTCCGTCTGCCGGGCCCCGCAGCGGTAGCAGGGCATCGTTCCCTCCGAAGTCAGTGAATGTCGGCGAGTGCCTTGACGTAGTCGGCGACGTCACGTGCGGAGGAGATCGGGTTGACCACCGACCACCGGATCACGCCCTCACCGTCGATGATGAAGGTCCCCCGTAGCGCGAACCCCTTCGACTCATCGAACACACCGTACGCCTGAGCGACCTGTCCGTGTGGCCAGAAATCAGAGAGCAGCGAAAAGGTATAACCCTCGCGATCCGCCCAGGCACGGTGCGTGAACACGGAGTCCACGGAGACGGCCAGCACCTGGGCGTCCTCGAACGGATGATCGCGCAGCGCGGACAGCTCGTTTCCGCAGATGCCACTGAAGGCAAGCGGATAGAAGACCAGCACGACCTTCCCGCCCCGGAACCGGGACAGGCGCACCGGGGTGCCGTGCTGGTCCTGCAGCTCGAAATCCGGAGCCTGGGCGCCGACCTCGGCAGGATGTGCGTTCACGGGCATCATCCTGCCGCATGGCAGGCGCTCGGGCTCCCTACCGTCGGCCCTTGGGCGTCACGAGCCTCGTCCCGGACCAGTCGGGTGCGGCGGAGATGCTGCTGGTCTGCGAGAGACCCGCGGTGGTGGCATCCTCCCCTATGTCGCTCGGCTCCACGTGGCCGTCGCGTCCGGCCTTGGGAGTAAGCAGCCAGATCTGGCCGCCCTCGGCGAGTGCACGCATGGCACTGGTAAGAGCGTCGAAGAGGTCTCCGTCGCCGTCGCGCCACCACAGCAGCACCACGTCGACGACCTCGTCACTCTCCTCATCCAGTAGCTCGTTGCCGGTCAGGTCCTCGATGGAGTCGCGGAGTTCGTCGTCGACGTCCTCGTCCCAACCGATCTCCTGCACCACCTGACCCGGCTTGAGGCCGAGTCGTTCGGCCAGGCCGCGCTCGCCCTGCGCCTGACCCGCGGTCGCGCTCACGTTTATCCCTCCTGCTTGAGTGGCCCCGCTTATGCGGTTTATCGCTTCGGCACAGTCCACACGCTGTGACCCTCAGTCGTCAACGGTCGCCACGGGTACGGCCGTAGTCGGCCAGAATCAATCAGACAAAAACGACAGGCGAACCTGGCGTTGCGGGTTGTCGACGTTGAGGTCCACGAGCACGACCGACTGCCACGTGCCCAGCGCCATACGCCCGCCCACCACCGGGATCGTGGCGTACGGCGGCACCAGCGCGGGCATGACGTGCGACCTGCCGTGGCCGCGCGAACCGTGGGCGTGACGCCAGCGGTCGTCGGCGGGCAGGAGATCGCGCAGGGCGGCAAGGAGGTCGTGGTCGCTGCCCGAGCCCGTCTCGAGCAGCGCGATGCCGGCGGTCGCGTGCGGCACGAAGATGTGCAGCAACCCGTCCTCTCCCTGAGCGCGCACGAAGTCGGCGCATTCGGCCGTGATGTCGTGCACCGTCTCTTGTGAACCCGTGGCCACAGAGATGATTTCAGATCTCACAAGGAAATCTTACTTAGGCACGATGAGGGCATCGGGGCCGGGAAACACGAGGCCGGTGTGCCCGTCGTCGAACCGCACCATGTACGGAGGCCCGCCGTTCTGGCCCTGGACCTCCACGATCACGCCGCTCCTGTCCCTTTCGCCAACGGTACTACCGTGCACCAGGAGCCGGTCGCCTACCGTCGCATTCATACCTTCCACATTGGTACGCGGAAGGCCATACGAAAAGAGCCAATCCCAAGATCGAGGGATTTTTGCCGCACCCTCCGGCGGGAGGAAGAAGCATGACCGAATCGTTACGCTGCGCGGACGCCGCGTGGCGGACGCCGCCGCCGGCTCGTCGCCAGGCGCCTTGCGGTGCCGCGGCGCGCGCAGCGCGGTGGTGTCCCCGGCGGCGACGGCCTGAGCGACGGTCCGGCGGAGGACGCCTTGCATGGAGTGACGCCACGACTACTGATCGTCCTGCTGCCGGAATGGAACGCATGAGCGATACCGGGCGCCCGGCAGGCAGCCACGACCACCACGTCACACGATCTCACTGGCGACCGCGTCGCCTCCTGGCGAGAGGACCCCACCAGAGCCGCAGGCCACGGCATGCGGCTAGACTCCCCCACCACGCCGCCCGCGGGCCCAGGATGAGACCACCAGCATTCGAGCGAAATTTCGTTCATTTTCCCGTCTTGTTAAATTGTCCCCTGGATGTAACCTTTGATGGCGATTCGTCCTACCATCGGTGGTCTAGGCCATCGAGGCCGTCCCTGCCAGCAGGGACACTCTGGTTACCAGCCAGTAGAGATGCGTTTTCTACGGCTAGCGACCAGGATGGAAGGCGACCCAGACCAGACATCAGTCATTCTCGGAAGGCGAGACCCAGTGGCTTCCGGACGCCAGCGATTCTCGATCATCAGCGACGGCCTACCCAGCCAGCTGCCTGATGTCGACCCCAGTGAGACCAATGAGTGGCTCGAGTCTCTCGACAACGTCGTCAAGACCGAAGGCCGCACCCGAGCCCGCTACCTGATGCTGCGCATGCTGGAGCGGGCCCGCGAGCACCAGGTCGGTGTGCCGGGCCTGCGGAGCACCGACTACATCAACACGATCCCGCCGGAGCGCGAGCCCTGGTTCCCGGGCGACGAGCACGTCGAGCGCCGCATCCGCGCCTACATCCGCTGGAACGCGGCGATCATGGTGTCCCGGGCCAACGCCCGCACCAACGTCGGCGGCCACATCGCCACCTATGCCTCCGCCGCGTCGCTCTACGAGGTGGGCTTCAACCACTTCTTCCGCGGCAAGGACCACGGCGAGTCGGGCGACCAGGTCTTCTTCCAGGGGCACGCGGCACCGGGCATCTACGCCCGCGCCTTCCTCGAGGGCCGGCTCAACGAGTCGCAGCTCGACGCGTTCCGGCAAGAGTTGTCGCACGGCTTCCGCGGCCTGCCGTCCTACCCGCACCCGCGGCTCATGCCCGACTTCTGGGAGTTCCCCACGGTCTCCATGGGTCTGGGCCCGATCGGCGCGATCTACCAGGCGCGGTTCAACCGTTACCTGCTCAACCGCGAGATCAAGGACACCAGCCGCAGCCACGTGTGGGCGTTCCTCGGCGACGGCGAGATGGACGAGCCCGAGTCGCTCGGCGCGATCGGCCTGGCGGCCCGCGAGGAGCTCGACAACCTCACGTTCGTGATCAACTGCAACCTGCAGCGGCTGGACGGCCCGGTACGCGGCAACGGCAAGATCATCCAGGAGCTGGAGTCGTACTTCCGCGGCGCCGGCTGGAACGTGATCAAGGTCGTGTGGGGCCGTGACTGGGACCCGCTGCTCGCCGCCGACGTCGACGGCGTGCTGGTCAACCAGATGAACACCACGCCCGACGGCCAGTTCCAGACCTACTCGGTCGAGTCGGGCGCCTACATCCGCGAGCACTTCTTCGGCTCCGACCCGCGCCTGCGCAAGATGGTCGAGCACCTGACCGACGACGACATCCGCAAGCTGTCGCGCGGCGGCCACGACTACCGCAAGGTCTACGCGGCGTTCAAGTCGGCCCGCGAGCACGTCGGCCAGCCGACCGTGATCCTCGCCCAGACCATCAAGGGCTGGACGCTGGGCAAGGACTTCGAGGCGCGCAACGCCACGCACCAGATGAAGAAGCTCACCAAGGCCGAGCTCAAGGAGTTCCGCGACCGGCTCTACCTGCCGATTCCGGACTCGGCGCTGGAGGGGGAGCTTCCGCCGTACTTCCACCCGGGCGAGAACGACCCGGAGATCCAGTACATGAAGGAGCGCCGGGCTGCGCTGGGCGGCGTGCTGCCCAAGCGGGTCATCCGCGCCAAGCAGGTCAAACTGCCCGGCGACGAAGTCTACGGCGGCTTCGCCAAGGGCTCCGGCAAGCAGCAGGTCGCCACCACGATGGCGTTCGTGCGGCTGCTGAAGGACCTCATGCGGGACAAGGAGATCGGCCACCGGTTCGTGCCGGTCATCCCGGACGAGGCCCGGACGTTCGGTCTGGACGCCATGTTCCCGACGGCGAAGATCTACTCGCCGCACGGCCAGACGTACGAGGCCGTCGACAGGGAGCTGCTGCTGTCGTACAAGGAGGCCGTGCAGGGGCAGATCCTGCACGAGGGCATCAGCGAGTCGGGCTCGATGGCCTCGACCATCGCGGCCGGCACCGCCTACGCCACGCACGGCGAGCACATGATCCCGATCTACATCTTCTACTCGATGTTCGGCTGGCAGCGCACCGGCGACTCGATGTGGCAGATGGGCGACCAGATGGGCCGCGGCTTCCTGATCGGCGCCACCGCGGGCCGCACCACGCTCAACGGCGAGGGTCTGCAGCACGAGGACGGCCACACGCCGCTCATCGCCTCGACCAACCCGGCCGCGATCTCCTACGACCCGTCCTGGGCGTTCGAGGTGGCCCACATCGTCAAGGACGGTCTCAGGAGGATGTACGGCGACCAGCCGGAGAACGTCTTCTACTACCTGACCGTCTACAACGAGCCCTACCTGCAGCCCGCCCAGCCCGCGAACCTGGATGTGCAGGGCCTGCTCAAGGGCCTGTACAAGTTCGCCGACGGGCCGCAGACGCAGGGTCCGAAGGCCAACATCCTGTGCTCGGGCGTGGCGGGCCCGTGGGCGATGGAGGCGCAGCGGCTGCTGGCCGAGGACTGGGGCGTGTCGGCCGACGTGTGGTCGGCCACGTCGTGGTCCGAGCTGCGCCGCGAGGCGCTGGTGTGCGAGGAGCACAACCTGCTCAACCCGGACGCCGACCAGCGTGTCCCCTACGTCACCCAGGTCCTCTCCGAGGCCCAGGGCCCGTTCGTGGGCGTCAGCGACTACATGAAGGCCGTGCAGGACCAGATCGCGCAGTGGGTGCCGGGTGACTGGTCCTCGCTGGGCACCGACGGGTTCGGCCTGTCCGACACCCGCTCGGCGCTGCGCCGCCACTTCCACGTGGACGCGGCCTCCATCACGCTGGCCGTGCTCACCAGGCTCGTGAAGCGCGGCGAGCTGGACGGCGAGGTGCTGCGCGAGGCCATCGCCCGCTACCACCTCAAGAACGGCGTCACCGAGGCCGGCGGCGCCGAGAGCAACGACACCCAGTCCATGGGCGTCTAGACGGTTCGCCTGCGGCGCTCCCGCGAAATTTTTCGCGGGAGCGCCGTCATGTTCCGTCCCCGTCTCCGTTTGACTGGTGAGGCGGCACGTTGGGAGGGGTACGTGCCGCCTCAGCCGGTTTTGGTGCGCAGTCGCGTATTGTGGGCACTACTTCCCCCCGAGAGACGAGGGGAAGTTTCTGCTATGCGACGCGTCCTAGCCGCTGTGCTGCTCGTGATGGCCGCCGGCTGCTCAACGGCACCTGCCGAGCCGGCCACGCAGGGAACCATCGCCGAACCCGACCCGATCGATTGGGGCCCGTGCACCGATATCAAACGTCCTGACGGCGAGCCGCCGGCCCGCCAGGACGCCTCGGTGCGGTGCGGGAAGCTCGCGGTGCCCCTGGACTACGCCAAGCCCGGCGGCGAGAAGATCGACCTGGCGCTGATCAAGCTGCCGGCCACCGGCAAGGGCACGAAGCTGGGCTCGGTGGTGTTCAACTTCGGCGGTCCGGGCGCCTCGGGGGTGGACACGCTCGACCAGGCCGCCAAGGCGCTCACCTCGCTGCGCACCCGCTACGACCTGATCAGCTTCGACCCGCGCGGCGTCGAGCGCAGCTCCGGGGTGCGGTGCGGCGACGGGGCCGAGATGGACCGGTTCACCTCACTGGACACGCTGCCGCCCAACGACCGGACACACCGGGAGAGCGCGGCGGCCAACAAGGAGTTCGCGGCGCTGTGCCGGGAGAACGCCGGCAAGATCCTGCCGTACGTCGGCACGGTGAACGCCGCCCGCGACATGGACCGCATCCGCGCCGCCGTGGGCGACGCCAAGCTCAACTACGTCGGCATGTCCTACGGAACCCAGCTCGGCGGTGTCTACGCCACCCAGTTCCCCAAGAACGTGGGCCGCATGGTGCTCGACGCGCCGCTCGACCCGACGGTCACGTTCGAGCAGCGGACGCTGGCCCAGACGCGCGGCTTCCAGAAGGCGTACGAGAGCTTCCTCAAGTCGTGTGTGAAGAACCAGTGCGCGATCGGCAAGGACCAGGCCACGGCCAACACCAACGTCGAGAACCTCATGAACGAGCTGGCCGCCAAGCCGCTCAAGGTCGGGAACCGCGAGCTCACCCAGGGCCTGGCCTCGACGGGCCTGGCCGCCGCGTTGTACTCGGAGATGACCTGGCCGTTCCTGGAGCAGGCGCTGAGCGACGCGCTCAGGGGCAGGGGCCAGGCGCTGCTGTACCTGGCCGACACCTACATCGGCCGCGACCAGGACGGCACGTACTCCACGCAGATGACCAGCTTCCCGGCCATCACCTGCGTCGACACCGCCGAGCGGCCGACCGAGGCCCAGGTGCGGCGCACCGAGGAGGCCGCGCTCAAGATCTCGCCGCTGTTCGGCGGAGAGGGCTCGGGCGGGCTGTGCCGGGTCTGGCCGGTCAAGGGCAGCGACCAGGCGCGGCACGTCGACGCCACCGGGTCGGCGCCGATCGTGGTGATCGGCGGCAAGGGCGACCCGGCCACGCCGTACGAGTGGGCGCCCAAGCTGACGGCCCAGCTCAAGACCGCGACGCTGGTCACGTACGAGGGCGAGGGGCACGGCGCGTACCTTTCGGGCAGCAAGTGCGTCGCGGGGCTCGTGGACGCGTACCTGATCGACGGCAAGGTGCCGCAGAAGGGCGCGACCTGCCCGGCGGCCTAGTCTGTGGCGGGTGAAGGACTACGAGTCACGAATCGAGACGGAGGCCGCGCGCCTCGCGGAGCTGTCCGGGCGGGAGGGCGGGCTTTCGGTCCCGGTGCCCACGTGCCCGGGCTGGACGATCGCCGAGCTGATCACGCACGTCGGGCGCACGCATCGGTGGGCGGTTCACGTCCTGCGCAACCGGGTGCAGGAGCGGATCTGGTCGCGTGAGGTGCCCAGCGGGCTGGCCGAGGGCCAGAGCGGCGACGCGGACTGGCTGCTGGCGGGGGCCGGCGAGCTGCTGCGGACGCTGCGCGAGACCGACCCGGAAACGGCGGTGTGGACCTGGGGCCCGGACAGGCGGGCGGCCTGGTGGCCGCCGCGGATGTTGTTCGAGCTGGTGATCCACCGGGCCGACGCCGAGCTCGCGTTCGGCCTCGACCCGGTGGTCCCGGCGGCGACCGCGATCGACGGCATCGAGGAGTTCCTGCACAACCTGCCGTACGCGGCCTGGGTCACCCGGCCCCTGGCGGACCTCGGCGTGGAGGGGGCCACGATCCACCTCCACGCGAGCGACGCCGACGGCGAGTGGACGATCGTCCAGGGCCCCGCCGGGAAGATCGAATGGACGCGCGGCCACGCCAAGGGGGACGTAGCCGTCCAGGGGCCGGTGAGCGAGCTGCTGCTGATGATGTACGGCAGGCGCTCACCGGACGCGCTCACCGTGTACGGCGACCGCGCCCTGCTCGACCGCTGGCTGACGGCGGCCGCCTTCTGACGGCGGCCGCCTTCTGACGTGGTGGCCCTGGACGCGCCGCCGCTCGGCGATCGGCGGCGTGTCCAGGGCGATGGGTGAGTCCGCGCCGTGGCACCGGCTCCCGTAAATCACAGGAGGCGGCCCGGCGCGGCCGGTGGCGTGCCAGGGGTCGGCGGGGAAGGCGCTTCCCCCGGCCCGCCCACGGATCACCCTCTGCGGTGAAAGACCCCGAAGACGTTGCCGGACGTGTCACGCAGGTAGGCGAAGTCCGTGCCGGCGCCGTCGTCGATCACCTTCGTGATGACCTTGCCGCCGAGCGTCTCGCTCTTGGCACAGGTCTCCTCGACGTCGGCCACGTGCACGTGGAAGATCGCGTGGCTGGGGAACTCGCCCTTGGTGTTGTAGAGCCCGCCCGCCGGCTGCCCGCCGCCCGGGTAGCTGATCAGCCGGTAGTCGATCGGCCCGTCGTCACCCGCGAACGTCCAGCCGAACATGCCGCCGTAGAACTGCTGGGCGCCTTCGGGGTCGTCGGTCGCGACCTCGAACCAGGTCACCGTGTTGTCCATCGTCGTCTCCTTGCTTTCTCGAACAAGACAACGATCTAACGTCTGAGCGACAACCCTATGTCGGTGTTTTCGCTTGACTTTTCGAACTAATCGAGGACCGTGCCGTGCACGATCATCTCGGGCACGTCGGTGACGAAGCCCTCCAGCGGCCGATCGGGGCAGCGCTCGGCGGTGACGGTCGCGGCGGCGATGCGGTCGAGGCGGAAGACGCGTACGTCGTCCCGCAGCCGGCACCACGCCACGAGATACCAGAACCCGCCGCGCCCGCCCAGGAACACCCCTGGCTCGACATCACGGGTGGTCAGCGCGTCCTTGCGGTCGACGTAGTCGAGCTTGAGCACGCGCCGGCGCAGCAGCGCCTCCTCGATGGCCCGGGAGATGCCCTCGCCGCCGAGCGGCAGGATCTCGCTGCCCGGCTCGGGCTGCGGGCTCATGAGCTGCACACGCCTGGCCAGCTCCCTGGCCAGTTCCCCCTCGGGGCCCGGCATGGCGGCGACCACCTTGCGTAAGGCGCTGCGGGCCTGCCTGCCGAAGGGCTGGTCGCCGGCCTGGCTGAGCGCCACGGCGATGGCCACCGCCTCGGCCGGGGTGAAGTTGAGCGGCGGCAGGGACATCGTCTTGTCGATGGCGTAGCCGCCCTTACGGCCCGGCTCGGCGTAGATGGGGACGCCCGACTCCTGCAGCGCCGCGATGTCGCGCTCGATCGTGCGGACGCTGACCTCGAACCGCTTGGCCAGCTCCCGGGCGGAGCGGCAGCGGGGCGCGATGGCTCGCAGGTCCTCGACGAGCGCGTAGAGCCGGTCGGTACGGTTCACAGCCGTGACGCTACGCCGCGCCACCGACAATCGCGGGCCGCCCGGCAGGGCCGGAACACCCTCCTAGCCGGGCGGTCACAGGGGTATCACGGTTTCGGCCAGCGCCTCGACGCCCATATGACCCATCTCACACTCGCACCGGACGCCCGCCCAACGGCTCTCGCTTTCACGACCGGGCAAAATGCTCGCGCCTTTTCCGGAAGGCTCCGCCGAGGATATGGAAGGCGTCGTGCCGGCTCCGGCCAACCGGCGGCAGGACGTCCACGGAAGAAGGCCGACCAAGAAGTACGTGATCGTCTACGGCGGCCCGGAGCTGTGGGAGGCCCCGGGCGACAAGCTCTAAGCCTCCGCCCCGGTCCATTCGAGCAGGCGGTCGAGCGGCCAGGTGTTGACGATGCGCTCGGCGTCGATGCCGCACCTGACCGCCCGCTCGCACCCGTACCGCTGCCAGTCGAGCTGACCCGGCGCGTGCGCGTCGGAGTCGATGGCGAACACGCACCCCATCTCGTACGCCAGCCGCATCAGCCGCTTCGGCGGGTCGAGCCGGTCGGGCCGGGAGTTGATCTCGACCGCCACCCCGAACCGCCGGCACGTCTCGAAGACCAGCTCCGCCTCGAACTCCGACTCCGGCCGCTTGACGCCTCGCCTCCCTCCGGCCTGCACCACCCGCCCGGTGCAGTGCCCGAGCACGTCCACGAGCGGGTCGGCGATGGCGGTGACCATCCGCCGCGTCATGTCCTCGCCGCCCATGCGCAGCTTGGAGTGCACGCTGGCCACCACCACGTCCAGCCGCTCCAGCAGCTCGGGCTCCTGGTCGAGCGAGCCGTCCAGGTTGATGTCCACCTCGATGCCGGTCAGGATCCGGAACGGCGCCAGCCGCTCGTTGAGCTTCGCCACCACTTCGAGCTGCCGCTCCAGCCGCTCGGCCGACAACCCCTTGGCGACGGTCAGCCTGGGCGAGTGGTCGGTCAGCGCCCAGTACTCATGCCCGAGCGCGATGGCGGCCTCGGCCATCTCCTCGATCGGCGAGCCGCCGTCCGACCAGTCCGAGTGGCTGTGCAGGTCGCCTTTGAGCGCAGTACGCAGGGCCGCCGTCTCCGCGTCCAGCTCGATACCGGACGTAGCCCGCATCCTTCGCAAGTACGTCGGAACCAGGCCATCCAGGCTTTCGTTCACCACAAGGGCGGTGACTTTGCCGATGCCGGGCAGGTCGCCGAGCCCGCCGGCGCGTGCCAGCCGCTCGAGCTCGCCCCTGGGCAGGTCGGCGACGACCGCGGCGGCGCGGCGGAAGGCACGCACGCGGTACGTGGGCTCTCCCGCGCGCTCCAGCAAGAAGGCGATCTCGCGTAGCGCCTCGACCGGTTCCATGCGTTAAGTCATACCCAAGTGAACGGCAACCGGGGGCCACTACACATTGAACAGGGACAACGGCCACCGCTAGGCTGATCGGCCCAGGAAAGCAGGAGTTTGATGGCACATCCGCAGGCGCCCACACAGCCGCCGCGCAAGTCGTCGAAGGTCGTCCCGTTGGTCGTCCTCGGCGTCCTTTCCGTGATGGTGGTCGGATACTGCTCCGCCGTGCAGGACGACGACGAGGTCACCGCGGACTGCGTCGTCCGGCTCGACGACGGCACCTACGAGGTCGTGGACGAGGACTACTGCGACGACGACGGCACCACCGTGCGTTACTACGGCGGGTCGCGCGGGGCGTACATGTGGTACTACGGCGGCCGAAGGGTCGGCAACCGCATGCAGGGCGGCACCACCCTGCGGCCTTCCGACACGACCGTCACCTCACGCAACGGCAAGTCGATCCAGCGCGGCGGGTTCGGCAAGAGCTGGAGCGGTGGGAGCTGAGACGTGCGCCGTGAGCATGGGACTCCCAGGGACGACTGGGAGAAGACGATCGAGAGCCAGGGCCTGGCCTACCACCGGGCCGCCCACCCCGCGGGCCTGAGCAGGCCCTACTGGGACGAGTCCGTCCACTACGTCTTCCCGATGGACGAGGTCGAGGCGCTGGAGGAGCAGGTCGAGGAGCTGCACGGCATGTGCCTGCGCGCCGTCGAGCACGTGGTCTCCACCGGGCGCTACGCCGACTTCGCCATCCCCGAGTGGGCGCGGGAGGAGGTCGCGCGCTCGTGGGAGCGGCGCGACCCGCACATGTACGGCCGCTTCGACCTGCGCTACGACGGCACGGGCCCGGCCAAGCTGCTGGAGTACAACGCCGACACGCCGACCTCGCTGGTGGAGTCGTCGGTCGTGCAGTGGTTCTGGCTGCAGGACGTCCATCCGGACGACGACCAGTGGAACTCCGTCCACGAGCGGCTCATCGACCGCTGGCGCGAGCTGCGGCTGCCGCCGGGGCCGGTGCACTTCGCGTTCACGAACGCGGACGAGACCGGCGAGGAGGCCATGACGGTGGCGTACCTGCAGGAGACCGCCGAGCAGGCGGGCCTGCGGACGGTCGCCGTCGCCATGGAGGACATCGGCTGGGACGAGCTCAACCGGTGCTTCGTCGACGTCGAGGAGACGGTGATCCGCTCGGCGTTCAAGCTCTACCCCTGGGAGTGGATGCTGAGCGACGACTTCGGGCGGCACGCGGTGCGGCACGCCACGTGGATCGAGCCGCTATGGAAGGCGCTGCTGTCGAACAAGGCACTGCTGGCCGTCCTGTGGGAGCTCTACCCGGGGCATCCCGCGCTGCTGCCCGCATATCTGGACGGGCCGCGCGAGCTGACCTCGTACATCGCCAAGCCGCTGCTCGGCAGGGAAGGCGCCTCGATGCGGATCGTCACCCCGGAGGGCACGCAGGAGACGCCCGGCAGGTACGGCCAGGAGGGCTACGTCTTCCAGGGCTTCGAGGCGCTGCCGCAGTTCGAGGGACAGCGGCCCGTGCTCGGCGCCTGGGTGGTCGGCGACGAGTCCGCCGGGCTCGGCATCAGGGAGACCACCGGCCTGATCACCGACGACACCTCCTCCTTCGTCCCGCACCGCATCGCCGACTGACACCCTCCATCTGATAGGAACGACCATGACTCTCCTGGAGACCCTCGCCCGCGGCGCGGGCGCCATCGCCTCATATGCCGCCGTCGGCGTGATCCTGATGATCGTCGGCTTCTACGTGATCGACTGGGCCACACCCGGCAAGCTGAGCGAGATCATCCGCACCGAGCGCAACCCGAACGCCACCCTGCTGGCCACCTCCGCCCTGGCCGCCGTCGGCCTCATCGTGGCCGCGTCCATCTGGTCCTCCGGCGGCCGGCTGGCCGAGGGACTGGCGGGCACGGCGGTGTTCGGCCTGGTCGGCATCGTGGTGCAGACCGTGGCGATGCTCATCTTCGACCGGGTCGTCGGCATCTCGGTGCGCGATCTGGTCAAGGAGTCCAAGTTGCAGCCGGGCGCGCGCCTTCTCGCCGTGACGCATGTGGCCATCGGCCTGATCACCGCTGTCGCCGTCATATGACCACCGTTCCGGTCAGCCGAATCGACCTGGCACTCTAGGAGGCGTGACAGACCGGATCCGAGAGGACACCACGCGCAGGCTCGAGCGGGCCATGGGCTCGCTCGGCACCGCGGCGATGGCACGCATGGACGACCAGCTGCCGTGGTTCCGCGCGCTCAGCGCCGAGGACCGGTCGTGGGTGGGGCTTGTGGCCCAGGCCGGCATCGCCGCGTTCGTCGAGTGGTTCTCGACCGCCGGGGAGGACCCGCCCCAGCCCAGCATCGAGTTCTTCGGCACCGCCCCGCGCGAGCTGAAGCGCTCGATCTCGCTCCAGCAGACCGTCGACATCGTCAGGGTCGTCGTCGAGATCGTCGAGGCCCGCACCCACGAGCTGGCCGCCCCCGGCGGCGAGGACCAGCTGCAGCAGGCCATGCTGCGCTACACCCGGGACGTGGCCTTCGCCGCCGCCCACGTCTACGCCCGCGAGGCCGAGGCCAGAGGCTCGTGGGACGCCCGGCTGGAGGCGCTGATCGTGGACGCCCTGGTGCGCGGCGAGGTGGACGACGGGCTGCATTCGTGGGCCGCCGCGCTCGGCTGGACCTCCTCCCCCGTGGTCGTCATCGCCGGCCGCGCCCCCGAGGGCGACCCTCGCGCGGTCATCGACGGACTGCGGGAGAAGGGCCGCCGCATCGGCATGGACCTGCTCGCCGGCGTGCAGGCCGACCGGCTCATCGTGATCGTCGGCGGCGCCGACAGCGTCGACCACGCGGTCCGGCAGGTCGTGTCCCGCTTCGGCATGGGGCCCATCGTGATCGGCCCCGAGGTGCCCGATCTGCACGCGGCCGCCCGATCGGCCAGGGCTGCGCTGGCCGGGCTGAAGGCGTCCTCCGGCTGGCCGGACGCGCCCCGCCCGGTGCACGCCGAGGATCTGCTGGCCGAGCGGGCGCTCGACGGCGACGACGACGCCAGGGGGCAGCTCATCGAGAACGTCTACCTGCCGCTCGCGGGCACGCCGCTGCTCGACACGCTGGCCACGTACCTGGAGCAGGGCACCTCGCTGGAGGCGACGGCGCGGCTGTTGTTCGTTCACCCCAACACCGTCCGCTACCGCCTGAAGAAGATCACGGAGCTGACCGGATACCAGCCCACGGAGGGCCGGTCCGCCTTCACGCTCCAGGTCGGCCTGATCCTCGGCAGGCTCGCGGAAAGCGCCGTAACCTGGCGGGCCCTAACGTAACGATGCCGAAACCCCCACTGTGGGGTTCCTACAAATCACCCCGGACAAAGTTCGTACGGATCTCTATCCGCGTGTCGAAGTTCTACAGGGCAAGGTTGATTTTGTGCTTGTACTCGTCGCTCCGGGCCAAGGTGCCCAAACTCCAGGCTTCCTGACTCCCTGGCTCGAGCTGCCCGGCCTCGCCGACCGGCTCGGCGCCTGGTCCGAGGTCGCAGGGATCGACCTGGTCGCCTGCGGGACAACCGCCGGCGCCGACGAGATCCGCGACACCGCCGTCGCCCAGCCCCTGCTCGTGGCCGCCGCGCTGGCCTCGGCGGAGGCGCTCGGCGCGGCCCCCGACGTGCTCGCCGGTCACAGCGTGGGCGAGTTCGCCGCGGCCGCCCTGGCCGGGGTGCTCACCCACGAGCAGGCGCTCACCCTCGTCCGCGAACGCGCCCAGGCCATGGCCAAGGCCGCCGGCGTCACCGAGACCGGCATGACGGCCGTGCTCGGCGGCGTGGAGGAGGAGGTGCTGGCCGCCATCGACAAGCACGGGCTGACGCCCGCCAACATCAACGGCGCCGGGCAGATCGTGGCCGGAGGCACGCTGGAGCAGCTGGCCGCGTTCAAGGAGGACGCGCCGGCCCGCGCGCGGCTCATCCCGCTGTCCGTGGCGGGCGCGTTCCACACCCGCCACATGACGCCGGCCGTGGAGAGCCTGCGTGAGGCCGCCCGCAACGTCTCCCCCGCCGATCCACGGGTGACGCTGCTGTCCAACTCCGACGGCAAGCCGGTCGCCACCGGCGCCGAGCTCGTCGAGCGGCTGGTCAAGCAGGTCAGCAGCCCCGTCCGGTGGGACGCCTGCATGGAGACCATGGCCGGCCTCGGCGTCACCAAGATGATCGAGCTGCTGCCCGGCGGCACGCTGACCGGCGTGGCCAGGCGCGGGCTGCGCGGCGTCCAGACCGTGGCGCTGAAGACCCCCGACGACCTCGACGCGGCCAGGGAGCTGATCAAGTGAGGATTCCCGACATCGCCCCGGGCAGCAGGGTGCTGGCGCTCGGCCACTACCAGCCTGCCAACGTCGTCACCAACGACGACCTGGCCAAGACCATGGACACCAACGACGAGTGGATCCAGTCCCGCGTCGGCATCAAGGAGCGCAGGGTCGCGCCCGAGAGCGAGTCGCTCGAGGACATGGCCACCATCGCCGGTGGCAAGGCACTGGCCGCGAGCGGACTGTCGCCCGACGACGTCGACCTGGTGATCGTCGCGACCTGCACGCTCGAGTCGCAGATCCCCAACGCCTCCGCCGTCGTGGCGCACCGCCTCGGCATCAAGGCGCCCGGCGCGTTCGACGTCAACGCCGCCTGCGCCGGCTTCTGCTACGCGCTCGGCACCGCCAGCGCCGCCGTACGCGCGGGAGCGGCCAGGCACGTGCTGGTCATCGGCGCGGAGAAGCTGTCGCAGTGGGTCGACTGGACCGACCGGTCCACCGCCGTGATCTTCGCCGACGGCGCCGGGGCCGCGGTGGTGGGCCCCTCCGACGTCCCCGGCATCGGGCCCGTCGTCTGGGGCAGCGCCGGCGACAAGGCCGACGCCATCCACATCAAGGACCGCACGACGTTCCTCCACCAGGAGGGGCAGACGGTCTTCCGGTGGGCCACCACGACGCTGCACCCGGTGGCCCTGGAGGCCTGCTCACGCGCGGGCGTGGACCCGGCGGAGCTGGCGGCGTTCGTCCCCCACCAGGCCAACCTGCGCATCATCGAGGCCATCGCCCGTAAGCTCGGCGCCGACAAGGCCGTCATCGCACGCGACATCGTCAACGCCGGAAACACCTCAGCCGCGTCCATCCCGCTCGCGCTGTCGCGCATGCTGGAGCGTGGCGAGGTCCGCTCGGGCGGACTCGCGCTCGTCCTCGGCTTCGGCGCCGGGCTCACGTACGCCGGCCAAGTGATCGAGATTCCGTAACAAGGCTTGTGCGGCGTTGTCGCACAGAATCCAGGAAAACCAAAGGAGAACCAACGACATGGCTGCCACCGAGCAGGAGATTCTCGAGGGCCTCGGCAAGATCATCAACGAGATCACCGGCATTCCGGCCTCCGACGTGACGCCCGAGAAGAACTTCGTGGACGACCTCGACATCGACTCCCTGTCCATGGTCGAGATCGCCGTGGCCGCTCAGGACGAGTTCGGCGTCGAGATTCCCGACGACCAGCTCAAGAACCTGAAGACGGTCAAGGACGTCCTCGGCTTCATCCAGAGCTAGAAGACCACCGACGCAGGACTGATGAGCAAGGAGCGCGAAAACGTGAGTGCGAACCGGGTACGTGTCGTCGTCACCGGGCTTGGCGCGACGACGCCCGTCGGTGGAGACGTCACCTCGACCTGGGCGGCGCTCCTCGCCGGTCAGTCGGGTGTCGAGACTCTCACCACCGACTGGATCGACACCGTCCCCGTGAAGTTCGCGGGGACGGCCGCGGTCGATCCCGCCGAGGTGCTGCCGCGGCCCGAGGCCCGCCGCCTCGACCGCAGCGAGCAGTTCGCGCTGGTTGCCTCCAGGGAGGCCTGGCAGGACGCCGGGGCCCCCGAGGTGGCGCCGGAGCGGCTCGGCGTCGTGGTCTCCAGCGGCATCGGGGGCATCAACACCACGCTGGCCGCGTACGACACCTACCGGGAGCGCGGCTGGAACCGCCTGTCGCCCTTCACGGTGCCGATGCTCATGCCCAACGGCCCGGCCGCCTGGATCGGTCTCGACCTGGGCGCCCAGGCAGGCGTGCACGCCACGGTGTCGGCGTGCGCGTCCGGCGCCGAGGCCGTCGGGTCGGCCATGGACATGATCAGGTCCGGCCGCGCCGACGTGGTGGTCGCCGGCGGCACCGAGGCCGCCATCCACGGCCTCAACATGGCGGCCTTCGCCGCCGCGCGGGCCATGTCCACCCGCAACGACGACCCGCAGGGCGCGTCCCGGCCGTGGGACCGCGACCGCGACGGGTTCGTGCTCGGCGAGGGCGCCGGGATCGTCGTCCTGGAGTCGGAGGAGTACGCCAAGGCGCGCGGCGCGCGGATCTACGCCTACTGCGCCGGCGTCGGCTACTCCGCCGACGCGCACCACATCACCCAGCCCGAGCCCGAGGGCCGGGGCATCATCATGGCGATGACCCAGGCGCTCAACAACGCGGGCGTCACCGGGCTGGACGTCAAGCACGTCAACGCGCACGCCACCTCGACCCCCGCGGGCGACGTCGGCGAGGTCCGGGCGGTGGCCAAGGCCATCGGCACCCATCCGCTGGTGACCTCCACCAAGTCCATGACCGGGCACCTGCTCGGCGGCGCCGGCGGCATCGAGTCCGTCTTCACGATCAAGGCGCTGCAGGAGCGGATCGTCCCCGCCACCATCAACCTCGACAACCTCGACGACGGCATCGAGGTGGATCTCGTCTACGGCGAGAACCGCACGCTGCCGGAAGGCGACATCGCCGCGGTCAACAACTCGTTCGGGTTCGGCGGACACAACGTGTCCGTAGTGTTCAAGGGGGCATGAATGACCGTGCTCGACAACCGGGTGGTGACGCAGGGCTCCGATGAGGAGCCCGCTGATCCCCGCGATCCAGTCGTCCGCCTGACCGCGCTGCTCGACGAGGGCACGCTGCGGCCGATCACTTCTGAGGACAAGAGCGGCGTCCTGGCCGCCATGGGCCGCGTCGAAGGGGTCCCCGTCGTCGCCTTCTGCAGCGACGCCCGCTTCCAGGGCGGCGCCATGGGCAGCGAGGGTTGCGAGCACATCGTGCACGCCTACGACGTGGCCGTCCGCGAACGGGTGCCGATCATCGGGATCTGGCACTCCGGCGGTGCGCGACTCGCCGAAGGCGTCGAGTCGCTGCACGCCGTCGGCCGGGTCTTCGCCGCCATGACCAAGGCGTCCGGCGTCGTGCCGCAGATCTCCGTGGTCGTCGGCCCCGCCGCCGGCGGGGCCGCCTACGGCCCCGCCCTCACCGACCTCGTCATCCTCGCCGACTCCGGCCGCATCTTCGTCACGGGCCCCGACGTGGTCCGCAGCGTCACCGGCGAGAACGTCGACAGCGCGGCCCTGGGCGGCCCCGAGCCGCACAGCAAGCGCAGCGGCGTCGTGCACGTCGTCACCAAGACCGAGACCGACGCGTACGTCAAGGCGCGCCAGCTCGCCACGCTGCTGGGCCACCAGGGCCGGGTGCGCACCTCCGCGATCGGGGAAGTGGACTTCTCCACGCTGCTGCCCGAGTCCGCGCGGCGGGCCTACGACGTCAAGCCGCTGGTCAACGGCCTGCTGGACGAGCCCGGCATCGAGCTGCACCCCAAGTGGGCGCCCAACATCGTCACGTCGCTGGGCCGCCTCGGCGGCCGGACGGTCGGTGTGATCGCCAACAACCCGATGCGGCTCGGCGGCTGCCTCGACGCCACGTCCGCCGAGAAAGCCGCTCGCTTCGTACGTATGTGTGACGCATTCGGCGTGCCATTGGTTGTCCTCGTGGACGTTCCCGGTTATCTGCCGGGTGTCGGGCAGGAGCACGACGGCGTAGTCCGGCGCGGCGCCAAGCTGCTGCACGCCTTCGCCGAGGCGTCGGTGCCGCGGGTGACGCTGGTGACGCGGAAGGCGTACGGCGGGGCGTACATCGCGATGAACTCGCGCGCGCTGGGCGCCACCAAGGTGTTCGCCTGGCCGACGACCCAGGTCGCGGTCATGGGGCCGGTGGCCGCGGTACGCATCCTCAAGCGGCGTGAGCTGGCGGCCGCCCCGGAGGAGGAGCGGGCCGAGCTGGAGCAGCGGCTGGCCGAGGAGCACGAGAAGCTCGCCGGGGGACTCGCGCGGGCGCAGGAGCTGGGAGTCATCGACGAGGTGATCAAGCCTGAGGAGACGCGCGGCGCGATCGCCAAGCTTCTCGCCCAGGCCACCCCGGCCCGCGGCGCCCACGGCAACATCCCGCTGTAGATCTTCACCTTAAGGCCCCGCACCGACGACGGTGCGGGGCCTTTCAGCTGTGGGCGGCCTCAACGGAGCCGCAGGGGAGGCGTGGCGGCTGGAGGCGCATGGGCGCTGGACGAGGTCAGGTGGCGGCGCGTGAGGCCCCGGGGCGGGGTCAGGCGGCGCCCGGGGCCGGACCGGGGGCAGGCGGCGGCGCGTACAGGCGCCTGCGCGGTCCTAGACGGCGGCGTGGAGCCAGCGGACGGGGGCGCCGTCTCCGGCGTACCGGAACGGCTCCAGCTCCTCGTCCCACGGCCGCCCGAGCATCTTGTCGATCTCCTCCTCCAGCACGCACCGCCCCTGGGAGGCCATCATCATGGCCGCCCGCAGCCGATCCTCGGGGATCATGATGTCCCCGGCGGCGCCGATGACCGCGGTGAAGGCGCCGAGCGTAGGCGTGTACGCATGCCGGGACCCGTCCACCCCCGGTGAGGAGTCCTCCGTGATCTCAAATCTGAGGCGCTGCCAGCCCATGAGCGAGGAGGCGATGGCCGCGGCGATGCCCGCCCGGCCCTCCCACTCCGCCTGCGCGCGCACGACGTTGGGCGCGGCGGGTTGCGGAGTCCACGTCAGATCTACGGGCACGCCAAGGACACCCGCGACTGCCCATTCGATATGTGGGCACAGCGCGGGCTGAGCCGAGTGGACGTAAAGGACGCCACGAGCAGACACCGGACCTCCCGTTTCGGTACGAGGTGCGCCTTCCCCAACGGCCTCGTCCCGGGATGATCACAAGTGACTAGGGAGAGACTACCGTCGGTCGTTACCTGACACCAGAGGGAGGCCATACCAAGTTGGTGCCGGAGTGTCGCGTGACAGCTGTTGCCTGCGGGAAACATACCCGGCCATGGAACTGCAATCTGTCGGCGAGGCGTTCATCCGGCCAGGTCAGCTGCTCACGGACCGGACCGCGTTGTCCGCTGCGCGAGCCGCGGCGCGCTGGATCCAGGCGGTCTCCGAGGCGGACGGGGTCTGCGTCGTCCACCTGGCGCCGGGCGCCGACCCCTGCGAGCTCACGGCCGAGCTGCGCGCGCAGGGCCTCAGAGCGTCGCCGAACCACGTGCTGCGCGGGCAGCCCCTGTTCTTCGGCGGCCCCGCGTCCAGGCCCTTCCCCGCCCCGCCCATCTCCTTCAAGCCGGGCAGGTCCCGCTCGGACGTGGTGGTGGGCCTGCTCGACACCGGCGTGGCCGCGCACCCGTGGTGGTCGGGCAGCGAGTGGTACGACCGTGCCGGCCGCGAGGAGGCCGACGCGGCGGAGGGCGAGCAGGCGGGCCACGGCACGTTCGTCGCGGGCCTGCTGGCGCGCCTGGCGCCCGGCGCGGCGCTGCGGGTGCGCCGGGTGCTGGACGGCGACGGCGTCGGCGACGAGGCGAGCGTCGTACGCGCGCTCAACCGCATGCGGGAGCGGCCGCCTCAGGTGCTCAACCTGTCCTTCGGCGGCCACACGTTCGACGACCGCCCGCCGCCGATGCTGGCCGACGCCATCGCCGCGATGCCGGACACCGTGACGGTGGCCTGCGCCGGCAACACCGCGTCGGACCGGCCGTTCTGGCCGGCCGCGCTGCCCAGCGTGGTGGGTGTGGCGGCCCTGGACGCGGCGCAGCAGCGCCGGGCACCTTACTCCGGATACGGCACCTGGGTGGACGCCTGCTCCCGCGGCGACTGGCTGACCAGCAGCTATCTCGACACGGGCGAGTTCGGCGGCTACGCGGCGTGGAGCGGGACGTCGTTCGCCGCCGCCCTGGTGTCCGGCACCATCGCCGCCGCGGCCACGAAGGAACCGGCGAAGGAAGTGGTCAGGCGGCTCCTCGACGGGGAAGGGGCCCGGCAAATTCCGGATCTGGGGGTTCTCGTCCCGGCGAGTCTGTAGAGTTTACGCTCAGTTCGCAGGCAATCACGTGGAGGCATGATCGCCTTCCCGTGCCGGACGAGAGGAGGCCGCGTGCACCGCGATCCGGCGGAGTTGCTCCGCGCCGCGGCCGACGGCGACCGGTCGGCGTGGGACGAGCTCGAGTCCAGGTTCGGGCCGCTCATGTGGGCCGTCGCCCGCGCGTGCGGCCTGAGCCCTTCCGATGCGGCCGACGTGGTCCAAGGCGCCTGGCTGCGCCTGCTCCAGCAGCTGGACGGCATCAGGGATCCGGCCGCGGTGGGAGGGTGGCTCGCGACGACCGTACGCCGCGAGGCCCTGCTGCTCCTGCGACGGGATCGTCCGCAAGTCTTCTCTTTCGAGGTCGTCGACGACCCCGATCCGGCCGCCGCCGTTCTGGAGACCGACGGCAGACAGCTGCTCTGGAAGACGGTCTCCACCCTGCACGAGCCCTGCCGCACGCTGCTCCAGCTGGTCGCGATCGATCTTGGAAGCCGGCAGACGGCGATGCGGCTCGGGCTGCCCATGGGCAGCGTCGGCCCGACCCGGGCCCGCTGCCTGGAAAAACTGCGCACTCTGATCTCATCACAGGAGACGGCGCAATGATCAACGACGAATACTTCCTGGCGGCGCTCCGGCTGGCCGCCGGGAACGACCCGATCCCGAGTCACGTGTCGGCCGCCGCGCGTGAGGTGTACGGGCTCCGGGTCCCGCGGGCGAGGACCGCCACTCCCGTCGAGTGCGCCGCGATCCGCACGAGCTCGGGCCCGCGCGATGACGACGGCTCGCATCTGGTGCGTTTCGTCTCGGCCGGCCTCACCTTCGATCTGGAGGTGACGGTCGGCGACGGGCTCATCGACGTCGCCGGACAGGTTTTCCCGTACCCAGGAGAGGGCGCCCTCGTCGATGTAAAAACACCCCATTTGACGCTGACCAGGCGTATCGCTCACAACGGCCACTTCGCCGCCACCGGCCTGCCTCCCGGCTGGCTCAGCGTGGTGTGCCACCGGCCCGGCCACGCACCCGTGCAGACCAGGTGGGTACGCATCCGTCCCTGACCGTGATCCGCGACCAACCGGCCGGAGAGTCCGCACCCCCTCCCGGCCGTTCCCGACCAAGGCCCGCCATGAGCGACACCTCGGACTCGCCCGGCGGCCTCGACCCGCTCCTCGCGGCGGCCGAGGCCGCCATGCTGCGTTCGCTGGTCGATCCCGGCCACGCCATGCACGCGGGCCGCGTGGTGCTCACGGCGGCCCGCCGGAGCCGATCCCCCGAGGCCGAGGCCGTCGCGCTCCGGGCGATGGCGCTGGCCGCCCGCGAGCTGGGGGACCTTGAGGGCGCCGAACGCCACCTCCGCCAGGCCATCGCCACTGCCGGAGCCCCGCGCGAGCGGGTGGCCCAGGCGCGGCTGTCGCTCGTCACCGTACGCACCGAGCGCGGCCACCCCCTGCAGGCCCTCCGCGTGGCCGCCCTGGCATGGGCTTATCTGTCGCCGCTCGACCGCGCCAAGCTCGACACCCAGCGCGCGGTCGCGCTGGCCCACCTCGGCCGCCTCCAGGAGGCCATCGCCTCCTGCGACCGCGCGCTGCGGGCCCTGGTGACCGCGCCGGGCACCGTCGACGACCGCAGGTTCCTGGCGGGCGGGCTGCTCAACCGCGGTCTCGTCCACTCCTACCGCGGCGACTGGGACGCCGCCATGCGCGACCTCACGGCCTGCCTGCAGATCTCCCAGCACTCGGGACTGCGGCACCTTGCCCGCCTGTCCGCCGCCAACCTGCCCTTCCTCGCGGTACGACGGGGCGACGTCGCGGGCGCGTTCCACCACTACCGTGAGGCCGAGGACACCCTGTTCGGCTATCCCGAGCGGCTGGCCACGATGCGTGCCGACTTCGCCGGCGCCCTGCTGGCCGCCCACCTCCCCGGCGAGGCCAGGGCCATGCTCAACCTGGCGGTGCCCGATCTGGAGGCGTGCGGGGCGCGGGTGGCGCTGGCCGAGGCGCGGCTGAAACTGGCCCAGGTCGAGCTTTTGACCGGCGACCCGCGCCGGGCGCGACAGGTGGCCGAGCAGGCGTCGCGGGAGCTGTCCGCGCAGGACCGCACGTCGTGGCTGCCGCTGGCCAGGGAGGTGGTGCTGCGCTCGCGCCTGGCCCTCGAACCGGCCACGCCCGCCCTGGTCGCCGACCTGATCGCATGCGCCGACGCCCTGGAGGACGGGTCCTCCCACCTGGCGGGGGCAGCGGCGCTGCGGCTGGTGGCGGCCGAGGCGGCGCTCGCGGTCGACGATCATCCGACGGCCTCGGCGCAGCTGGCCCGTCTCACCCGGCACGCCGACCGCGGCGAGCGGTGGGCGCCCGCGGGCACCCGTCTGACCTCGCTCGCCTCGGAGCCGCAGGCACGGCAGCTCGCGCGGGCGTCGCAGATCCCGGCGCCGGTACGCCAGCACGCGCTCGCGCTGGAGGCGGCGCTGCAGGAGGACGTCCCCGGGGCCTTCCGCGCGGTACGCGAGGGGCTGGCCGAGGTGAGCGAGCGGGTGGAGACGTTCGACGACCCGTCGCTGCGTGCCCACGCCGCCCGGGCGGGCGAGCGGCTGGCGGCGTTCGGGCTGGGGCTCGCCGTGCGCGA
The DNA here is from genome assembly GCF_044465905.1 of Nonomuraea sp. NPDC049480. Taxonomy (NCBI): domain Bacteria; kingdom Bacillati; phylum Actinomycetota; class Actinomycetes; order Streptosporangiales; family Streptosporangiaceae; genus Nonomuraea; species Nonomuraea sp. NPDC049480. Next base: position 674,657 of record NZ_JBITMD010000002.1, read on the forward strand.
TGGAGGGCCCGGCGACGTGTTCGAATGGGCCGAGCGGTGGCGGGCCGTCACGGCGCCCGCCCACGCCTGCTCGCTGATCGGCCCCGAACGGTTGCGGGACGAGCTGGGGTCGCGGGCTCTGGTGGAGTACGCGGTCGACGGGGAGTCGCTGCTGGCCGTGCTGATCGACGGGGAGCGGGTGCTGCTGCGGTGGCTGGGGAACGTGCGCGCGGCCGAGGAGGCGATCGTCCGGCTGCGGTACGCGATCCGGCGGCGCGGGGAGCGGCGCGACGGCGAGGGCGACCTGGAGGCCGCGGCCGGGGAGGTCGAGCGGCTGCTGCTCCGGCCGCTGGCGGCCGAGCTGGGTGACGCGCCGCTGGTGGTGGTGCCGGTGGGAGCCCTGCACACGCTGCCGTGGGGCGTGCTGCCGTGCCTGCGCGGCCGGCCCGTGAGCCTGGCGGCCAGCGCGGCCTCCTGGGTACGGGCGAAGGCACCGCGCGACGCCTGCGGGGACGAGCCTCCGGCGGTGGTGGCGGCGGCCGGGCCGGCGTTGTCCCACGCGCACGCCGAGGTGGCGCACGTGCTGGCCTGCCATCCGGGCGGGCGCGAGGTGCCGGGGCGCACCGTGGCGGTTCTGGAGGCGCTGGAGAACGCGGACGTGCTCCATCTGGCGGCCCACGGGGTGTTCCACGCGCGGAGCCCGCTCGTGTCCGGGATCACGCTGGAGGACGGGCCGCTCATGGCGTACGACCTGCTGAACGTGGCGCGGTCGCCGGAGCTCGTGGTGCTGTCCGCCTGCAATTCGGGCATGTCGCGGACGCCGGTGGACGGGGCGCCGCTGGGCCTGCCCGGAACGTTCCTGGCCAAGGGCTCGTCGTGCGTGATCGCGGGGATGGTGCCGGTGCAGGACGACGCGGCGCGGGCCGTGATGAGCACGTTCCACGAGCTCGTGGCCGCCGGGCAGCCGCCGGACGCGGCACTGGCGTGCGCCGCGGCGAAGACCGGCGTGTACGAGTTCAGCTGCTTCGGCGCCGGCGACCGACCCCTGTATTAGCCCGTGGCGACGGGCCGCGACGGGTCGGTCACCCAGTGGGACCAGGAGCCGACGTAGAGAGCGGCGGGCAGACCGGCTACCTCCAGCGCGAGAACCTCGTGCGCGGCCGTCACCCCGGAGCCGCAATAGGCCCCCGCCCGGACGCCCTCCCCGACGCCGAGCACGGCGAACCTGGCGCGGAGCGCGGCGGGATCGAGGAACCTGCCGTCCGGGCCGACGTTGTCCGTGGTGGGCGCGCTGACCGCCCCGGGAACGTGCCCGGCCACCGGGTCGACCGGCTCCACCTCGCCGCGGTAGCGCTCCCCCGCCCTGGCGTCCAGCAGCACGCCGTCGGCGGCCACCGCCGCCGCCTCGTCGGCGGTCAGCACCGGCATCCCGCCAGGCCGCGCCGTGAAGTCCCCCTCCCGTGCGCCCGGCGCCTCCTTCGTGGTCGGCAGCCCGGCCGCGGTCCACGCGGACAACCCGCCGTCGAGCACACGGACGTCCTGGTGCCCGAAGTAGCGCAGCGCCCACCAGGCCCGGGCGGCGACCGTGGAGCCGGCGTCGTCGTAGACCACCACCGGCCGGCCGTCGCGTACGCCGAGGCGCCGCATCGCGCGCTGGAACGCGTCCGCCTCGGGCAGCGGGTGCCGCCCGCCCGCGCCCGGCGGTGCGGCCAGGCCGGTGTCGAGGTCGCAGAAGACGGCGCCCGGGATGTGGCCCTCGCGGTAGAGGTTGATCCCTGGCGGGCCGCCGAGCCGCCAGCGGACGTCGAGCAGCGTCACGTCGCCGAGCTCGGCGAGTGCGGCGGGAGTGATCAGCGGGCTCGTCACGTGGGTTCCTCCAGGCTTCCCGGCTGGAAGGTCATGTGCGTACCTCCAGGAGCGGGACGTTCTGCTCGGCCGGCGTCAGCGAACCGTGGTATCCGGTGAAGAGGGCCTCGATCGGCTGATTGGTGGGGGCGATGATCGCCAGGTCGGTGTAGGGGACGGCCACGACGTCACCGATGCGGGCCAGCCACGCCTCCCGCACCCGGGGCCCGAACCAGCCGGACTCGACCGCCTCCTGCCGCGACACCACCTGTGCCTTCCCCCGGAAGGTCTCGCGCCAGGCGTCGAGCACGTGCTGCGCGGCGCCCGGCTCGGCGTAGACGTGCCGGGCCCTGGCCTCGCCGCCGATCAGCGCCACGCCCTCGATCAGCTCGGGAACGCTCTCCGCGTCGATCTTCTCGGTGGCGTTGACCATGCCGTGGTCGGCGGTGATGTACAGGGCCGAGCCGGGCGGCAGGCCCTCGGCCAGCCGCTGCGCCATGTCGTCGACGATGGCGAGCTGCCGCAGCCACTCCTCGCCGCCCCATCCCGCCAGGTGCCCGGTGGAGTCGAGGTCGCCGTAGTAGACCGTGACGTGTGCGGGCCGCTGCCGCATGGCCTCGTGTGTGCGGGCGACGCGCTCGTCCACGGTGTCGGCGGCCATGTAACGGACGCCGCGGTAGACGGCCCTGGTCAGCCCGGTGCCCTCGAACTCGGCGGGGGCGACGTACACCGGCTCTACCCCCGCCTGGGCGGCCCGCTGGTAGACGGTCGGGGCGGGCTGCCACGTTTCGGGATCCATCGTCAGACCGCCGGGGAGCGTCCACCGCAGGCAGTTGAACAGCTGCCCGGTGCCCGGCACGGCCAGCGTCAGGCCCACCATGCCGTGCTCACCCGGTGGCAGGCCCGTGCCCAGCGAGCAGAGGCTGGTGACGGTGGTGGCGGGGAATCCGGCCGTGAGCGTCCGGCCGGCCAGCCCGGCCATGAACGGGGCGGCCTCGGCGTGGGCCCGCAGCAGCTCGGCGCCCAGGCCGTCGACCAGGAACAGGCAGACGCGGTCGGCGGGCTCCAGCCGCAGCGGGTGCGACCCGTCGGGCTCGCCCAGGCCGAGGACGCCGAGCAGCGCACCGGGCAGATCCGCCAGCGACCCGCCGCCATACCCTGGCACCAGCATGCCTGCATCCTAGCCGTTCGCGGATCTCGGCTTTCCGTGGATCTCCTCGCGCCGGCCACGCTCGCCCATCGCGCCGCTCCCGCCCGTTTCGCGGTAGACGCGGACGGCGTGACACGCCGCTTTGTTGCTCACCCCCTGCTGCATGAGAGCGAGGTTGTGCTCCCGCTCCTTGGCCGGCTTCTCGCGTCCCTGAGGAGAACCGGTCTCCCGGAGAGCATCGCATCCCTGAGGCGGGGTGTCGCGACGACCGCCAGGAGGGAGGTGGGCGCGGGTCAGGCGGCGGCGCGGGCGGTGGCCTCGGAGAGCGCCTTGGCGAAGGACAGGACGTGGGTGACCGCCTCCGGGCCGTCGGCCGCCTCGCTGACCCTGAGGGACAGGTCGTCGGCGGTGACAGCGCCCGTGTAGCCGTGGTCGGCCTCGCAGTTCTCGTCGCCGCAGGTGGCCGGCTCCAGGTCCACGTGAGAGATGGCGCCCCAGCCGATGGTGAGCGTCACCTCCGTGGGAGGGACGCCGGGGACGTAGGAGGCGGGGTCGGGCACCACGCGGGTGACGGCGACCGACTGGATGCGGCTCAGGCGGACGGCCTCCGTGGTCGTGGAGGCGTGGGACGTCGAGACGCCCTCCACCGCCGGGTGCTCGTCGGTGTGGCAGACCAGCAGCCGCGTCGTGGTCAGCACCAGCACCGTGACATGCCTGCGCACCTCCATGGCGGGATCGAAAGTGGCCTCGTGATGGACCACGAACGCGGTCACGGCTTCCTTGCCCAGCGCGGATTCGACCGCATCGGTGACGAGGTCGGGATAGTAGCCGCTGCGCTCGATCGCTTCGCGCAGGCCCGCGGCTGAGACTCGGGTTTCCCTCATGGCTCCATCCTGCCAGGACCGGGCGGTGCACTCACCCGCCGGACATAACGCTCTATAACGTCTTTAGTGGGGTCACAACGGCCGCTTCGGTCACTGCCTTCACCGGGGCACGGGTCAGGAGAGCCGGCGTGGGCCGCCGTCCAGACGCGGGCCCGCCGGGGTGCGCAGGGTGGCGCGGGCGCCCAGGATCATGGCGCTCGACTCGCCGACGAGCACCTGGTCCAGGTCCAGGCGGGCCACCTCGGGCAGGTCGTTGGCCAGGCGGCCGACGCGTACGAGCAGCTCCTCCAGGGCGTCGACCGCCACGGGCGGGTAGCCGTACTGGCCGAAGAGCAGCGGGGCGGCGCGTACGGACCGCACCAGGGCGGCGGCGTCCTCATCCGTCAGCGGGGCCAGGCGGAAGCCCTGGTCGAGGAGGAGGCGCGCGGTCACCTCGCCCAGCCCGAACGACACCACCGGGCCGAACGCCGGGTCCTCGATGACACCCACCACGGTCGGGACGGCCGGCTGCGGCGCCATGCGCTGGACGGCCAGCTCCACCTTCTCGCCGAGCTGGTCGGCGAACTCGGCGTACGCGTTCCACACCATCTCGGGGCCCGTCAGCCCCAGGCGCACCGTTCCCGCGCGGCGCGAGGCGCCGGGGTCGGACACCTTGAGCACCACCGGCCAGCCGAGGCGCTCTGCGGCGGCCACGGCCTCGTCAGGGGAACGCACCACCTCGGCGGGCCACACCGTCAGGCCGTAACAGGACAGCAGCTCGGTGGCGTCGATCTCAACCGGCGGCCCGGGCTCGGCGAAGCCACTCGCCCCCGTCCGGCCGGGCCCGGCCGGCTCGCCATGCCTCTCATGGGCCGGTCCTGCCGCCGCTCCGGCCCCCGCGCCCGCCCCTTCACCAGGCGACGCCTCACCAGACGACGGCACCTGATCAGAGGACGGCACCTGATCAGAGGGCGACGCCGGCGAAGGGGGCGTGGATGGCGCGGGCGTCGTGCCGGTCGACGGGCTCGGGGTGCTCGGCAGCCCCGCCTCGGCGCCGGACGCGGCAGGCTCGGCGCCGGACGCGGCAGGCTCGGCGGGGTCGGTGCGGGCGGTCGTGAGGGCGGTGCGGACCAGGGTGCGGGCGCGGCCGGTGTCGATGTCCGCGAGCTCCGGCGGCGGCACCGAGGGTTGCGCGCGCCACGTGGCGTACCGGACCACGTGGGCCAGCGCCCGCACCGCCTCCTCAGGAGCCGCGTACGAGGGGATGGACCCGCGCGTGGGCGTCGGCTGGGAGCGGGACGGCGCGGAGCCAGCCACGCGCAGCGCCGGGTACATGCCCAGATGACCGTTGAACGTCGTCAGCACCGGCTTGGGGACGTCCTTCGAGACCCGCAGCAGCTCGGCCGCCACCGCCTCCGTGTCGCCGGGTATGGGCGGCATGTAGATCACCACGGCGGCGTCCACACCGGGCGAGGACAGCTCGCCGGCGAGCGCCGTGCCGAACTCCGAGGCCCCGGCGGCGGGCCCCAGGTTGACCGGCGGGCGGGGTTCGAGCCCGGCGGCGAGGCAGGAGTCGGCGGCGAGCAGCCCGAGCGCGTCGGAGTTGGTCACGAGCGCGACCCTGGGACCGGCCGGCAGCGGCTGGTACGCCAGCAGCTGCCCCACGTCGAACAGCTGGATGAGGTCGTCGACCCTGATCAGCCCGGCCTGCGCGAACAGGGAGCTGATCGCGGAGTCCGGCAGCCCGAGCTCCTCCGCCGAGTGCCCCGACGGGGTGCCGCCGCTCTTGACCACCACGATGGGCTTGCAACGCGCGATGCGCCTGGCCAGGCGGGTGAACTTGCGCGGGTTGCCCAGCGACTCCAGGTAGAGCAGGATCACCTCGGTCGAGTCGTCCTCCTCCCAGTACTGAAGCAGGTCGTTGCCCGACACGTCGGCCCTGTTCCCCGCGGACACGAACGACGAGATGCCCATGCCGCGCTGCGCCACGCGCTGCAGCAGCGCGGTGCCGAGCGCGCCCGACTGGCTGAAGAAGCCGACCTTGCCGCAGCCGGGGACGGTTGCGGCGAGGGTGGCGTTGAGGCGTACGGAGGGGTCGGTGTTGGCGATGCCGAGGCAGTTGGGCCCGACCACGCGCAGGCCGTAGGCGCGGGCGATGCGGGCCAGCTCGCCCTGGCGCTCACGGCCCCGGACGCCGGTCTCGCCGAACCCGGAGGAGACCACGACGAGGCCGTGGACGCCCTTCTCGGCGCACTCCTTGACCACGTCGATCACGCTCTCGGCGGGCACGGCGACCACGGCCAGGTCCACGTCTCCGTCGATGGCGGTCACGCTCGGGTACGCGCGCACGCCCGCCATCGCCCGCACCTCCCGGTGCACCGGGTAGACGGGCCCGGTGAAGTCGGCGGCCAGCAGGTTGCGCAGCACGGTCTGGCCGACCCCGCCGCGCTCGCGGGAGGCGCCGATGACCGCGACGGACCCGGGGGTGAGGAGCCTGGCGATGGACCTGGACTCGGCTCGGTGCTCGCGCGCCGCCGTCACCTCGGCGGAGGTCTCGGTGGGGGTGAGGTCGAGCGTCATGCGTACGACGCCGTCGGCGAACTGGCTCTGGGCCGTGTAGCCGGCCTGGCGCAACAAGCCCGTCATGCGCATGTTGGCCGGCAGCACGTCGGCGACGAAGCGCTCGATGCCCTGCTCGCGGGCGGTGGCGGCCAGGTGCTCCAGGAGCACCGAAGCCACTCCCCTGCCCTGGTGGGCGTCCTCGACGAGGAAGGCCACTTCGGCCTCGCCCGGATCGATGCGGTCGTAGCGGATCACGGCGACCATCTCGGTGCCGATGGTGGCGATCAGGGCGACCCTGTTGACGTAGTCGACGTTGGTGAACCGCTCGACTTCCCGGTCGGACAACCGCGGCCGCGGCCCGAAGAACCGGAAATAGATCGACTCGTCGGACAGTCGCGAGTAGAAAGAACGGAGGCGGTTCGCGTCGGCGGGCTTGATCGGGCGCACATGCGCGGTGCCGCCGTCGGCCAGGACGACGTCGGCCTCCCAGTGGGCCGGATACTGTGCCTCCACAGCATCGAGCGTAAACCCGCATCCCACATGCCAAGACCGGAGCCCCTGTTGGGCAACGCTTGTGCATCGACTCCATCCTGGTGTCATGGGACCGCCCCACGAGCAGCCCGGAAGCTGTTAGTTTTGCCGTTGGCCAGGGTCGTTCTGAAGGCAGCAAGGTGGTGGCATCATGACGCGGGTCGTCGTGGTGGGCGATCTCATGACCGACGCGGTCGCGCGCGCCCGTTATGCGCTCGCCAGGGCGAGTGACACCCCGGCGATCGTGACGATGCACGGTGGCGGCTCAGGGGCCAACATCGCCTCGTGGCTCGCCGTCGAGGGCGCCGAGGTGGCCTTCATCGGCCGCAGGGGCGCCGACATCACCGGACGCAACCGCGACATGGAGTTGATGGGCTACGGCGTCGACGCCCGGCTCGTCATGGATCCCGAGCGGCCCACCGGCACCTGCGTGGTGCTCGTCACGCACAAGGGCGAGCGCACCATGCTCTCCGACCCCGGCGCCAACGCCGCGCTGTCGCCCGAGGACCTGCCGCGCGACCTGTTCACCTCGGGCTCGCACCTCCACCTGTCCGGCTACACGCTGATCAACGAGGGCTCGCGCGACGCCGGCCTCGCGGCGCTCGACATGGCCAGGCGCGGTGGGATGACGATCTCGATCGACTGCGCCTCCTCCGCGCCGCTGGAGCGTACGGGCGCCGAGCCGTTCCTGGAGTGGACCAACGGCGCCAAGCTGCTGTTCGCCAACATCGACCAGGCCAAGGTCCTGACCGGCCGCGACGAGGCGGAGGCCGCCGCCAAGGTGCTGACGGCGTGGTTCCCGCAGGTTGTGATCAAGATGACCGCCGAGGGCGCGTTGTGGTACAGCAACGGCCGCCCCGACCCGGTCCACGTGGCCGCCGAGCCGGTCGACAAGATCGTTGACGGCACGGGCGCGGGGGACGCGTTCTGCGCCGGATTCCTGCCGCCATGGCTGGAGGGCAAGCCGCCGGCCGATGCGCTGGCCTCGGGATGCCGGCTGGCGGCCAAGGCGATCATGCATTTGGGAGCCCGTCCGCCCTTCTAGCGTTATCGTGAGCACAGCCTCATATATCGCGACATAGGGGAGGCGCATGCGGGGCGTGCGTCCGTTACGGCCAGGCGACCCACCGTCGGTCGGCTCCTACAAGGTCACGGGGTTCCTCGGCGAGGGCGGCCAGGGAAGCGTCTACTTGGGCGTCTCCCCCGGCGGCGAGCAGGTCGCCATCAAGCTGCTGCACGCCAGATTCGCCGACGACGAGCACGCGGTGCGCCGCTTCCGCCGGGAGGCCGCGGCGGCGCGGCGGGTGGCGGAGTTCTGCACAGCGCGCGTGCTGGAGGTCGGGACCGTCAACGACCAGCCGTACATCGTGAGCGAGTACGTCGACGGGCCCTCCCTGCAGTACCAGGTCACCCGCGAGGAGCCGGTGCGCGGGCCGTCGCTGATGCGGCTGGCGATCACGACGGCCACGGCGCTGGTCGCCATTCACGGGGCCGGTGTGGTGCACCGGGACTTCAAGCCCAGCAACGTGCTGCTCGGGCCGGACGGACCCCGGGTGATCGACTTCGGGATCGCGCGGGCTCTGGACCTGAGCCAGAGCCTGACGACCAGCATCGTGGGGACGCCGGCGTTCATGGCGCCCGAGCAGTTCCTCGGCGAGGCGCTGCCGGCTGGAGACGTGTTCGCGTGGGCGGGGACGATGGTGTTCGCGGCGACCGGGCGGGGGGCGTTCGGGCTGGGGCCGCTGCCGGTTCTGATGCACCGGATTCTGCACCTTGATCCGGACTTATCCGGTGTGCCGCCGGAGCTGGCTCCTCTCCTGTGGGCCTGCTTGGCCAAGGATCCCCACTACCGCCCGACGGCCGGCCAACTGATCAGCGACCTGATCCGCGCAGGCACGACCCCGCCCACATCGTCCCGCCGGCTCGCGCCCTCGGCCCCGCCGCCCGCCGTTCGCCAGAACGCCCCTCCGCCACCATCCGGCCTTCAGCACAGCGACCCTCCGCCGCCTCCGGCCGCCCTGCGGGAGACGGCACCGCCACCGCCCGTCTCCGCTCGCCCTCTCGGCTCGGGCCCGACCGGACCGCATGGCTCCCCTTCCTCAGAGCCGCAGGCCGGATCACCCGAGCCTTCCACTTCGGGAGCCCACCCCGTGCCCGGCGCCCGGCCCGCCGGCTCCGGGCCGCCGGCCACGCCCTCGGCCCCGGCCACACCTCCGACGGGTCCCGCCGCGCCGGCGACGGACGGCTCTCGGGAAGAGCCTCGGCGGGCGGCACGGGACGCCCAAGGTCAGGCGCCGTATCCGGCAGGCGACTCCCCGGCGGAGGCACACGACACCGCAGACCACCTCCAGGCCGAAGCGCACGACACCGCAGGCGCCCTCCAGGCCGAGGCGTACGACGTGGCGGCCGGCGCCCAAGGCACGGCACCCGACGCGACGAGCGACGTCCGGTCCCAGGCCCATGGTGCGGCGGGGGCCGGCCAGGCGGGTGTGATGCCTGGTGTGGGTGGCGGAGAGCGGGGGGACGGCGGACGGCGCATCCCGTATCCGGAACAGCCCGTGAGCGGACCGCACGCGCCGGCCCATGGCCGTGCCTCGCCGGGATGGCCCATGTCGCCGCGCCGGCTCGGCGTCACGACGGACCCGTCGGGGCGGCGACGGCGGCCCAGGGTGCGCGCGACGGCCGGGGCCGCGGCCGTCACGTTGGCGGTCGGCGTCGTCGTGTGGCTGGTCGCCCAGCTCAGCCCGCCGATCGCGGTGGGCCCGACATCCACGACCGCCCCCATGTCGTCCTTCCCGATCGCCGGGTTCGGCGCGGCCGTGGCCACGGTCGTCAGCCCCTCTGCCAGGGAGGGCGGCACGCTGCGCGTCGTGTCGGCGTTGTCACCGGAGTCCGCCGACCCGGGCGACATGTACCTGCCGGACTCGCTCAACCTGGTCAGGCTCTACGGACGCACGCTGACGATGTTCCGCACGGTGCCGGGCACCGCGGGCACGCAGGTGGTGCCGGACCTGGCCGAGTCTCTGGGGGTGCCGAGTGACGGCGGCCGGACGTGGACGTACAGGCTGCGGGACGGGTTGCGGTACGAGGACGGCACGCTGATCACCGCGCACGACGTGAAACACGCGATCCTGCGCAGCATGGACCCCGATTTCGTCTCCGGGTCGAGCTACTTCGACCTGATGCTGGACCTTCCCTCCGGCTACCAGGGCGCCTACAGGTCGGCGGACGTGAACACGGACTCGGCCATCGAGGTACCCGACGACGAAACGATCATCTTCCACCTCAAGAAGCCGTACGCGGCGTTCGACAACGTCGTCCAGCTGCCGGAGACGATCCCCGTCCCGGCGGCCAAGGACACGCGGGGCGACTACGGCAAGAGCGTGGTCGCGTCCGGGCCGTACAAGCTGGAGAGCGTGACCGACCGCGCGATCGTCCTGGTGCGCAACCAGCAGTGGGACGCGGCGACGGACCCCAACCGCAGGCCGCTCCCCGCGCGCTACGAGGTCGCGTACAGCGTGGAGCAGCGAGAGGCGGAGCGGCGGCTGCGCACCGGCGAGGCCGAGGTCGGCCCCTCCTATCTGCCGGGAGGGATGAGCGGGGTGCTCGGTGACCCGGCGCTCAAGGAGCGGGCGGACGCGCCGGTGACCGGGCTCGTGCACGTCCTGGCGATCAATCCGCAGGTGCCGCCGTTCGACGACGTGGAGTGCCGGCGCGCCGTGGTGCGGGCGCTCGACCTGAACGCCCTGCGCCGCCCCTACGGGACCGACGTGACCGATGTCCCGGTGCCCACGTCGCTGCTGCCGCCGGTGATCGCCGGCCGCCGGCACGCCGACCCGAACCTCAAGCCGGGCGGCGACCGGCAGGCCGCCAAGGATTCACTGGCCGCGTGCGGGCGCGCGTCCGGATTCGCGGCCACGTACCTGTACCGGGACGTCCCCTCTGAGAAGCAGGCGGCGGAGACCGTCAAGGCCGCGCTGGCCGAGGTGGGCATCAAGCTCACCCTGCGGGCGGCTCCCGTCCTGAACTTCCACAAGGATCAGGGCGGCAACCCCGCCTATCTCAAGAAGAACGGGATCGGCCTGATCGCCAAGACCTGGGGGCCGGACTGGCCGGATCCGGACGCGTTCCTGGCGTTGATCGCGGACAGCAGGGAGATCACCGAGGAGTCGTCGATCAACGTGAGCGTCCGCGTCGACGCCATCGACGACCTCATGGATCGGGCCAGGACCGAGCCGGACGCCGCACAGCGGGCCGAGTTGTGGACACAGGTGGAGCGGCGGCTCGCCGAGGAGGCGGTGCTGGTGCCGCTGTCGTGGCATACCCGGTTGCTCCTGCGCGGGAAGCACGCCACCAATGTCCACGTCAGCCCGGTCTACGGCGAGTACGACCTGCTGACGATGGGCGTCGTCAGCTGACGGTCGCCAGGGCCAGCGGCAGCACGGCGGGGGCGCCCGCGTGGCGTATCAGCGCCGCCGCCAGCGTCATCGTCCACCCGGTGTCCACGCGGTCGTCCACGAGCAGCACCGGCCCGCCACAGCTCGCGATGGCCGCGCTCAGGTCCTTGGGCATGGCCAGCGTGCCCCTGATCGCCTGCACCCGCTTGGCGCTGTTGAACTGCTGCCCGGGCGAGCCCGCCCGGTAGCCGAGCTCTCCCAGATAGGACAGCCGCCCGACCTGCGCCAGCCGCTCGGCGAACGAGCGCACCAGCGCCGGCCGCGTCGTGGACGGCACGCTGACCACGGCCACGGGCCGCTCGCGCCAGTCCCACGCCGACAGCACCTGGATCACGGCCTTGAACATGTCGTCGGCCACGGGCCCGTCGTCGCCGTTGAACAGCTCCCGCAGCCGGTTGCCCCACCCGATGTCGGTCAGCCGCCCGAGCGCCCTGCCGGGCTCGGCGCCCAGCTCGGGCTTGATCCGCCCGGACAGGTCGGGCAGGCCGGTCGGCCACTGCCTGCGGGCCTCGATCTCGACGCCGGGCCTGCTCAGCCGCTCGCGGGCGGCTTCGACGGCCTGCGCGCCGATCTCCGGCGAGCGGTGCCGCCCGGTGCAGTTGTCGCACCGGCCGCACGGCTTGGCGGCCTCGTCGTCGAGATGCCTGCGGAGATATTCCTCCCGGCACTCGGTCGTGGTGAGGTAGCCCAGCATGGCCTCCTGCTCGGCCCTGCGTTCGGCGGCGATGCGGGTGTAGCGCTCGGTGTCGTAGGCCCACGGCTCCCCGGTGGCCTCCCAGCCGCCCTTGACCCGGCGTACGGCGCCGTCCACGTCGAGGACCTTGAGCATCATCTCCAGGCGGCTGCGGCTCAGGTCGACGGCGGTCTCGAGGGCCGGGGTCGACATGACGCCGCGCTCCTCGAGTGTCTGGAGAGTGGTGCGGACGACGGGCTCGGGCGGGAAGGCGAGCGAGGCGAAATAGGCCCAGATGTCGCGGTCCTCCGTGCCGGGCAGCAGGATGACCTCGGCCCGCTCCACGCCGCGCCCGGCCCGGCCGACCTGCTGGTAGTAGGCGACCGGCGACTGCGGCGCGCCCACGTGCACGACGAACCCCAGGTCCGGCTTGTCGAACCCCATCCCCAGCGCGCTCGTCGCCACCAGCGCCTTGATCTTGTTGTTGAGCAGCGCATCCTCGGCCGCCAGCCGCTCGGCCGGGTCGGTCTGGCCGGAGTAGGCGGCCACCTCGTGCCCCTGCTCGCGCAGGTAGCCGGCGATCTCGTGGGCGGCGGCCACGGTCAGCGTGTAGACGATGCCGGAGCCGGGCAGCTCGCGCAGCGTCTGGGCCAGCCAGGCCAGCCGCTGCTCGGCCGTGGGCAGGCGGACGACGGACAGGTGCAGGCTCTCGCGCTCCAGCGCCCCGCGCAGCACCAGCGTGTCCTCCCCGTCGGGCCGCAGCTCGGCGGGCAGGCGCATCTGCTCGGCCACGTCGCGGGTGACGCGGGCGTTGGCCGTGGCGGTGGTGGCCAGGACCGGGATGCCCGGCGGCAGGTCCTCGAACAACCTGGCCAGCCTGCGGTAGTCGGGCCTGAAGTCGTGGCCCCAGTCGGAGATGCAGTGTGCCTCGTCGACCACCACGAGCCCGGCGCTCTCGGCCAGCTCGGGCAGCACGTTGTCGCGGAAGTCGGGGTTGTTGAGCCGCTCGGGGCTGACCAGCAGCACGTCCACCATGCCGTCGGCGACCTGGCCGTAGACCTCCTCCCACGCCTCCGGGTTGGCGGAGTTGATCGTGACGGCCCTGATGCCGGCGCGCTCGGCTGCGGCGATCTGGTTGCGCATCAGCGCCAGCAGCGGCGAGACGATGACCGTGGGGCCCTCGCCCAGCTCGCGCAGGAGCGCGGTGGCCACGAAGTAGACGGCCGACTTGCCCCAGCCGGTGCGCTGCACGACGAGCACCCGTCGCCGGTCCACGACCAGCGCCTCGATGGCGGCCCACTGGTCGTCGCGGAGCACGGCGTGCTCGCCGGCCAGCGCGCGGAGTCGTTCCTCGGCCTCTTCGCGGAGCGCGGTGGCATCGGGGGCATCAATCATGCCTCCTTGTTACCAGCTTTCCCGCCTCAAGGCGTCGCCGGCTTTCCCGCCGCGATCGGCGCGCCCTCCTTCCAGCCCCATCCCGTACGGCGCCGCCGAGCGGGCCGCCACCCGCCGCACTACGGCTGAGGGCCTTCCAGGAACACGGCCTCTGACCCCTTCAGTGGCGGGCCGCCGTGACGGAGCGCCCTGTGGGCCGCTCACGTGGTGAACCGCGGGCCGATCAGGCGGGGTCGCTGTGCTCGGGGAAGGCGTTGATCGTGACCCGGTGCATGCGGCGCCGTTCGGTGTAGTCAGCCACCGCGTAGTGCTGCGTCGGCCGGTTGTCCCAGAAGGCCATCGTGCCGGGCCGCCACCGGAGGCGGCACTGGAACTCGGGCGAGCGGATGTGGTCGATCAGCAGCGGCAGCAGCGCCTCGTTCTCGCGGTCCGACAGGCCGACCAGGCGGGTCGTCGAGGAGCGGTTCACGAAGAGGGCCTTCCTGCCCGTCTCCGCGTGCACCCGCACCACCGGGCGCTCGATCGGCGGCCACTTGGCCTGGATCTCGGCCAGATCGAACGGGTGGCCCTTCGCGATCGCCTTCTTCATCGACATCGTGATGTCGTGCACGGCCGTCAGCTCGTCGCACAGCCGCTGCAACGGCGGCGAGAGCCTCTCGTACGCCAGATACGTGTTCGCCCAGCATGTGTCGCCGCCCACGCTGGGCAGCTGGACACAGCGCAGCAGTGAGCCCATCGGCGGGGTGGGCTCGAAGGTGTTGTCGCTGTGCCACTCGTCGGCGCCCTCGCCCTTGGGCGCGGTCTGGTCGAGCACGTGGATGGGGCTGCCGGCGTCCTTCTTGAAGGCCGGGTGATTGAGCGTGCCGAAGTTCAGGGCGAACTGCAGATGCTGCTCGTCGTCGATGTTCTGGTCACGGAAGAACAGCACGAGGTGCTTGAGCCAGCCTTGCCGCAGGGTCGCGACCTCTTCCTGCGACAGCGGCTTGCGGAGATCGACCCCGGTGACCTCGGCGCCGATGTGCTTGGTCACGGGATGGAACTCGATCATGACGCCTCCGGAGACAGCGGGGAACCCACGTTCCGAACGTACGACCCAAGCAATTGCTTGGTCAAGCACCTCGCCGGCTCCACATCCCGGTCGAACAAATCTGCGAGAAGTGGGTGACATCGAGTAGTATCCGGGTCCCGGAGACGACGTCATCGAGAGCACGTGAATACGGACGGCGACCGGCGTCCGGGCGACACGGGCGCCGGACAGGAACAAGGGGAGATAAGGGGATCTGGCTCGTGTCATCATCTCCAGGGGCATACAAGCCGGAACCAACCCCGGTCCCCTGCCTCACACGCCGATCTGGCGCTACTTCGGCGAGCTGACGGATACGGTTACAGCACAAGAACAGAAGGAGGATGCGCTTCCCCCTCGGCGCGACGGCCGAGGCAGCCGCGCAGCACACGATGGCCCGACGTACGACTGCACCCCCGCCTGAGGATTTCGAGGAGCGGATCGTCGATATCGACGTCTCCTCCGAAATGCGCACGAGCTTTCTCGAGTACGCCTACTCGGTGATCTACCAGCGGGCACTGCCCGACGCGCGTGACGGCCTCAAGCCCGTGCAGCGGCGCATCCTCTATTCGATGAGCGAGATGGGCCTGCGTCCCGACCGCGGGCACGTCAAGTCCTCGCGCGTCGTCGGCGACGTCATGGGCAAGCTGCACCCGCACGGCGACTCCGCGATCTACGACGCCCTGGTGCGGCTGGCGCAGCCGTTCTCCATGCGGCTGCCGCTCGTGGACGGCCACGGCAACTTCGGCTCGCCCGACGACCTGCCCGCCGCGATGCGGTACACCGAGGCCAGGCTGGCCCCGGCGGCCATGCTCATGGTCGAGTCGATCGACGAGGAGACGGTCGACTTCAAGCCCAACTACGACGGGCAGGAGACCGAACCGGTCGTCATGCCGTCGGCGTTCCCCAACCTGCTCGTCAACGGCACGAGCGGCATCGCGGTCGGCATGGCGACCAACATGGCGCCGCACAACCTCACCGAGGTCGTGGCCGCCGCCCGGCACCTGATCAAGAAGCCGGACGCGACGCTCGACGAGCTGATGAGGTTCGTGCCGGGTCCGGACCTGCCGACCGGCGGCATGATCATCGGACTGCAGGGCGTGCGGGACGCTTACGAGACCGGGCGTGGCACCTTCCGCATGCGGGCCAAGTGCACCGTCGAGCAGATCACCCCGCGCCGCAAGGGCATCATCGTCACCGAGCTGCCCTACAACGTCGGCCCCGAGCGCGTGGTCACCAAGATCAAGGAGCTGGTGAACGCCAAGAAGCTCCAGGGCATCGCCGACCTCAAAGACCTCACCGACCGGCACAAGGGCCTGATGCTGGTCATCGAGATCAAGAACGGCTTCATCCCCGAAGCCGTCCTGGAGGAGCTCTACCGGCTGACGCCGATGGAGGAGACGTTCGGCATCAACAACGTCGCCCTCGTCGACGGCGAGCCGCGCACGCTCGGGCTGCGCGAGCTGCTCCAGGTCTACGTCGACCACCGGGTGGAGGTCGTGCGCCGCAGGTCGGAGTACCGCCGCCGCAAGCGCGAGGAGCGCCTGCACCTGGTCGACGGCCTGATCATCGCGCTGCTCAACATCGACGAGGTCATCCAGGTCATCCGTGCCTCCGACGACTCCGCGCAGGCGCGGACGCGGTTGATGGACGTGTTCGACCTGACCGAGATCCAGGCCGCGTACATCCTGGACACGCCGCTGCGCCGCCTGACCCGCTACGACAAGCTGGAGCTCGACCGGGAGAAGGAGACGCTGACCGACGAGATCGCCCAGCTGACCGAGATCCTTTCCTCGGAGGCCAGGCTGCGCCAGGTCGTCTCCGGCGAGCTGGCCGACGTGGCCAAGAAGTACGCCACGCCGCGCCGCACCATCCTGCTGGAGTCGGCCGACCTCAGCCGCGCTCCGGTGGTGTCGCTCCAGGTCGCCGACGACCCGTGCCTGGCGCTGCTGTCGTCGACCGGCCTGCTGGCCCGCACCTCCGACGCCACGCCGCTGCCGGGCGAGGGCGAGCGCGCCGCCCATGACGTGCTGGTCTCCGCGGTACGCACGTCCGTACGCGGCGAGGTCGGCGTGGTCACGTCGCTGGGCCGGCTGATCCGCGTCCAGGTCGTGGACCTGCCGACGCTGCCGCCCACGGCCAACCCGCCGTCGCTGTCGGGCGGCCATCCGGTCTCCGAATACGTCTCGCTGCAGCCCGACGAGAGGGTCGTCGGCCTGGGATCGCTCGATCCCGACGGGCCGGGGCTGGCGCTCGGCACGGCGCAAGGCGTGGTCAAACGGGTGGTGCCCGACTACCCGGCCAACCGCGACGACTTCGAAGTGATCACCCTGAAGGACGGCGACACCGTGGTGGGCGCCGTCGAGCTGGAGTCGGAGTCGCACGATCTGGTGTTCATCTCCTCCGATGCGCAGCTGCTGCGTTACCCGGCCTCGGTGGTGCGGCCTCAGGGGCGGCCGGCGGGCGGCATGGCCGGCATCCGGCTGGACGGCGGGTCCCGGGTGATCTGGTTCGGCGTGGTCGATCCCGATCGGCCCGCGCACGTGGTCACGATCGCCGGCTCGTCCACGGCGCTGCCGGGGACGCAGATCGGCGGCGGCAAGGTGTCCGACTACGCCGAGTTCCCGGCCAAGGGGCGGGCGACCGGTGGGGTGCGGGCGCAGCGATTCCTGAAGGGCGAGGACGAGTTGCTGCTGGCGTGGGCGGGTCCCGCGCCGGCCAAGGCGGTGTCGGCGGTGGGCAAGCCGGTGCCGCTGCCGGAGGAGCTGGGACGGCGGGACGGGTCGGGTCTCCGCCTGACCCACACGATCGGCGCCGTCGGCGGAGGCCTCGCCTCTGGCCCGTCGCCTGCGCCGTCACCGCCCGGCGACGAGCAGACGTCCCTCTGACGCGCCGCCCGGGCCTCCGGTTCACCACCGGGGCTCGCTAACCTGGTAGATGGCTGGCCCCGCCGAGCGCGGGGTCAGTCCCTGCACAGGCAGAACGTATGCCCGGCCGGGTCGAGGAACACCCGGAAGCTGTCGTCCGGGCTGGGCTGATGTTCGTGCTTGACGGCGCCGATCTCCAGCGCCCGCTTCTCCGCCTCGTCGAGGTCGTCCACATGAAGATCCAGGTGGAGCTGCTGCGGCCGCTCCGGTCCTGGCCAGGTCGGCCGGCGGAAATCCGGCGCCAGCTGGAACGCCAGGCGCCTGGGCGGCCCGCCGTCGCTCACCACCACCCAGTCGTCCTCGACCGACGTGACAGGCCAGCCGAGCAGCCGCGAGTAGAACTCGGCCAGCCCCTTGGGGTCGGGAGTGTCGAGGACGACGCTACGGAACTCCGCGATGCCGCTCATCTTTCACCTCTGAGACTGTGGAGACTCGTTTGGCCGGTCCGTCCGCGGACGAAAATGGTGCCATGGCTGTCAACTCGTTCATGGTCCCGCTCGGCACTCCCGCGCCCGACTTCGACCTCACCGCCATCAACGGCGGCAGCGTCTCGCTGGGAGATCTCAAGGACTCCCCCGCCACACTCGTGGCCTTCCTCTCCAACCACTGCCCCTACGTGCGGCACCTCGAGAAGGGCCTCGGCGCGCTGGCCGCGGACTACGGCGCCAGACTTTCGATCGTCGCCATCTGCAGCAACGACAGCGTGAACTACCCCGACGACGATCCCACACACCTCGCCGAGCAGGCCGCCAGGGCCGGGTTCACCTTCCCGTACCTGCTGGACGACACCCAGGAGGTGGCCAAGGCGTACAAGGCGGCGTGCACGCCGGACTTCTTCCTGTACGACTCCCGCCTCAAGCTCGTCTACCGGGGTGAGTTCGACGGCTCACGCCCCGGGAGCTCTGTGCCGGTGACCGGCTCGTCCCTGCGGGCGGCCATCAACGCCCTGCTGGAGGGCGACGAGGTGCCCGCGGAGCAGAACCCGTCGCTCGGCTGCAGCATCAAGTGGAAGCCGGGGAACGAACCCGCCTGAAACAGGAGTCTCATCCGCATCGCCTCTCTATGATCACAGGCACGAAAGTCCCGGCACACCCCCTTTGCCGCGGGGTCCCCGCGCCTGTCGACGACGATGCGAAGGAGACCGAGATGGTCCGATGGACTGCGTCACCCGCCCTCGCCGCCGTGGCCCTCCTGGCCGCCGGCTGCGTCAACCCCGGCGCGGGCGGCGCCCAGCCCAGCGGCACGACGTCGGCCACCGGGTCGGCCGCGGCCTCGGGCGGGCGGAAACGCATCGGATTCTTCGGTTTCGCCAAGGCCAACTCGTTCGCGGCCGCCACGTTCGCCGGGGTCGAGGAGTACGCCAAGGCCAACAACGCCACGGCAGAGTTCCTCGACCCCAACTTCGACGCCCAGGCGCAGGTCCAGCAGCTCCAGGACGCGGTGACGGCCAAGCGGTTCGACGTGTTCGTCGTGCAGGCCAACGACGGCGCGGCCGTGGTCCCGGCGATCCGCTCCGCCGTACAGGCCGGGATCTCGGTCGTCGTGCACTTCACCCCGGTCGGCACCCGGTACGACACCGCCGATCCCCAGGTGGACGGCACGATCACGCTGATCGACGTGCCCACGCTGAACGGCGAAGGCCTCGCCAAGCTGGCCGTCCAGGCGTGCCAGAGCAAGAAGCTCGACCCCTGCGAGGTCGGCTACCTGGAGGGACTCAAGGCGCTGCCGCTGGACAACGCCCGCACCCAGGCGGCCGTCGGCGCGCTCAGGTCCGCGCCAGGCATACAGGTGAAGGCCCAGGTCGAGGGCGGCTACACGCAGGAGAGCGGCCGCAAGGCCATGCAGGACGTGCTCCAGAAGGAGCCCGGCATCGACGTGATCATCGGCGCGTCCCAGGCCGTACTCGGAGCCGAGGCGGTGGCCAAGGGCAAGGACATCATGTACGTCGCCAACGGCGCCTCCCGCCAGACCGTCAAGGCCGTCCAGGAGGGGCGCTGGTTCGCCGCGTACTACCTGCCGGTCAAGACCCTCGGCGCGAAGGCCGCCGAGCTGGGCCTGAACAAGGCCCTCGGCAAGCAGGTGCCGCCCACGAACGTCATGACCGACGTCGAGCCCGGCACGAGCATGGGCACCAAGGACGCTCTGGCCCAAGTCACCGGCGAATACGACGAGTAAGGGGTTCCCCGCCCGGAACCCGCCCCCGCCAGGAAGCGCTTCAGAGGACGGATGGCTACGCCCGCACCACGCGTAAGGAGCCCCACGGAAGGAACCCCGATGACCGCCCGCCTGCGCGACTACGGGATCGTCCTGGCCGTGGCCACGCTCGTGGCGGCGCTGTCGCTGTCCACGGACACGTTCCTGACCCCGGGGAACCTCGTCAACCTGCTCGACCAGGCCGTCGTCGTCGGACTGCTCACCTGCGGGATGACGATCTGCGTGATCTGCGGCGTGTTCGACCTGTCGGCGAGCGCGGTGCTCGCGGTCAGCGCCATCGTGGCCGTGGTCGTCACCGAGCGCGCCGGCGTCCCTCTCGGGTACGCGGCCGCGGTCGCGACGGGCGGCCTGCTCGGCACGCTCAACGGCGTGGTCGTGGTGGTGACGCGGGTTCATTCGTTCATCGCCACGCTCGCGCTCAGCATCGTGCACCGCGGCCTGGCGCTCGTGATCACCGGTGGCGCGATCGTCTATCCGGGGCCGGAGCGGCTGGAGAGCTTCCAGTCGCTGAGCTGGCCGACCGTACTCGGCGGCGTCACCGGCTCGTCCCTGTTGCTGCTCGCCGTGGCCGTGGTGACGTCGGCGGCGCTGGCGCGCACGACGTTCGGGCGGCGCGTGTACGCGGTCGGTGGCAATCCCACGGCGGCCTGGCTGTCGGGGATCGGCGTGCGCTCGATCCGCGTCGGGGTGTTCGCCGTCAGCGGGATCTGCGCCGCGCTGGCCGGCCTCGTGCTGGCCGCGCGGGGTGGCTCGGCCCAGTCCGACATGGGGACGCTGCTGGAGCTGACGGCCATCGCGGCGGCCGTGATCGGCGGCACGAGCATCCTCGGCGGGCAGGGCGCGGTCTGGCGCGGAATGGTGGGCGTGCTGATCCTGACGCTCATCGGCAACGGGTTCAACCTGCTCGGCTGGAACGCCACCTACCGGCCGATCGTCGAGGGAACGCTCATCCTCGCGGCCGTGAGTCTCGATTACGCCCTCAGGCACGGAAAAAGATCTACTAGCTCCTTACCGTGACGTTAACATCTGGGCTTAAGCAGTTTGCGGTGCCTAGTCCGAAGGGCCGAGATGAGTAACCCCTCGCGCGTTCCCAAGGGGATCAATCCCAACATCCCTAACGCCGCGCGCATGTACGACTACTACCTCGGCGGCAAGGACAACTTCGCGGCGGATCGGGAGGCGGCCGAGAAGATCATGGCACTGGGGCCGAGCAGGGAGATCTGCCTGGCCAACCGCCGCTTTCTGGGCCGGGCCGTCCGGCACGCCGCGCGGCAGGGCATCCGCCAGTTCCTCGATCTGGGCACCGGCCTGCCCAACCAGAACAACGTCCACGAGGTCGCCCGCCAGGTGCACCGGGACGCCCGCATCGTCTACGCGGACTACGACCCCGTGGTGATCGTGCACGCCCGCGCGCTGCTGGCCGGCACCGACACGAACATCACGATCGTGCAGGCCGACGTGCGCGAGCCTATGACGATCCTCGACGACCCCGAGACCAAGCGGCTGATCGACTTCAGCGAGCCGGTGGGCGTGGTCTTCCTCGGCGTGCTGCACTGCCTGACCGACAGGGAGGACCCGTGGGACGTGGTGGCCACGTTCCGCGAGCGGATGGCGCCGGAGAGCTTCCTGATGATCTCCCACCTCACCGACGACGCCCACCCGGAGGTGGGGATGGCCGCCCGCGAGGTGTACGACAAGGCGGACGCGCCGCTGATCCACCGCAGCCGCGAGGCGGTCGCGCGCATGTTCGACGGCTTCGACGTGATCGAGCCCGGCGTGACGCACGTGGCTGACTGGCGCCCGGACGAACCGTGGGAGACGGAGCTCGCCGGCAGTGAGTGGTGGTACGTGGGCGTGGGCCGCAAGCCGTGACCCCCGCCTTACGCGCCGCCGCCCTTTCCCTGGGCCTCGCCGCTTTTCTCGTCGCCGGATGTTCCAGTTCGCCGGGAGGGCTCGACGGCTGGGAATCCTCGCGCTTCCCCGACGACGGCACTCAGGACGATCCCCTCGCCGACGACGAGGAGTGGCCCGACGAAGCCGAGCCGCGTACGTTCGCGGAGATCTGCGTCAGGAAGAAGACCATGGTGCGCACCGCGTACCGGCCCTGCGACGACGCGGAGAAGGGCCATGCCTGGTTCTACCTGGCCATCGACGCGAAGATCCCGGCGGTGGGCCGGAAGGCGAAGTCCGGCTCGTTCCAGCCGCCTGACGCCGACCTGGTCCGGGTCTCGGACAAGGGTGGCAGCGGGGACACGGTCGCGCTGTCCGACGACGCCGACCGCGTCGAGATCTGCGTACGGACGAGCACGCGGGTCCGTACGGACGACGGGCGCTGCGACGACGGACGCGACGGCTACCAGTGGTACTACATCCCCATTTCTCGCCACATCCCCCGGGTGGGGGCGAGGGCCGAGCGCGGGACGTACCACCCTTCTGACTGGTGGACCCTGTACCGGGCGCGGCCGAAGGGCGGCCAGGGGCGCGCGGCGGCCATCAAGGAGCCCCGCCCGGAGGCCAGCAGGCCCGCCTCGTGGCCGACCCGGAGATGCACCACACCCGACATGCGGCGGCCCTGGATCGCTACCTGCACCTCGATCGGGTAGTGCCGCGAGAGCCGGTTCGCCAAGCCGGCGCAACGTTGATCGGCTCCCGCCGGCCACCGCGCCTGAGGCCCCGGCGCCGCGGGAACGGGTCACCGGCGCGCGCGGACATCAGCCCCTGCCCCAGGTCGCCCGCCCGCCCCGCGAGCAGCCGGCAGGACAGCACGGCCGGCCCGCGAGTGGACCGGCCTATAAGGATTGACCGCGCGACGGGGGCCGGCCGGGTGACGGTCGCCGTTCCGCTTGGCGGCCTCATCGACGACCTCGCGGACTATGGGGTCGCGGAGGTGGAGGCGATGGCGGACGGGAGTGCGAGCAGGAGCTCGTGCGGCTCCCCGCCCGGCCAGTGCCGGATGAACCGAGTGCCCGCCTCCCCCGGATCGAACTCCTCGCACCCGAGCGGCCCGAAGCAGCCCGCCTGGTCCAGCAGCAGGATGAGCGGGTCGTCCTCGGGCAGGCGTGCCGCATAGGCGGCGGTGTCGAGAAGAGCCAGCGCGCATCTGGCGTTGCGGCCGTCGTCATTGGATTCCACGCGGTCGATGCGGCGCCGGGCTTGGGCTCGGAGATACGCGGCGAGCGATTCGGACCTACTCACGACTAACCTTCTTCGATCACGTACATTCGGCTACGACATCATCACGCAAAGTCATGCGCTCGCGTGGGACGTTGGCGAACTCCAGCCAGTCGCCACCCCGAAAGGG
Organism: Nonomuraea sp. NPDC049480; assembly: GCF_044465905.1. Taxonomy (NCBI): domain Bacteria; kingdom Bacillati; phylum Actinomycetota; class Actinomycetes; order Streptosporangiales; family Streptosporangiaceae; genus Nonomuraea; species Nonomuraea sp. NPDC049480. The sequence continues at coordinate 697,617 of NZ_JBITMD010000002.1, forward strand.
ATCAACCTTGGGGCGTACGTCATCATCTGTGGCATGAGTGCGTTTGACGACCTGTATGCCGCCAACGCTAGGTTTGCGAAGGACTTCGGAAGCTCTGAGCTCACCGGCCGGGCGGCCCGCGGGCTGGCCGTCGTGACCTGCATGGACTCCCGCATCGACCCGCTGGGCCTGCTCGGCCTGAAGGCGGGCGACGCCAAGATCCTCCGCAACGCGGGGGCCCGCGTGACGGACGACGTGCTGCGGACCCTGGTCCTGGCCGTCTACCTGCTCGGCGTCGAGCGGGTGCTCGTGATGCCGCACACGGACTGCGGCATGGCCAAGGTGACGGACCCGGACGTACACGCCCTCACCAGCGCACGCGGGGTCGACACCCGCAGCCTGGAGTTCCACACGGTCCCCGACCAGAACGAGGCGCTCCGCCACGACCTGACCCGCATCAGGACCAGCCCGTTCCTACCGGCGGACATGCCGGTGGCCGGCGCCATCTACGACGTCCGCACGGGCCTGCTGACCTCTTCTGAGTACTGAGGTCGTCATACGGCGTTCGCGGACGGCCTGAGCCTGGGCTCAGGATTGCCCCTGGACGGCCTCCACAAGCCCCTGAGCGGCCCTTACCCCGCGGGCGGAACCCCGGGCAAGGGCCGAGCCGGGCGCGGGCTCTAGGCGTCGATGTGGTCGCGGTCGACCTCGGCGGCGCTGTTGACGATGAACTCCCGCCGCGGCGCCACCTCGCTCCCCATGAGCAGGTTGAAGATGCCCTCGGCACCCTCGGCGTCCTCGATCCGCACCCGCCGCAGGATCCGGTGGCGCGGGTCCATCGTGGTCTCGGCCAGCTGGTCGGCGTCCATCTCGCCCAGACCCTTGTAGCGCTGCACCGGGTCCTTCCACCGCTTGCCCCGCCGCTCCAGGTCCCGCAGCACCTTCTGCAGCTCGGCGTCGGAGTAGCAGTAGATGTACTTCTCCTTGCCGCGCCCCGGGTTGGTGAGCTCGATGCGGTGCAGCGGCGGCACGGCGGCGAACACCCGCCCGGCCTCCACCATCGGCCGCATGTAACGGTGGAAGAGGGTCAGCAGCAGGCAGCGGATGTGCGCGCCGTCCACGTCGGCGTCGGCCATGAGGATGACCTTGCCGTAGCGGGCGGCCTCGATGTCGAACGAGCGGCCGGAGCCGGCCCCGACGACCTGGATGATGGCGGCGCACTCGGCGTTCTTGAGCATGTCGCTCACCGACGCCTTCTGCACGTTGAGGATCTTGCCGCGGATCGGCAGCAGCGCCTGGAACTCCGAGTCGCGGGCCAGCTTGGCCGTGCCCAGCGCCGAGTCGCCCTCGACGATGAACAGCTCGCTGCGGTCCACGCCTTCGCTGCGGCAGTCCACCAGCTTGGCCGGGAGCGCCGAGCTCTCCAGGGCGCTCTTGCGCCGCTGGTTGTCGCGGTGCTCACGGGCCGCGATGCGGGCCTTGGCGGCGGCGACGATCTTCTCGAGAACGGCCCGCAGCGGCTGCTTGTAGCCGCGCGGCGGATTGGTGAAGATCTCCTTGAGCTCGCGCGAGACCACGTGGGAGACGATGCGGGTGGCCGCCGAGGTGCCGAGCACCTCCTTGGTCTGCCCCTCGAACTGCGGCTCGGGCACCCGGACCGTGACCACCCCGGTCAATCCTTCGGAGATGTCGTCCTTGGTGACGGGGTCGTCGCCGTTCTTCAGCAGGCGGGTCTCACGCAGGAGCTCGTTGATCGTACGCACGAGGCCGCGCTCGAACCCCGTCAGGTGGGTGCCGCCCTTGGGGGTGGCGATCACGTTGACGAACGACCGCACGGTGGACTCGTAGCCCTTGCCCCAGCGGACCGCCACGTCCACGCTCAGCTCGCGCTGGACCTCGGTGGGCGTCATGTGGCCCTGGTCGTCGAGGACCGGCACGGTCTCGTGGAAGTGGCCCACGCCCTGCAGGCGCAGCACGTCGCAGACGGGCTCGTCGCGGGCCAGGAACTCGGTGAACTCGGAGATGCCGCCGTCGAAGCGGAACTCCTCCTCGACGCGCTCCTCGAGCCTGCTGTCGTAGAGGGCCAGGGTCAGCCCGGGCACCAGGAACGCCGTCTGCCGCAGGCGCACGTGGATCTCGTCCAGCGAGACCTCGGCTTCGGGCAGGAAGATCTGCTTGTCGGCCCAGAAACGGACGCGGGTGCCGGTGATCTTGGCGGGGAGCTTGGCGCCGATGCGCAGCCCGGACTTCTTCTTGAACTTCGCGGTGGGCCCGTCGCCGTCGAAGATCCCGGTGACGCCGCGGCGGAAGCTGATCTCGTGGACCAGGCCGTCGCGGTCGACCTCGACGTCGAGCCGCGAGGACAGGGCGTTGACCACGGACGCGCCCACACCGTGCAGACCGCCGGACGCGCCGTAGGAGCCGCCGCCGAACTTTCCGCCGGCGTGCAGCTTGGTATAGACGAGCTCCACGCCCGCCAGGCCGGTCTTGGGCTCGACGTCCACGGGGATGCCCCGGCCGTTGTCGCGGACCTCGATGGAGCCGTCGGGGTAGAGCTCGACCTCGATGCGGTCGCAGTGCCCTGCCAGCGCCTCGTCGACGCCGTTGTCCACGATCTCCCAGAGGCAGTGCATGAGTCCGCGGCTGTCGGTGGACCCGATGTACATCCCCGGGCGCTTGCGTACGGCCTCGAGGCCCTCAAGCACCGACAGGTGACGAGCCGTGTAACCCGCCTCCACTAGCGTCACTCCAGCTCCTCAAGGTCCCTTAGCATCGAACACGTGTGCGTAGCTTACCGTTCTTCCCATACGCACGCGTACAAGCTTGCCATGGCGACACGTTTGCCGTTACCAACGGGCTGATCGTCATTACTTTGGGACACATTCTGCTCTGGGCGTAGAGACGGGGAGGTTGGGAAGCTCCACGTCCGGTTAGATGTTGTTCCAAGTGACTGACGCCAGATCCTCGCTTCGGCGGGGGTGACCCGAAAGGCGATACGTGACTGGAGCTCTCGCCCCCGTTAAGCCGCTGACGGCCCTCGACCGCTGCGACCGCTGCGGCGCCCAGGCCTACATTCGCGCAACCCTGCCTGTAGGCGGGGAGCTGCTGTTCTGCGCCCACCACGGGCGTCAGCACATTGCGGCGCTGCGCGAAAAGGGCGCCGACATCCTGGACGAGTCGGCTCGGCTCAGCAAGACACCAAACATTGCCCCCAACGATGAGCGCTGACCCGGCGCTGGTCGTGATGAGATAACCACATATTGCTTGGCAGGACGGCGACCTCGGGCGTGCCCGGGGTCGCCGTCCTGCGTCCAGCTCCTGTTTCTCGCAAAACATCCCGCTTCGCCGCCAAAGGCACCGTTTGCCCATCCGTGCCCCATACCGGCCCCCGCCCTGCCGCCCGGACCCGCGCGCTGAGCGATCCTCCGCCCGGGGCCGCGCCTCGCGTGTGACCCGCGAAACCCTGTGCACGGCGCCACGATTCCGTCTGTGGCGCCGCGGTCCTGTGCACGCGCCCTGGTCCTGGATGCCGAAGCGCGGTTCCACGCGCGGCGCCCCGGACCCCGCCTCGTGGACGACGAAGGCCGGAATTCATCCGGCCCGGAGTGGCCGGCGGGAGAGCATTCCCAGGTCACCCATAGGGTAGGTGGCTGTGCTGATTCTGTTGCCGCCGTCGGAGGGCAAGGCGCCGGAAGGCAGCGGCCCGCCCGTCGGAGCCCTGTCCTTCCCTGCCCTCGACAGGCCACGCAAGCGGGTGCTGAACGCGCTCATCCGCGCCTCCAAGCGCCGCGACGCCCTCGGCGTGCTCGGACTGACCCCCGGCCTGGCGGGCGAACTGGCCAAGAACACCGCGCTGAAGACCGCTCCCACGCTTCCCGCCGCCGAGCTCTACACCGGCGTCCTCTACGACAATCTCGGCCTGGCGACCCTGGAGGGCGAGGACAGGAGACGCGCGGAGGAGTCGGTCCTGATCTTCTCAGGCCTGTGGGGCGTGGTGCGGATCATCGACCGGATCCCGCCGTACCGCCTCTCGATGAGCGTCAATCTCCCCCCTCTGGGCGGCCTGGCGGCGTTCTGGCGCCCTCAGGTCACCAAGGCGCTGGACGCGATCCCGGGACTGGTGGTGGACCTGCGCTCGGCCACGTACGCGGGCGCGTGGCAGCCGGGCGAGCGCTCGGTGACGGTACGGGTGTTCAGGGACGGCAAGGTCGTCAGCCACATGGCCAAGGCGACCCGCGGCGAGATCGCCCGCGCCCTCCTCCGGCAGGACGCCACCCCGGAGACCCCCGACGAGCTGGCCAAGCTCCTGACCGACCTGGGCTACGCGATCGTGCTCACTCCCCCGCCCCGTCCCGCCCGGCAGTGGACCCTGGACGTGAATCTGACCTGACGGAGATCCGGGCCGGAAAACACCGAGCCCCGCACGGAGGACCGTGCGGGGCTCGCTGACGTGCGTGCTCAGTCCAGGTAGTCGCGAAGCACCTGGGACCGGGACGGGTGGCGCAGCTTGGACATGGTCTTGGACTCGATCTGGCGGATGCGCTCACGGGTCACCCCGTAAACCTTGCCGATCTCGTCCAGCGTCTTGGGCTGCCCGTCGGTGAGACCGAAGCGCATCGAGACGACGCCCGCCTCCCGCTCCGACAACGTGTCGAGAACGGAGTGCAGCTGCTCCTGGAGCAGCGTGAAGCTGACGGCGTCGGCCGGGACGATGGCCTCGGAGTCCTCGATGAGGTCACCGAACTCGCTGTCACCCTCCTCGCCCAGCGGCGTGTGGAGGGAGATGGGCTCGCGGCCGTACTTCTGGACCTCGACGACCTTCTCGGGCGTCATGTCCAGCTCGCGGGCCAGCTCTTCCGGCGTGGGCTCGCGGCCCAGGTCCTGCAGCATCTGCCGCTGGACGCGGGCCAGCTTGTTGATCACTTCGACCATGTGGACCGGGATGCGGATGGTCCGCGCCTGGTCGGCCATGGCACGCGTGATCGCCTGCCGGATCCACCACGTGGCGTAGGTGGAGAACTTGTAGCCCTTGGTGTAGTCGAACTTCTCGACGGCCCTGATCAGACCCAGGTTGCCTTCCTGGATCAGGTCGAGGAACAGCATGCCGCGGCCGGTGTAGCGCTTGGCCAGCGAGACCACGAGCCGGAGGTTGGCCTCCAGCAGGTGGTTCTTCGCCCGGCGGCCGTCCTCGGCAATCCATTCCAGCTCGGCCCGGACATCGACCGGCAGGCCCTCGGTCTCGTCTCCGCCCAGCTGCTCCTCGGCGAACAGCCCGGCCTCGATGCGCTTGGCCAGCTCGACCTCCTGCTCGGCGTTGAGCAGGGGGACCTTGCCGATCTGCTTGAGGTAGTCCTTGACCGGGTCGGCGGTGGCGCCGGCGGCGGCGACCTGCGCGACCGGGGCGTCATCGTCGTCGTCGGACAGGATGAGGACCTCGTCCTCGGTCTTCTCCACCGCGGCGATCTCGGAGGGCTTGGGCCCCTCCTCGGAGTCGTCTTCGGTGTCGCCCTCGGCCTCGGGCTCCACGACGACGATCTCCTCGTCGTCGACCACGATGTCCTCGAGGTCCTCCAGCTCCACGTCGCCGTCGAGCTCGATGTCCTCGTCGTCCCCGTCGCCCCGTGGGGTCTCGGGCGCCTTGGGCTTGGTCTCGGCAGGCCCAGCGCTCTTCGGCTCGGCCTTCTTGGCGGCGGCGGGAGCCGCGGCCTTCTTCGCCGCCGGTGCGGCGGCCTTCTTCGCAGGGGCCGCCTTCTTGGCGGCCGGCTCGGCTTCAGACGCGCCGACGACCGCGGTCACGGTCTCCGGCTGCTGCTCTTTGGCGGCCGCCGCCGTCTTGGTCTTGACGGGGGCGGCGGTGCGGCGCTTTGCTGGACCACGAGACTTCTTCGGCGCAGCCGAATCCGCGGCGGTCACCACCACGGTCACGCCCTCTTTGCTGAGGTTCCGCAAGAACGCGGCGGCGTGCGACATGGGGATGTCCGCCTCCTCGAAGGCCTGACGGACATCCTCAGACTCGAGGAAACCCTGCGAGCGCCCACGCTCGAGCAGTCGCTGAATGACGGGCTCGTTCAGCTCTTGTGGCTTCGAGCGAGTCGAACTTGCAGGCGACACGAACACCTCTCGAACGAACGCGTGGCGACAATGGACCCAGATGCCCGCTGGGGGGCTGTTGCCTCTCTCGGAGATCGGTGAGGCCGTGCGGACCGCGACGGACCTGCACAGCATTCTGGCACGACCCCGCACTCCATACGGCCACCTCCCGGCGGTTGACCTCCACCCTAGGCCGACCCAGACAGTAGTGCGTACGTAAGCGGGGCACTGATACCCGAAAGCAACCGTTATGACTGTTTCATTCAGTCACTCTTCGTGGCTGGCGGGACGTGAATTGCAAGCGCGGTAACGTCATCATCCTGTTCATATCCAGACAGCATCCGGTCAACCAGGAAGTCCAGCAACATATGCGGACTACTTACCACCTCAGGCGGCGCTTCGGTCACAACACTGCAAATCTCTGCCAATCCGGCATCCAGCCCGCGCTTCCTGTTCTCCACGAGTCCGTCGGAGTAGAGCACGGCGGTATGGCCGGGCGGCACCACGAACCGGAACTGCCTGCGGCTGGTCGGCCAGCCTAGCGGAGTGCCGGGCTCGGCGTCGCACAGGATCGCCGTGCCCTGCGGCGAGACCAGCACGGGCGGCGGATGGCCGGCCAGTGCCAGCGTACCCTCGCCCGTGACGGGCTCCACCACCATGTACGCCAGGGTCGTGACCTGCTCTTCCTCTTCGGTGGCCTCGAAGACGCGGTCCAGCCCGGTGAGCACGGCCGCGGGCGGCGGGTTGGTCAGCGCCAGCGCCCGCATGGCGTTGCGGATGCGTCCCATGCCCGCCGCGGCCTTGACGCCCTTGCCCATGACGTCGCCGACGACCGCCGCGACCCGCCCGTCCTGCAGCACGAAGGCGTCGTACCAGTCACCGCCGACCTGCACGTGACGGCTGCCCGAGCGGAAGCGCTGGGCCAGCACCAGGCCCTTGACCACGGGCAGGCGGTCGGGCAGCAGGCTGCGCTGGAGCGTCTCGGCGGTGCGGTGCTCGCGCTCGAACAGCGTGGCCCGCTCGACCGCCAGCGCGCACTGACCGGCCAGCGCCTCCAGGAAGACGCCGTCCTCCTGGGAGATCTTCTGCGGCCGGGTGAAGGAGAATCGGAGCGCTCCCAAAGCCCGTCCGGCGGCCAGCAGCGGCAGCCCGACCCAGGCCCGCTCGTCGCTGTGGGCGAGGTAGTTGGCCAGGACCTCCTCGTCGCCGCCGGCCTCGAGCAGCTGCGCCTTGAGGCTGTCGGGCGACTCGGCGAACATGGGCCTGCGGCTGTTGACGGCCATGGTCATCACACTGGAGCTGGACAGCGGGATCTCCTCGCCGTAGGCGCCGGAGGCCTCCGGGATGCCCTCGCCGTTGATCAGCTTGAGCGCCGCGCGGTCGGTGTCGAGCAGCGCCACGGCCGAGCGGTCGGCGGCCAGGGCGGTGCGGCCCACGTCGATGATGACCTGCACCACCTGCTCGACCGTCAGCGCCTCGGCGAGCTGGGCGGTGGCGCCCTGCAGCCGCGCGGTGCGCAGGGCGGCGGCGCCGAGCTGGTCGGTCAGCCGGCCGCGCATCTCCTCGGCCTCACGCTGCGGCGTGACGTCGGTGTTGGCGCCGACCCACTCCACCACGCGGCCGTGCCTGATGATCGGCACGGCCCGCACCTCGAAGTGGCGATAGCCGCTGGCCCGGGTGCGCACCCGGTAGTTCCACTCGAACATGGTGCGCCCGCGCAGGGCCTCGCGCCACGCCTCCTCGGTCTCCTGGCGCTCCTCGGGGTGGACGACCTCCAGCCAGCCGTTGGCGAGGTATTCCTCCAGGCCCTGACCGGTGATGGCGCGCCACTGCGGGGCGTCCTCGACGACGGCGCCGGTGGGCGAGGTGATCCAGACCAGCTGCGACTGCGCCTCGACCAGCGAGCGGTAGCGCTCCTCGCTGCGCCGCAGCGCCTCCTCGGTCTGGCGGCTCTCGGTCACGTCGAGCCCGACCAGCGTGACGGCCTGCAGCTCGCCCGCCTCGTCGTGGACCGGCGAGAACGACAGCGACCAGTGCCTGGTGTCACCCTCCGCCGACCGCACGCGCACGCGGCCCTCGGTGACCGGCGCGTCGGTCTCGACGACGGCCTGCACGGCGTGGGTGATGATCTGGCTGAGGTCGGGGGCGAGCACCTCGACGGGCTGCCTGCCGAGCATTCGCTCCGCGGGCACGCCGACGACATCGCAGAACACGTCGTTGACCCGCTGAACGCGGCCATCGCCGTCGAAGAACGCGAAGGCGAACTCGGCTTCCGACAGCAAGCCCTGGAAGAGGGCGGAGTCTGAGATGTCCACATCCGACTCCCGGGGACGGGGAACGGAGGTCTCGGCGCTCATGGTCGGCACCTCCGTCGCGTGCCAGGGTCTCCCACGCGGCACATCTCCATAGTCGTGTATCGGCGTAGCACAGGTCCGGGCGACCGGATTCTGCAGTACATCATCGGCGATGGGCATGTGCGGACGGAAGCCCCCGCCGCGGCCCGGTCGCCTCTAAGGTCAACGCATCCTGTCAAAATCGCTCCACGTCGCGCAGCAAGATCAGGTTACAGCGCAGCTATTGGGCCTGGGTCGCGCGCTTGGCCTCCTGCTTGGCGGCACGTACGCGGACCAGGCTCTCGGCGTCGACGACGTCGGCGACCGATCGGTGTGACCCCTCCTCGCCGTAGGCTCCGGCTGCTTCACGCCAGCCTGACGGCTGGACCCCCAACTGCTTCCCCAGCAATGCCAAAAAAATCTGGGCCTTCTGCTTGCCGTATCCCGGAAGGGACATGAGTCGTTTCAGCAACTGTTTGCCATCCGCGGCGTCGGCCCAGATCCTCTCGGGCTGTCCGTCGTAGTGCTCGACCAGATAGGCCGCGAGCTGCTGGACCCTGGCCGCCATAGACTTGGGGTAGCGGTGCACGGCCGGCTTCTCGGCGAGCAGCGCGGCGAACGCCTCAGGATCATACGAGGCTATCTCCGCGGCCGTGAGGTCGTGCCCGAGCCGCTGCGAGATGGTGTATGGCCCGGTGAACGCCCACTCCATGGGGACCTGCTGGTCGAGGAGCATGCCGACGAGCAGGGCGAGCGGGCTCCGGCCGAGGAGCTCGTCCGCCTCGCTCCGCTGGGCGAGCTGGATGCGCATGAAGACAGCTTCGCATGAATGGGCACCGGGTGAAGTGAACACAGGCTCCGCGGAGGCTTGACACTCGCCCGAGAAAAGGTGAAATGAGAGCGCAAGTCGCCCTGCAGACATTCCTGGGGGTTTGCCCCTGGGTCTCCAGAGGAATCTCACATCTATGCTCGCTCTGGCCACACGGTTCCTGCGGGAGCCGGTCAGTCTCAGGCTGGCCGAAGAGTTCCTGACCGTACCCGTGGACACGATCGACCGCTGCGTGGCGGACGTGTGCGCGTGTGCGCAGCATCTGGGCGTCTCCGCGACGCCCGAGATCGTGGAACGGATCGCGCGGGAGCACCTGCTCGCGATCGTCAACTCGGCGCCGCCGCCGCGCGGCGCTCGCTAGCCGCGCGGCGCGCGAAGCGTCCGATAGCGCGGCTCCGGCAATTTCCCCGATAACATCGGGGTTACCAGGCCGAGTTCTCTTCACCGTTTGCGCCTGGAATACGAGAGAGTGAGGGCGTGCGCCGACACCGACGAGATCCCCGGGAGAGCACCCCGCCAGACGACGTGTTCCAGGAGATGGTGCAGGCGGCTCGCGAGTTGCTGGCCGTACGCAGCCCTCTCGACGCGGAGCTGATGGTCTCCGACATGATCGGTGCCTGGTGGGGCAGGCGGGTCAGAGGCGGCGACGTGGAGCAGGTGCTCGGTGAAGGGCTCGTCGACTACGCCGCCAAGACCGGCACGCCGGCCTCCCTGACGCTGCTGATCTGCCTGGCCTATCTGGGCACGGCCCGCCAGGGCGCCAAGGCCGAGGGCGCGGCGCTGGCGATGATGGAGTCGGGGGTGGCCAGGCCCGGCTGGGCCGACAAGGTGGGCGCCGTCAAGCCGGCCGGCTGCTACGTCTCCCGCGACGCCTACGGCGATCAGGACACGGTGATCTGCACCTTCGCCTACCGCTGGAACGAGGCATCCGAGGCGATGGACCGGCACGCGCTGGTCATGGTCGTCGACTACAACATGAGCGGCATGGCGCGCGACGCGTGGGTCTCGTCGGAGGTCGACAAGCTGCTGGAGCAGGCCAGGGCCGAGGCGTCGGGCAACCCGATGCTGCTGTTCGAGGAGATCCAGCCCGAGCAGGCCAGGGCGCTGCTGGAGTCGGCGATGAAGGCCACCGGGGAGCCCAAGACCCCGCCTCCGGTCAGCGACAGCTACAGCGCCTACCACGCCTTCGCCCGCGCCCGGATCAAGGCGCTGCCGCCGGGCCGCAAGCGCCCGGCCCCGCTGCACATCGAGGCCCCCTACAGCCGCGAGCGGCGGGCCATGCTGGCGGCGGAGTTCCTGGCCTCGGACGCGGCCGAGCACCTGTCCGACCCGTCGGCGGCCTCGCGGTGCGCCGACCACATCATCGACTACGGCTGCGAGCAGGACTTCAACCGGCCGATGCGGGTCAGCCCGACCAAGTGCGAGACGTTCCTGCTCGACTGGCTGCCGCGCAAGGTGATGCTGAGCGTGGCCGAGCAGGAGGCGATGCCGCACGTGCTGTCGGCGTGGGTACGCTTCGCCGCGCACCGCACGGGGCTTCCCGAGCAGGGGCTCAAGGCCACGCTGGACGCGGTGTGGGAGGCGATCGGCAAGTTCCCCGAGGCGTACCGTGACCCGACGTCGTTCGGGCTGGACCGCTCCCTCCTGGAGCGGCTGCTGCCGGACGGCGACCTGTCGGCGCTGGCCAGGCGGGTCTTCGCGTTCCCCTATCTGCAGGGCACGCACAACGGGATCGAGCTCGACCGGCTCAACCCGGCCGACGAGGCCGACCGGCGCACGTTGCTCGAGATCGACCACGGCGGCGCGATCGACCAGGAGCACCTGGCCTGGCACGAGGAGATCGCCACCCGGCTGTGGGAGGGCGATCCGCCGCAGCTCTGGGAGGCCGCGCAGCGCCTCCTGGATCTCGGCCACGACCGGCACGACGTGCTCCACGTGCTCATCGAGATCGCCGAGCGGATCGGCGGCGATCCCGACGAGCTGGCCGCCGCCCTCGACGACATCGCCGACATCCCCGACGAGATCTGACCACAAGGCCGTTCTAGAATTTCCTTCTATGTCGATGTACACGCGGCTGGCGGAAGGCCGTTACCTGGCGTCGGAGCACACCCAGGGCCCCTGGGACCCGGCCACCCAGCACATGGGTCCGGTCACCGCCCTGATCGTCCACGAGCTGGCCCGCACCGCACCGCGGCCGGGGCTGGAACCGTCCAGGCTCGTGGTCGACGTGTTCGCGCCGGTGCCGGTGGCCGAGCTGGAAATCGAGACCGACGTGGCCCGCGACGGCAAGCGGGTGCAGTGCCTCACGGCGAGCGTGTCGTCCGGCGGCCGCGAGTACGCCAGGGCGAGCGCCTGGCGCATCCGCGAGGCCGCCACGCCCGCGACGCCGGTCCCCGGCCCGCCCGCCCCCGTGCCGCCGCCCTCGGCGGAGCAGGCGCGCTCCTGGCTGGGCTCGGGCTTCGGGTACGGCAAGGCGCTCGACTGGCGCTTCGTGACCGGCGGGCCCATGGAGATCGGCCCCGCCACGGTGTGGGGGCGGCTCACGATCCCGCTGGTCGAGGGCGAGGAGATGACCCCGCTGGAGCGCCTGGCGGTGTTCGCCGACAGCGGCAACGGCGTCAGCTTCGCCGTCGACTTCGCCACACACGTGTTCGTGAACGTGGACCTGACGATCTCGCTGTTCCGCGCCCCCGAGAGCGAGTGGATCTGCCTGGACGCCGAGACCGTCATCGGCCCGTCCGGCCGTGGACTGACCCGCTCCACCCTGTACGACGAGATCGGCCAGGTGGGCACGGCGACTCAGACGCTGTTCATCGCGCCAAGATGACGGGGAGTTGCCATGATGGTGCCATGGTGATCGACCTCAACGCGGACCTGGGTGAGGGCTTCGGCATCTGGCGCCTCGGCGACGACCTCGCCCTGCTCGACATCGTCACGAGCGCCAACGTGGCCTGCGGCTTCCACGCGGGCGACCCCGTGACGATCAGGCGCACCTGCGCGGCGGCCGTCGACCGGGGCGTCGCGATCGGGGCGCAGGTGTCCTACCGCGACCTGGCCCACTTCGGCCGCAGGGAGATGGACGTCGAGCCGGAGGAGCTGTGCGCGGAAGTGCTCTACCAGCTCGCGGCCGTGGACGGCATCGCCAGGGCGATGGGCGGCCGGGTGTCGTACGTCAAGCCGCACGGCGCGCTCTACAACCGGATCTGCCGCGACGAGGTCCAGGCCGCGGCCGTGATCGACGCGGTGGCCGACTACGATCCCGCGCTGCCGGTGCTCACGTTGCCGGGCTCGGTCGTGCACAAGGTGGCGGCGGCCGAGGGCGTGCCGACCGTGAACGAGGCGTTCGCCGACCGGGCGTACACGCCTGCCGGGACGCTCGTCCCGCGCCGGGAGCCCGGGGCCGTGCTCCATGACCCGGTCGCGGTGGCCGACCGTGCCCTCCAGATGGCCGTGGAAGGCTCTGTGACGGCCGTGGACGGGAGTCCCGTACCGATTTCCGCCCGTTCCATCTGCGTCCACGGAGACACGCCTGACGCCGTCCGGCTGGCTCAGGGGGTGCGGGACGCGTTGCTGGCGGCGGGAGTGGTCCTGCAGGCGTTCGCGTGATCCGGATGGCCGGCGAGCACGGACTGCTCGTGGAGACGGGCTCGCTGGAGTTGTCGCACCGGGTGGACGCGGCGCTGCGGGGCGACCGGCCGGAGGGGGTCGTGGAGATCGTGCCGGGGCCGGAGACGGTCCTCGTGGTGGCTCCGGGGGCGGACCAGGGGCGGCTGCGGGCGCTTCTGGAAGAGGTCGTCGGCCGGGAGCGTGCCAGGACCGCCGCCCGCGCGCCGGCCGAGGAGGCGGCGGTGGTCACGATTCCCGTGGTCTATGACGGGGCGGATCTCGATTCCGTGGCGGCGTTGGCGGGGATCTCCGCGGACGAGGTGATCGCCCGGCATGCGGGGCGCGAGCTGGTGGTGGGCTGGCTGGGGTTCGCGCCGGGGTTCGCCTATCTGACCGGGCTGGATCCGGTGCTGGAGACGCCCCGGCTGAACACGCCGCGGACCTCGGTGCCCGCCGGCTCCGTGGCGATCGCCGGGCCGTACTCCGCGGTCTATCCGACCGCCTCGCCCGGCGGGTGGCGGCTGATCGGGCGCACGTCCGCACGGGTGTGGGACGCGGCGGCCGACCCGCCGTCGCTGTTCCGGCCCGGCATGCGCGTACGGTTCGAGCCGGTGAGGGAGCGCCGCCGTCTGGAGGAGGAGCGTCGGGAGCGAAGCGACCAGAGCGACGGGGGAAGACGGCGGCATCCGGGCGACCGAACCCGCCGAACGGAGTGAGGCCATGAACACGGTGAGGGAGCGCCGCGGTCTGGAGGAGGAGCGTCGGGAGCGAAGCGACCAGAGCGACGGGGGAAGACGGCGGCATCCGGGCGACCGAACCCGCCGGACGGAGTGAGGCCATGAGCGCGATCGAGGTGCTCGCCCCAGGCCCGTACGCGACCGTCCAGGATCTGGGCCGGCCCGGATACGCCCATCTGGGCGTGCCCCGGTCGGGCGCTGCGGACGCCGGAAGCCTGCGGCTGGCCAACAGGCTGGTGGGGAACGCCGAAGGGCTGGCGGGGATCGAGTTCACGTTCGGGATGGCGCGGCTGCGGTTCCTGGCGGGGGCGTGGGTGGCGCTGGCGGGCGCGCCGTTGACCGCGGGGCCGGTCCGGGGGGCGGGCATGGGGGTGCCGTTCTGGGTTCCCGAGGGGGCGGAGCTGTCGCTGGGGGCGCCCGAGCGGGGGCTGCGCACGTACCTGGCGGTGCGTGGCGGGATCGCGGCCGAACCGGTGCTCGGCAGCAGGTCCACCGACTCGCTGTCGGGGCTGGGGCCCGAGCCGTTGCGGGCCGGCGCGGTGCTGCCGGTGGGGCGGCCGGAGGGCGTGATCGCGGTGGACCTGGCGCCGCCGCCGGAGCCGCGGCCCGCCGTGCTGCGGGTGCTGCCGGGGCCGCGCGACGACTGGTTCGTCCACGAGGCGATGGAGGCGATGTGCGCGGCCCCGTACACCGTGAGCCAGGACAGCAACCGCGTGGGCGTGCGCCTGAGCGGACCCGAGCTGGCCCGGGCCAAGGAGGGCGAGCTGCCGAGCGAGGGCATGGTCGCCGGGGCGGTCCAGGTGCCGCCGAGCGGGCAGCCGATCGTGTTCCTCGCCGACCACCCGCCGACCGGCGGCTACCCGGTGATCGGCGTCGTGCGGGCCGCGGACCTGGCGGTCGTCGCCCAGCTCAGGCCGGGCGACGAGGTGCGGTTCACAGTTCGACGCGGCCGGTGACGCAGGTGACGACCGAGCCGCCCACCCAGACGTCCCCCTCGGCGTCGGCGGAGAGGTGGACCCGCCCGGAGCGCCCCAGCGCGGTGCCCTGGCTCGCCACGTAAGGGGCCTTCGCCCGGCCCGTGCGCAGCAGCCACTGGGCCAGGGAGGCGTTCAGGCTGCCCGTCACCGGGTCCTCGGCCGTCGCTCCCTGCAGCGTGAAGAACGCCCGCACCTCGTACGCGCACTCGGCGCCCTCCGGGTACGGCCCGGCCACGCCCACGCCGCACGGGACCGTGCCCGGACGCAGCGCGAGCACCGCGTCGGCGTCGGCGAGCAGCACCGCCACCCACCCGGGCCCGTTGTCGGCCCACTCGACGTCCACGATGTCGCCGCGCCCGATCCCGAGCGCTTCGGCGATGCGCGCCACCAGCGGCTCGTCCACCGGCCCCGAACGCACCAGCGGCGGCGCCTGGAAGGCCAGCGACCCGTCGGCCCTGCGCACCCGCACCAGCCCGGCGCCGCACTCCTGGACGATCTCGCCCTCCCGGAGCGGCACTCCCCCGGCCTCCAGCCAGGCGTGGCAGGAGCCCAGCGTCGGATGCCCGGCGAAGGGCAGCTCCGTGCTCGGGGTGAAGATCCGCACCCGGTAGTCGGCCTCCGGCGTGCCCGGTGGCAGCAGGAAGGTGGTTTCGGACAGGTTCGTCCAGGCGGCGAACCGCTGCATCTCCTCCGTGTTCAGCCCTTCACCGTCCACCACGACGGCGAGCGCGTTGCCGCGGTAAGGGACGTCGGTGAACACGTCAACCTGGGTGAAAGCGCGCATCATATGCCGGAGTCTCCCAGACAGGTCTTTCGCCGTTGACATGCCGCCCCCAGACTGTACGGTGTGGCGGACTTTGATGTTGTGGTCCTGGGTTCCGGACCTGGTGGGCAGAAGGCCGCGATCGCGGCGGCGAAACTCGGCAAGCGCGTCGCGATAGTCGAGAAACGGCACATGATCGGCGGCGTGTGCATCAACACGGGAACGATCCCGTCCAAAACCCTGCGGGAGGCGGTCCTTTACCTCACAGGACTCAACCAGCGCGAGCTGTACGGCGCCAGCTACCGGGTCAAGGAGGAGATCACGGTCGCCGATCTGGGCATGCGCACGCAGCACGTCATCGGCCGGGAGATCCAGGTCATCCGCAGCCAGCTCGCCCGCAATCACGTCACCGTGCTCCACGGCACGGGCCGCTTCCTGGACCCGCACACGATCGGGATCACGGGCGACGACGAGAAGGAAGAGAAGAAGGTCACCGCCGAGAAGGTCGTGATCGCCACCGGCACCTCGCCCGCCCGCCCGGACAGCGTCGAGTTCGACGACAGGACGGTCATCGACTCCGACGCGATCCTGCACCTGGACAGGGTGCCCGAGACGCTCGTCGTGGTGGGGGCCGGGGTCATCGGCATCGAGTACGCCTCCATGTTCGCCGCCCTCGGCACCAAGGTGACAGTGGTGGAACGGCGCGAGCGCATGCTGGAGTTCTGCGACCTGGAGATCGTCGAGGCGCTGAAATACCACCTGCGCGACCTGGCCGTCACCTTCAGGTTCGGCGAGAACGTCGCGGCCGTCGCGCGCCGCCCGGGCGGCGCGCTGACCCTGCTGGAGAGTGGCAAGAAGATCCCCGCCGACTGCGTCATGTACTCGGCGGGCCGTCAGGGCAAGACCACCGAGCTGTGCCTGGAGGCCGCCGGCCTGGCCGCCGACGCGCGGGGCCGGATCAAGGTGGACGAGAACTACGCCACCTCCGTCCCGCACATCTACGCGGTGGGCGACGTGATCGGCTTCCCCGCGCTGGCGGCGACCTCGATGGAGCAGGGGCGGCTGGCCGCCCAGCACGCGTGCGGCGAGCCGGTCGAGGAGCTGGTCGACCTGCCGCCCATCGGCATCTACACGATCCCGGAGATCAGCTTCGTCGGGAAGTCGGAGGACGAACTGACCCGCGACAAGATCCCGTTCGAAGTCGGCATCTCGCGCTACCGGGAGCTGGCCAGGGGGCAGATCATCGGCGACTCGTACGGCATGCTCAAGCTGCTGGTCTCCTCCGAGGACCGGCGGCTGCTCGGCGTGCACGTGTTCGGCACGGGCGCGACCGAGCTGGTGCACATCGGGCAGACCGTCATGGGATGCGGCGGGACGGTGGACTACCTGGTCAACGCGGTGTTCAACTATCCGACGCTGGCGGAGTCGTACAAGGTGGCGGCCCTTGACGCGATGAACAAGATGCGGGTGGTCGCCCGGCTTACGGCGGGAATGTGACCGGCCACCCAAGATAGGAATATTTACCTACGTGCCTAGACGTTCCGGTCGCTACGCTCCTCCGGGGTTCATCAACGGGAGGCGCGCGCGGAGCAAGGCCATGGGGAGGTGGCTGCCGGGGTTCCTGGTCCTGGCGGCCATCTGGGGCAACAGCTTCTTCTTCATCAAGGTCGCGGTGGGGGCGCTGCATCCGCTGCAGGTGTCGTTCGGGCGGATGGCCATCGGGGCCGCCGTCCTGCTCCTCGTGCTCGTGATCTCCCGGCGGCCGCTCCCCCGCGATCCGCGGCTCTGGGGGCACTTCTTCATCGCGTCCGTCGTGCTCACCACGCTTCCCTTCACGCTCTTCGCGTACGGCGAGCAGTACGTCTCGTCCGTGGTGGCCGCGATCTGGAACGCCACGACGCCGCTGTGCACGCTGGCCTTCGCGCTCGCGCTGCGGGCCGAGCGGGTGACGCCCGGCCGGATGGCCGGCCTGGGGCTGGGGTTCGCCGGGGTGATGGTGGTGCTCGGGGTGTGGCAGCCGCTGGACGGCGGGCAGCTGGGCGGGAGCCTGGCCTGCTTCGGGGCGGCGCTGTGTTACGGGGTGGGGGGCGCGTACATGGGGCGGTTCATCACGGGGCGGCGTCCGGAGCCGGCTGTGGTGCTGGCGGCCGGGCAACTGGTCGCCGGGACCGTCCAGCTCGCCGTGGTGACCTTGGTGGCGGGGGTGCCGCTGGTGGACATGGGGGCGCCCGCCGGCGTGTGGTGGAGCCTCGCGGCGCTGGGCGGGCTGGGGACGGGGCTGGCGTACCTGTTGTTGTACTGGGTGCAGGTGCAGGCGGGGGTGACGACGACCTCGACGGTGACGTACCTGTTGCCGGTGTTCGCGGCGGCGTCCGGCGTGGTGGTGCTGGGCGAGACGATCAGCTGGAACCAGCCGGTGGGCGCGCTCGTCATCCTCGTGGCCATCGCCCTGACCCAGGGCGTCCTGACCCGCACCCGCGAACGCGCCACGGTCCCGGCCGCCTGACATCCATCGCCTGGAGCCCCGGTGTCCGGCCCGGGGCCCGGGTCAGATGGCGGCTCCTGCGCCGGATGCGGCGGTGGATGCGGCGGTGGGTGCGGCGGGCCAGGGGCGTGTTCGTGGCCGTGCCGGGTTGAGCGGCCGCTCCTACGTGGCCGCTCAGTCGGTTGGGCGGCGGCCTCGAGGTGGGGGCTTCTTGCGGCCCGCCACCAGCGTGTCGCCGGGCGCCGGTATCGGGTCGTCGGCACGTTTGGACTCGGCGGCCTGGGCGCGTGGCCTGGGGTGCGGGGCCGTGTCCTCCGTCGGTGAGACCGGAGGAGGAGTCTCCTCCGGCGCCTCGGCAGGCGTGTCCGGCTCGCGCAGGGAGGCGATGACGCGGTCCGCCTCGGAGTCGGCGGCGAACTCGCTCGCCGCCTCCGACTCCCTCCGCCGGATCACCACCATGTGATCCACCGACACCCGCCCGGCCCCCACCACGGCGAGCAGGAGCGACGCGGCTCCCAGGAGGATCAACTCGTTCGTGGTGATCGGGTTGAGCGGCGTCGCGACCAGGAACACCGCCAGGGCCTCGGCGAACAGGATGAGCCCGGTGATGGACACCGCCAGGCCGGCGATCAGGAGCGCGCCGCCGATGAGTTCGGAGAGCATTGTGACCGTGGCCCAGGCTTGGGGCGCGGGCGCGCCCTGCTCGAGAAATTTCGCCCCGGTGTTGATCAGACCGTTTTCCAGCTTGGTCCAGCCGTTGGCGAAGAAAATGCCGCCCACTCCGACGCGGGCGACTAAAGCGGCAAGATCACGAAGGACCTGTTTCACGGTAATTGTCTGCCCTAACGGGGACATGGCACACCTCAATCACGGCTGAGCAGCATGGCCACCGCGACGGCGGTCAGGCTCAGCAGAACGACGCTCACGACCACGGTCGTGTGCAGGGCGTTGACGAAAGCCCACCGGGCGGCGTCGAGCAACGCGCCGCCCGCGCTGCCGCCGACCTCGTGCGCGACGTGCGCGGCCGCGGCGAGCGACTGCCTGGCCTTGTCCATGCCGGCCTCGGAGACTCCGTGGACGGCCGGCAGGCCGGGGGCGTAGACGATGGCGGTGATCGTGCCGAGCACGGCCACGCCCAGGCCGGCGCCCAGCTCGTACGCGGTCTCCTCGATGGCCGCGGCGCCGCCGGCCTGCGACTCCGAGGCCGACGTCATGATCGTGTCGGAGGCGGCCAGCAGCGCCACCTGCACCCCGAACCCGATGCCGACGAAGCAGATCGCGAGCATCACGGGGTGCCTCTCCACGCCCCAGCCCAGCGTGGGGGTCAGGGCGAGGGCGACGAGCCCGAGTCCGCCGCTCATCGTGGCGCGCATGCCGATCCGCGGCAGGATGTGGGCCGCGGCGAGCCCGCCGCCGATGGCAGACAGCACGAGGGGCAACATCCTGACCGCGGCGTGCAGCGGGCTGTCGCCGAGCACGAGCTGCAGGTATTGGGCGAGCATGAGCTGCAGCCCCACCAGCGCGAACACGCCGAGCAGCACGCCGACGACGCCGGTGGTGAACTCGCGCCGCCGGAACAGCCCGATCTCCAGCAGCGGCACGCGCAGCCGGGTCTGCCGCCGTACGAACACGATCAGCAGGGCGAGCCCGGCCAGGAACACCAGCACGGACGCCCACAGCGGCATGAGGCTGCCCGAGCCCGCCTCCTTCAGCCCGAACGCCAGCGCCAGGATCCCGAGCACCGACAGCACCGCGCTGGGCGCGTCCCAGGGCAGTCCCTTGCGCACGGCCGACTCGGGCAGCAGGCGTACGGCGGCCGGCAGCAGCACGAGCAGGATCGGCACGTTGATCAGGAAGACCGAGCCCCACCAAATGCCGACGAGCACGCCGCCGACGAGCGGCCCGACCGCCGCCCCGGCCGCCGCGACCGCGCTCCAGACGCCGAGCGCGATGGCCCGCTCGCGCCGGTCGGTGAACACCTGGCGGATGAGCGAGAGCGTGGCCGGCATGATCATGGCGCCGCCGACGCCGAGGAGCGCCCTGGCCAGGATCAGCGTCAGGGGCGACGGGGCGAACGCGGCTGCGGCCGAGGCCACGCCGAACAGCACGAAGCCGCACAGGACCAGCCGTTTGCGCCCGTACCTGTCGCCGAGCGTGCCGAACATGATCAGCAGCGGCGCGACCACCAGCGAGTAGATGTCGATGATCCACAGCAGTTGCACCGCGGAGGGCTCCAGCGCGGCCGTGAGCGCGGGCACCGCGATGTGCAGCACCGTGGCGTCGACGGTGATCAGCAGCAGGCTCAGGCAGAGCAGCACGAGAATGGACCAGCGGTGGTCCTCGGGCCGGCGGCCGGCAGTCCGTACGAGGGGTGCGGCCTGTGTGACGGTCATGGGCCTCCTTGCAGGCCGATCCGTTGACAGGGCCCGCACGTGCTCTTAGGCGTCGGCAGCTCACGAACCGGGGCTGGGCGCCGCTCCTTCCGAGCTCTGGCGCCCCGGCTCGCACGCTCCGGCTTGCGTAGCAGCCTAGGGTACATGAACCGTTGTTGGCGCCCGCTATGCGAGCCCGTGGTTGCCCGTAGAACTCTGGTTGTTTCTCTGGACCGATCGATTGCGGAGTCAGGCCCGGCTCTCAGCCACGGCCCGTCCGGCTTGCCGGACGGGCGCGGCATCGGCAGAGAGTTGCCCCTACCTCTCTAGAGAGATACAGCCATATGTCGGTATCTATCCAACATTCGCCCCTCAGCCGATCATGGATCCCGTGGGGACCGATGAAAGTGGCAGAAAAGGCAACATTCCCGACAGGTCCTCACGTGAGTGGTGTGACGAGGCCCTGACCAGGCTCAACGCCGGCCGCCCCGAGTCCGCCCTGGACGCCGCGCGCCGGGCCGCGGATCTGGATCCGGGGGCGGAGTGGGCCTACCGGCTCATGAGCCTCGCCCACGAGCGCCTGGGGCGCGACGCCGACGCGGTGCCACCGGCAGAGCGGGCGGTGGAGCTGGCCCGCGGCTCCTGGCAGGCCCGCCTGCGGCTGGCCGCGATCCTGCGCCGGACGCCGGGCCGCTGGCGGGAGGCCGTCGAACACGCCGAGCTGGCCAGGAGGTTCGCGCCCGAGGAGGCCGATCCCGAGGTCATGCTGGGTGACCTGGCGCTGTTGCGCGGCGACCACGCCGGCGCCGAGTCCGCCTACCGGGCCGCGCTCGCCGCCGATCCCGGCCATCCGCAGGCCGGGGCGAACCTCGCCCTCGCGCTGCTGCGCTGGGAACGGCGGCGCCCGCATCACGACCCGGCCTGGCCGGTGGACCCGCGCGACACCGGCCGGGCCAGGCGGGCGCTCGAGGTGTGGTCGCGGCAGTCCCGGCTGCTGGTCGCCGTCACCACGGTCGCCGTCGCGGTGTCGGCGCTCTTCTTCGACTGGGGCGTCCAGGCGCAGGTGGGCGGGTTCGCGGTGCTCATCCTGCTGGCGCCGCTCGCGGTGCGGCAGGCGCGGCGGGTGCGGGTCTGGTCGTACGTGCCGGCGATGTTCGTCAAGGATCCCTGGCTGGGCGTGGCCGTCGTGTCGGCGGCGGTGTCGGTGCTCGCGTTCTCCGCGTGGTTGTTGCTGGGAGTCATGCCCGCGCTGCCGTCGTCGTTCGACCCGGTGTGGGCGGGGCTGGCGGGCATCGTCGTGCTGGGCTGGCCGGCGCTGGCGGCCGTGCGCGCGCTTGCGGAGGCGTGGCGTGGCCGCCCGCTGCCGGCGCTGGAGCGGTCGCGCCTGGCCGGCGTCGACCGCACTGCCAGGCGGAATGCCGGCGTCACGCTCTGGATCGTCCTCATCCGGACATGGTCGGTGCTGGTGCCGCTGGTGGGCGGGGCGCTGGCGGTGGAGCCGAGGGCCGCCGTGGCGGCGCTGGCGGTGCCGTACCCGATGGTGCGCGGCTATCTGCGCGCCCGTTACCGCGACGACTCGCTGCTGCTCGCCGCGACGGCACTCGTCGTGTTGTCCGCCGTCGCCTGCGCGGCGGGCGGGCTGCTGGGGACCGCATGGGCGGGGCGGATCGGACCGGACCCGGCGTGGGCATGGCGGATCGGGATCGGCGCGCTCGGCGCGGCGATGGCCGCGTTCGCGGCGCGGGCGCTGCGGGCCTGGTGGCGGGGCGGTCCGGGGCCGTGGCGCGCCTCCCTGGTCATGTGCGACCTGCCGATGGGAGCCGCGCCCTCCGTCGCGCTGCCCGCGGAGGTGCGCCAGACCTTCTCGTACGCCCGCAGCATCGTCCTGTCCTACGGCGACGACCTGGGGCCCAGGGTCGTGGGCGCGGCCGCGTCCGTCACCTCCACCGGCGAGCTGCGGCTGATCGCGGAGACGGAGGCGTGGGAGGCGATCGAGGCCGACCCCCGGGTGGCGGTGTTCGCGGCCGATCCGCTGCAGCGGCGGTTCTGGGTGGAGGTGCGGGGCATCGCGCTGGCCGACTCGGACGTCCTGCGCGTGACTCCCAAGCAAGTGCTTGTCGGCGAATTCCCTGGGCGGCACCAGCGGCGGTGACTAGAGTTTTGTTCTATGAGGATCCTCCGCACTCCTGAGGAGTGTTTCGACGGTCTGCCCGGCTTCCCCTACGAGCCGCGGTACGCCGACGTGGGCGACGGTCTGCGCATGGCGTACGTGGAGGCCGGGCCCACCGACGGCGAGCCGGTCGTGCTGCTGCACGGCGAGCCGAGCTGGTCGTTCCTCTACCGCCACGTCATCCCCGAGCTGGCCGCGGCCGGCCTGCGCGCGATCGCGCCCGACCTCATCGGGTTCGGCCGCTCCGACAAGCCCCCCGAGATCGGCGACCACACCTATGCCCGGCACGTCGAGTGGACCCGCGCCCTGGTGCTCGATGCGCTGCGGCTGAGGCGCATGACCATGGTCGGCCAGGACTGGGGTGGGCTGATCGGGCTGCGGATCGCGGCCGAGCACCCGGAGCGCGTCGCCAGGATCGTCGCGGCCAACACGGGCTTGCCCACGGGTGACATTCCCATGCCCGACGTGTGGCATCGGTTCAAAGAAGCGGTACTGAAGGCACCAGTGCTGGATATCGCCAGATTGGTGCAAGCAGGGTGCAAGAGCGAGCTTTCTCCGGAAGTGCGGGCGGCTTACGACGCGCCGTTCCCCGACGAGTCGTACAAAGCGGGCCCACGCGCCATGCCGGGGCTCGTGCCGATCAGCCCCGACGATCCCGCCGCGCCCGCCAACCGGGCCGCCTGGGAGATTCTCACGACGCTCGACCGGCCCTTCCTGGTGGCGTTCTCCGACGGCGATCCGATCGCTGGGGGTATGGCGCCCATTCTGCTCAAAACGATGGCAGGCACATCCGGCCTGGCACATCCCGTGATCAAGGGCGCCGGGCACTTCCTCCAGGAGGACGCGGGCGCAGAACTCGGGCGTCAGATCGCCGCTTTCGTGACCTCCACCTAGCGTGTCAGGACCGCCCAACAGTCGGTCCGGTGCGGTATAACCGGGGGCGGACCGGGGAGGCGTGATGCGTGAGTCCGGCAGGGCCCAGGCCGCGGGGCGGGCCGCAGCGCGGGATCTGTTCGAGCAGGTGCGAGAGCGTTATTTCCAGATTCCCCCGGCCGTGCGCCGCGTGCTGTACGTGGTCGTGCTCGTCGCCACCATGGGGATCGGCGCGGCGCTCGGCTGGGACCTGCTCAAGACCTTCCCCCTCGTGCTCCTGGCGCTCGCGTTCATCGCGCTGACCATGCGTTTCCCCCGCGCCGCCGCCTCAACGCTGGTGGTCGTGGGCTGGGCCGTGGTGGCGTTGTACATGTTCTCTGCGCTCTACCCACCCGGCTCCACGGCCGTGCACCTGATGATCGGGCTGGCCGTGCTCGTCGCGGCCGCCGCGCACCTCATCCGCTGGGTGACGCCGTGGGTGACCACGCTGGCGGCGCTCGTGCCCGCCGGCATGCTGGGCGCGGCGCTGTCGCCGATATCCCCCAACGTCTCACTCTGGGGCGCGTACGCGGCCGCGCTCTCCGTGCTCGTCCACCGCTTCATGCTCGCGCGCCGCGCCAAGGCGGAGAGCGCCGCGGTCGAGGAGCAGGTCCGGGTCAGGGTGCGCGAAGGCAGGCCGGAGTCGCCGCACGACAGGGGCGGCGCGCCGCCGCAGATCTCCGTCGAGGAGGCGCTCGCCGAGCTGGAGAGCATGGTCGGCCTGGCGCCGGTCAAGGAGCAGGTGCGCTCGATCGCCGCCTCCATCGAGGCGTCCAGGCTGCGGGCCGAGGCCGGCTACACCACCGAGCGGCCCACCCGGCACTTCGTGTTCGCCGGCCCGCCGGGCACCGGCAAGACCAGCGTGGCCCGCGCGCTCGCCAAGATCTTCTACGCGTTCGGCCTGCTGGAGACGCCCTACGTGGTCGAGGCGCAGCGGGCCGACCTGGTGGGCGAGTTCCTGGGCGCGACCGCGATCAAGACCAACGAGCTGGTCGACCGGGCGCTCGGCGGCGTGCTGTTCATCGACGAGGCGTACGGGCTGATCAACTCCGGCGACGGCCAGCCCGACCGGTTCGGCGCCGAGGCCGTGCAGACCCTGCTCAAGCGGGCCGAGGACGACCGCGACCGGCTGATCATCATCCTGGCCGGTTACGAGCAGGAGATGGGCTCGTTCCTGTCCAGCAACCCGGGCCTGGCCAGCAGGTTCGCCACGCGGGTGCGCTTTCCCGGCTACTCCCCCGCCGAACTGGTCGAGGTCACCGATCTGCTCCAGCGGCGCAGGGGCGACAGGATGGAGCCGGAGACCCGGCAGGCGCTCCTCGGCCTCTACGACAACGTGCACCGGCGCGGCCTGGTCGACGAGCTGGGCAACGCCAGGTTCGCGCGCAGCCTGGTCGAGGCCGCCGCGCAGGCCCGCGACGTGCGCGTGGTGGGCGCCGGCGGCACGCCGACCACCCAGGACCTCGTGACCACCACGACGCCCGACGTGACCAAGGCGTTCGATGAGCTGACCGCGCGCTTCCGCGGCTACGTCGCCACGCCCACGCTGGAGGAGGCGCTGGCCGACCTCGACAGGATGGCGGGCCTGGCGCCGGTCAAGCGGCAGGTGCACGCGATCGCCGCCCAGCTCCAGGTGGCGCGGATGCGGCAGGAGCGCGGCCTGCCCACGCCGCCGCAGATGCGGCACTTCGTGTTCGCCGGCCCGCCCGGCACCGGCAAGACCACGGTCGCCAGGGTGCTCGGCCGGATCTTCGCCGCGCTCGGCCTGCTGGCCCGGCCCGACGTGGTCGAGGCGCACCGGGCCGACCTCGTGGGCCAGCACCTCGGCGCGACCGCGATCAAGACCAACGAGCTGGTCGACCGGGCGCTCGGCGGCGTGCTGTTCATCGACGAGGCCTACAGCCTGGTCAACCCCGGCTACCAGGGCGGCGACGCGTTCGGCGCCGAGGCCGTGCAGGCCCTGCTCAAGCGGGCCGAGGACGACCGCGACCGGCTGGTCATCGTGCTGGCCGGC
This sequence comes from Nonomuraea sp. NPDC049480, assembly GCF_044465905.1. Taxonomy (NCBI): domain Bacteria; kingdom Bacillati; phylum Actinomycetota; class Actinomycetes; order Streptosporangiales; family Streptosporangiaceae; genus Nonomuraea; species Nonomuraea sp. NPDC049480. The sequence continues at coordinate 722,884 of NZ_JBITMD010000002.1, forward strand.
TACCAGCGCGAGATGGACGCGTTCCTGGCCACCAACCCCGGCCTGGCCAGCCGGTTCAACCAGCGCGTGGCCTTCCCCAGCTACTCGCCGCGCGAGCTGACCGAGATCGCGGTGCTGCTCGCGGAGCGGTCCGGCGACACGTTCGACGAGGACGCGCTGCGCAACCTCGACGAGGTGTTCGCCTGGGTGTGCGAGGAGCGGCTGATCGACGGGCTCGGCAACGGCCGCTTCGCCAGGTCGCTGTTCGAGCGCGCCGCCATGCGCCGCGACGTGCGGCTGGCCGCTCACGCCTCGCGCGGCGGATCCGCCAGCTCGGCGGACCTGACCACGATCACCAGCGAGGACGTCGCCGCGGCCGTGGACGAACTTTCCGGCCGCTGACTTCTCCGGCTGCGTGCACCGGGATGCTCACATGGTGTAGCTATATGATTGCATGCCGTGCTCGTCGAAGGGGGGGCGATGGCCGGGTTCCTGGTCCGCAGGCTGCTCGGCCACGCCGTGCTCGTCGTGGTGGCCGCCAGTCTCGCCTACTTGCTGGCGGCCACGGCCCTCGACCCGCGCTCCAACTACGCCGACCGCACGCCCAAGCCGCCGCCCGCCGTGGTCGACGCCCAGCTCGCCGCGCTCAACCTCAACGACAGGACGCCGCTGCTGCAGCGCTACGCCACCTGGGCGGCGGGCGTGCTGCGCGGCGATTTCGGCAAGTCGGTCACGGGAGCCCCGGTCAACGATGATCTCAAGCGTCGCATGGGCGTCACGTTCCGGCTGGTCGTGCTGGGGATGGTGTGCGGGAGCCTGCTCGGGGTGCTCGCCGGGGCGCTCGCGGCCGTCAGGCAGTACGGCTGGTTCGACCGGCTCTCGACCGGACTGTCGTTCGTGGCGCTCGCGACGCCGGTGGTCGTGCTGGCCAACATGCTGATCCTGCTCGCCACCTGGGCCAACGAGAACGTCTTCGGCCGCCAGGTGTTCCTGGTCAGCGGCGAATACAGCGACGGCCTCACCGCCGGATTCTGGGGCCAGGCGGTGGACCGGCTGCAGCACCTCATCCTGCCGACGATCTCGTTGTCGATCGGGCTGATCGCGGTCTTCAGCCGCTACCAGCGCAACATGATGCTCGACGTGCTGGGCGCCGATTTCCTGCGCACCGCCATGGCCAAGGGCCTGAGCAGGCGAAAGGCGCTCGTCAAGCACGCGTTGCGGACCGCGCTGATCCCGATGGCGACCTATTTCGCGTTCGTCTTCGGGGCGCTGCTGACGGGTGCCACGTTCACGGAGAAGATCTTCGGCTGGCACGGGCTGGGCGAGCAGCTGATCAACTCGATCTCCACCAACGACGTCAACACCGTCGCGGCCATCTCCTTCCTGGCGGCCGTCGCGGTGCTGTGCGCCTCCGTCGCCGCCGACCTGCTGCACGCGGCGCTCGACCCGAGGGTGCGGGCCTGATGACGCTGTCCGAGGAAGAACTGGCCGAGGAGTTGTCCGACGGTGTCATGGCCAAGGCCCCGTCGCGGGCGCGGGTGGTCTTCGGGCGGTTCTTCCGCTCCCCGCAGGGGCGGATCGGGTTCGCGGTGCTGGCGCTGATGTTCCTGCTGGCGTTCGTCGGGCCGCTGTTCAGCCGGTGGTCCTACACGGACAAGGACTTCACGGCGTTCCTGCAGCCGCCGTCACTTTCGCACCCCTTTGGAACGCTCCAGACAGGTGCCGACGTCTATGCGCTCACGCTGCGCGGGATGCAGAAGTCGCTGGTCGTGGGCCTGCTCGCGGCCCTGGTGTCCACGGCGCTGGCGGCCGTGGCCGGCGCGTTCGCCGGCTACTTCCTGGGGTGGACCGACCGGGCGCTGATGTGGGCGGCCGACCTGCTGCTCGTGCTGCCCGGGTTCCTCATCCTGGCGATCATGTCGCCGTTGTTCGGCGCCGGTCGCTGGCCGCTGTTCGTGATCATGCTGGCGCTGTTCCTGTGGATGGTGACCTCGAAGGTCATCCGGGGGATGACGATCTCACTGAAGGAGCGGGAGTTCATCCACGCCGCCCGCTACATGGGGGTGCCGCCGGCGCGGATCATCTTCCGCCACGTGATCCCCAACCTGTCGTCGCTGCTGATCGTGGATGCCACGCTCAACGTCAGCGGCGCGATACTCACCGAGACCTCGCTGTCGTATTTCGGGTTCGGCATCCAGCCGCCCGACGTGTCGTTCGGGACGCTCATCGCCGACGGCTCCAAGACGGCCACGTACGCGCCGTGGACGTTCTGGTTCGTGGCCGGGCTGCTGGTCGTCACGGTGCTCGCGGTCAACCTGGTCGGCGACGCATTGCGTGACGCGTTCGATCCGGCGGCGCGTCGATGACCCCGGTGCTGGAGGTCAGCGACCTCACCGTGACGTTCGGCGATGTGCCCGCCGTCCGCGGGGTCGGCTACGCCGTACGCTCCGGCGAGGTCCTGGGCATCGTCGGCGAGTCCGGCTCCGGCAAGTCCGTCACCTCGGCCGCCGTCATGGGGCTGCTGCCGCCCGGGGCGCGCGTCACCGGGTCGGTGCGGCTGCACGGCAAGGAGCTGATCGGGGCTCCGGAGCGGGAGCTGACCGCGTTCCGCGGCAAGACCATCTCGATGGTGTTCCAGGACCCGCTGTCGGCGCTCACACCCGTCTACCGGGTGGGCGACCAGATCGCCGAGGCCGTACGCGTGCACCAGCGAGTCAGCAAGGAGACGGCCCTGGTCAAGGCCATCGAGCTGCTGGAGCTCGTCGGCATCCCGCGTCCGGCCGAACGGGCGCTGGCGTTTCCGCACGAGTTCTCCGGCGGCATGCGGCAGCGCGTGGTGATCGCGATGGCCATCGCCAACGACCCCGACGTGATCATCTGTGACGAGCCGACCACGGCGCTCGACGTCACCATCCAGGCGCAGGTGCTGGAGGTGCTCAAGAAGGCGCAGCGCAAGACCGGCGCGGCGATCATCCTGATCACGCACGACCTCGGGGTGGTGGCCGGGTTCGCCGACCGGGTGCTGGTCATGTACGCCGGTCGCCCGGTCGAGGTGGGCGACGTGGAGGACATCTACTACGGGCCGCGCATGCCGTACACCGTGGGCCTGCTGGGCTCCGTCCCGCGCGTGGACCGGGACGGCCGGCGGCCGCTCGTGCCCATCGAGGGCAATCCGCCCGCGCCCGCGGCGCTGCCGCCGGGGTGCCCGTTCGCGCCGCGCTGCCCGATGAAGATCGACGCGTGCGACGAGCGGGAGCCGCCGCTGTTCGAGGTGGGCGCAGGGCACCGGGCGGCGTGCATCCGCTGGGACGAGGTGCACCCGCACGGCCCGGGCAGGCACGAGGCCGCCAGGCCGCGCGAGCTGCGGGTGCGTGGCGATCGCACGGTGCTGGAGGTCCACGGCCTGGTCAAGGACTATCCCCTGGTGAGGGGGGCGGTGTTCAAGCGCCGCATCGGCACCGTGCACGCGGTGGCCGGGGTGGGCTTCGACATCCGTCAGGGCGAGACGCTCGGGCTGGTCGGCGAGTCCGGCAGCGGCAAGACGACCACGCTGACGCAGATCCTCGAGCTGGCCCCGCCGCAGGCGGGCAGCATCGTCGTGCTCGGCCGCGACACGGCCAGGCTCGGCCGCAGGGAGCGCACCGAGATCAGGCGCGACATGCAGGTGGTCTTCCAGGACCCGATGGCCTCGCTCGACCCGCGCATGACAGTGCACGACATCCTGGCCGAGCCGCTGCGCACCCACGGCTCGGCCAGGATGTCGCCTCCCGGGCGGCGCGTCGCCGAGTTGCTGTCCCTGGTCGGTCTCGACGCCTCGCACGCCGCCCGCTACCCGCAGGACTTCTCCGGAGGGCAGCGGCAGCGCATCGGCATCGCCAGGGCGCTCGCGCTGGAGCCGCGGCTGCTGGTGCTGGACGAGCCGGTCTCGGCCCTCGACGTGTCGATCCAGGCCGGCGTGATCAACCTGCTCGACGCGCTGAAGGCCAGGCTCGGCCTGTCCTACCTGTTCGTGGCGCACGACCTGGCCGTGGTGCGCTACCTCGCCGACCGGGTGGCGGTGATGTATCTCGGCAGGATCGCCGAGATCGGCCAGGTGGACGCCGTCTACGACGCCCCGATGCACCCGTACACGCAGGCCCTGCTGTCGGCGATCCCGCTGCCTGATCCGGCACGCGAGCGCGCGCGGCGGCGCATCCTGCTCGAAGGCGACCTGCCCAGCCCGGCCAACCCTCCGACGGGCTGCCGTTTCCGCACCAGGTGCCCCAAGTTCCGCGCCGAGCTCACCGACGAGGAACGCAGGCTCTGCGTCGACGTCGAGCCCGACGTGCGGCTGCTGGGCGAGGACCAGGGCGCGGCCTGCCACTACGCCGAGAGGCGCGAAGTCGTATAGACCAGGAGGAATGGCTCGATGAAAGCAGCACGACTCGTCGTGGCCGCAGCGGCGTCGCTGTCGCTGGTGAGCTGCGGCGGGGGCACCGGCGGAGGGCCGGTCGACAACGCCGGGGACGACCGTACGATCAAGGCCTTCGACATCAACCCGCAGCCGCGCGACAGGGTCAGGGACGGGGGCACGCTGCGCTGGGGCATCAACGAGTTCCCCGCACAGTGGAACCGCAACCACGTCGACGGCAACCTTGCCATGGCGGCCGTGGTCAGCAACGCGCTGCTGCCGTCGCCGTTCCTGTCCGACGAGAAGGCGGAGATCACGCCCGACCGCGACTACGTGCTGGAGGCGAAGGTCACCGAGCAGCGGCCCAAGCAGGTGGTGACGTACGCCCTGAACCCGAAGGCCCGCTGGTCCGACGGCAAGCCGATCACCTGGGCCGACTACCAGGCGCAGTGGCAGGCGCTGAACGGGCGGGACTCCGGGTACCACATCGCCTCCCCCACGGGTTACCAGGACATCGAGAAGGTGGCGCGGGGGAAGGACGACTTCGAGGTGGTGGTCACGTTCGCGCGGCCGTTCGGCGACTGGCAGTCGCTCTTCGGGCCGCTGATGCCCGCCTCCACGAACCAGACGCCCGAGGCCTTCAACACCTCCTGGCTGAACAAGATCCCCGTGACGGCCGGGCCGTTCAAGTTCGGCGGGTTCGACCAGACGGCCAAGACGATCACGCTCGTGCGGGACGAGTCGTGGTGGGGTGAGCGGGCCAAGCTCGACAAGATCATTTATCGGGCGTCGGAGCAGGACTCGCTGATCGGCGCGTTCAGCAACGGCGAGCTGGACATCATCGACGTGGGGCCGTCCGCGCCCGGCTACGCGCGCGCGAAGGCCACCTCGGGGGCACAGGTACGCCAGGCGGCCGGTCCCGACTTCCGGCACTTCACCTTCAACGGGTCGAGCGAGCTGCTCAGGGACCGGAACGTGCGGCAGGCCATCCAGCTCGGCATCAACCGCCAGGCCATCGCGCAGTCCGACCTGCAGGGGCTGGACTGGCCGATCGCGCTGCTGAACAACCACTTCTTCATGAACACGCAGGAGGGCTACCAGGACAACGCCGGGAACCTGGGGGCGTACAACCCGCAGCGGGCGCGGCAGCTGCTGGACGCGGCCGGATGGAAGCTGAACGGGGCCGTCAGGCAGAAGGACGGCAAGACGCTGGATCTGCGGTTCGTGGTGCCGTCCGGGGTGCAGCTCAGCAAGCAGGAGGGGGAGCTGGCGCAGAGCATGCTCGCGCAGATCGGGGTGAAGCTGACGATCAAGGCGGTGCCGAGCGATGACTTCTTCACCAACTACGTGATTCCGGGGAACTTCGACATCACGCCGTTCGCCTACATCGGCACGCCGTTCCCGGTGTCCAGCAGTTACGGGATCTACGCGAACTCGGCCGATGGGAAGACGTGGAACGCGAACTTCGGGCGTACCGGGTCGAAGGCCATCGACGAGGCGATGAGCCGGGCCGCGCAGAGCCTGGACCCGGCCCGGGCGCGCGCGATCACCAACGCCGCCGATCAGCTGATCTGGGAGGAGGTGAACGTGTTGCCGCTCTACCAGCGGCCGCAGATGGTCGCGGCCAAGGCGACGCTGGCGAACGTGGGGGCGCGCGGCTTCTACGACCTCCGCTACGAGGACATCGGCTTCATGCGCTGACCGCCCGCACAGCAGGCGGAGCCGGCAGGAGGCCGAGCAGCCGGACGCCCGGCCGGCCGAGCCCTGAGCCCAGGAGGCGGGCGGCCGAGCGGCGGGGGAAAGTGTCGGAGGCGGGGTGTAGTAATGGGCGGGTGACGACCAAGCTGACCTGGCCTCAGATCCTTGCGTGGCGGCTGCGCAGGCAGTTCGTGACCGGGGCCGACGCGCCCGACGCCGTGACCGTGGCCCGCAGGCTGTGCGGCGTGCAGACCCAGGTCGCCTCCTCGGCGCAGCTGGCGGTGGCGGTCAGGAGCGCGAAGCCGGACCCCGACGAGATCGTCCGCGCCCTGTGGACCGACCGCACGCTGGTCAAGACGTGGATCATGCGCGGCACCCTGCACCTCGTCCCCGCCGACGAGCTGGCCGGATACTGCGCCACCCTGGCCACGTTACGGTTCTGGGAGAAGGGTTCGTGGCAGCGCGGCCACGGAGTCACCGCCGCCGAGATCGCGGCGATCGTCGAGGCGGTCCCGCAGGCGCTCGGCGAGCACCCGCTGACCCGCGAGGAGCTGGTCGACGCCGTGGTGGCGGTGACCGGCAACGCCCATCTGCGGGAGGCGCTCACGTCAGGCTGGGGCGCCCTGCTCAAGCCGCTGAGCCGCCTGGGCGAGCTCTGTTACGGCCCGCCCCGGGAGGGCATGGTGACGTTCACGGCCCCGCGCACGTGGGTGCCCGGCTGGCCGGCCGGGCTGCCACCGCACGAAGAGGCGGGCGTACGCGTGGCGCGGGCCTTCCTCGGCGCGCACGGGCCGGCGACGCCCGAGATGTTCGACGCCTGGTTGTTCGGCGGCGTGGCCAGGAAGGCGGTGCTGAAGGGCTGGTTCCGCGACCTGGCGCCCGAGCTGACCGAGGTCGAGACCGATGACGGGCTCACCCTGCTGGCGCTGACCGAGCACCTGGACGATCTCGCGACCACCCGCCCGTCGGCCGAGGTCCACCTGCTGCCGGGCTTCGACCAATACATCCTGGCCGCCCCGCGTACGCTCGCCCCGCTCATCCCGCCGCCGCTCAAGCCCAAGGTCAGCCGACAGGCAGGGTGGATCTCCCCCGTGGTCGTCCACGAGGGCCGGGTGGCGGGCGTCTGGGAGGCGAGGAACGGCGAGATCGCCCTCGACCTCGCCGCCCCGGTGCCGCAGGGGCCGCTGGACGAGGCCGTCGCCCGCGTCCGTTCCCTCTTGCCCTGACGCCGAGGCGCCTTAGGAGGAGGTGCCCGCCATCACGCGGTCGACGATGCCCTGAGTGCCCTCCTCGCGGGCGCAGTGCGCGCAGCAGTACCAATGCTCGCCGGCCTGGACGCCGTGCCCGATGACCTTGGTGCCGCAGTGCTCGCACACGGGCGCCATGGCCTCGATCGCGCACTGGAAGCAGTCGAAGGTGTGCACCGCGCCCTGCGCGTGCACCTCGAACGCCATGTCGTAGTCGTTGCCGCAGGTCTCGCAGACAGCCATGGTGATCCCCTTTTGCAGTCGAGTCCGCCCGGGGAATACCCGGTTTCATGGTCCCCTTTCCCCAAGGAACCGCCATATTCAGGATCGCTCCAGCGCGAAGCGGATCACCAGCGGCAGGCCCAGGAGCCCGAGCGCGGCCAGCGCGGCGGGCAGGCCGAGCCACCCGCTCAGCCCCGCCACGAGCAGCGGGCTGACCACGAACCCCGTGTACGAGATGGTGGACACCCCCCACACCAGCGTCCCGCTCGGATCGTCGGCGGCCGAGCGGGACAGCAGGGCCGGCACCAGCGGTCCCAGCGCCAGCCCGGTCACCGCGAACCCCACCATGGAGATCGGCACGCTCCAGCCGAGCCCGGCCACCGCGATGCCCGCGCCGCCGCCCGCCCCCGCCACCAGGTACATCACCCGGAGCGGCACGCGGGGCAGCGCCTGCACGACGATCCGCCCGGCGGTGAGCGCCGCCATGTAGACGGCGGGCGCGGCGCTCGACACCAGCGGCGTGGCGCCGCGATGCTCCTCCAGCAGCAGCACCGACCACTGCTCGACCGAGTTCTCGATGATCAGCACGCAGGCGGCCAGTGTCCCGAGCACGGCGGCGAGCCCCCAGAGGCCGCGCTTGCCGGTCTGGGAGGACGACTCGGCCGCCAAACCACCCATGGGCAGCGACAACAGCGACAGCGACGTGGCCGCCACGATCACCGCGACGGCCACGAGCACGGTGCCGACGCCGTACCCGAGCGACCGCGCCAGCCCGGTGGCCGGGGCCGCCGCGATGACCGCGATCGGGAACGCGGCGTGCACGGCCTGGAAGAGCCTGCGGCCGGTCTCACGCTCGACCCGTCCGGTGGCCAGGTTGAGCGCGATGTCGAGCGCGCCGCTGGCGGCGCCCACGAACAGCAGGGCCGCCGCCAGCTGCCAGGGCGAGCCGACCAGGCCGATGCCCGCCACACTGATCGCGAACGCGGTCGTGGTCACCATCAGGGCCGGTCGTTCCCGCCCGCGCGCCAGCCGCCCGGTGAGGGCCATCGCGGGCAGGGCCCCCACGGGCACGGCGGTCAGCGCCACCCCGAGGTCGCCCGCCGAGATGTCCAGCTCCAGCTTGATGGCGGGCAGCAGGGCGGACCAGGAGCCCCAGAACACGGCCCAGGCCGCGCAGACCGCGATGAGCGGCATCCCACTCCCTTGCAGATACGGTTATGCCACAGTAAAGATCGTTGATGTCCTTATATCCCCTGCCGAAGGGAAAACCGTGCTCACGCGAACGGTCATCGCGGCCGCCCTGGTCGCCGCCGGGATCGCCGCCATCCCCTCTTCCGCCTACGCGGCCTCGGCCCGTTACACGCCCGAGCGCATCTGCGGTCCCGGCTTCCACCGGGTCAAGGACGGGCATCGCGCGATGAAGACGCAGAACGGCGCCGTCCTCGGGCACGTGTACCTCATGTACAGCAAGCGCGCCGGCAAGAACTGCGTGACCGCGATCAAGACCACGTACCTGGGTGTCCGCTCGGTCACCGGCGCCTACCTCGAGGTCAAGGGCGGCGCCAAGTCCGAGGATGAGCAGAAATACCGCTATTACGCCGAGACCGGCCACGTCGACGGGGCCTGGAAGTGCGTGCGGTACGCCGGCTGGACGCGTGACCCGCACACCCGCGCCGAGGCCTGGGGCGGCCGCGAGTCCTGGGGCAACTGCAAGGGCTGAGGCCGGCCCTTCCGGATTTTTCCGCCGCGGCTGTCACATCGGGACGGACTGCCTCGTCCTGTCTCCGTAAGCGAGAACGAGGAGGCTCACATGACCCAGCGGATCAACGTCGCGAAGCAGGTTCCCGAGATCTACCGCCACTTCGCGGCGGTGGAGATGCTCCTGCGCGACAGCGAGCTGCCGGCCGACACGTACGGACTGATCAAGCTGCGCGCCAGCCAGATCAACGGATGCGCCTACTGCGTGGACATGCACAGCCGCGACTTGAAGAAGGCCGGCGAGAGCGACGAGCGCATCTGGATGCTGGCCGCCTGGCGCGAGGCCACGGTCTACACCCCGGCCGAGCGGGCGGCGCTGGCGCTGACGGAGGAGGCGACCAGGCTGCCCGACCGGGAGGCCGTACCGGACGCCGTGTGGCAGCAGGCGCTTGAGCACTACAGCGAGAAGCAGCTCGCGCTGCTGATCGCGGCGATCGCGATGATCAACGCGTGGAACCGGATCGGGGTCACCGCCCGGATGACGCCCGGGACCTGATCAGGAATGCCGGGGTGCCAGGTCGTAGAAATGCGTTGAGCCGGCCCGGCGCCCCGGCTAGGTTGGCGCGCATGGCGGGTGGCAAGTGCCCGGCAAGCCGCCGGTTAGAGCGGCGGCGCACCGTTTGTGAAAGGAGAACGACGCGCTTCGAAAGGGGGAGACCATGAAACGCGTCAGAGTCACGAAGACGGCCAAGCGGCGCACCAGGCCGGCCATGGAGTTGGATTTGCGTTCACCGGCAGGTCGCCGGCTTCCCTACTGACTTGCTCCTTACATCAAACTTACGGGGGTATCTGTAGATAACAGAGATAACAGGAACATCACGGGGGGCTCACGATGAACAGGCTTGTGGTGGTGCCGCCACACGTTGCCAGGCACAAGGTCCGCGACATTTGCTCGGCAGACCGCCGCAGGCCACCCGCCGACCCCAAGGTGATCGACCTGCGGGCCTACTCCGGCAGAAACGTCATCCACTTCCCCAGCGGTCCGGTCCCTGCCGCCTAGACCACTCCGGGACCCGGGCCGGCCTGCGGCCTGGGTCGTCGCGTGTCCGGGGTCAGGAGGCGTAGAGCTTCTTCTCGTACGCCTCTCCGTAGTAGGTCTCCAGCTCCTCCACGGTCTCCTCGACCTTCTGCACCTCTTTGGTGATCCGCGCGTGCGAGGGCAGATCGTCGCCCCAGGTGTCCGGCTTCCACAGCGCAGAGCGCAGGAACGCCTTGGCGCAGTGGAAAAAGATCTGCTCGATCTCCACGATGAGCGCGAGGTGCGGGCGGTGTCCCTTGACGGTCATCTCATCGAAGAACGGGGCCTCGCGGACGAGCCGGGCGCGGCCGTTGATGCGAAGGGTCTCGTTGCGCCCAGGGATCAGGAAGATCAACCCCACATGCGGATTTTTCAGGATGTTGAGGAATCCGTCCGCTCTGCGGTTACCGGGGCGGTCCGGGATGGCGATCGTGGCGTCGTCGATGACGTGGACGAACCCGGCGGGGTCACCCTTGGGCGAGACGTCGCAGTTGCCCTGATCGTCGGAGGTGGCGATCAGGCAGAACGGCGAGGCCGCCAGCCACTGCAGGTCACGCTCATGCAGGCGTACGCGCTCCTTGGTCGCCGCCCTCGACATGACCTCGCCGAGCAGCTCGCGCAACTCAGCTTCGGACCCGATCTCCGCCCAGCTCATGTGATCTCCCTTCGAGGCTGCTCGATAATCTTGTCAGGAATTGGGGCCAACGTCCGGCAGGTTCCACAGAGCGAGACCGGCCTTGCCCTCTCTCAGGTCGCGGCGAACGCCCCGGTGGAACGCGCCGATCGCCTTTGCCGGTGTGACCGCAGATTTACCGAGAGAGGCTTTTTTGCTCGGACATTTCGGGCATGGCGCTGGGTGACCGGACATTTCGGCTCACCCGAGAAGGAGGCGATCATGGCCACCTCGGCGTCACCGTTGGGGCCCGCCTACGACCGCGGTCCCGGCTATTCCGGCTGGCTGGGATTCGCCGGCGCCCTCAGTGTCGTGCTGGGCATCTTCAACATCATCGAAGGCTTCATAGCTCTGTTCAAGACGTACTTCTTCGTCACACCCGGCGGTCAGCTGCTCGTGTGGAACTACACCGCATGGGGCGTGGTCTGGATGGCGATCGGCCTCCTGCAGCTCCTCGTCGGGCTGGGGGTGTTGGCCGGGAAAGGGTGGGCCCGCCTGTCCGGCATCGTCCTCGCCGGGCTCGCGATGATCGGCCACTTCGCCTTCCTGGTGGCCTTCCCGGTCTGGTCCGTCATCTCGATCGCGCTCTGCGCCCTGGTCATGTACGGCCTGATCGCACCGCCCAAGGGAGCGATGGGAGTTCGGGGCTGACACCGCCCCAGGGCCGCGCCCTCACCAGCGGCGGGCCTGCGCCATCGTCCCCAGGTACGAGTCCCGCTCCACCGCGAACCTCACCGGGTCCATTCCCTGCCGCTCGGCCCGCAGGTGGAGCATGGTCAGCTCGGTCGCCGCCTGCTGGTAGTCGCTCATGGCCCGGCCCAGCCCCACTCCCCTGGCCCACTTGCGGGCCGCCTTGCGCGCGGGCAGCGTGCCGAGCATGCGGACGTCGGCGTCGGTGACCAGCCCGGTGTGCTGGTAGCCGGTGAGGTAGACGCTCATCTTGCCGACGAGCTGGCGGCGTTCGACGACGGTCACGACGACGAGCAGGATGAGCGCCGCCATGATCACGAGGTACGCCCCGCCCAGGTAGGCCAGCGACCGCGTGGTCGCGGCGCCGTTCCACAAGCCGTGCAGGAGGACGGCGCCGAGGTAGCCGATCGGGATCGCGGCGAACCTGGCGGCGGTGCGGCGGGTGAGCGCGTAGGCGACACCAATGCCGATCATGGAGGTGTAGATCGGGTGGCCGAGCGGGTCGATCAGCCCACGGATCACGAAGAGCTGGATCGCCCCGCCGGCGCCGTCCTCGCCGTACGCGATGAGGTAGTAACCGACGTTCTCCACGGCGGCGAAGCCCAGGCCGGCCATGGAGGCGTACACGATGCCGTCGGTCAGGCCGTCGATCTCGTGCCTCCTGCGCAGGAGCAGCAGCAGCGCCGAGCCCTTGAGCGCCTCCTCGATCACCGGCGCCAGCACGACGGCGCCGATGTCCTCCACGACCGCGGAGCCGTACCCGGCTCTGAGGAACAACTGCTGGCCGAGCACCGAGAACGCCACGCCCAGCACGATCGCCACCCCGGCGCCCCACGCGAACGCGAACGCCAGGTGCAGCTTCGGCTCGGGCTCCAGGCGGTCGAGCGAGAGGACCGCCGCGAGCAGCACCGGCAGCGGCGCCACGGCCAGCAGGGCGGACAGCCCGAACCCGACGGGACCGCCGGACACCAGCATGACGGCCAGCGCGATCAGCGCCAGGATCCCCGAGACGACCAGCCCGACCAGCAGTGCCTTGCTGGGGCGCTGAGCGAGCATCGGAGCTGTCATCGTCGTCCTCTCTTCCGCCGGTCCGCCCACTATGGGCGTCGCGCATCTACAGGCGCTTAACGGTTACTTGATTCCCGGTAGTACGGATCCGCCACGACGGGCTCGCCCTCCGTGTACGAATACACCTCCCGGCCGGAGATGAACACCCTCAGCGCCCGGCTCATGACGTCCAGCGGGTCTCCGGACCAGATCACCACGTCGCCGTCGAGCCCCGGGCGCAGCGCGCCGACCCGGTCGTCGATGCCCATGATGCGAGCCGGGTTCACGGTGATCGACCGCAGCGCCACGCCCGGGTCCAGCCCTTCCTTGATCGCCAGCGTGGCCTGGTGGACGAGGAAGTGGATCGGCACGACGGGGTGGTCGGTGGTGATGGCGAGCTCGACGCCGGCCCGCGCGAGGATGCCCGGATTGCGCAGTGAGCGCTGCCGCAGCTCCACCTTCGCCCGGCTGGTGAAGAGGGGGCCGATGATCACGGGGACGTTCCTGGCGGCCAGCGTGTCGGCCAGCAGGTGCCCCTCGGTGCCGTGGTTGATCACCACGCGGTAGCCGAACTCGCCGGCCAGCCGCAGCGCGGTGGCGATGTCGTCGGCCCGGTGCGTGTGCTGGCACCACGGCAGCTCGCCGTCCAGCACGCGGACGAGGATCTCGAGGGTGCCGTCGCGGTCGAACGGCTTGCCCTCGTCCGCCGCGGCGGCCCTCCTGGCCTTGTAGTCCTGGGCTTTCATGAACGCGTCGCGGATCACCGCGGCGACGCCCTGGCGGGTGGAGGGGAGCTTCTTCTGGTCGCCGTACACGCGCTTGGGGTTCTCGCCGAGCGCGCTCTTGACGCTCACCGGCTCCCTGATCAGCATCTCCTCCACGGTCCTGCCCCAGCACTTGACCGCGACCGTCTGGCCGCCGATGGGGTTGCCGGAGCCGGGCTTGATCACGACGCTGGTGACGCCGCCGGAGAGCGCGTCGGCGAAGGCCAGGTCGGCCGGGTTGATCGCGTCGAGCGCGCGCAGGCGGGCACCGTTGGGGTCGGTCATCTCGTTGGTGTCGCTGCCGGCCCACCCCTCGGCCTCCTCATGGACGCCCAGATGGCCGTGGGCCTCGACGAAACCGGGCAGCACCCAGCCGCCCGCGGCGTCCACGACGTCGAAGCCCTCGGGGATCTGGACGGCGGCGCCCACCTCGGCGATCCTCCCGTCCACGATGAGCACGGTGCCGCCGTCGATGGGATCGCCATCGACCGGTACGACATATCCGCTGGTAATAGCAAGATTCACGACTCGTAACCTATCGGGCGGCGGGTAGGGGGCCTCGCATGATCGCCGATATGTACGAGCGATGGCTGCTCGAGATGTGGAACGGAACCTTCGAACTCGCCCACGAACTGGTCACCCCCGGCTTCGTCGGCCACTGGCCCGGCATGGACGTCCATGGGCCGGATGGCCTGATCGAGGCGCTCAGGCAGGGACACGAGCCGTTCGACGACGTCACGGTCACGCTGGACGTGGGCCCCATCGTGGACGGAGACCGGGTGGCGGCCCGGTGGACCTTCAGCGGGGCGTACCGGGGCGGTATGCCCGGCGTGGGCGCCGCCCCGGGGACCAAGGTGGCCTTCAGCGGGCACGACATCCTGCGAACCGTGGACGGAAGATTCGCCGAATACTGGGTCATCTCCGATGCTCAGGCACTCAACCGACAGCTCGCGATAGGGTGATACCTCCGCAATCCGGACAGGGGGATGGCAGGTGTCGCAGGAGTACGGGCCGGGCGCGGGCCCAGGACCGCGGTCACTGACCGACGAGGAGCTCTCGCGGCTGCTGGGCCAGCAGCGCTTCGGCGCGCTGGCGACGAACAAGAGCAGCGGCCACCCCCACCTGTCCACCGTCCTGTACACGTGGGACCCGGGGCAGCGCGTGGTGCGGATCTCGACCATCGACGACCGGCTCAAGGTGCGGCAACTGCACAAGGACCCGCTCTCCGCGCTGTACGTGACCAGTGACGACTTCTGGTCCTACGCCGTGGCCGAGGGAGAGGCGGAGCTCTCGCCGGTCACCATCGAGCCCGGCGACGAGGTGGGCATGGAACTGCTCGCCATGCAGGCGGGTCTGGCCGACCCGGCCGACGAGACGGCTTTCCTGCGGCAACTGGTCGCCGACCGGCGGCTGGTGATCAGAATCCGGGTGTCACGGCTGTACGGGACCGCTCTGCCCGCGCCCTCCGCATAGCACGGCGCCGGTTGTAGGCCACCGACGCGATCACGACGAGGACGAGCCCCAGGTCGATGGCGGCCGACCAGCGCATGGCCGCGACGTGGCCGCCGCCGCCGTGCGCGACCGCGAAGAACACCCCGCCGATCACGGCCACCCCGCCCGCGCCCGCGAACTGCTGCGCCGTGCTCAGGACGCCGGAGCCGATCCCGGCCTGGTGCGGCTCGACCTCCACCAGCGCCGCCCCGATGAGCTGCGGCAGAACCAGGCCGTTGCCGGTCCCGACGAGCATGAGCCCGGCCATGACGTACGGCAGGCCCAGCCCGGCCGTGGCCACCAGCAGGCCGAGCCCGGCCGCCGAGACCGTGCCGCCGATCATGACGACGATCAGCCCGTACTTCCTGACCAGGCGCGTTCCGAGCAGCGAGGTGACCGAGAACAGCAGGCCCATCGGCGCGAACGCCAGCCCCGCCTCGAACGCGGTCAGTCCCATCCCGCCCTGCAGCAGCAGCGTCAGCGTGAACATGAACGAGGCGAAGTACGCCGTGAAGGCCACGATCGACCCGACGCCCGCCAGATAGGAGTGGACCTTCAGCAGCGCCAGGTCCAGCACCGGCTGCCCGCCGCGCGTCCCGAGCACCCGCTGCCAGCGCCAGGTCAGCGCGAACACCGGCACGCTCGCCGCCAGGCTCATCCAGGTCCAGGCGGGCCAGCCCAGGCTGTTGCCGAGTCCGAGCGGCACCAGCACCAGCGCCAGCCCGGCGGCCAGGCCCGCCGCTCCCGGCAGGTCAAGGCGCGGCCGGCGGACCGTGTCGACCTCGGGCAGCAGCCACGCGGCCAGCGGCACCACGATCAGGCCGACGGGCAGGTTGATGAGGAAGACGACCCGCCAGCCGAGACCCAGCAGGTCGGCCGTCAGCAGCAGGCCGCCCAGCACCTGGCCGGCGATGGAGCCCAGGCCGCCGACGGCGCCGTACCAGCCGACGGCCCTGCCCCGCTCCTCCGGCGGGTACACGGCCGAGATCGTGGCCAGCACCTGCGGCACCATCACCGCGCCCGCCAGGCCTTGGAGCAGGCGGGCGACGACCAGCTGGGCCGGGTCGACCGCGATCCCGCACAGCAAGGAGGCGACCGTGAACGCGGTCACGCCCCAGATGAACAGCCGCCGGTAGCCGTAGCGGTCGCCCAGCCGGCCTCCGGTGATCATGCCGGCCGCGTACGTGAAGGCGTAGCCGCCCACGATCAGCTCCAGGGCGGCGGGGCCGGTGTGAAGATCGCGTTCGATGGAGGGCGCGGCCACATTGACGACGAAGAAGTCGAACTGGGCCATGAACCATGCCGAGAGGAGGACGACCAACGTACCGGCAGATTTCACGCCATTCAGGCTAGATCTTCACCGTCACGTGATTGTCATGGACCCCGATGACACGCCGGTGTCGATTGCTCATCACCTGGGCACCGCTGGTCTACTCTTCACTCAACTGGCAGTCACGCGGACTTGTCACCGTCGGTTCGCAGGCCTCTCCCTACCGGAGGAGACCCATGTTCCGACGTTTCGTCCTCATCCTCGCCACCGCGCTGTCCACGGTCGCGGCGCCCGCCACCGCGGCCACCGCCGCCCCGGCGGTCGTCGACGTCGCCCACCGGGGCGCGTCCGCGTACGCGCCGGAGAACACGATCGCGGCCTTCGAGCTGGCCGGCCGGCAGCGGGCCGACCTGTTCGAGCTCGACGTCCAGGAGACCGAGGACCACGAGCTGGTCCTGATGCACGACACCACGCTGTCCCGCACCACCGACGCGGAGCGCGTCTTCCCCGGCCTGTCGCCGTGGAGCGTCGGCGACCTCACGCTCGCCCAGATCCGCAAGCTGGACGCCGGCTCGTGGTTCAGCGGCGAGTACGCCGGCGAGCCGGTGCCCACGCTCGGCGAGGCCCTGCGCGCGATGAGCGGCTCCGGCATGGGCCTGCTGCTGGAGGTCAAGAATCCGCAGCTCTACCCGGGCATCGAGGAGCGCATCGCCGACGAGCTGCGCCGCCACCCCGGCTGGCTCGCGACGGGGCGGCTGGCGGTGCAGTCGTTCTCCTGGGCGTCGATGCGGACGTTCCACCGGCTGTTGCCGGACGTGCCGATCGGGCTGCTCGGCACACCGTCCACCGCCGAGCTGCCCGGCCTGGCGAAGTTCGCCGATCAGATCAACCCGCCGTACACCGGGCTCACGGCCGCCTACGTACGCCGCGTCCACGCCCTCGGCATGCGGGTCCTGACCTGGACGGTCGACAACCCGGTCGTGATGCGCCGGATGCTGACGTACCGGGTGGACGGCATCATCACCAACAAGCCCGACATCCTGCACGACGTGCTCGACACCTGATCCCCAGAGCCGGCACGGCAGTGGGGAGCCCGGCCCGAGACCGGACTCCCCACGTTCGGGGGGCTTCGACGGCTACTCGTCCGCGCCGGCCGGAGTGCTGTGGCCCACCGTCCACGGCCGGAGCTTCTCGGGGTTGCGTACCGCCCAGATATGCATGATCCGGTCGCCTGCGACGTCGAACGCCGCCACCGTCGCGGTGACGCCGTCATGCTGAGCCACCAGGCCGGGCTGACCGTTGACCGTGCGCTCCAGGATCGTCAGGTCGGATACCCAGCCGGCGATGTCAACCATGTAGCGGGCGATCCGGTCGCCGCCTTCGATCGGGCGGAGCACGGTGCGGGCCAGGCCGCCACCATCGGCGATCATCGTGGCGTCCGGGGCGAGGAGGCCGATGAGGGCGTCGATGTCCTTGGCCTCCCATGCCTGCTTGAAGTCCCTGACGATGCCGGCCTGCCGGGCCGTCGGAGCCGGGGGAATCTGCGACGCGCGGATGCGGTGGCGGGCCGAGGAGGCCAGCTTGCGACAGGCCGCCGGCGTGCGGCCGACGATCTCGGCCACTTCGGCGAACGAGTAGCGGAAGACGTCGTGCAGGATGAACGCGACGCGCTCGGCCGGGGTCATCGATTCGAGCACGACGAGGAAGGCCATGTTGACCGACTCGTCGAGGGTGACCCGGTCCACCGGGTCGACGGCGAAGCCGCCCGACCGCGCGGTGATCCACTCCGTGCGGTCGGGCAGCGGCTCGGGGATCCATTCGCCCACGTAGGTCTCACGCCGGACCCGTGCCGAACCGAGCAGGTCGAGGCAGATGCGGCTGGCGACCGTCGTCAGCCAGGCGCCGGGAGACTCGATGGCCTCCTGTTGCTTGGGGGACATGGCGTACCAGCGGGCGAACGTCTCCTGTACGACGTCCTCGGCATCGGCCAGGGAACCGAGGAGCCGGTAGGCGAGATTGATCAGCTGCCGCCGCTCGCTCATGATCACGCTCAGGGTCGGATCGGGCCGGCCGTCTCTTGGCCCGGATGGGGTGGTCACGGTGTCGATGGCTCCCTTGTTCGCGGCTGCCCTCACCAGTTCGACGAGACAGCGCCCTGATTGTGAGGTTGACGCGTCGCCTCACATTCCCAGCCGTTGTGTCGTCGGACCACTGAGACCAAGGGAGGGCTCATGTTCATCGCTTATGTCGCGGTCACCATCTTCGCCTCGGTATTGAACGGCAGCGCCGCCGTCGTCTATCTGATCGGCCACGAATTTCCCAAGGCCCAGGCGGACATGAAGCGCTTGCCACGGTCGTGGGTACCGGTGTTGGGCATGTTGCTGGCGGCGGGCTCTTTGGGGCTGCTGGGCGGGTTCGCCGTGCCGATGCTGGGGACACTCGCTGCCTCCGGCCTCGTGCTGTACTTCCTCGGAGCGCTCCTCGCGCACCTGCGAGTAGGTTCCCGCAAGCTCGTGAATTGGGGCGGATTCTTCGCCACCGCGGTGGCCGCACTGGCCGTGAACCTGGGCTACCACTGGGCGTGATCCGTGGAGACCCGTCGCACTGGAGTTCGTGGAGGCCGTCCTCACCCCGAACCCGTCCGGGGAGCGCGTCCCCGACGCCCTCATCGCCAAGCCGATCCCCGGTAGGGTCCCCGGGAAGAATTACAGCAGGTAACGCCCCGGCCGCCCGGCAAAGGGGAACCGACCAGAGTCGGTTCCCCTTTGCCATCCGGCGGTTCGGCCCGAGTCGATCAGGCCGGATGACTCAGCGGATGAAGGTTCGCTCGTTCAGCTGCAGCCGCTGGTGGAGCCGCAGCCCTCGCAGACGTAGCAGCTTCCGGCAGGACGCATCTTGGTGCCGCAGGTCATGCAGAGCGGGGCGTCGGCCGTGAAGCGCTGGTGGCTCTCCAGCGTCAGTTCCTTGGCCGCCGGTCCCAGGTTGGCCGCCTCCTTGGGCTTCTCCTCGATCGGCGCCGACTGGGCCAGCGCCTCCCGGTCCACGGTCTCCTGCAGCGCCGCCGGGTCCTCCCCGCGCTGCTGCGCGGCGCGCTCCGCCGCCGAGAAGATGCCCAGGGCCGCCCGCTCGTCGTACGGCAGGTGGTCGAGGGCCAGCCGGCGGAAGATGTAGTCCATCACCGACGTCGCCATGCGGATGTCCGGGTCGTCCGTCATGCCCGCCGGCTCGAACCGCATGTTCACGAACTTGCTCATGTACGTCTCCAGCGGGACGCCGTACTGGAGTCCTATGGAGATCGCGACGGAGAACGCGTCCATGACGCCCGCCAGGGTCGAGCCCTGCTTGGACATCTTGAGGAACACCTCGCCGAGCCCGTCGTCGGGGTAGGACGAGGCGGTCATGTAGCCCTTGGCGCCGCCCACCGTGAAGCGGGTGGTCATGCTCGGCCGCTGGTTGGGCATGCGCCGCCGGGTCGGCCGGTTGACCTCGATGACCTTGACCTCGGGCTCGGGCTGCTTGGGCTCCTCCTTCTTGGAGCCGTTGCCGGCCGACAGCGGCTGGCCGACCTTGCAGTTGTCGCGGTAGACCGCCAGGGCCTTGAGCCCCAGCTTCCAGCCCTCCAGGTAGACCTGCTCGATGTCGTCGATCGTGGCCGACTCGGGCAGGTTGACCGTCTTGGAGATGGCGCCGGACAGGAACGGCTGGGTGGCCGCCATCATGCGCACGTGCCCCATCGGGGCGATCGCCCGCTCGCCCATCGCGCAGTCGAACACCTCGTAGTGCTCCTTGCGCAGGCCGGGTGCGTCGACGACGTGGCTGTGCTCGGCGATGTACTCGACGATGGCCTCGATCTGCTCCTGCTGGTAGCCGAGCTGCCTGAGCGCCCGCGGGATCGTCTGGTTGACGATCTGCATGGAGCCGCCGCCGACGAGCTTCTTGAACTTGACCAGCGCCAGGTCCGGCTCGATGCCGGTCGTGTCGCAGTCCATCATCAGCCCGATGGTGCCGGTGGGCGCCAGGAGGCTGGCCTGGGCGTTGCGGTAGCCGTTCTTCTCGCCGAGCTTGAGGCACTCCGCCCACTGGCGCGACGCCTCCGCGTGGATCTTGGCGTCCGTCGAGCCGATCGTGCGCAGGTCGTCGTTCGCCGCGGCGTGCTTGCGCATGACGCGCTTGTGCGGCTCGGCGTTCCTGGCATATCCGTCGTACGGGCCCACCACGCCGGCCAGCTCGGCGCTGCGGCGGTAGGACACGCCGGTCATCAGCGACGTGATCGCCCCCGCCACGGCGCGGCCGCCGTCGGAGTCGTAGGCGTGGCCGGTGGCCATCAGCAGCGCGCCCAGGTTGGCGTAGCCGATGCCGAGCTGGCGGTACGCCCGCGTGGTCTCGCCGATCTTCTCGGTCGGGAAGTCGGCGAACGTGATCGAGATGTCCATCGCGGTGATGATCAGCTCGGTCAGCTTGACGAAGTCGGCGACGTTGAAGGAGTTGTCGTCCTTCAGGAACTTCAGCAGGTTGATGCTGGCCAGGTTGCAGGAGGAGTTGTCCAGGTGGACGTACTCGCTGCACGGGTTGCTGGCCGTGATCCGCCCCGTCTCCGGGGTGGTGTGCCAGTCGTTGATCGTGTCGTCGTACTGCACGCCGGGGTCGGCACACTCCCAGGCGGCCTTGGCCATCTTGCGGAACAGGTCCTTGGCGTCGACCGTCTCGATCACCTCGCCGCTGAGGCGGGCGCGCAGGCCGAACTTGTCGCCCTTCTCCACCGCGCGCATGAACTCGTCGGAGACGCGCACGGAGTTGTTGGCGTTCTGGTACTGGACGGAGACGATGTCCTTGCCGCCCAGGTCCATGTCGAAACCGGCGTCGCGCAGCGCGCGGACCTTGTCCTCCTCGCGCGCCTTGGTCTCGATGAACTCCTCGATGTCGGGGTGGTCGACGTCCAGCACGACCATCTTGGCCGCCCGGCGGGTCGCGCCGCCCGACTTGATCGTCCCCGCGGACGCGTCCGCGCCGCGCATGAAGCTGACCGGCCCGCTGGCGGTGCCACCGCTGGACAGCAGCTCCTTCGAAGAACGGATCCTGGACAGGTTGACCCCGGAGCCGGAGCCGCCCTTGAAGATCACGCCCTCTTCTTTGTACCACTCCAGGATCGACTCCATCTGGTCGTCCACGGAGAGGATGAAACAAGCGCTCACTTGCTGCGGCGACTGGGTGCCCACGTTGAACCACACCGGCGAGTTGAAGGCGAACACCTGGTGCGCCAGCGCGTGCTTCAGCTCGTGGTCGAAGATCTCGGCGTCCTCGTCACCGGCGAAGTAGCCGTGCTCGATCCCCGTGCGGGTGTAGACGCCGACGACCCGGTCGATCAGCTGCTTCAGGCTCCACTCGCGCTGCGGGGTGCCCACGGCGCCGCGGAAGTATTTGGTCGTCACGATGTTGGCCGCGTTGACCGACCAGAACTCGGGGAACTCCACGCCCCGCTGCTCAAAGTTGACCGAGCCGTCGCGCCAGTTCGTCATGACGACATCGCGGCGCTCCCACTGGATCTCGTCATATGGGTGCACGCCGGGCTTGGTGAAGATCCGCTTCATCTTCAGCCCCTTGCGCGGACGCTTTCCCCCGCGCGCGACCGAACCGCTGGCCGTCTCCGTCATGACTCCCCCTTCTCCGCCTTCAACTGTGAGATCTCGGCCTCGAAGTCCGCCAGGCTCTCGAAACCGCGATATACCGATGCGAACCGCAGGTAGGCGACCTCGTCCAGCTCCCGCAGCGGGCCCAGAATGGCCAGGCCCACCTCGTTGGAGGGGAGCTCGGCCGCGCCCTTGGCCCTGAGGGCCTCCTCCACCCGCTGCCCGAGCTGCGCCAGCGAATCCTCGCTGACCGGCCTGCCCTGACACGCCCGCCGCACGCCCGCGACGACCTTGTCCCGTGAGAACGGCTCGGTCACCCCGCTGCGCTTGCTCACCATGAGCAGTACGGTCTCCTGAGTGGTGAACCGGCGCCCGCACTCCGGGCAGGTCCGGCGGCGCCTGATGGCCGCGCCGTCGTCCGTGGAGCGACTGTCGATGACCCTGGTGTCAGGGTGGCGACAGAACGGACAGTGCACGCTTCGCCTCCTCGACCTGCGGCCACCACACGGGCTCACATGGGCGAAACCCCCGCATCACGGGACGCTCGCGCGCACTCCACGGCTGACCATGGAGCGGTCACGGAAACACAAGGTGTGGTGAACTACATCGGTGTAACTACTAGATGTTGTGGTCCAACCGTAGAAGCGCGCGACCATGAACGCAAGTTGAGCGAGCCCATCCGGCTGAAGTCGCTGATCAGCCCGCAGTCGTCCCGACCGCCCGGCGTGTCGGCCTTGGCGAGAGGGACGGGAGGCGAGGTCGGCGCCATGTTCGCGTCACATGGATTGCTTTCGCTCACGTGCGTGAACAAACCTCACAAAGGTACCGGAGGACACACCCTCCCCCGCCGGCACACCCCGCCCCGCAGCTCGGCACGGTCACGTTCCCTGCGAGATCATCGCACCACGGCGGCGATGTCCTTCGGGACGTAGAGCCGGGTGCCGGGGTGGATGATCGAGTCCGGCAGGCCGTTCAGCCGCTTGATCTCCTCCACCACGGCCCCCGGATCCTCACCTCCGGAGAGCACGTCGGCGATCCCCCACAGGGTTTCCCCCTGACGAACCTCCACCCAGGGCAGCCCGGCGTGACCGGGCACCACGACCTGCACCGCCGCGTGGCCGGCGGCGCGCGTCCCGAGCCAGAACCCGCCCAGCGACAACAACGCCACCGCCACCACCAGCACGACGCGCCCCCGCCGGGTCAGCCTCACCGGCGGCGCGGAACGGCGGCCGAGCCGTGACATGACCCGCCGCCCCATGCCTCGGCGTCCCCATCGCCGGCCGGCCGCTTTCACCTGTCCCCGCCGCTTGCGGAGCCCGGACCCCGGCGACCCCTCGCCGACCACGAGCCGGGCACGCGCCTTGCCGGTCATCGGAGCCCCGCGCCGCCTGCCGCCCGCGGACCCACCGCGCCCTGCGCCGGCGCCCGGCCCTCTGCCGGTTCCGGGTCCTCCCCTACCCGTACCGGCTCCCGGCCTCTGCCGCCCTTTGCCGCCTTGAACGGCCGGCCACCGCGCACCGCCCGCAGGACCTCCGGGCGCACCATCGGCCGAGTGCCCGCCTCCCCGCCCCCCGGAGCCGCCGTACCCATCCGAACCCCCGAAGCCGCCAGACCTGCCTGAGCCACCAGAACTGCCGGAGCCACCGAATCCCCTGGAGCCGCCCGGGCCTTCCGCTCTGCCCGCAGGGTCGCCGCTCCCGTCCGTCGGCGCCCTCCGCCCGGCCGCCTTCAGCGCTCCGCGCGGCGACGAGGCCGCGCCGGCAGCACCGGGCCTTCGAGCGGCGGCGGTGTCCTCGCGGCCGGAGCGCGTCGGCCCCTTACCTCCCGGCGCCGCGCCCCCGCCGCCCGGAGACGGCGCTCCTTCGCCCCTCGCCGCCATGCGCCCGCCACCCGAAGGCGCCGCCCCCTTGTCCCGCGGGGCCGTTTCGTCCGCATCCGTGTCGGGACGCGGCGGGGGAACGAGCCGGAGATGGGGCCTCCCCCGCCCCCGGGTCCCGCCCCCTCCGGACGAAGATCCTCCACGCCTTTCCACACCGCTCGAACGGAGCCCCAACCTCTTGCCGGAATTTCCACGGGAGCCGACCTCACGCCGCGTATTGTCTCCCCGTCGGTCCTTACCCTGCGTGGCGTCGGCGATGAGTGTGAGTTGTTTGACGTCTTCGCTGGTCGTGTTCGGGTTTGTGGTCGCTCGCATGGATGACCTCCTGCCGTGCGGCCCGAGGAAAAGGCCAAATAAGATCAGCAAATCGAACACGGTGTCGATCGAACTCCCGTACGATGTTGTACACCACACTGGCGACATTTTCGAGGAAGACTCGAACAATTGTTTGAAGATGATCTTCAACAGCGATACGTTCGCTGTGTGCGACATCAAGACCACAGAGCGGGAGGTTCGCCGGTGAGGCGGGCCACCGGGCGAGGAGGAAGAGCATGACCGAGCGGGATGACACCAACGGGGTCAGCGACCTCGCGGTGCGCAGACGCGACTCCCTGGGCCTGACGCCCAGGCAGCGCAAGATCCTCGAAGTGATTCGCGACTCGGTGCAACAGCGCGGCTATCCGCCATCCATGCGGGAAATCGGCGAAGCGGTGCAGCTGACCAGCACGTCCAGCGTGTCACACCAGCTCACGGCGCTGCAGCGGAAGGGCTACCTCAGACGCGACCCCCATCGGCCGCGCGCCCTCGAGGTGCGGTTGCCGGGCGAGCCGGTGCTGTGGGTCGACCCGGACGCGACGAACGAGGAGTCCACGGTCAACCGGCCCACGGCCGCCTACGTCCCACTCGTCGGCCGCATCGCCGCCGGTGGCCCGATCCTGGCCGAGGAGAGCGTGGAGGACGTCTTCGCCCTGCCCAAGCAGCTCGTCGGTGAGGGCACGCTGTTCCTGCTCCAGGTCGCCGGTGACTCGATGATCGAGGCCGCCATCGCCGACGGTGACTGGGTGGTCGTCCGCCAGCAGCCAGTGGCGGAGAGCGGCGACATCGTGGCCGCCATGATCGACGGAGAGGCCACCGTCAAGACCTTCAAGCGCAAGGACGGCCATGTCTGGCTCGTCCCTCACAACCCCAACTACGAGCCCATTCCCGGTGACGAGGCCAGCGTCCTGGGCAAGGTCGTAGCGGTCCTGCGCCGGCTCTAACCGGCCGGCGGCTCGGGCGCGCGTCAAAATCGCCGCGCCGCGTTCCGGCGCGCGCCAAAGATCAAGCACCGACGGGGTACGGCACCACAACGCCAACCCCGCTTGTTGTATGCCATCCCTCGGCACACGGCTCCGGGCCACAACGCGCGACTCGCCCCTCAACAGGCCACCCGGACCTCAACGCCCGCCTCCCCCCTGAGCACCCGGACCTCTACGCCCGCCTCGCCCTGAGCACCCGGACCGTCACACACCCACTCAGCCCTTCGACCGGCCCGCACCCGCCGATCGTCACCCCGCGTCCTCGGGCCACGTCGCCGGCCGCGCCACCGCGCCCTCCAGCAGGCACGCCATCACGTTCTCAGGGCGTCCTCCTCCATGCCCTCGGGCTGGATATCGCCCGCAGCCCGAGGTGGGGCCCGCCGATGGCTCGTGCCGCGCCTGTTTGCGCGCTGTCATTCCACGATGAAGCTGGCGCTGCCCCGGAAGCCGCTCGTGCCGTCGTTCTGCTCCAGCCACACCTGCCCGGCACGATGCCGCAGGAAATAGCCGGGGAAGTTCACCGACTCGAACGAGACCGTGCCCGAGCCGGCGAGACCGCCGCGCCGATGGAAGGCGGCGTCCGCGTTGAACAGACTGGTCCCGTCCCGCTGCTGCACCCACGCCTCATGGTTGCGATGCCGCAGGAAATAGCCGGGGAAGTTGGTCGACTCCAAAGAGACCGTCCCGGACCCCGAGAGCCCCGTGACGATCCTGAACTGGGAGTCCGCCAGCGGGCTGACATCGGCGTCCAGTCGGGCACGGTAGTCGTAGTGCCTGATCGCCGAACCCGGCGTGTCGTACGACATCAGCCGCACCGGCGTCGCCCCGTCGGGCACCGGGATGCCGAAGTCCGGGGTGCCGTCCGCGCGCCAGTACACCTTCTGCACACGCGTCCGCCGGTTCGGATCGTTCAGCGGATCACCTGAGATATCCCGATAGTTGCGGTCGTGATAGACGAGGATGTCGCTCTGCCCGTCCTCCGAGGTGGTGAAGGAGTTGTGACCGGGACCGTACTGGCTGGTCGCGGCGCTGGAGGCGAAGACGGGGTTGGGGTTCTTCGTCCACGATGACGCCTGCAGCGGGTCGGCCGAGGCGGAGGCGGTCAGCAGGCCGAGGCAGTAGTTGGCGTCCGTGGCGCTGGCCGAGTACGTGAGGAAGAGGCGGCCGTTGCGCTGCAGCACCGAGGGCCCCTCGGCCACTTTGTAGCCGCGCGTCTCCCAGGCCAGCGTGGGCACGGTCAGCCTGGTCGTGGCACCGGTGATCGTCCAGGGGTTGGCGCCCATGCGGGCGATGTACAGGTTCGAGTTGGTCGCGATGCCGGGCTCCTGCTGCGCCCAGAGCAGGTAGCGGACGCCGTTGGCGACGAACGTGGTGGCGTCCAGCGAGAAGGTGTCCCAGGGCGTGACGATGCGGCTGCGCTCGGTCCAGCCGCCGGTGAGGGGGTTGGCGCTGGAGCTCTCCAGGACGTACATGCGGATCCGCCACACGTCGTCGGCCCGGCCCGCGGCGACGTACACGTACCATTTCCCGTTGATGAAGTGGATCTCCGGCGCCCAGATGTGCGCGCCCATCTCACCGCTGGCGTGCTTGCGCCAGATGACCGTCTCCGGTGCGCTCGCCAGGCCCTGGATGGTGGTGGCCCGGCGCAGGACGATGCGGTCGTACTCGGGGGCGGTCGCCGTGAAGTAGTAGTAGCCGTCGGTGTGGCGGTAGATGTGCGGATCGGCGCGCTGCGCGGCCAGCGGGTTGGTGTACTGCACGGCGGGCGAGGCGTGGGCGGGGCCCGGCGACAGCAGGTTGGCGATCACGATGAGCAGGGTAAACGCGATGACGCGGAGTGTGGACATCGGCTCGTCCTTCAGGCCAAGGGGGAGGTGACCGTGTACGAGGCGTCGGAGGCGAACACCGAGCCGGGCACCCGCAGGTCCAGCCTCATCTCGTAGTTGTAGTGCCGCAGGTGGCGCCCGGGCAGGTTGTAGGACTCGAACGAGATCGTGCCGCCGCCGGCCAGCCCGGCCCGGCCGCAGAACGTGGCGTCGCCCTTGAAGATCGCCGAGCCGTCGTCGCGTTGCAGGGTCAGTCGCATGTTGTAGTGCCGCAGGTAGTAGCCGGACTGGTTGACCGCCTGGAAGGAGTAGCAGCCTGAGTGGGCCAAGCCCGTCACGACGGCGAACGTGGCGTCCTGGCGGTCGGCGAGCGGGCTGGAGGCGCTGAGCGGGTCCACGTAGGCGAGATAGGCGCGGTGGCGTACGTACCGGTCGGGGAAGTTGGCCGAGCGCAGCGAGCGGTTGCCGGTGGGCACGGCCGTGGTGTCGCCGACGTCCTCGCGCAGCACGGTGAAGTGCCGGGCGGTGCCGGACAGGCCGGACAGCTCGATCTTGGCCCCGAACGAGGTGAGGTTGGAGCTGTCGGCGTAGTAGTAGCGGCCGCCGGTGTAGTTGTCGAAGTAGATCCGCCACCGGCCGTCGGGCAGCCGCGTCAGCGCCGGGCCCTCCAGCCCGGAGCCCCAGCCGGCCCAGTTCCCGGTGCCGGTGAACTGCCACGGGCCGGTGAGCGAGGTGGCGGTGGCGTGCTCGATGTACTTGGTCGTCTCGTTCTTGAGGAAGTTGTGGTACGTGGAGCCGACCTTGACGACGAAGCTGTCGATGTAGTTCGCCGGGATGCCCAGCGGGGCAGGGGCGCTCCAGGCCGACAGCGCGCTGTTGGTGGCGGTGATCCGGTACGGCCGGAACTGTCCCGCCGTGCCCGTCGTGGACGCGGAGTAGATCACGTGGACGCTGCCGTCGGAGTCCCTGAACCACTCGGGCGCCCACGTGCTGCCGGTGGCGCCGTTCAGGCCGACGGTGACGTTGCGGAGGAACGTCCAGTTCACGTAGTCGGCGCTGCGGGCGAAGCCGATCGTGTCGCCGGTCCAGTTGGTGGTGTAGACGAGGTAGTAGTAGCCGTCGGTGTGCCGCAGCACGCTCGGGTCGCGGATCAGGCCCGACGGCGGGGTGTAGGCGTTGGCCCGCACCAGGGTGAAGGCGGTGGCGTTCACCGAGTCGTAGACGTACATGTTGGACTCGCTGCTGTTGGTGAACGCGGTCATCAGGTAGTGCGGCGCCGGCCCGGCGGCGTGGGCCGTGCCCGGCGCGAACACGACGGTCGCGACGGCGACGAGCAGCGCGAGGACGGCGGTCAACGCCCTTCGATGGCCTCGACGTGTACGCATCCAGCGGCCCTCCGCGATGTTAGCGTTAACACCTCACCGCGTCGGGGCTGGCACGGTGAGCGCGTTCGGGCGTATTCGTACCTTGGGCCAGACGGCCCGTCAATCCCCCGTCCGCTCAGCGGGCGGCGTACAGCTTGTGCGCGGCGATGATCGCCTGGTCGGCGAAGGCCAGCACGTCGCTTCGCCGCTCGAACGGGGAGCCGTACAGCGAGCGCCGGGGTGTGCCGAAGTGCTCGCCCAGCCCCGAGAGCAGGCCTCCGAGCGTCGGCGTCGCGGAGTCGTCCTCCCGCAGGCGCAGCGCCTCGTTGATCACCCGGTGCCAGCGCTCCGGGAAGGCCTCCAGCGCATGCCGCCCCGCGCCCGTCTTTGAGGTGACGTCGCCCGTCGCCAGGGTGTAGTGCAGCCGGGAGACGCCCGTGACGATCCACACGGCGGCGTACCCGCCGAGAGCGGCCAGCCCCCACCGGGAGATCGGCCGGGAGGCCCGGGTCACCAGGCGCCGCCAGTAGCGGTCCAGGTTGTCGTCCGTCCAGGCGGCGAGGACGGCTGGATCGCTCCAGACGTCGAGCTCACCCGGCTTGGGTCCCCGGCAGGTCACGCCGTGGCGGGCCAGCGTGTGCCAGGTGATCGGATTGGCGCCGCCGCCGAGGCCGAGCTTGCCGGTGTGGGCCTGGGGGCGTTCACCGAGGTCGGCGGGGTTGTGGTGGAGGTCGTCCCAGGTGAGATAGATACCTTCGAACGGGTGGGCGCCAAGGCGGGTGTGGATGCGTTCCAGTGCCTCGATGGGCGGTTCGGCGGCCGTCACCGCGACGAAGTCCACGTCGCTCGTCTCCGGCCGGTAGTCGTCCAGGGCAGCCGAGCCCTCCAGGTAGAGCCCTTCGACCAGTCCGGGCGCCTCCGCGTCGGCCAAGGACAGGTACGTCTCGACAATCGCGTCGATCTTCGGGTGAGGCGTCATGCCCGCCCAGCCTGCCACAATCAACTTCGCCGCCTCATCACATTGCAAAATCCTAGAATGTCATGGTGAATGACGCATACCGCCCAGAAGACATCAAGGCGCAAAATGATGGATTTAAGTGGGCAAAGGCCGGACCGGGGGTCATTCCGGCCTGGATCGCCGACATGGACCTGCCCACCGCGCCCGAGGTGATCGAGGCGCTGCGGCGGCGCGCCCAAGGCGACCTCGGCTATCCGGCCTGGCTGGACCAGCCCAACGCCGGACCGCTGGCGGAGGCGTTCGCCGAGCGCATGGCGCGCCGGTACGGCTGGTCCCCCGACCCCTCGCTCGTCCGTTCCTTCAACGATCTCAACCAGGCGCTCCAGGTGCTGCTCCACATCTGGACCCGGCCCGGTGACGGGGTCGCCGTGCACACCCCCGCGTACCACCCGTTCCTGACGACGCTGCAGGTCATGGAGCGTCCCCTGCGTCCCATCCAGGCCGAGCCCGATGGCGGCTCGTGGCGCTTCGAGGTGCCGGATCTGTCGGGCTGCCGGGTGCTGCTCCTGGTCAACCCGCACAACCCGACCGGCCGGGTCTTCACCCGCGAGGAGCTGACCGAGCTGGCCGAGCAGGCCGAACGTCACGACCTGCTGGTCATCTCCGACGAGATCCACGCCGACCTGACGTTCGAGCCGCACCGGCACATCCCGTTCGCCACGATCCTCCCCGACCGCACGGTCACGCTCACCTCCGCGACGAAGGCGTTCAACCTGGGCGGCATCCGCGTCTCGGTCGCCCACCTCGGCCACCAGGGCGTGCGCAAGGCCCTGGAGGCACAGCCGCCGTTCGTGTACGGGTCGGCGAACCTGTTCGGGGTCGAGGCGACGGTGGCGGCGTGGCGGCACGGGGACGCCTGGCTGGAGCGTGTGCGCGCGCTGCTCGACCGCAACCGGCACACTCTCGCGGCCCGGCTGCCGGAGACCTTCGGGTACCGGATCCCGGAGGCCACGTATCTGGCGTGGCTGCATGTGGGGCGGGAGGGGATGGCTGAGGTCATCGAACGCGAGGCCAAGGTCCTGCTGACGGACGGCGCCGGCTTCGGGCCCGGTGGGGCCGAATACGTCCGCCTGAACTTCGCCACCACCGAGCCGATCCTCGGCGAGATCCTCGACCGGCTGTCGCGCCTCCACTGACCCCGCCTCCACTGACCCCGCCGCCTGCGGGCCGGCGGCCGCAGGCCGGCGATCCCGGTCGGCGCCGCGGTCGCCGGTGCCCGTCAGGACAGGGGTGGGAGGTCGGGCGGGGTGGCGGGCGGCTGCTCGTCCAGGGCGGCGAGCGCGAGCTCGATCGCCTTCTCCAGCTGCGGGTCCCGCCCCGCCACCCGATCCTGCGGCGTGATCACCACCTCGATGTCCGGATCCACCCCGTGGTTCTCCACCCCCCACCCCGGCCCGTCGAGCCAGAACGAGTACCGTGGCTGGGTGACCCGGGTCCCGTCGACGAGGTGGTACCGGGAGTCGATCCCGATCACCCCGCCCCAGGTCCGCGTCCCCACCAGCGGCCCGATGCCGCGGTTCTTGATGCCCGCGCTCACGATGTCCCCGTCCGAGCCCGCGAACTCGTCGGCGATCGTGACGATCGGCCCCCTGGGCGAGTCCTTCGGATACCGCCGGGACTCGTACCCGCGGGCTCGCACCCATCCGGAGACCTTGCGGGACAACTTCTCCAGGACCAGCTCCGACAGGTGCCCGCCGCCGTTCTCCCGCATGTCCACGATCAGCCCGTCGAAGGCCATCTCGGTACGCAGGTCGCGATGGAACTGCGCCCATCCCCTCGCCACCATGTCCGGCACGTGCAGGTATCCGAGCCGCCCGTCCGACGCCTCCCGCACCAGCGTTCGCCGGTCCTCCACCCAGTCGTGGTAACGCAGCGGCGTCTCGTCCGCGATCGGGCAGACCACGACGCGGCGTGGGTCGCCGCCGGAGTGGGGCCGCACGGTGAGCTCGATGGGCTGGTTCGCGGTGCCCGCCAGGAGCGCGAGCGGCCCGCGTACGGGATCGACCGGACGTCCGCCCACCGCGATGATCGCGTCGCCGGGACGGACGGCGACGCCGGGGGCGAGCAGGGGCGAGCGGGCGGCGTGGTCGGAGGACTCGCCGGGCAGGATGCGCTCGACCCGCCACACGCCGTCGGCGTCCTTGGCCAGGTCGGCGCCGAGCAGTCCCTGGCGGCGGCGGGGGTCTGAGGCGCCGTTGGGGGCGGTGGCGTAGGCATGGGAGGTGCCCAGCTCGCCCTGCGTCTCCCAGAGCAGGTCGATCAGCTCCGAGTGGGCGCCGATGCGCTCGACGAACGGCGCGTACCGGTCGAGGATGGCCTGCCAGTCGACTCCGCCCATGTCCTCGCGCCAGAAGTGGTCGCGCATGAGCCGCCCGGCCTCGTGGAAGCCTTGCCGCCACTCGGCGACCGGGTCGATCTGGACGGTGATCCGGTCCAGATCGATGGTGACGACGTCGTCGCTCTCGGTGGCGGCGCGGGTCTGCAGGCCGTTCTTGCCGTGGGTGACGAGCCTGGTGCCGTCGCCGCTGACCTCGAACGAGCGCACCTCCTTGGCCAGCTCGCTCTTGGCCCGCTTCTTCAGGTCGTAGCGTTCCAGCACCGTCTCGTTGGGCGGCTCGCCGTCCCCGAGCTGACCGCTGATCGGGTGGCGCAGCCAGAGCAGGGCGTCTTTGGCGGTACGGAGATTGTCGTACCGCCCGGCGGGCACCGGCACGGGCACCACCCGAGAGGCGAGCCCGTCAGGGTCCACGTCGGTCCGCGCCAGCGCGTCGTCCTGCTGTTTGTCGTCCTTGTTCGGCTTGTCGTCCTCACCGTTGAAACCCCGCCCCAGCAGCGACGGGTCGAACGGCGAGGGCGTGTCGGCCCGCAGCGGCACGAGGTACGGGCGGCACGCGTAGAGGAAGGACATGTCGAAGACGTGCGTGTCGTACACGGGGTCGAACGTCCGCGCCGACAGGAACGCCAGATACTTGCCGTCTTTGGTGAACACCGGGTCGTAGTCGGCGAACCGCACCGGCGTCACGTCGATCACGGACGTGCCGTCCACCCGTCCCATCCTGATCTGCGACAGCGGGGTGTGATGCGGGTGCTCCCAGGCCAGCCAGCTCGAGTCCGGCGAGAACGCCAGTCCCCTGACGTCCCCCTGCGTGGTCCGGTCGAGCTCCCGGACGCCTCCGGACTCGAGGTCGACGACCAGCAGCCGGCCGTCGTGCGCGGCGACGGCCGCGTGCTTGCCGTCGGGCGCCGCCGCCAGCTCCAGCACCCGTCCGAGCCGCCCGGCCGCCAGCGTACGCACCTCGCCGCCGGGCGTGCCGATCTCCAGCCCGTCCTCGCCGCCGGCGTCCGACACCCAGATGGCGCGCCCGTCGCCGTCGAGGGCGCGCGGCAACCGCACGCGGACGCCGGGCTGGACCCGCAGCGCGCCGGCGGGGCCGTCGCGGTGGGGCACCCAGTGTGCGGTGCCGCGGATCTCGACCGCGCTGGCCCGCCCGGTGGCGTCGGGCGCGTACGAGCCGGGCCGCGTGGGCGCCGGCCGCCTGGCCCGCCCCGGCCGCGGTCCTCCGAGCCGGATGTCGAGCCGGTACGGCTCCGCGTCCAGGCTCTCCAGCAGCCACAGGTCCCCGGCGTGGCTGTAGATCACCCGCTGCCCGTCACCGGTGGCGTGACGGGCGTAGAACTCCTCGTGGGAGCTGTGCTTGCGCACGTCGGAGCCGTCGGGCAGGGCGGAGTAGACGTTGCCGGCCCCGTCGGCGTCGGCCAGGAAGACGAGCCTGTCCCCCACCCAGCTGACGGACCAGTATTGCGCCGTGCTGTCGGCGAACAACCGGGCGAACTCGCCGCTCCCGTCGGCGTCCACCCAGATCTTGCCCGCGGTCCCGCCCCGATAGCGCTTCCACTGCGACGGCTCGCGCCACATCGCCGACACGGTGGCGACCCGCTCGCCGCTGACGGCGACGTCGCTGACCCATCCGTACGGCAGCCGCGTCGCGGGTCCCCCGTCGAGCGGCACCTCGTAGGCCCAGTTCCTGACGCGAAAGCTCTGCCCCGCCGAGCTGATCGCCAGCACGTTTCCGTCCTCGGTCCAGCCGCGCACCGCGGTCGTGCCGCTGCCCCAGTGGGTCAGCCGCTCCCCCTCAGGCCCGTCGATCTCGGCCGCGAACACCTCGGGAGCGCCTTCCCTGCCGCCGGTCCACGCGATGCGGCTGCCGTCGGGCGAGAATCTCGGATCCGACACCGGTACACGGTCGGCGGTGAATCGCCAGGCTCTTCCCCCCGCCAGCGGGGCCAGCCAGACATCGTCGTCGGCGACGAAGGTGACCAGGTCACCGTGCAGATGCGGATATCTCAGGTATGCGCCGTTTGTCACAGCTGCACACTAATGCGCGGCACCAAGCCAGGCCCACGAATTCTCCTCCGGGCGGACGTGCGACGTCCTGGGAACGGTCAAGTCCCGGGTGCATCGTAAAAGTCAGGGAAGGGGGTGAATGCCGATATTTCACCTCACTAGGGGGACCGATGAGGATCTTCACCCGCCCGTACCAGCTCCCGCCCCGCCTGGCCGCCGCCGCCATCATCCTGAACTCCGGAATCGACAAGTCGGGCGCCGACGAGCAGGCCGCCGCCGGGCTGCACGGCATGGCCGCGGGCACGTACCCGTTCCTCGGCCGCATGGATCCGGTGACCTTCACCCGGCTCCTCTCGCGGGCCGAGATCACCCTCGGCACCGCCCTGCTGCTGCCGTTCGTGCCGTCACTGGTGGCCGGGGCCGCGCTGACCGGGTTCGCGGGCGGGCTGCTCGGGCTGTATCTGAAGACGCCGGGGATGCGCCGCGAGGGCAGCCTGCGACCGTCGCAGGAGGGCATCGGCATCTCCAAGGACGTCTGGCTTCTGGGCATCGGCCTGGGGCTGGTACTCGACGAGCTCGGACGCCGATGATCTCCACCTGATCGACACTAATCCGGACAAACACGGGTAGCCCGGACGCATGGTGCAAATCGGCTACACCTTGATGTCCGAACAGACGCCGGCCCGCGAGCTCGTCGACTACGCCTCGGCGGCCGAGCGGGTCGGCTTCGACTACGCGGTCATCTCCGACCACTATTTCCCCTGGATCGAGGAGATGGGGCATTCGCCCTACTGCTGGTCGGTGCTCGGCGCCGCGGCTCAGGTCACCGAGCGGCTACCGCTCATGACGTACGTGACCTGCCCCATCATGCGGTACCACCCGGCCGTGGTGGCGCAGAAGGCCGCCACGATGGGTGTGCTCACCGAGGGCAGGTTCACGCTCGGCCTGGGCTCGGGCGAGAACCTGAACGAGCACGTCGTCGGCGAGGGCTGGCCGCCCCTCGACACCAGGCATCGTATGTTCGCCGAGGCCGTGCAGATCATCAGGCAGCTGTTCGGCGGCGACTACGTCACCTATCAGGGTGAGTTCTTCGACGTGGACTCGGCCAAGCTCTACGACCTGCCGGACGAGCCCGTGCCGATCGGCATCGCGGCCTCGGGCGGCCGCTCGGTGGAGATCGCCGCCGAGCAGGGCGACGTGCTGGTCGTCAACGACCCGATGCCGGACGTCGTACGGCAGTTCAACGAGGCCGGCGGCCAGGGCAAGCCCGTCTACGGCCAGCTCCCCATCGCCTACGACGCCGACCCCGAGGCCGCCAGGCAGCGAGCGCACCACCTGTGGCGCTGGGCGGCCACCGGCGGCTGGAAGGTCATGGCCGAGCTGCCCGGGCCGGGGAACTTCGCCGCCGCGGCCGGCACGGTACGACCCGAGGACGTGGCCCAGAGCGTACCGTGCGGCAACGACGTGGACGCGGTCGTGCAGGCCGTCAAGAAGTTCGCCGACGGCGGTTACACGCACGTGGCGTTGGTCCAGATCGGGCATGACCAGCAGGAGCCGTTCTTCGACTGGGCGGAGAAGGAGCTGCTGCCGGCCCTGCGCGACATCTAGCGCATCCTCGGCCCCGGGCGGGCCGGGGCCGAGACGGACGCTACGGGACGATGTTGACCAGCTTCGGCGCCCGGACGATCACCTTGCGCGGCACCCCCGTCAGGTAGGCGGAGACCTTCTCCGACGCCAGGGCCAGGGCCCTCAGCTCCTCCTCGGAAATGCCGGGCGGGACCTCCAGGCGGTCGCGCACCTTGCCCGCCACCTGCACCACGCAGGTGACCGACTCCTGCACCAGCAGCGCCGGATCGGCGGAAGGCCAGCCGCCGAAGGCGACGGGCCCGGTACGGCCCAGCCGCTCCCAGCCCTCCTCCGCGGTGTACGGGGCCACCAGCGACAGCATGATCGCCAGCGTCTCCGCGGCCTCGCGGACCGCCGGGTCGGCGGGGCCGCAACCCGAGTCGATGGCCTTGCGCGCGGCCGAGGTCAGCTCCATCATCCTGGCCACCGCCACGTTGAAGCGGTAGGAGTCGACCAGCTTGGTGACCTCGTCGATCGTGTGGTGCGTGACCTTGCGCAGCTCGACGTCGCCGCCCTCGAACGGGACGCCGGGCTCGCTGGTCACCTCCGACATCACGCGCAGCGCGCGGGCCAGGAACTTCTGCGACGCGGCCGGCGAGACGTCCGCCCAGTCGATGTCGTCCTCGGGCGGCCCGGCGAACACCATGGTCAGGCGTACGGCGTCGACGCCGAAGTTGTCGATCTGCTGGCCCAGGTCCACGCCGTTGCCCAGGGATTTCGACATGGCCTTGCCACCGTTGATCACCTGGCCCTGGTTCAGCATGCGCTCGAACGGCTCGGTGAAGCCGACCATGCCCATGTCGTGCAGGACCTTGGTGAAGAAACGCGAATACAGCAGATGCAGCACCGCGTGCTCGATGCCGCCGACGTACTGGTCGATCGGGCCCCACTTGCGCACCTGCTCGGGGTCGAACGGGCCCTCGGTGTAGCCCGGCGAGCAGTAGCGCAGGAAGTACCACGACGAGTCGACGAAGGTGTCCATCGTGTCGGTGTCGCGCTGGGCGGCGCCGCCGCACTTGGGGCACTCGACGTTGACCCACTCCGTGGCGCTGGCCAGTGGGGAGACGCCCTTGGGCGCCAGCGCCTCGCCGCGCAGGTCGGGCAGCGTGACGGGCAGCTGCTCGTCGGGGACGGGCACCTCACCGCAGTCGGGGCAGTGGATGATCGGGATCGGCGTGCCCCAGTAGCGCTGCCTGGACAGCAGCCAGTCGCGCAGCCGGAAGTTGATCGTGCCGGTGCCCCTGCCCTGCTTCTCCAGGATCTCGATGATCTTGGCGATGGCCTCGGCCTTGGACAGGCCGTCCAGCGGGCCGGAGTTGACCAGCGTGCCCTCGCCGGGCGTGGCCTCGCCGGTCTCGCCCGGGTCGGCCAGGCCGGTGTGCACGACCACCTTCACCGGCAGGTCGAACTTCAGCGCGAAGTCCAGGTCCCGCTGGTCGTGGGCGGGCACGGCCATGATCGCGCCGTGGCCGTAGTCGGACAGCACGTAGTCGGCCGCCCAGACCGGGATGCGCTCGCCGTTGACCGGGTTGATCGCGTAGCGGCCCAGGAAGACGCCGGACTTCTCCTTGTCGGTGGCCAGCCGCTCGATGTCGCTCAGCCGGGCGACCTCGGCGCGGTAGGCCTCGAACGCGGGCCGCTGCTCGTCGGTGACGATCTCGTCGGCCAGCGCCGCGTCCGCGGCGACCACGAAGAACGTGGCCCCGAACAGCGTGTCGGGCCGCGTGGTGAAGACGTGGACCGGCTCCTCGCGGCCCTCGACCTGGAACAGCACGTCGGCGCCCTCGGAGCGGCCGATCCAGTTGCGCTGCATGGTCAGCAGCCGCTCCGGCCAGCCGGTCAGCTGCTCCATGTCGTCCAGCAGCCGCTGCGCGTAGTCAGTGATCTTGAAGTACCACTGCGTCAGCTCGCGGCGGATGACGTCGGCGCCGCAGCGCTCGCATTTGCCGGCCACGACCTGCTCGTTGGCCAGCACGGTCTGGTCGTTGGGGCACCAGTTGACCAGGCCGCCCTTGCGATAGGCCAGGCCTCGCTCGAAGAAGCGGTTGAACAGCCACTGGTTCCACCGGTAGTAGCCGGGGTCGCTGGTGTGCAGGCGGCGCGACCAGTCGAAGGCGATGGCGTAGCGCTTGAACGAGGTGGCCTGCGTCTCGATGTTGGCGTAGGTCCACTCGGCGGGGTGGGCGTTGCGCTTGATCGCGGCGTTCTCAGCGGGCAGGCCGAAGGAGTCCCAGCCGATCGGATGCAGGACGTTGTAGCCCTTCTGCATCCAGTAGCGCGCGACGACGTCGCCGATGGCGAACACCTCGCCATGGCCCATGTGCAGGTCACCCGACGGGTAGGGGAACATGTCGAGCATGTAGCGCCGCTCTCGGGGGTCGTCGGCGTCTTCGCTCGCCCGGTAGGGCTCCTGCTCCTCCCATCGCTGCAGCCACTTGGCCTGCAGCGCCTGCGGGTCATACTCACTCACGGCTACTGTCCTTTTGGCTTGACTCGGACCCATAAGAAAACCCCTCGTGCACAGAACGAGGGGTAGCCGCGACGGCGAGATCTCAGGGCCGTCGCGGCCCGCTAAGAAGCAGGGTCGCGGAACGCATGTGTCAAGCCTAGCGCACCTCTTCAGTTGAATGCAGGCACTCGATCGAGGTACGCGGGCACAATGGACGCTTCGGGTCCAGCGAGACCTGATGGTGATGTATCCGTTGTGACCTCTTTCGTCCCTCAAGAATACTCTTGTCGCCGTGGTGTACCGAGCTGAGCATGATCCTCCCGGGGACGGCCTGCCTATGCAGGATCCGCCCACGGATCCTCATGGCTTCGCTCGTTTCCCTGCGGAACCATCGGCATCTCCTGGAAAATCCCATGAGATCATGCCTGGAACGTCAAATCCGGATATAAGGGTTGATCCGGACATAACCTCGGGAGGGCCGGCAGCCATGGCAACGGATAACTCCGGACCACACCTGCCGTCGTCCTGGCCGGACGCGCCACGGCGCGACACCCCTGTCCCCTGGTCCGGGTCCACGGCATCAGAGACGCCTTCCGCTCACTCCGGGTCCGGCGGACCCGACGTGCCCGTGTCCTGGCCGGAGACTCCGGGGGCGGCCGGACGCCAGGATCCCTCGCGGCCGGAGCCGCCGCGCGCGGACGCGGGCTGGCCCGAGCCGCCCCGTACGGACCACTCCTGGCCGGAGCCGGCGCCGGCGGACCGCTCCAGACGCGAGCCCTCGCCGGCGGACCGCTCCAGGCCCGATCCCTCGCGCCCGTCCGGTCCCGAGCCCCGTCACGGCTCTCCCATGCCCTCCCAGCGGGACGCGCAACCCGCCTGGCCCGAGGCGGCCCGTCCGGACGCCGGCTGGCCCGAGCCGCCGCGCCAGGACCGGTCGGCGTCGTGGCCTGACACCTCACCGCAGGGCGGCTCGCCCGCATGGCCCGACGCGCCACCACAGGACATCCCCAGGTCGCGGCCGGAGACCCCGCCGCAGGGCGGCCCGTCTTCCTGGCCCGACGCGCCACCCCAGGCCGGCCCGCCGTCACGGCCGGACGCGCCACCCCAGGGCGGCGCGCCGTCCTGGCCGGACGCCTCACCACAGGCCGTGCCGTCGTCCTGGCCTGACGCGCCCTCGCGGTCCGGATCCCCCTCGTGGCCGGACGCGCAACCGCAAACCGGGCCGTCCTCCTGGTCTGACGCCGCGCCGCAGGGCGCCACGCCGTCGTGGCCGGAGGCCTCGCAGCGGGGCGGGCCGACCTCCTGGCCGGAGGCAGCACCCCAGGGCGGACCGGCCTCCTGGCCGGAGGCAGCACCCCAGGGCGGACCGGCCTCCTGGCCGGAGGCAGCACCGCAGAGCACCACCGGGGCGGCCTCCCGGGCCGATTCCCGGGACGGCTCCAGGGCGGATGCGCGGGACGGCTCCCGGGCGGATGCGCGGGACGGCTCCCGAGCCGATTCCCGGAGCGGCTCCCGGGCCGAGCAGCCGCAGGTGCCCGACCCCGTGCCCGCGTGGGCGCAGGCGCCGGCTCCCGCCCCCGGCGCCTGGTCCAACCTCTCCACGCCCGCCGCCTGGCCGCAGGGAGACCAGCGCGGCGGTGCCGACGCGCCGGACCAGCGCGCGGCGGCGTACGACCAGGCCGCCCCGCCCGGTCCCCCGCCGCACGGCCCACCGCCCCCGGCCCACCCCTCCGAGGAGCGGACGATCACGTACGCTCAGCACTCCGAGAACCTGCTCAACGATCGCGCGGTCCCTTCCACACCCATGGATTCCACCCACATCGGCACGCCGCCCACCGAAGACCAGAACAACCACCCCCCGGGCGCCCCGCGCCCCGGCTCCAACCTGAGCCGTGACCCCTCCGACCCCGAGCACCGTTTCGTGACGGCGGGCCAGATCAGCGGCTCCCGCACCCCGCCACCCGAGCGCCAGCAGGAGCTCTGGAACACCGTCTTCGGCGACAACTACCAGGCCATGGGCGACCAGGAGGCCCTGGACGACGACGAGGGCCAGGGCAAGCCCGTCTGGATCTACGCGCTCGGCGGCTCCGTGGTGATCGCGCTGGTCGCGGCGCTGCTGTGGGCGTTCCTCGCGGGACCGCTGGCCGGCGCGGAGCCGACGGACGCCAACCTCGCCGCCGGGAAGCCCACGCAGCCGCAGAAGCCGACCGCCACCAGGACCTCGACCACGATCGGCCCGCTGCCGAAGTACTCCGGCAAGGCCTCTCCCGTGCTCGGCGCACTGGCCGACCCCGCGGCCGGGATCTCGGTCCCGCGCCTGGGCGGCAACTGGCAGGTGGACCAGCGCGCCACGGTCAGGGCCACGTACCAGTTCAACACGCGCCAGTATGTCCAGGTCGCCCCGGAGAAGTACGCCCAGATCCTGTCGGGCCCGCTGCTGACGAAGCTGGCCTCGTACTACGAGCAGGACAACCTGGAGCCGGTCATCAAGCAGGTCGTGCTGAACGCCCGCAAGCGCTTCTTCCCGGCGGACAACAAGGTCCGCAAGATCGCCCAGCAGTCGATCAAGGTGGGCGACCAGACGGGACGGCTGATCGCGTACTCGCTCACGTCGCAGACCGAGAAGGCCACCATCGTCACGATGGCGGTCAACACCGGCCGCAACGTCCCCGCGATCGTCTACATGTCGATCCCGTCGGAGAGCAAGCAGCTCATGCCGGACATCCGCACGGTGATGAACCAGCTGAAACTGACCGCCACGTCCTGACGGCCGGTCAGAAGGCGCACTCCATGTGCTTGATGCCGTTGATGAACATGGAGTGCAGCCGGTCCGGCTTGCCGCCCTCGATGTCCGGCACGCGGCGCAGCAGCTCGCGGAACATCACCGTGATCTCTCGCCTGGCCAGGTGCGCGCCGAGGCAGAAGTGCGGGCCCGGGC
This sequence comes from Nonomuraea sp. NPDC049480, assembly GCF_044465905.1. Lineage (NCBI taxonomy): Bacteria > Bacillati > Actinomycetota > Actinomycetes > Streptosporangiales > Streptosporangiaceae > Nonomuraea > Nonomuraea sp. NPDC049480. The sequence goes on from NZ_JBITMD010000002.1 coordinate 763,501, forward strand.
CGCCGTAGCCGACGTGCGGGTTGGGGTTGCGGGTGATGTCGAAGCGGTACGGGTCCTCGAAGACGGCCTCGTCCCGGTTCGCGGCCCAGTAGAACAGGACCGCCTTCTCGCCCTTGCGGTAGAGGTTGCCGTTCATCTCGTAGTCCCTGGTGACCTTGCGGCGCATGAAGTTCACCGGGGACGCCAGGCGGACGATCTCCTCCACGGCCCCCTGGGCGTGGCCGTCGATGTCCCGCAGCCACAGGGCGCGCTGGTCGGGGTTGTTGGTGAGCAGGCGCAGGCCGTACGAGATGGCGTTCCTCGTGGTCTCGTTGCCGGCCACCACCAGCAGGATGAAGAAGGATCCCAGCTCCTGCATCGACAGCCGCTCGCCGTCGATGTTGGCGTTGACCAGGGACGACGTCAGGTCGTTCGTGGGGTTGCCGGCGCGGTGGGCGGCGAGGTCCTGCACGAGCTGCTGCAGCTCCATGCCGGCGTTGAGCAGGCGGGCGGCGATCTCGCTGACGTCGGTGCCGCCGTATTCGGCGTCGAAGCCGCCGAGGATCGTGTTGGAGCGCTCGAAGACGAACCGGTAGTCGCGCTCGGGGATGCCCATCATGTCGCAGATGATCTTCAGGGGCAGGCGGGCGGCCACCTCGGTCACGAAGTCGCAGCCGGGCCCCTTGGCCAGGAGGTCGTCCACGATGCCGGCCGCCGCCGCCTCGACGTCCGCCTCGAACTGCTTGATCATCTTGGGCGTGAAGGCGCGGGAGACGATCCTGCGAAGCCGGGCGTGACGGGGGTCGTCCATGTTGATCATGGACCCGAAGTACTCCGCGAACTCCGCCGGCATGTCCGGGATGCCCGTCGCGCCGCCGTCGCCGGAGCAGAAGATCTCCGGGTTGCGGCTGGCCTCCAGGATGTCGGCGTGCTTGACGAGCGCGTAGTAGCCCGGACCCTTGGGGGCGAAGCCGATGTCCATCTCCTCGAAGAAGGCGGGGGTCCCGAGCGCGCGCAGACGGTCGAACGCCTCCTCACGCTGGTCCATGGGCCGGGCCCAGAAGTCACGGTCCGACAGGTCGAAGTCGAGGACGCTCATGAGGCCATCATTGGAAAAAGCAACCACTTACGTCAATGGGTCACACGTACGCCGTACGTACGCAAAAACCTCTGGCCGCGGATTCCCGCAGGCCTCTAGGCTGGGCTCCATGACGTTCTTCTTCCGACGTTAGCGACCCGCCGGCGGGGCGCGGACACACCCACCGCCGGTGATGCGGGACGGCTGAGCGACCGCCGTCCCGGGTCGCGACGTGGGAGAAGGACACGTGCATATTTTTGCCGTGGCCAGGGCGGTGCACGGCATCGAACCCCTGGTCGCCACGGAGATTCGGCGTTCCCGGCTCGGTGTGGTGCGCGGATTGCGCCACCGCGAGGTGTGGTTCGAGGCCACGGACGAGACCGGCCTCCAGGGCTTGCGTACGGCGGACGACGTGCTGCTGGGCGCCGCCGTGGTCGGCGGGGTCGGCCACGACCGCGCGGCGCTGCGCCGGCTGGCCGGGGCGGCGCGCGAACTGGACACCGGCCGCCTGGCCGGCAAGCTGGAAGGCGCAGCCCGGCCGGCCGGTGGGCTGGAGGTGTCGGCGTCCTTCGTGGGGCGCCGCAACTACAGCCGGTTCGAGATCGAGGACGCGGTCGGGACCGAGCTGGCGCGGGCGCTGCGGCTGCCGTACCACTCCAGGAGGGGCGGCGGGCGGCCGCCGGGGGACGCGATGTCGTGGCGGGTCACCATCGAGGGCGACCAGGCCCTCATCGCGCTCCGGCCGGCCGATCGGCCGCTGCACCGCAGGCCGTACAAGACGGCGTCCATCCGGGGCACCCTGCACCCGCCGGTGGCCGCCGCCATGGCGGAGCTGGCGCGTTTGGAGGGGGCGCGGACGGTGCTCGACCCGTGCTGCGGCGCGGGGACCACGCTGATCGAGGCACACGCGCTGCTCCAGGCGTCAGCGGCGCCGCGCCCGCGGCTGCTGGGCTTCGACCACGACCCGTCCGCGCTCGCGGCCGCCGCCGCCAACGCACGCGCCGCCCTGGGCGGAGGCCGCGCGTCGCCCTTCGGGTGGGCCGTGGCCGACGGCGGGCGGATCCCGGTGCCTGACGGCAGCGCCGATCGTGTGCTGGTCAATCCGCCCTGGGGGCGCCAGGTGCCGCCGCGTGGGCTGCTCGCCGGCGACCTCGGCCTGCTGTGGCGGGAGGTGCGGCGGGTGCTGGCCGCCGACGGGCTGGCCGTGGCGCTGGTCCACGAAGGGCTCCCGCGCGGGTTCGCCGTCGAGGAGGCCGTCACGGTGAGCCTGTCCGGACAGCATCCCGTGATCGCGGTGCTCAGGAAGCAAGCGACCGCGGGCGGAAGGTCCGGGGGCGGCCCCCTCAGGAGGCGGGGCCGAGCCAGTCCAGGATGAGCCGGTTGACCTCGGCAGGTCGTTCCAGGTGGAGGAAGTGACCGCCGCCTGCCACCACCTCGGTCCGCGAGCCGGGCGGCAGGTGGCTCGGCGCTTCCTTCGCCAGATCGGCGCTCAGGCAGCCGTCCTGGGCGCCGTGCAGGTAGAGGACGGGCCCGGTGACGCCGGGGTCGACGTCGGGGTAGCGGCCGGAGCGCGGCGTGGTGCCGAGCATGGCGCGGTAGTAGCCGATGGCCGCCCTCAGGTTGGCGGGGTCGCCGATGCTGCGCCGGACGAACTCCAGATCCTCCGCGGCGTCGTAGCCGGGCGACCAGTCGCGCCAGAGGCTCTCGATGAAGCCGGGGCTGGCGGCGGCCGCCTCGGCCAGTGTGGTCTGGAAGAGGAAGATGTAGAACGAGCGCTTGAGCTGCTCGTAGTCGAAGAACGTCCCGGCCAGCGAGCCCGGCGGCGGGACCGCGAGCGTGACGGCGCGGCGGAAGCGGCCCGCGGTGTGGTAGACGGGGAAGGCGCCCCAGTCGTGCCCGACGATCACCGCGTCGGCGTCGCCGCCGAGCTCCTCGTGCAGGGCGCGGACGTCGGCGACGAGGGCGGCGTCCTCGTACGCTCCGTCGGCGGGGACCTCGGTGGGCGCGTAGCCGCGCATGAACGGCGCGACGGCGCGGTAGCCGCGCTCAGCCAGCGCCGGCATCAGGTGGCGCCACGTGTGCGCGGTGTCGGGAAAGCCGTGCAGGCAAAGAGCGAGCGGTCCTTCGCCCACGGTTAGATACGCGAACTCCACCCCATTGGCGTGGATAGTCCTGATCTCCATGACTGCGAAACCTAGCACTCGGCCCCGTCAAAGCAGTACCACTTGCTCGGCGCATCCCGTCAGCAGGCACGCCAGCCCGAACTCGAACTGGTCACTGAAGCTCAGGTCGTCCGCCTCCACCACCCGCCGGTTGAACTGCGGGTAGGCCCCGCTCTCCACCACACCGCGGATGTAAGGGCCGATCGCGGCCCGCCACTCCTGTTCGGACAGCCCCGTACGGCGCTGCGCCTCCTGCTCGGCCAGTTCCTTGGCCACGGCGCCGAGCACGTAGCTGCCGATCGCCCCGATCACCGCGGACGCCCGCGTGATGTCCGGGGTCAGCGCGGCCGCGGCGGTGAGCGCGTGCTCGAAACGCCGCAGCGAGTTGGGGCCCATCGTGGGCCTGCTCGTCATGAGCCTGGCCATCCACGGATGGCGCAGCACCATCGCCCGCTGGTCGCGGGCGACCTCGGCCAGGTCGGCCCGCCAGTCGCCGGTCAGCGGCCCGGGTGCACCCTCGCCCCACACCGCGTCCGCCATCAGGTCCAGCAGCTCGTCGCGGTTTTCCAGGTAGCGGTAGAGCGACGTGGTGCCCGACTTGACCTCGGCCGCCACCCGCCGCATGGACACCGCGTCCAGTCCTTCGGCGTCGGCGACCGCGATGGCCGCGCGCACGATCCGCTCGACGCTGATGGCCTGACGGGCTGAGCGCCGCCGTGTTCCCGGCCCGCCACGGCGTGCACGCCCTCGTGGTCGAGCGGGAGCCGGGTCCCCGCATCCACCCGAGGGCCACCGGCGTCGGCCTGCGCACCGTCGAGCTGCTGCGCGAGGCCGGCCTGGAGGAGGCCGTGAACGAGGTGGCCATCGACATGACCGGCGCCGTCCTCGGCAAGATCACCGTGGACCGGCTCGCGGGCGCCGACCTGGCCGCCCTGGCCGCGACCATGCCCACCCGCGCCCAGGCGTACGACGAGATCTCCTACAGCCCCGCGCGGCTACGCGGCATCTGCCCGCAGAACCGCCTGGACCGGGTGCTCCTGGACGCCGCGCGCGAGCGGGGCGCGAGCGTGGCCTACGACACCGAGGTGGTCTCCCTGGAGCAGGACGCGGACGGGGTGACGGCCGTGGTGTCGGGGCCCGGCACGCTCGGGCCCGAGCTGCACAACATCATGTTCCACGCCGACCTGAGCCACCTGACCGGTCCCTACGGCTTCGCGCTCTGCGAGATCACCGATCCGGAGGCGCCCGGGATGCTGCTCGCCATCGACGGCAAGAGCGAGTGGGTCTTCCACACCGATCGGGATCCCGGCGCGGACGTGATCAGGACCGCGCTCGGCGACCCCGCGCTGGAGGTCGAGATCGTGAGCGTGCTGGGCTGGCGAGCACGCGGGCAGGTCGCCGACCGGTTCTCGGCGGGACGCGTGTTCCTGGCCGGCGACGCGGCGCACGCCGTCCCGCCCACAGGGGCGTTCGGGCTCAACACGGGCGTCGCCGACGCGCACAACCTGGCCTGGAAGCTCGCCCACGTGCTCTCCGGCAGGTCCGCACCCGGCCTGCTGGACACCTACCACGACGAGCGCCGGCCGGTCGCGCTGCTGGCGCTGGAGCAGTCCTTGCTCCGGATGCGGGACCTGCGGCTGCACTTCGACGGCGGCCCGCGGGCGGCCGAGCTCAGGGCGCGGGCGGGCGCGCTGAACGCGCCGATCGTGCACCTCGGCTACCGCTACGGGTCGGCGGTCGAGGACCTGCCCTCGACGGAGGACGTGTCGCTCTGCCTCGACGGGTCGCCGGGCTCGCGGGTGCCGCACCTGTGGGTCGGCGACCGCTCCACGCTCGACCTGGTCGACGGGGGGGTTCTGCGTGTTCGCCGACCGTCCCGTGCCGGGCCTGGACGTGCCGGTGCACGTGATCGACGGCTGGCCGTACGGGACGCTGCTGGTGCGGCCGGACGGGTTCGTGGCCTGGCGCGGGGAGGACGGCTTGGCCGATGCCCTCAGAACGTATATCTCAGGTGCTTGACGCCGTTGATGAAGTTGGACAGCAGGAAGTCGGGCTCCCCCACGGACCTGATGTCCGGCAGGCGGGTGAACAACTCGCGGTACATCACGGTCATCTCCCTGCGCGCCAGGTGGGCGCCCAGGCAGTAGTGCGGCCCGGGGCCGCCGAAGCCGACGTGCGGATTCGGATCGCGGGTGATGTCGAACGCGTCGGGGTCGGTGAAGACGGACTCGTCGCGGTTGGCCGAGTTGTAGAAGAGCAGCACCTTGTCGCCCTTCTTGTACGCGGTGCCGTTCATCTCGTGGTCCCGCGTCAGCGTGCGCCGGAACTGGATCACCGGCGTCGCGTACCGGACGATCTCGTCGCAGGCTCCGACGACGCGACCGTCGAAGTCGCTCAGCAGCAGCTCCCGCTGCTCGGGGTGGTCGGTGAGGAGCTTGAGCCCGTACGCGATCGCGTTGCGGGTGGTCTCGCTGCCCGCCACCACGAGCAGGATGAAGAACGATCCGAGCTCCTGCGAGGTGAGCCGCTCGTCACCGTTGACCAGCAGGCTGACCAGGTCGCCGGTGGGCCGTTTGCGCCGTTCGTCGCCGAGGCGGGCGGCCAGCCGGTTGAGCGAGAAGCCGGCGCGCAGCAGCTGAACCAGCCCGCGGGCGACGTTGAGCCTGCTGAAGTCGGGGGCAAGTCCGGTGTACTCGGGGTCGGCGTTACCGAGGATGATGTTGGTCCGCCGCAGCACCATGTCGTGATATTTCGCGGGGATCCCCATCATGTCGCAGATGACTCGTACGGGCAGCCGGGCCGCCACCTGCGTGACGAAGTCGCCCGGACCCTCCGCGATCGCCTCGTCCACGATCTCCGCGGCGGCCCTGGCCAGGTCCTCCTCCATCTTCGACAGGATGCGCGGCGTGAACGCCCTGGACACGATCCGCCGCAATCTCGCGTGCCGCGGATCGTCCATGTTGATCATGGAGCCGAAGTAGGCGCTCAGCCAGCGCGGCATGTCGGGGATGCTGTTGGCGCACGGCTCGCTGCTGAACACGGCCGCGTTCCTGCTGGCCTCGGCCACGTCGGCGTGGCGGACGAGGGCGTAGTAGCCCGGCCCGCCGCCGACGAACGGCACGTACTGCTCGCGCACGAACACCGGGTGCTCCAGCGCGCGCAGCCGACGGAATGCCTCCATGCGCTCGGCCTGTGGCAACCCCCAGAACGGGATCTGCGACAGGTCCAGGTCCGCGGACAGCGTCATACCCTCATAGATTTGTGCAAGTGGCCACTTACGTCAAGAGCGGCTACTTCCTCTTGATGATCAGATCGGCGCCCTTCTCGCCGATCATGATGGCCGGGGCGTGAGTGTGGCCGCGGTTCAGCGTCGGCATGATCGACGCGTCCACGACGCGCAGCCCCTCGACGCCGCGCACCCGCAGGGACGGGTCCACGACCGAGGTCTCGTCGGCGCCCATCCGGCAGGTGCCGACCGGGTGGTAGAGGGTCTCGCCGCGCTCGCGTACCCACTGGGCGAGCTCCTCATCGCTCTCCGGCGCCCAGTAGGGGGCCATCGGCCCGCCCGCGTACGGCTTCATCGCGGCGGTGGCGAACACCTGCTTGGCCGTCTTCAGCCCGGCCACCAGCCGCTTGACGTCGGCCTCCTCGGCCAGGTAGGCGGGGTCGATCACCACGTCTCTGCCGTTGAGCCCGATCCTGCCGCGGCTCTCCGGCTGCAGCAGCACGACGCCGACGGTGAGCCCGTGGCCGGTCGGCGGGGTGAGGCCGTGGTCGATGAACGGCCCCGGCGCGAAGATCAGCTCGATGTCGGGCGCGGGCTCCTCGGCCGAGGTCCTGATGAAGGCGACCGCCTCGCCCACGTTCGTGGTGAGCATGCCGGAGCGCAGCACGATGTAACGCAGCAGGTTGCCGATCGACTCGGCCTTGGTCAGCGTCACCGGCTGCTTGCACTCGACGTACACGCCGCTCGCGAGGTGGTCCTGGAGGTTCTTGCCGACCTCGGGCAGGTCGTGCACGACCTCGATCCCGGCGTCGCGCAACTCGCCGGCCGCGCCCACGCCGGAGCGCATGAGCAGGTACGGCGACCCGATCGCGCCCGCGGACAGGATGACCTCCTTCCTGGCCTTGACCTGGATGCCGCCGCTGTGCTCGATGCCGATCGCGCGCCTGCCGTCGAACATCACCCGGTCGACGGTGACCCCGGTGATCACGGCGAGGTTGGGCCGGCCGGCCGCCGGGCGCAGGTAGGCGTCGGCCGAGCTCCACCTGCGGCCCCGGTTCTGGGTCACAGGGGTCGGGCTGTAGCCCTCGTTGGAGCGGCCGTTCAGCTCGCCGAGCCGTTCGAGGCCCAGCTCCTCGCACGCCTTGAGGAAGGCCACGGTGGTGACGTTGGGGCTGCGCAGCTCGGAGACGTACAGCGGGCCGGAGGTGCCGTAGACGTGGCCGTGATTGCTGCCGACGCGGTGCTCGGCCCTGGTGAAGTACGGCAGGACGTCGTCGTACGACCAGCCGGGGACCTCCCACTGGTCGTAGTCGAGCCCGCAGCCGCGCACCCACATCTGGGCGTTGAGCGAGGACGAGCCGCCGATGACCCGGCCGCGGGGCCAATAGAGCTCCCTGCCCGACATCTCGCCCTGCTTGGCGGTGGTGTAGTTCCAGTCGTAGTCGGTCTTGAACAGCTTCGCGAAGCCCGCGGGCATGCGGATCTCCAGCTTGTCGTCCTGCCCGCCCGCCTCGACCAGCGCCACCGACACGTTCGGGTCCGCCGACAGCCGGTTGGCCAGCACGCACCCCGCGGATCCCGCGCCGACGATCACATAGTCGTACTCCATGACCACTTGCTTACTCCACGTGGCCGGGCCCGTCCATATCCACTTGTGACCTCTGTTACCTACCAGTCGGTTTGGGGATGCTGCTTAGATGGCGCCAAGGTGGCTCAGAGGGAGGAAGGCGTCATGCTCAATCTGTCGATCGTCCTGGAGGACAGCGCCAGGAACAACCCGGACGGCACGGCCATCGTCTTCGGCGACATGCGGCTGCCGTACTCCATGATCGACACCATTGCCAACCAGGTGGCGAACCTGCTGGTGGCCCGCGGCATCGGCAAGGGGGACAAGGTCGCGCTGGCGTGCCCGAACCTGCCGTACTTCCCGTTCGTCTACTTCGGCATCCTCAAGGCCGGGGCGACCGTGGTGCCGCTGAACGTGCTGCTCCAGTCGCGTGAGATCGCCTACCATCTGGACGACAGCGACGCCAAGGCGCTGTTCTGCTTCGAGGGCACGCCCGAGCTGCCGCTGGGCGAGCGCGGCAAGGCGGGCTTCGAGGCGGCCTCGGGCTGCGAGCACTTCTTCGTGCTGCCGGCCACCCCGCTCGCGACCGAGTCCGAGCACGGCGAGTCCATTTGGGCGGCGCTCGGCGGGATGGCGAGCACGTTCGAGACCGTGCAGACCGCGCCCGACGACACGGCGGTGATCCTCTACACCTCGGGCACCACCGGCCAGCCCAAGGGAGCCGAGCTCAGCCACCAGAACATGCTGATGAACGCCATGGTCGGCGACAAGATGTTCCCCCGGAGCGAGGACGGCGGCGACACCTATCTGGCGGTGCTGCCGCTGTTCCACTCCTTCGGCCAGAGCGTCGTCATGAACACCGGCTTCCTGCGCGGCGCGACGGTCGTGCTGCTGCCGCGCTTCGACCCCGGCGACGCGCTCGCGCTCATGGTCAAGGAGAACGTGACGTTCTTCGCCGGGGTGCCCACGATGTACTGGGGCATGCTCACCAAGATCCACGCCGAGGGCGCGGAGGCGCCCCGCTCGCTGCGCGTCGCGGTGGCGGGCGGCGCGTCCTCGCCGGTGGAGGTGCTCAAGGACTTCGAGAAGACCTTCGGGATCAGCATCCTCGAGGGGTACGGGCTGTCGGAGACCTCGCCGGTGGCCAGCTTCAACCAGCACGGCCGTCCGACCAAGCCCGGCACGATCGGCACCCCGATCTGGGGCGTGGAGATGAAGCTGATCGACGGCGACTGGAAGACCGTCGAGGGCGAGGGGCCCGGCGAGATCGCCATCCGCGGGCACAACGTCATGAAGGGTTACTACGGCCGTGCCGAGGCGACGGCCGAGGTCATGAGGGACGGCTGGTTCCGCACCGGCGACATCGCCACGCGTGACGCCGACGGCTACTACTCCATCATCGACCGCGCCAAGGACATGATCATCCGTGGCGGGTTCAACGTCTACCCGCGCGAGCTCGAAGAGGTCCTGCTGACCCACGAGGCCGTGTCGCTGGCCGCCGTGGTGGGGGTTCCGCACGAGTCCCTCGGCGAGGAGATCAAGGCGTACGTCATCCGGACGCCGGGCGCGACGATCACCGAGGACGAGCTGATCGCCTGGGCCAAGGGCACCATGGCGGCCTACAAGTACCCCAGGATCGTCGAGTTCCGCGACAGCCTGCCGATGACGGCCACGGGCAAGATCCTCAAGCGCGAGCTGCGGTAACCGCTTCCGGAGGCGCGGGCGGCCTAGACTGCCGATCATGACGCGGCCCCTCGCCCTCTTCGACCTGGACAACACGCTGATCGACCGGCTGGCCGCGTTCGAGCGCTGGGCCGCCGAGTTCGCCGCGGAGCGAGGGCTCGGCCCGGCGGCGGTGGAGTGGCTGGTGGAGACGGACGCGGACGGGTCGATGCCCATGGACGTGTTCTTCGGCCTGGTCCGCGAGCGGTTCGAGCCGGCCGAGCCGGCGGCGGAACTCTGGCGGGCTTACCGGGCGCGACTGCCGCACCTGGTCACCTGCCGGGCCGAAGTGCTGGACGGGCTCGATCGGCTGCGGGCGGCCGGATGGGCGGTCGGGATCGTGACGAACGGGATGACCGACAACCAGACCGGCAAGATCCGGCGAACCGGACTTGCCGAGCGGGTGGACGGGTGGGCGATCTCCGGCGCCGAAGGCGTGCGCAAGCCCGACGTGCGGCTGTTCGAGATCGGGGCAGGACGGTGCGGCACATCGCTGGCCGGGGGCGGATGGATGGTCGGCGACGATCCGGACAAGGACGTCGCGGGCGGGCGGGACGCCGGCCTGCGCACGATCTGGATCGACCGCGGGGTGGCCGCCGCGGACGGGGCCGACCACGTCGTGACCGACGTCCTGACCGCCATGGAGCTCATCATCGAGATGAAGCCGGGCGGCCGGGAGCGATAGCGTCGTCGGCATGCGAGATCGGCCGGAGGACTTCGACGAAGGACTGCTGCGGCCCGCGCTGCGGGACTGGGGCATCGACGCGGAGACGCTCGACTACGCGCCGGTGGGGTTCGGGGACTATCACTGGGTCGCGGACGAGCGGTGGTTCGTCACCGTCGCGGACGTGCGGCAAAGGTCGTACGACGAGCTCCTGAGGGCCATGGAGACGGCGGCGGCGCTGCGTGAGGAGGCGGGACTCGGCTTCGTCGTCGCGCCGCTGCGCGCGGCCGACGGCACGACGCTGCGGCGGCTCGACCGCCGCCGCTACGCCATGAGCGTGTTCCCCTTCGAGAGCGGCGCCGCCGGGCAGTGGGGCGAGGACCTGGCGCCCGAGGAGCGCGGCCTGCTCATCGACCTGCTGGCCGAGCTGCACCGGACGCCGCCGCCGCTCTCGGCCCCGCTGCGGCCGGTGGAGCCGGCGGGCCGGGCCTGGCTGGAGGACGCCATCCGGGAGACGAACCGGACGTGGCTGGGCGGCCCGTACGCCGAGCCCGCCAGAGCCCTGATCGCCGATCACGCCGGGCCGCTGCGCCACCGTCTGGAGGAGCTCGACCGGATGGCGGAGAAGAGCGGCGAGCCCGTCGTCACGCACGGCGAGCCGCATCCCGGCAACCTGCTGCGGGCGGGAGCGGGGCTGCTGCTGGTCGACTGGGACACGGTCGGGCTGGCCGTCCCGGAGCGCGATCTCTGGCTGGTCGCCAGGGACCCCGCCGACCTGGCCCGATACGCCGACGCCGGCGGCCGCATCCCGGATCCGGCGGCCCTGGAGCTCTACCGGCTGCGGTGGGCGCTGGACGACGTGGCCGAGTTCGTGGCCTGGTTCCGGTCGCCGCACGGCCGCACGGCCGACGCCGAGCAGGCCTGGAACGGCCTCACGGGCACGCTGGAAGCGCTGGCGCGGTAGGAACGGGGGCGGACGGGTGACGGCCGGGCAACACAGCACACATGACCTCGACCTTCAGGACGAGATCGTGATCAAGCGGTACCGGTCGTGGGACAGGCGCGAGCCGCACCGCGAATGGACCGCGCTGACCCTGCTCGCCGAGCACGCGCCCGGCCTCGCCCCCGAGCCGATCACGGCCGACCTCGACGCCGCCCCGCCCACCGTCGTCATGAGCCGCCTCCCGGGCGTCCCGCTGCGCGGCCTGCGCACCGGCCCGGCGCATGTCCACGCGATGGCCGCCGCCCTCACCCGCCTTCACCGGGCCGTCCCGGCCGCGAGCCTGCCCGAGCCGGCCGCGTGGACCCCGGCCGGAGCCGTGGCGTACGCGCGTGGCTGGGCCGCCAAGCGACCCGATCTGGGCGAGGACCCGCGGGCCGCGAAGGCCTTCGCCGCCGGTGCGGCCTGGCTGGCCGGCCCGGACGCCGACCGGCTCGCCGTCAACCCCTTCCCGCCCGTGCTCGGCCAGATCGACGGCAACCATGCCAACTTCCTGTGGGACGACGACACCGCCCAGGTGCGCATCCTGGACTGGGAGGACTCCGGGAGCAGCGACCGCGCCTTCGAGCTGGCCGAGGTCGCCGAGCACATCTCCCGCATGGACGGCCACCTCGACGGCGACGGGTTCCTGGCCTGCCTTGACCTGACGGTCATGGAAGCCGCACGCGTGCGGGATTTCCGGCGGCTGCTCGCGTTCAACTGGTTCGTCATGCTCAGCCCAGACGGGCCGTTCGCCACCCGCAACCCGCTCGGAACCTTCGAACGGCAGGCCGAGCGCGTGCTCGCACTGCTCGGCGCCGGCCGCTGACAAGTTCGCCACGGGAGCGAGCTGATTGTAATCTTGTGGTAACGCTATGCAATCGAGCCAGGCAAGAGGAGGTCGCGTGGGCCGGCACGAGAAGCCCCACACACACCCCAAGGACCAGCCGGACGAGCCCAAGGAGGGCTCCACCGCGAACCAGCATCAGGAGAGCCGCGGCAAGCACGCCGCGCCCCCCAAGGACAAGAAGTAGCTCACGGCGCGGCGGTGAACAGGTAGTTGCGCCGGCGCGGGCTCACGCGATCCGTTCTGGCCCAGCGGCGTCCGTGCCAGAGGTGCATGCGGTAGCCCCGTTCGATCAGCGAGCCCGCCACCTCGGCGGAGGTCCTGCCGTATTTGTCGAGGTGGCGGTCCTCGATCTCCAGCAGCAACGTGGGCCGGTGCTGCTCGATCGTCCATTCCGCCCCCCTCAGCACCTCCGCCTCGAACCCCTCCACGTCCACCTTCATGAAGTCCACCCGCGGGATCTCCCGCAGCTCGCACACCCGATCGACGGTGTACACCGGCACGTCCAGCGTCTTGGCGGCGGTGAACCGGCCCGGGTGCTTCAGCCCCTCCTGCAGGTGGGCCCAGCCGTGGATCGGCAGCCCGAACCGGTAGGGCAGCCGCAGCCGCTGATATCCGGTCGACGACCCGAGCGCCGCGTTGGTCACCTGTATGTTGCGCGCGCCGGACGCGCGCCGTCCCGCCTCCAGGATCCGGTACGGCACCGGCAGCGGCTCGAACCCGTGCACCTGGCCGGCCGGTCCGGCGAGCCGGGACAGCGGATACGTGTACATCCCGTAGGCGGCCCCGACGTCGAAGCAGACCGCTCCCGGCCGGACGAGCCCGGCCAGCCCGAGGAGCTCGGACTCGCTGATCGACATCCTGGCTCCCGCCCGCAGCGCCGCCGCCGCGGCTCTCACTCTGATCATGCCGGTGACGGTACGGAAGGGGTACGGGCCGGCGAATCCCCCTCAGGAGCGCGGTCGCGGGCTCCGGCGTGCCACCGGAGGGGGATTGCCGGGAACGACCAGGCCGCTCTCGTAGGCGAGCACCACCGCCTGCGCCCGATCGCGCAGGCCCAGCTTGGCGAAGATCCGCCCCACGTGCGACTTCACCGTCTCCCCGGCGATCGTCAGCTCCTCGGCGATCTCGGTGTTGGCCAGCCCGGACGCCACCAGCCTGAGCACGTCCAGCTCGCGGGCGGTCAGCGCGTTCAGCCGCAGCGCCTCCCGTTCGTCGACGGGCCGCCTGGTGGCGAACTCCTCGATGAGCCGGCGCGTGACCGAGGGGGCGAGCAGGGCGTCACCGGCGGCGACGACGCGTACGGCGGTGATGAGGTCGGCCGGGGGCGCGTCCTTGAGCAGGAAGCCGCTGGCTCCGCCGCGCAGGGCGGCATAGACGTAGTCGTCGATGTCGAAGGTGGTGAGCATCAGCACCTTCGGCTCACGGCCCGCCCCGGTAATGCGGCGGGTGGCCTCCAGGCCGTCGAGGTTGGGCATGCGGACGTCCATGAGCACGACGTCCGGCCGCAGGTCGCGAGCCGCCGCGACCGCCTCCAGGCCGTCGGCGGCCTCCCCCACGACCTGGAGGTCGGGCTGCGCGGCGAGCAGCGCCGCGAACCCGGCCCTGATCATCGCCTGGTCGTCGGCGACCACCACGGTGATCATTCGTCCTCTCCCTTCGGCGGCTCCGGGGAGCGTCCGCCGTCTCCGGCCGGTGTCCGTGCGGGGGCCTGTTCGCCTTTGTCGCCCATGGGGAGCCTCGCGTGCACCGTGAAGCCTCCCCCGTCATTCGCCGCCGCCGTCAGCGCGCCGCCCACCGCCGCCACGCGCTCCCGCATTCCGATCAGCCCGAGTCCCGCCCCCGGTTGCGCCGCGCCGGCCGGCTGGGCCGGTCGCTCGTTCGCCACCTCCACCGTCACGGCGTCGCCGTCGGTCCGGACGGAGACGGTGGTGCGGGCGCCGGGCGCGTGGCGTACGACGTTGCTCAGCGCCTCCTGGACGATCCGGTAGACGGTGACGGACTCGGCGGGCGAGAGCGGCGGCGCCGGTTCGGTGACCATGAGTTCGACGGGCACGCCCGCCCGCCGTACCGACTCCACCAGCCTGCCGAGATCGCCCAGCCCCGGCTGCGGCGCGGTGCGCGGCGCCTCGCCGGAGCCGCGTAACGCGCCGAGCAGGTGCCGCATGTCGTGCAGGGACTCGCGGGCGGCCGCGTTGATGGCCGCGAACTCCCCCGCGACCGCCTCGCTCACCCCGCCCTCGATCCGGTACGGGGCGCTGGCGGCCTGCACGGCGATCACCGACATGTGATGGGCCACCACGTCGTGCAGCTCCCTGGCGATCCGCGCCCGCTCCTCCAGGAGTCGCCGCCGCCCGAACTCCTCGGCGACCTGTAAGGTGGCCAGCCGCCGCAGCCGCCTGGTGTGCCCGAGAATCACGGCGACCAGCAGGGACAGCGTCCAGGCCAGCAGGCCTCTGGCCAGCCTGGACGGCTCCACGTCCTGCGGCAGGCTGATGGCGATCCCGGCCGCGAGCGTGACGGCGAAGGCGACGATCGTCACGCGCCGGGTCGACGACAGCGCCAGCGTGTACATGACGGGGAGCTGGGCCAGCGTCTGGTTGAGGAGCCACGGCTGTGGGGGGATCGGACTGTCCAGCGCCATCCCCAGCCCGTTGAGGAGAGGTACGGCCGCCACCATGGCGCACCACGCGGGCACGGGCCGGTACCACGCCCAGAGCACGGGTCCGGCGAGCAGGACGGCCGCTGGAATGGCGAACTGCCCTAACATGGCGCTGACGGTGAGGGCCGGCGAGTTGAAGATCAGGAGCGCCGCTGACAGCGCGGCGAACGGCCACCGGCGGAGCATCGGCTGATCGGTCCCCGGCGCTTTGGGCACCCGGACGCCGAACGCATCACGAAGCACCCCCATGAACCCACCTTATGGGGTATCACCGATCAAGGTCGCCGCCGATCTTCTGGACAGGAAGC
Organism: Nonomuraea sp. NPDC049480; assembly: GCF_044465905.1. Classification (NCBI taxonomy): domain Bacteria; kingdom Bacillati; phylum Actinomycetota; class Actinomycetes; order Streptosporangiales; family Streptosporangiaceae; genus Nonomuraea; species Nonomuraea sp. NPDC049480. The sequence goes on from NZ_JBITMD010000002.1 coordinate 778,695, forward strand.
GGCATGTCACCGAACGAATATTCGCGGATGCAGAGCGCGAGAAAATGGAACTTGCGTAAACTGCAAGCTATGTTTCAGGTTATGAAACAGCCGCCGTCCAGCCTGCTTCCCCTGTTGCGCTCCCCCTTCCAAGGAGAACTACTGGCCTGGCTCTTCTTGCATCCAGACGTCGAGTATGCGCAGGTCGAGCTTGCCAAGCGGTTCGGTGTCTCACCATCCTCCGTGACGCGCGAAGTGGATCGTCTGGGGGCGGCGGGCCTGGTGGTCACCCGGCGAACCGGGAACATGCGGATGGTTCGCGCGGACACGGATGTGGCCGTGGCTCGCCCCCTCACCGAGTTGCTGGCCTTGACCTACGGGCCCACGGCGGTGTTGGGCGAACAATTGTCCGGAGTGGACGGCATCGAGGATGCCTACATCTACGGCTCCTGGGCCGCGCGGTATTCGGGTGAACCAGGCCGGGTGCCGAACGACGTGGACGTCCTGGTCATCGGCTCCGCCGATGAAGACGATCTGTACGACGCCGCCAGGTCTGCGGAGCGGCAGCTCGGCAGAGAGGTGAGCATCCGCCGCCTGAGCCGTGACGAATGGGAGTCCTCACAGGGCGATCCGTTCCTCGAAACGGTCAAGACCCGCCCGTTGGTACGCCTCAAGATCGATGAGGGGAAGAGATGAGATGGGAGCAGGGGCGTGCCGCGATCGAGGGCATGCTGAGCCGGGGTGAGATCGAGAAGGTGGCGGCCAGTCGTTCCCAGGCAGAGGAACTGCTCGACCAGGCCTCGAAGCACATCGCAACGGCTCGTCTTGCGATGGAGTCTGATCCGATCGGCTCCTACCAGTTGTTGTACGACGCGGCGAGGAAGGCGTTGTGCGCCATTCTGGAGAATCAAGGCCTTCGGGCGACCAGCCGGGGTGGGCACATCGCGGTGTACGAAGCGGTGAACGCGCAGCTCGATCCGCCTTTGGGGAAGACCCTGCGGTCGTTCGATCGGATGCGGCGTCGCCGCAATGAGGCGGAGTATCCGCGGCTCGGCTCGCCGCGGTTCGGCGCGGACGATGTTCGCGCCGACATACCGAAGGTCGAGGCGATCAGGGAGATCGCGGGCAAGGTGATCGATTCGATGCGGCCCTTTTGACGGGACCTTACGAGACCCCGGAGGGGTGAGAGGGCCGGCGGGCCCTCTCACCCCTCCGGGCCGGGATCACGGCCAGTCGAGCGCCGGGCGGAGGGGGACGCCGGAGGCGCCCTGCTGGTCCAGTTTGACGCCCAGGACCTGGTGGAGCTGGACCTTGTTGCGTTCGAAGCCGACGATGCAACCCGCCATGTACAGGGCCCACACCCGGGCCGTGCCCATGCCGACCTCCTGGACCGCGTCCTCCCAGTTGGCGTCCAGGTTGTCGCACCAGTGCCTCAGGGTCTTCGCGTAGTGCTCCCGCAGGTTCTCCTCATGGCGGATCTCGAAGCCCAAGTCCTCCATCTGCCTGACCAGGTAGCCCACCGACTCGAGCTCCCCGTCGGGGAAGACGTACTTGTTGATGAAGCCGCCCTTGTTGAACGTCTTCTCCTTGCCGGTCGGGCGGGTGATGCAGTGGTTCAGGAGCCGGCCGCCGGGCTTCAGCTTGCTGTACAGGAACGCGAAGTACGAGCGGACGTTGGCCTTGCCGATGTGCTCGGTGAGGCCGATGGAGCTCACCGCGTCGAAGTCCGTCTCCGGCACGTCCCGGTAGTCCATGTGGCGGACCTCGGCCAGGTCCTGCAGACCGGCGTCGGCGATGGCCTTCTGGGCCCACTCCGCCTGCTGCTTGCTGAGGGTCACACCGAGCACCTTGACGCCGTAGTGCTCAGCGGCGTGCATGGCCATGCCGCCCCAGCCGCAACCCACGTCCAGCAGGCGCATGCCGGGCTTGAGGCCCAGCTTGCGGGCCACCAGGTCGAACTTGGCGTACTGGGCCTCCTCCAGCGTCGCCTCCTCGGTGGGGAAGACGGCGCACGTGTACGCCATCGACGGCCCGAGCACCCACTCGTAGAAGCGGTTGGAGACGTCGTAGTGGTGGTGGATGGCCTCGGCGTCGCGCTGCTTGGCGTGGCGGGAGCCCAGCCGGGCCAGCGTGCTCTGCCGCATCTCCTGAGGGGGCGGCGGCACACGCATCAGCAGCGGCTTCATGCCCAAGGAGCGGACGGCGGCGATCTTCTCGGAGGTCGTCAGGTCGTTGGTCGTGATGTTCCACATGCGGTCGAGCAGGGTGTACAAGTCTCCGTGCACGTCGATGTGACCGGAGATGTACGCCCTGGCCAGGCCCAGTTCCCCCGGGGCCTGGGCCAGGTACGCGACCGCGATCGGCGTCTTGACCTCGAGGGCGAGGTCAGCCCCGTCCGGTCCTGCCTTGGTTCCGTCGTAGGCCATGAACGCGACGTTCGCGTCCGTGCCGACGATCTTCTCAAAGATGCTCGCGAGAGCCATCGACTCACCTTCCCCGCACACACTTGTCATACAGATCAAGCAAGCGACCGTTCGGGTCGTATTCCCGCTTGATCGGCCAGTAGGCGTCGCCGTTGTACAGCTTCCAGAACTGCTCACGGGCGTAGAAGGACGTCGAATAAAGCGACTTGTGACCGTCGAGATCGTGCACGGTGTTCTCGATCAGCCGGTTGTAGTAACCGTCGAACTGCCCCCGTGGCAGTGGCACCATTCCCCAGAACCCGAAGTTGACGTACAGCTTGCCGGGCTCCAGCGGGTAGAGCGGCCAGCGGGAAGAGGCCCGCAGCGGGCACATCCACACCGGCGTCATGCCGACCTTGTCGTGGAAGAACTCCAGGAACTCCGCGCCCCGCTCGACCGGCGTCTCGACGTCCTGGATGACCGACTCCTGGACGGGCTGGTCGCGCCAGCGGTCGATGCGCGCGGTCACCCCGTACTTGCGGTCGAGGGCGACCAGGCGGCGGTAGACGTCGGAGCGCATCCAGCGGCGCGGCATGAGCGAGCGGACCACGGGCTGCTGCACCCCGAAGGCCCGGGAGCACCAGAACCAGTCGGTGTCCCAGCGCCACAGGTAGTCGCGGATCGTCAGCCAGTCGCGCTTGCGCTGCCTGATCGACTGGTAGTAGATGCGCATGCCGGTGTAGTCGGAGGCGTAGGGCGCGCGGTCGGCGAAGCGGCCGACCGTGAGGTACATCTCGCCGGGGGCGAAGAAGACCCCGTCCACGAAGTCGACGTTCTCGCCGTCGTGCACCATGCTGTCGCAGATCTCCTGCATGGCGAGCATGCACTTGGCGGCGTCGGTGAACTTGACGTGCGTGAGGTGGACGTACGGCTGGACCTTGCGCAGCTTGATCCGGATGCGGAGCGCGTAGCCGAGCGTGCCGTAGGAGTTGGGGAAGGCACGGAAGAGGTCGCGGTGCTCGTTGTCGTCGCGGGCCACGACGACGCGGCCGTCGCCGGTGAGGATCTCGAGCTCCTCGACCGACTCGTGCGGCAGCCCGTCCCTGAAGCTGGTGGACTCGATGCCGAGCCCGGTGACGGCGCCGCCCAGCGTGATGGTCTTGAGCTGTGGCACGACGTACGGCATGAGACCGTGCGGGAGCGTGGCGTCGACCAGCTGCTCGTACGTGGTCATGCCCTGGACCTCGGCCGTCATGGCCTCGGGGTCGACGCTGATGACCTCGCCGAGATCCCTGGCCGAGAGCTTGGCCGTCTTCGCGGAGTCGCGGAACCTGAACAGGTTGGACGTCGACTTGGCGAGCCGGGGCGCGGCGTCGCCCGGGATCTCCGCGTACGACTGCCGGATCTGCTCTACTGCCCGTTGGTGAGCCGACATCGTCGTCGTCACGAAAGCACCCCCTAGAGCCGGTAGAGATCGTCCGTAAGAAGGTATCTCCCACAGGCGACCTCGAACAGACCGGGGTCTGTTAAAGACACGAAAACTGTTCATCGTGCCAGGTGAAATGCCTATGTGGTAGGCGATTCCGTAAACTTCCTCCGCACGGTGGGCGCTACTCCGTTGAGCACCCCGTCCACCTCGCGGCCCTCGACGGCGGCGGTCAGATTGTCGAGGGTCGCGCTGAGCAGACGGCCCGTGGCCTCCGGGGTGACACCGGCGACGTGCGGGGACAACAGGACGTTGGGCAGCTCGCGCAGCGGGTCGTCGGCGGGCAGCGGCTCGACGTCGAACACGTCCAGTGCCGCCCCCGCCAACTGCCCGTTGCGCAGGGCCTCCACCAGGGCCTTCTGGTTCACGACGCCGCCGCGTGCGGCGTTCACCAGCAGGGCGCCCTGCTTCATGCGGGCCGGATCGATCAGGTCCCGGGTCTCGTCCGACAGCGCGATGACGACGACCACGACGTCGCTGTCCGACAGCAGCGCGGAGAGGTCCTCGAAGGCGGGGTCCTCGCGAGGCGTGCGGGTCCAGAACGACACCTGGCAGCCGAGCGCGCGGAACATCTCCATGCACATGGCGCCGATGGGACCGTAGCCGACGACGCCGACGCGTCGGCCGCGCAGCTCGTGCGGCTGCAGGCCCTGCTGGGGCCATTCGCCGGCGCGTACGGCGGCGTCGGCCGCGGCGAGCTTGCGCGACAGCGACAGCGTGGCGGCCAGGCACCACTCCGAGACCGCGACGGCGCTCACGCCCGGCGTGTTGGCCAGCGGCACCCCGGCGGCGGCCAGCGCGTCGAGATCATGGCCGTCCACGCCCACGGAGGGCTGCTGCACGAACGCCAGCCGGGGCGCGGCGGCGACCGCCTCGGCGTCCAGCGCGAGCGTGGCCGTCCAGTCGCCCAGCACGATCTCGGCCTCCGGCAGCGCCGCCAGCAGCGCGTCCCGGTCGCGGGCGGCGGGCACACGGACGTCCACCCGGTCGCCGAGCGGGGCGAGCAGGCGGCGCAGCAGCTCCTCGGGGAGCGGGGGCAGGGCGAGCAGGTTCCAGGGGCTCATGCCCCCACAGTAAAGCTGTTGATCACCTGCCGCATAAGCCCCCTGCTGCGCAGCCACTGGTTCTCGGTGACGGTCCAGGACAGGATGTACGCGGTGTCGCCGATCGCCACCGCCCGGCGTACCTCGCGGTAGCGGGTGCCGGCGGTGACCCACCGTGCGTCGCCCTGCGCGCCCGCCGTCCAGGAGAACTCCCACTCCACGGCCTTGACGCCCTGGTGCGTGACGGTACGGCGGCCGCGGTTGACCACGCTCTCGGCGGTCTGCCGCAGGCTGTCCTCCTCGCTGCGCAGGAGCTCGTTCGGGTCGAGGTTGGAGTAGACGGCCGCGACACCGAGATGGGCGTTACCGTCCCGCCGCGTCCACTCGGTGTAGGCATCCTGGCGCGCGCCCTTCCAGCCGACCGGCCGCAGGATCGACCAGCCGTCACGTGATTTCCACACCCGCACGGCCGGCGCCGCCCGCTTCACGCTGGGCGTCGGGGTGGGGGTCGCGGTCGGCTCCGGCGTCGGGGTGGCGCTCGGCGTGAGCGGACCGGTGGCCGCGGCGGGCTGGGCGGTCGCGCGTGGCGCGCCTTCGGCGGGGGAGGCGAACTTGAAGTAACCGACCGCGCCGGCCGCGACCACCACGACCGCCGCCGCGGCCATCGCGAGCAGCGCCCGGCCCCGGCCGCCACCCTTCCGCTCGGGAACGTCGCGGTCCTCGGAGGCGGGCCTGGCCGCGGCTATGGCGGCCAGCAGCCGGTCGGCCTCCTCGGCGTCCACCCGCTCCTCGGGCTCCTTGCGCAGCAGGCCGCGCAGGACGGGGTGCATGATCGGCGGGATGCGCCGGTAGTCGGGCTCATCGGTGAGCAGCGCGTTGAGCGTGGCCATGGGGTCGCCGCGCTCGAACGGCGAGCGCCCCACCATGCACGCGTACAGCGTGGCGCCCAGCGACCACAGGTCGGAGGCCGGTCCGGCGTCGGCGGCGCGGACCCGTTCGGGGGCCAGGAAGCTGGGCGAGCCGGTGACCATGCCGGTGCTGGTGAGCGAGGCGTCGCCCTCGACGGTGGCGATGCCGAAGTCGGTGAGCACGGCGCGGCCGTCGTCGGTCATGAGGATGTTGCTGGGCTTGACGTCCCGGTGCAGGATCCCGGCCGCGTGGGCGGCCTTCAGCGCCGACAGCACCTGCCTGCCGACGTCCGCCGCCTCGCGCACGGGCAGGGCGCCGGTGCTGAGCACGACCTCCTCGACCGTCGGGAAGCGCAGCAGCTCCATGACGATCCAGGGGCGCCCGCCCTCCTCGACGACGTCGTAGATGCCGACGACGGACGGGTGGTTGAGTTTGGCGGCCGTACGGGCCTCGCGGACGGTGCGCATGAGATGGCGTTCCTGGTCGCCAGGAGACAGCCCGTCCGGCAGCACCACTTCCTTGATGGCGACCTGCCGGTTGAGCAGCGTGTCCCGGCCTTCCCAGACCACGCCCATCCCCCCGCGGCCCAGCTCGCGCACTAACTCGTAGCGCCTGGCGATGAGCCGGTTGCTATCCGAAACCATGTCCGTCCCCTGTAGACCACCACGAACAACGGGCAAGTTTCCCATACCTGCCAGGACTTCGAGTGAAGGTCGCTTGCCACAGATCACCGAAGGTTGTTCTACTGTCGGTATGTCTGAAGTTCGCCGGGGCCCGCTGGCCGGAGTACGCGTGCTGGAGCTGGCCGGGCTGGCTCCCGGCCCGTTCGCGGGGATGATGCTCGCCGATCACGGCGCCGAGGTGCTGCGCGTCGACCGGGTCAAGGCCGTCTCCGACCGGCCGCGCACGGATGTCATGGACCGGGGCAAGCGCACGATCGGGCTGGATCTGAAGGCGCCCGAGGGCGTGGCGGCGTTCAAGGAGCTGGCGCGGCACGCCGACGTGGTGATCGAAGTGTTCCGGCCGGGCGTGGCCGAACGGCTCGGCATCGGGCCCGATGACCTGCACGCGGTGAACGAGCGGCTGGTCTACGGCCGGATGACCGGCTGGGGGCAGGACGGGCCGCTGGCGTCCACGGCCGGGCACGACATCGACTACATCGCGATCTCCGGGATCCTGTCGCAGCTGGGCCGCGAGGGTGACAAGCCGACGCCGCCGATCAACATTTTGGGCGACTTCGCCGGGGGCGGGCTCATGCTCGCGTACGGCGTGCTGCTGGCCCTGTTCGAACGGGAACGTACCGGGAAGGGCCGGGTGATCGACGCGGCCATGGTGGACGGGGCGGCGATCCTGTTCGCGATGTTCTACCACGGCGTGCAGAGCGGCTTCTGGGGGCCGCGCGGCACGAACCTGCTGGACACGGGCGCCCCGCACTACGACACGTACGAGACCGCCGACGGCGGGTACGTGGCGGTGGGGTCGCTGGAGCCGCAGTTCTGGGAGGCGATGGTGACCCTGATGGGCCTCACGGACCTGCCGGACAGGAACGACCGGGCCCAGTGGCCCGCGCTGAAGGCCCGCCTGGCCGAGGAGTTCAAGACCAGGACGCGGGCCGAGTGGGAGGCCTTGTTCGAGGGCTCGGACGCGTGCGTCTCTCCCGTCCTGTCCATGTCCGAGGCCGCCGCCCACCCGCACAACGTCGCCAGGGGCGGCTTCGCCGAGGTCGGCGGCGTCACCCAGCCTGTGCCCGCGCCCCGCCTGCTGGGCGTGCCCGCCCAGGACCTCTCCCCCGCCACCCGCCTGAGCGACCTGTCCGGATGGGGCCTGTCGCAGGAGGAAGCGGACAAGCTGCGGAGCCAAGGGGTGCTCGCATGATCGACTTACTCGACGGCGACATGTACGCCGGCGACCCGGCCCCCGTCTACGCCTGGCTGCGCGAGCACGCCCCCGCCTACCACGACGAGGCCAACGGCCTGTGGGGCATTTCCCGCCACGCCGACATCTCGGCCATCGAGCGCGACCCCAAGCTGTGGACCAGCACCGTCGGCTACCGCCCTCAGCTGCCGTCCGAGCCGTCGATGATCGGCATGGACGATCCCGAGCACGCCGAGCGCCGCCGCATCGTCTACCGCCGCTTCACGCCCCGCTATGTGCACGCACGCTACGCCGCCCGGGTCCGCGAGGTCGTCTCCGAGCAACTCGACCGTGCGCTGGAGCAGGGAACGGTGGACGCGGTGGCGGAGCTGGCCGCGCCGCTGCCGGCCCGCATGATCGGATGGCTGCTCGGGTTCCCCGACGAGGACTGGCCGCGGCTCAAGCACTGGTCGGAGACCACGATCGTGGCCGGCGGCGGCCTGCGGTACGTCACGCACGAGGCCGCGGTCGCGGCCGGCGAGTTCGGCCAGGCCGTACTGGACCTGGCCGCCGAGCGCCGCGCGGGAGCGCCGGCGGCGCATGGCGACCGCGACGACCTGCTGTCGCTGTGGTGCGCCAGCCCCGCCTACGACGACGAGCACCTCGCGAACGAGGCGCTGCTGCTGCTCGACGGCGGCGCCGAGACCACCAGGACCGTCATCGCCACGGCGATCGACGCGCTGATCCGCCACCCGGAGCAGTGGCGGCTGCTGCGCGAGGACCCGGAGTCGATGGAGGGGGCGATCGAGGAGTTCATCCGGTGGACGACGCCGATACTCAACATGTGCCGGGCGGCCACCCGCGACACCTGGCTGCACGGGCAGCAGATCGCGAAGGGGCAGCAGGTCCTGCTCATGTACGGGTCGGCGAACCGGGACCCCGAGGTGTTCGCCGACCCCGGCGTGTTCGACGTGACGCGGAAGCCGGGCGGGCACATCGCCTTCGGCCTGGGCACCCACTTCTGCCTGGGCGCGGCGCTGGCCCGGCTGGAGCTGCGGATCTTCTTCGAGGAGTGGGTCGCGCGGGTGCGGGACGCGACCTGGGCCGACGACCTCGGCCCGCGGATCCTGCCCAACGCCTTCGTCAGGGGCGTGACGTCGTTCCCCATCGAGCTCCGGCCGCGCTGAAGCGCGTCAGCGCGCCCTGGCGACGGCGTGGGTCGAGTAGTCCTTCAGCACGATCGAGTCGTGCAGGCGCATGCCCCTGCTGCTGATCTTGGCGGCGGCCCTGGTCAGGCCCGCGGGCAGGTGGTCGATCAGCCACACCATGCCGGCCAGCGCCCGCAGCTCGAAGGGCGTGCCGGGGACGATCCGCCTGGCCGCGTTGATCGCGAACGTGCGGCTGCGCCGCACGTAGTCGCCGATCTCGGCCTCGTACGCGGGGTACGCCCGCGTGTGGTCGCCGCCGTACGCGGCCAGCTCCCCCGCCAGGATGTACGCCCCCACGACGGCCAGGCTCGTGCTGCCGCCGACGGCGGGCCCCGGGCAGTGTCCCGCGTCGCCCACGAGCGTCACCCGGCCGCGTGACCAGTTGTCCAGGCGCAGCTGGGTGATCGAGTCGAAGTAGAAGGCGGGCGTGCGGTCCAGCTCCGCCAGGAGCCTCGGCACCTCCCAGCCCACTCCCTCGAAGCGCTCGCGGAGGAGCTCCTTCTGCCGGGCGACATCCCGGTAGTGGTAGTCGAGCTGCTCCGGCGTCCTGAACAGGAACACCGCGCGGGCGTCGTCCATGTGCGGGGCGACCATGGCGGCCATCCTGCCCACCCCCGCGATGCCCTCCATGCGGCCGTCGAGGCCCAGGTGGTCGGGCACCGAGACGACGGCCAGGTAGGCGCCGATCCAGGTGGAGAACTCCGACTCGGGACCGAAGATCAGGCGGCGCACGTTGGAGTGGAGGCCGTCCGCGCCGATCACCAGGTCGAAGCGGTCCTCCCGGCCGCTGTCGAACGTCACCTCGCCGTCGTCGGAGATCGAGGCGATCGAGTCGCCGAAGACGTACTCGACGTCGTCGCAGGTGGCGTCGTGGAAGATCTCGCTCAGGTCGTCGCGCATGATCTCGACGTGGCGGTCCGAGACGGCCGTCAGGACGCGGCGGAGCTCCAGCTCGATCGGCTTGTCGTGGCCCTCCCTGTACATGGTCAGGTGTTCGACGCCGGTCTTCTCGGCCAGGACCCGGTCCAGGGCGCCCATTTGCTCGACGATGTCCATGGCGGGCCTGAACAGGTCGACCGCGTGGCCGCCCGTCTTGCGGAGCGCCGGGGCGCGCTCCACGACGGTGACGGCGAAGCCGTACCGGTTGAGCCAGTACGCGAGAGCCGGTCCCGCGACGCTCGCGCCCGAGATGAGGATCCTCATGCCAGATCTCCTTACTTAACGGAAGGTAAGTTGAGTCCAGCGTACGCCCTTACTTAACGGAAGGTAAGGGGTATTCTCGACGCATGTCCAGTGACACCAGATCTCGCATCCAGGCCGTGGCCCGTGAGCTGTTCCTCCAGCAAGGGGTGCAGAACACGAGCCTGCGCCAGATCTCGGAACGACTGGGCATCACCAAGCCCGCGCTCTACTACCACTTCGCCTCGCGCGATGACCTGGTGCGCAGCATCGTCCAGCCGCTGATCGAGGACGTCGAGCGGTTCGTGGCCACACGTGAGCCGGGAGGCGAGGCGCGCCGGCTGCTCGAGGACTACTTCGAGCTGATCTGGCGGCACCGAGACGTGACCGTCATGATCGTTCGGGAGCTGCACACGCTGGGCTACATGGACCTGGGCCAGCGCATGTTCGACTGGCGGCGCCGGCTCATCGAGCTGCTCCTCGGCCCCGGAATCACGCAGGAGCAGCGCATCCGGGCGACGGTGGCGCTGGGCGGGATGTCCGACTGCACGGTCGAATACGCCCACCTGGCCGCGGAGGAGGTCAAGCCGACGGCCGTCGATGCGGCGGCCGCCGCGCTCGGACTTCCTCAGACCGCGATGTAGAGGTCGACGCCCCCCGGGTGGTGCACCTCGAGATCCGTGGTGAACGCGCGCGACGGGGTGCCGCCCGACTCGGTGTGCTTCCACACCTGCTGCCACATCTCGACGAGCGCCTGCGGCATCGGGCCGCGGGCCTCAAGCTTCAGCGCCGGCCCGCCCGGCACGCGTACGGCCACCATGCCCTCGGGCAGCCGCGGCACCGTGCGCACGCCGGTGCCGACGATCTGCGTGTAGGCGCCGTTGTGGTCGCTCTCGTAGTCGATCAGCACCGCGTAGAGGTTCTCGTCGACGCGGCCGGGCACGTGCGCGAAGGCCCCCGGCGCGCCCGCCCGCTGCCACAGCAGGGGCAGCCTGGCCCGCGCCGGGTCCATCTCATCGGCGTTGGTGGTGCGTACGACGAGACCGACCACAGTCAGCTCGGGTCTTTCGATGACGTCCACAGACCCTCCCTCCCCAAAGTGTCCCGGCCGATCATAAGCCCCCGGGAAACGGGGAAACTCCTTGTTGACTTGTCACCACATAAGATGGACAAACGTGAAATTTCTTAACGGCCTCGACCCCCATCACGATCTGACCTACAGCGACGTGTTCATGGTCCCGTCGCGCTCCTCGGTCACCTCCCGGCTCGCCGTCGACCTCTCGACCAACGACGGCACCGGCACCACCATCCCCCTCGTCGTGGCCAACATGACCGCGGTCGCGGGCCGCCGCATGGCCGAGACCGTGGCCCGGCGGGGCGGCATCGCCGTGATTCCGCAGGATATACCGCTGGACGTCGTGGCGAACGTCGTCGACTGGGTCAAGAAACGCGATCTCGTCCACGACACCCCGCTGACGCTCACCCCGCACGACACCGTCGGCGAGGCGCTGCACCTGCTCCCCAAGCGGGCGCACGGCGCGATCATCGTCGTGGACTGGGAGAACCGTCCCGTCGGCGTCGTCACCGAGGCCGACTGCCAGGGCGTCGACATGTTCACGCAGCTGTCCCACGTCATGTCGAGCGAGCTGCTGACGCTGCCCGCCGGGCTGGACCCGCGGTCCGCGTTCGACCGGCTGCACGAGGGCCGTCACCGGCTGGCGCCCATCGTGGACGGCAGCGGGCGGCTGGTCGGCATCCTCACCCGTACGGGGGCGCTGCGCGCCACCCTCTACCAGCCCGCGGTCGACGCCGAGGGCCGGCTGCGCGTCGCGGCGGCCGTCGGCGTCAACGGCGACGTGGCCGCCAAGACCAAGGAACTGCTGGAGGCCGGGATCGACTGCCTGGTCGTGGACACCGCGCACGGCCACCAGGAGAAGATGATCTCGGCGTTGCAGGCCGTCAGGGCCCTCGCCCCGGGCGTGCCCGTGGCGGCGGGCAACGTGGTGACGGCGGCCGGCGTACGCGACCTGGTCGACGCCGGGGCCGACATCCTCAAGGTCGGGGTGGGGCCGGGCGCCATGTGCACCACGCGGATGATGACCGGCGTGGGGCGGCCGCAGTTCTCGGCCGTGCTCGAGTGCTCCGCCGAGGCGCGCCGCCTGGGGCGGCACGTGTGGGCGGACGGGGGCGTGCGGCATCCGCGCGACGTGGCGCTGGCACTGGCCGCCGGGGCCTCGAACGTGATGATCGGCTCCTGGTTCGCGGGCACGTACGAGTCGCCCGGCGACACCCACACGGACGCGGACGGGCGCAAGTACAAGGAGAACTACGGCATGGCCTCCGCGCGGGCCGTGCGGCTCAGGACGGCCGAGGACTCGGCGTTCGAGCGGGCCAGGAAGGCGCTGTTCGAGGAAGGCATCTCGACGTCCCGGATGTACCTGGATCCGAAGCGGCCCAGCGTGGAGGACCAGATCGACGCGATCGTGGCGGGGTTGCGGTCGGCGTGCACGTACGCGGGGGCGTCAAACCTGGAGGAGTTCCACGCGCAGGCCGTCATCGGGATCCAGGGCTCGTCCGGGTATGCCGAAGGGATGCCACTGCACCAGAGCTGGTGATCCGAGGTGCGCCGCCAGGCGGCAGGGCCGATGATCGAGCTCACTTGCGCCGCCACGCCGTGCGGCCGGTGGGGCGGCTCAGGTGCGCCGCCAGCCGCCGGCCGCGTTGATCCCGCCGTCCACGTGCACCGTCGCCCCCGTGACGAAACCGGCCAGATCGCTGGCCAGGAACACGGCCGCGGCCGCCGCTTCCTCGGGGGCGCCGAGACGGCCGAGCGGCGGGACGCGTACCGGCTCGTACGGCAGCGGGCGGGCCAGCATGCGCTCGCGCACACCCTCCTCGCCCTCCGTCCGGAGCGCGTCGGGGGCGATCGCGTTCACCCTGATGCCCCTCGGCGCCAGCTCCAGTGCCAGTGACTTCGTGAGGCTCTCCAGGGCGGCCTTCATCGCCGCGTACACGGCGAACCCGGGCGCCGCCTGATGGGCCTCGCTCGACGTCACGTTGATGATCGAGGACCCGGGCGGCATCATCGGCAGCAGCCACCGGATCATGCCGGTGACCTGCGTGAAGTTCTCCTCGATGAGCGTACGCTCGCCGCGCGGCGAGGTGTCCTCGAACGCGGCGTGGAAGGTGCCGCCCGCGTTGTTGACCAGCACGTCGACGCGGCCCCAGCGCTCGCGTACGGCCTCGGCGAACACCTCCACCGCCACCGGATCGCGCACGTCGAGCGTCATCGCCAGCTCGGCGTGCGCCTTGTCGCGGTCGCAGACGGCGACGTGGGCCCCGAACGCGGCGAAGGCCTCGGCGATCGCCAGCCCGATGCCGCGGGCCGCGCCGGTGACGACGGCCACGCGGCCGGTGAGCAGGATCGCGTCGGGTGTCAGGGCGGCCATGAACGATGACGATATCCCGACGGCATAGAGTTCTCGGGTCCATATCTCATCGCCGACAATCGCAATTGGAGCATTTCGTGGCACTCGAAAAGCCCGAGATCGACTTCCCCGAGGGCAACCCGCCCGCCGACCTGGAGATCGTCGACCTGGTGCAGGGCGACGGCCCGGAGGCCAAGCCCGGCCAGAACGTCCGCGTCCACTACGTGGGCGTGTCCTTCTCGACCGGGGAGGAGTTCGACGCGTCATGGAACCGTGGCGAGGCGTTCGAGTTCCCTCTCGGCGGGGGACGCGTCATCGCGGGCTGGGACCAGGGCGTCGCCGGCATGAAGGTCGGCGGCCGGCGCAAGCTCGTCATCCCGCCGCACCTCGGTTACGGCAGCCGCGGCGCGGGCCGCGCCATCAAGCCGAACGAGACGCTCATCTTCGTCGTCGACCTGCTCGGCGTCAGCTGACGAACGTCGTGTCCGTCAGCTGACGAGCACCGCCTCCGTCAGCTGACGGACCCACCTCCCCGCCGTCGCCGACGGTGCACCACGACCGGCGGCGGGCGGCCGTTTCGCCTGAGCCGGCGGGCGCCTCGCCCGCTGGGTCGGCGGGCCCCTGCTCACCGGCCGTCGCGGGGAACCGGAAAGATCGCGTATCCGGAATCGGGCAGGCGGGACGGCAGATCGGGCACGACGACAGTGTCGTTATCGAGTAGGGAATGTCGGCGGCGTGAGGCACGATAGGCGTGTGCTTCTGATCGACGTGGTCCGGGTTTCCGAGGCGGTGACGCGCACGTCCGCCAGGCTAGGCAAGATCGCCCATTTGGCGGAGCTGCTGGGCCGGGTCGGCCCCGACGAGGCGGAGATCGCGATCTCCTACCTTTCGGGCGAGCTCCCGCAACGCCAGGTGGGCGTGGGCTGGCGCACGCTGGAGGACGTCCCTCAGCCCAGACTGGCCGCCACCGCCACGCTGACCACGGTCGACGAGCTGCTGACCAGGATCAAGTCCGTGTCCGGCCAAGGCTCGCAGGCGGCGCGCAAGGCCCTGGTGGCCGAGTTGTTCGCCGGCCTGACGAGCCAGGAGCAGCAGTTCATACGCCGCTTGCTGCACGGCGAGCTGCGGCAGGGCGCGCTCGACGGCGTCATGATCGAGGCGGTGGCCAAGGCGTCCGGCGCGCCGTCGGCGGACGTGCGGCGCGCGCTGACCCTGCGCGGCTGGCTGCCCGCGGTCGGGGCGGCCGCGCTGAGCGGCGGCGCGGAGGCGCTGCGCGCGTTCAAGCTGGAGGTGGGCCGGGCGGTCTCGCCCATGCTGGCCGGCAGCGCGCCCAATGTCGCCGCGGCCCTGGAGAAGGCCGGCACGCCGGCGGCGCTGGAGTGGAAGCTCGACGGCGTACGCGTTCAGGCCCACCGTTCCGGCTCGGAGGTGAAGGTCTTCACCCGCACGCTCGACGACATCACCCCGCAGGTTCCCGAGCTGGTCGAGGCCGTGCTGGAGATGCCGTCCGACGACCTGGTGCTGGACGGCGAGGTGATCGCGCTGCGTCCCGACGGCCGCCCGCACCCGTTCCAGGTCACGGCCGGCCGCGCCACCAGCAAGACCAACGTCGCCCAGCTGCGCGAGCGGACGCCGCTGAGCGTGTTCTTCTTCGACGCGCTGCGCGTCGACGGCGCCGACCTGCTCGACCTGCCCTATGCGCGGCGGCAGGAGGCCCTGGCCCGCACGGTCCCGCAAGGTCTGCTGACGCCGCGGCTGGTCACGGGGGACGTGGCGGAGGCGGAGAAGTTCTTCACCGACGTGGTGAAGGCCGGGCACGAAGGCCTGGTGGTGAAGTCCCTGTCGTCCCCGTACGCGGCGGGCCGCCGGGGCGCCGGCTGGATCAAGGTGAAGCCCCGCCACACACTCGACCTGGTGGTCCTGGCCGCCGAATGGGGCCACGGCCGCCGCGAAGGCAAGCTCTCCAACCTCCACCTGGGCGCCCGCGACCCGGAGGGCGGCTTCGTGATGCTCGGCAAGACGTTCAAGGGCCTGACGGACGAGCTGCTGGCCTGGCAGACCGAGCGCTTCCTGGAGTTGGCCGAAGGGCCGACGGACGCCTGGACGGTCAACCTCCGGCCGGAGCTGGTCGTGGAGATCGCCTTCGACGGGGTCCAGCGCTCGCCCCGCTACCCCGGCGGCATGGCACTCCGCTTCGCCCGGGTCCTGCGCTACCGCCTGGACAAGCGCGTGGAGGACGCGGACACCGTGGACACGGTCCGCTCCCTCATGTTCTGACGCCGGACTCCGGCGCTGACGGCAGACGTCGGCGGAGCGCTCCCATGATCCAAGGCGCACAGGTGGGCATTATGGGCGATCTTGCCATATAAGTGACATATATCACTTACTGTCCCATTAAGGTGTCTTTATCCGTATTTGGTCCCATATGTTCGTCCTCACGTCGGCGGGGTCCCCCACCCCGCCGACGGATCGGCCCCGCCGTACGGCCCCCCCTCTCCGGCCTGGCCTTTCCCTGCCCTATCCCCCATTGAGGACCGTGGTTTACCTTGGGACAGCACTCCCAGAAACCGTTCCCCTCCGGCAGGCGCCGCTGGAGCGCCATCGCAGCGGGTGCCGCCGTCATCGCCACCGCCTCGACCACCGCTTGGGCGGCCCTGGCCAACGACGACTCCCCCACCACAGCCCGGGAATCGATCGGCAAGTCCACCGAGTCCACCGGCGAGCCGGCGACCTCGAACGAAGCCGCCGTCCAGGCCGCCCCGAAGACGCACTCCCCGGCTCCCAAACCGCCGGCGGGCGCCGACCCGAAGCCCACGAAGCTCGTCGTGCCATCCACCAAGTCCCCGCGGCCGGCGATCAAGGCCGAGACCCGGCCCACCACGTCACCGCGGCAATCCGCCGAGGCCGAGCCGCAGCCCGCCAAGTCCCCGCAGCGGTCGGCCAAGGCTGAGACGGAGGCCACGAAGCCCAAGGTCCGCGTGCTCTCGTCCGGCGCATGCGGCGCTTCGTTCTACGACGAACCTCAGATGACGGCCAGCGGCGAACGCTTCAATCCGTCCGCCATGACCGCCGCACACAAGACCCTCCCGTTGGGCAGCAAGGTCCGGGTGACGAACCCGAACACCGGCGAATCGGTCACGGTCCGCATCAACGACCGCGGCCCGTACGCCGGCGGCCGCTGCCTCGACCTCTCCGCCGCCGCCTTCGCCGCCATCGGCAACACAAGTGCGGGCGTCATGAGGGTCAAGTATGAGGTCCTGGCCCGCTAGATCGCCGGCCCGGGCAGGCACCGCACGCAACCAGGACCTCACCAGACGACCGCTGTTCCCCGCGCCACGAAGCTCCGCATGTGGAACCAGCAGCCGCGCCTCGCTGTCCACGCGCCTTTGGCGTCCACGCGCCTCGAGGTCACGGGCTCTGAACGTCGACAGCCTTCGTGGTCACGAGTCCTGGACGTCGCGAGCCCCGTGCGTCGCGCACCCTGAACGTCGGTCACACCCTGAACGTCGGGTGACCCCGAAAACGCGGATGCTACGGCGGCACAGGATTCCACGATCCTGGAGAACGCGGGCCCAGGACGCCGCAGATCCTGAAAAGCGCCGACCCCGGAAATCGTCGGTCCCTGGATTCGGAAGCACTCCGCCCCGCCGTGACCTGGCGAGGTCGCTGCGGGGCGGGAACCGGCAAACGATAGGTCCGGAGGCGATATGGCCGCTCGGGGTCACTTGACCAGGCGAATGGTCCAGGGGTAGCGGAAGGTGCTCTCCGACAGAGCGGAGACGCCGCCGACGATGGCGAGGACGACGGATGCGACCCAGATGAACGGCAGCAGCACGACACCGATCAAGGTGAACGGGAGCAGGACCGTCGCACCGACCACCGTGATCTGGAAGTTGAGCGCCTCCAGAGCGTGCCTGCGGATGTAGGGCGAGGTCTTGCCGCCGGTGAGCAGCATGATCAGGGGGCCGACGATCGGGATCCCGAGGAGCACCAGCAGGTGGGCGGCGGCCGCGCCGAGGCGTTCGTTGCTCTCCGGCGCGCGCTCGTGCCGAACCGGCGCCGGTCGCGGGACGAGCTGGGGCGCGGCCTGGGTGCCGTACAGCTCGGTCATGATGGGCATCAGGTCGCCGTGGGTGCGCGCGGTCATCGCACGCTCCAGCCGGTCGTCGAATTCGAGCTTGTCGAAGCGGCCCTCCGCGTACGCAGCCTGGACGTGCTCGACCACATGCTCTCGGTCCTGGTTGGTGACGCGCAGATGAGCTGGCGGCACCTGTCCCGGCCCGGGGGTTCTCGGTACCCCAGCCATAGTCGCCATGACACTCCTTAGATAATCGGGGCAGACATTCACATACTGCGTCGCCAATGCCGCGGGCGCCATCGGGAGAATCCCGGAGGTATCCCCGAGATCATCCCCGACGCACGGGAGCTCCAGACGGTATAAAAAGGATTCATGAGATGGCGAGACCGCTACGGCCTTCGTCGGCGGCGCGGCCCTAAGATCGCGAAGTTCGACCGTGAGGCGACAGACGCCGACATCGAGGCGCTTATCGCCTTTGCCCGTTCGCGGCGTGGCGTCGAGTTCTACGTCGAGCCTGAGACCTTTGCCACCGACACGACCGCTGTGGCGGTGGCCGACGACGGTGAATGGACCAGGCGCAGGGTCGGCTCCCCTGCCGTGATCCACAAGGTCGCTCGCGACCTTGCATTACCCGTGTACGACGTTCAGCTCACCGGGTATCCGCCACGCATGCGGGCCTACAACGAGCGTCGCCGGCGGGAAGAGGGCAGCCTCTGACCCGTCCCCGATTCCTCTATCATCCGCGCCCCCTTCGTTTCCCATTCCCCCCTTTCGTGCGTTGCCCGTCTTTGGGCGTTGGTCCGTTGAGTGCGCAGGTCTACAGGTATTGCCGGCTCGCGCGAGTGCGCGGTGTGGGTGAGCGTGTGCGCCGGTCATCCGGGTGGGACGGGTGAATCCGCCTCGTCGAGGAGGTTGACCAGCGGGAGCAGCCAGCCCGCGTGGGCCGCGCCCATGGCCTCGTCCAGCTCGGCCGGCGTGGGCAGGCGGCCTCGCATGATGGCGGGGGACAGAAGATTCTGGACCGCGTGCATGAGAAGGTTCGCCATCGAGTAGCCCGGGTCGATGGTCAGGGCCCGTTCGAGGGCGATCGTGGCCTGCACGCTGTTGCCCGCCCGCCAGGCGGCCATGGCCATCAGGGTCGCGGCGGGCGGGGCGAAGCGGGGCTCGAGCCTGCGGGTCAGGTCTCTCCAGAGCGCGGCGTGGGATTCGTGCATGAGCGTCCAGGCCTCGTCGCGGACCCTGATGATCGTCAGGTCCAGGCCCAGTCTCGCCGCTTCGGCGTCGTCGAGCCGGCCGCCTGCGGTGTGGATGGCGAGTGCTGATCGGACTCGTGCCAGGCCCTCGGCCACCTGGCGCCGGGCGAAGGCGTCCAGGTCGGTGGTGGCCGCGAGGCTGGCCCTGAGCTCCACGATCACGTCCGCCGTGGCGCGGCGCATCGCCATCCTCACGGGGCCGGTGACCGGGGCGAGCGTGCGTTCCAGTGTCTCGCGGTCCGGGAGGGCGACCAGGCCGTGCACGGTCGCCTCGGCCGCGATCCGGCTGGTGGAGGGGTCGTACGGGTTGCCCTCCGCCGGACAGCACATCGGGGCGTCGCAGACGTAGGACCAGTAGCGGCCCTCGTGGGCGCGCAGTGCCTCCCCGAGACGGACCCCGGCCTCGGCCGCCAGGAGCCTGGCCTCGTCGACCGCCGGTGTGACGACGTCTCCCGAGCCGTAGCCGATGATGACGACCTGGGTGACGCCTTCCCGGTCGAACAGGGGCACCAGCGGGGCCAGGGTGCCCGGCGGGAGCGGCAGACCCCAGCGGACCACCAGCTTGGCCTGGCCGCCGTCGAGGCCGATCACGATGAGGCTGCGGCTCGGGTGGAACCCGACGAGGTAGGGGACGGCGGCCAGGATGTCGGCGGGACTGCTCAGCGTGAGGAACGCCGAGGAGGAGGGCGAGGACGCCGAGGAGGAGGTGTTGGTGGTCATGGGCCGCAAGGGTGCCGAAGGTGCGGGTGGCGGCGCGGGCCCGAAAGCGGTTCTGGGGACAAGGCGCGTCGTTCGGCCAAGCTTGTGGACGGCGCCGGACCCCGGACGAAGGCGGTCTCGGACGTCGTCAGGCCGGCTTGATGGGGCCTGACGATCCGGGCTGAGGGGGAGCCAGGCGGTTGCGTACGAGGAGCGCGGCGCCCGCCACGGCGGCCGGCATCGCGATCACCGCCACCAGCGGCACCAGGAACAGCAGGAAGACCGCCACCCCGAACCCCAGCGCACTGGCCTTGTTCGCGCGCAGCAACGCGAAACGCTGCTTGCGGGCCATCCCCCGCCGCTCCAAGGGCAGCGTCGCGAGCTCGACTGTCAGGAAAAATCCGGACACGGCCGCGCCCAGCACCGGCGCCACCGTCTGCCCGACGACCGGCACGAAGCCCAGGAAGAACAGCGGAACCGTGAACAGCAGCACGTAGAGCAGCGTCACCGCGCTGTCCCTGATCGAGCGCGGCAGCGTACGCCACCACGGCTGTTCGACCTCGTGCTCCAGCACGTCCACCGCCGACGACAGCCGCTCGTAGAACGGCTCCCCGATCACCAGCGTGACCGCCGCGAACGTCACCACCGCCAGCGCCAGCCCACCGAGGAACAGGGCGATCCCGACCAGCGTGCGGAACAGCTCCCGCCAGCTCCACGAGTCCGCGAACGGCGTCAGGAACTCGGCCAGCTCGGCGGCGTTGGTGCCGAGATAGACGAGCGCCACCACGTACACGGCGAACGCGACCAGCGCCGGGATCAGCCCGAACGCCCACCATCGGCCGTTCCTGGCCACCCATCCGAACCCCTGGAGGAAGAAACCGACCCCAGAGGTGAAATCACGCAGTGATCGCATGCCCGGCAGGCTAGCGCCAGAAGGCCGTCACCGCGTAGCCCAGCTCCGCGAACAGTTCGCGAAGCAGCGGCAACGACAGGCCGAGCACGTTGCCGTGGTCGCCCTCGATGCCCTCCATGAACCACCCGCCGCGCCCCTCGATGCTGAACGCCCCGGCCAGGCCGATCGGCTCGCCGCTGGCGGCGTAGGCGGCGATCTCCTCCTCGGACGGCCGGCCGAAGCGCACCACGGTCGTGGCCACCTCCGCGACCTGGCGCCCGGCCGCCACGTCGATCACGCAGTGGCCGGTCACGAGGCGGCCGGTGCGGCCCCGCATGAGCCGCCAGCGCTCCACGACCTCCTCCTCGGTGGCCGGCTTGCCGTACGGGCGGCCGTCGAGCTCCAGGATCGAGTCGCAGCCGATGACCAGCCCCTCGTCCAGCCCGCTCGCCACCGCCTCGGCCTTCGCCCTGGCCAGCGCCAGACTGAGCGCGGCGGGGCTGTGCGCGGAGTAGGCGTCCTCGTCGACCCCGCTGACGATCACCTTGGGGTCGAGACCGGCGCTGCGCAGCAGTGCCAGACGGGCGGAAGAAGCGGAAGCCAGAACGATCACCGATCCAGCCTACCGGTCGTCACCAGTCGGGGTTCGACGTCCCTCGCGCGGACTGCCCCCGTTCCAGGATCCCGTACACACTGCCCTGAGGCGGCATGGCGCCGCCGAAGATGTTCGCCAGCAGCCCTTCCAGCGCCTCCGACAGCTCGGCGGGCGCCGCCGCCCGCTCCCCGGCCAGGTCGTCGGCTATGGCCGCGGCGCTCATGTCCCGGCTCGCGACCCGGCCCGCCAGCAGCGACATGACCATGGGGGCGATGAGCGGCAGCAGTTTCATGATCGTGACTCTGTCGATCCCGGAGAACCGCGCCAGCACGACCGCGGCCTGCTCGGTCCCCTGGCCGCCCAGCACGTGCCCGAGGATGCTGTGCCCGTCGCGGGTCAACGAGGCGACGTCGCCGTTGAACGGGTCGGCGTCCACGTGGTCGTCCAGCGCCCCGCGCAGCGCGTCGGCGCCGTCCGGGTGCTGGGCGTTGCGGGCCAGGCCGCCGACGACGGTGGCGGTCACGGCCTGGACGACGTCGCGGGCCTTGGCCGTGTCGGTGCCGAGCATCCCGGCGACCTGTTCCAGTCCCGGCTCTCCGAGCTGCTCGAGAAGCTCGTCCTGCAGCGTCACCGCTCTCCCCCGATCGTCGTCGGGGGAGAGCTTCCCGAATCGGGATCGAGCCAACGCCCGGATTGCGCTAATTCTCGGAAAAGCCCCTTCTCCGGTTCCCGGGGGAGTTCCGGCCCTCGGAAAGCTCCGGCCCCCGGACCACTACTTCTCCGCCGCGGCCACGGACTGGACGGTCAGCTCGCCGACGGCCGCGGACCGGGTCGTCAGCCCGGCGGCCGCGTACGCGCCGGCCTCGTCGAGCGTCTCGTGCTCCAGCAGCGCCTCCACGATGCCGTCGAGCTTGTCCCGGTTGTCGGTGAGGATCTGGACCGCGCGCTCGTAGCACTCCTCGACGATCCGCCGCGCCTCCTCGTCGACCATGGCGAGCGTGACGGGCGAGGCCTGCGGCTGCTGGCCGTCGTTGGGCAGGATGGTCAGCGGGCCGATCTTGTCCGACATGCCCCACCGGCCCACCATGCCACGGGCGATCATGGTGACCTGCTCGAGGTCGTTCTCGGCGCCGGTGGTGATGACGCCGTACACCACCTGCTCGGCCGCCATGCCGCCGAGCGCGCCGGTGATGCGGCCGCGGAGGTACTGCTCGTCGTAGGCGTACCGGTCGCTGTCGGGGGTGGACAGCGTGACGCCGAGCGCCCGGCCGCGCGGGATGATCGAGATCTTCCTGACCGGGTCGGCGCCCGGCTGGAGCATGCCGAGCAACGCGTGGCCGGCCTCGTGGAAGGCGGTCCTGGTGCGCTCCTCCTCGGGCATCACGATGCTGCGCGCCGCGCCGAGCTGCAGCTTCTCGAGCGCGTCGGCGAAGTCGGCCATCGAGACCTTGTCCTTGCCGCGCTTGGCGGCGAGCAGAGCGGCCTCGTTGACCAGGTTGGCCAGGTCGGCGCCGGTCATGCCGGGCGTGGTCTTGGCGAGCTGGTCGAGGCTGATCCCCTCGTCCAGCGGCACGCCGCGCGAGTGCACGCCGAGGATCGCGGTGCGCCCCGCCGCGTCGGGCAGGCCCACCTGCACCGTACGGTCGAAGCGCCCAGGACGCAGCAGCGCCGGGTCGAGGACCTCGGGACGGTTCGTGGCTCCGATGACGATCACGCCTTCGGCGCCGGAGAAGCCGTCCATCTCGGTGAGGATCTGGTTGAGCGTCTGCTCGCGCTCGTCGTGCCCGCCGATGCCGCCGGCCCCGCCCCTGGCGCGCCCGATGGCGTCGATCTCGTCGATGAACACGATCGACGGCGCGACCTTGCGCGCCTCCTCGAACAGGTCGCGTACGCGCGAGGCGCCCACGCCGACGATCATCTCGATGAACTCGGAGGCGGAGGCCGAGAAGTACGGCACCTTGGCCTCTCCCGCCACGGCCCTGGCCAGCAGCGTCTTGCCGGTGCCGGGCGGCCCGGCCAGCAGCACGCCCTTGGGCAGCTTGGCCCCGAGCCTGCGGTACTTGTCGGGGTCCTTGAGGTAGTCGACGATCTCGACCAGCTCGTTCTCGACCTCGTCGATGCCCGCGACGTCGTCGAACGTGACGCGCACCTTCCCGGCCTCGACCGGCTTGGCCGCCTTGGACTTGCCGAGCCCGCCCAGGCCGCCGCCCATCATGCTGGCGCCACGCCGCATGATCCAGATCCACAGTCCGGCAAGCAGCAACACGGGCAGCAGCGACAGCAGCAGGTTGGAGAAGAAGCCGCGGGTGATGGGCTGCGAGGTGATCTCGACCTGGCCGGTGGCGAGCTGCCGGTCGAGCTGGTCGGTGTTGGCGAAGGCCGGGATCTCGGTGGCGAACTTGGTGTACGACTCACCGCTCTCGGGGTTCTTCGCCGCCGCCCTGAGGTCGCCCTCGACCGACAGGCCCTGGGCGTAGACGTCCTTGACGTTCTTGGCGTCCACCTGCTTGGTGAACTCGGTATAAGAGATGGTCTCGACGGATCCGCTGTCGACGAATGACGAGACGACGAAGAAGGCCGCGTACACGACGAGCAAGGTGACGACGAATCGCCACCAGTTAATCTTGGGCCGGCCTCCCGGCGTGCCGGGCAGGCCTTCCGAGCGCCAGGGCGGCTTGCCCTTGCCTTTGTCCGGCGCCTGCGGCGGTCCAGAGCGTTCCACGGCGTCACTCCCCATATCGCCGCAACCATGATCTTTCTAGCCTAGAACACGCACCCCTGAGACCACGCGACTGATGTCCCGCCACTGCTTGCGCTGCGCGTCAGGCACTGTGACGAACGCCAGGCCGGGCTTGCTCATTCCCCCGTCCATGACCACGACGGCCGCGCGCGAGGTGTGCTTGCCGTAAGTGACGCGGTAGACGAGCATCCAGCCCCGCTTGACCTGCTGCGAGGCGAGCCAGCGGATCTTGGCTCCCTTGGGGTGGTGGTTGAGGGTCCAGCGGGCGGCCAGCAGGGCCGTGTCGCGCGCGGACTCCTGCTCCAGGATGGGGAGCGGGCAGGTGACGAACATGCCGCGCAGGCTGGTGCCGCGCTTCTTGGGCAGCACCTGCCTGGTGCTGAACGGCGCCGCCCCGTACGCCTTCCACGGTTTGGTGAGCTTGGGCACGGCCAGGCCGCTGCGCGTGTCCTTGACCACCCGCCGGGACGGGGAGCTCAGGCTCATGCGCTTGACCGCGCCGGTCAGCCGGGGGACGCGCGAGTCCGCGTACAGGGCCTCCATCGCGGTGTAGCCGGGCGCGAGCGACGGTCCCGGCGTCGGCGCGGCCTTGGCCGCAGGGGCTTGCGAAGGTGCGGGTGCGGGGCCGGACGAGGTCGGCGCGGCCGGCGGCGCGGTGACCGGCCGTGCGACGACCTCGCCCGGCTCTGCCGGGAGCACCACGACGAGCGTCACCGCGGCGGCCGCCACGGCGGCTGTCACGGCGAGCCCCCGGTACACCACCCGCATCCGGATATCCCAGATGCGGGAGCGTTTGGGCGGAGAAGCAAGGGCTCCAGGCCTGGGCGCGGTCTTCACTTGGGAACCCTTGATCACATCTTCCCCATCGTGCACGACGGGAGCGTACGACATATCGCGCCATTGCGCCCAGGAAGCAACCGAAGTGCAATCATGGCGTGGTGGAACAGGTGGAGCTACGATTCGACCACGCATCCCGAGCGTCGCAAACGCACACGAATCTCTCGGCGATCCGGCAGAGCGCGAGCGGCCTCTGGGTCGCCGGCGACGAGACCGCGACCTTCGAACATCTGGCGTGGACGGGCGATCACTTCGGTGAGCAGCGCACGTTCCGCCTGGCCGACTACATCGACCTCCCCGCGGGCCCGGAGGACGAAGCCGACATCGAGGGCCTGGCCCGGGCGAACGGCTACCTGTGGCTGGTCGGCTCGCACAGCCTCAAGCGCAAGCGGGTCAAGTCGAAGGACCCGGACAAGGCCGCCGACCGCCTGGCCACGGTGGTCAGGGAGGAGAACCGCTTCATCCTGGCCCGCCTGCCCCTGCGCGACGAGGCGCCGGGTCCCGGGGCGGTCCTGGCCGGCGGCCACAACCTCACGTCCTACCTGCGCGAGGACCGGCATCTGGGGCCGTTCCTGGCGCTGCCCGGCAAGGACAACGGCTTCGACGTCGAGGGCATCGCCGTCGTGTCGGAGCGGGTCTACATCGGGCTGCGCGGCCCCGTGCTGCGGGGCTGGGCGGTGGTGCTGGAGCTCGAGCTCCGGCGGCTCGACGACGGGGGCCGGCGCCGGCTACGGGTACGCGAGCCGTACCGCAAGCACTTCCTGGACCTGGGCGGGCTCGGCGTGCGGGACCTGTGCCCTGACGGCGACTCACTCCTGCTGCTCACCGGGCCCACCATGGACCTCGACGGACCGGTGCGGGTGATGCGCTGGCGGCCGGAACGGCGGTCCGGCGTGGTCCCCGGGGACGAACTGGAGATGGTGCTGGAACTGCCCTACGGCGTGGGCTGCGACCATCCCGAAGGCCTGGCGCTGCTGGACGACGGCCGGCTCATGGTCGTGTACGACAGTCCGTCGCCCGCACGCATCACCCCGGCCGGCGGCGTGCTGGCCGACGTGTTCACGATCTAGCGACCCGGCCGAAGAGCCAGGGAGCGTCCGCGACGAACGTGGACGAACCTGGCTCGATCTCGGTGAACCCGGCGTCGCGCACCACGGGCAGCCCGGCGTCGACCTTGGCGTCGAAGCCGTCCTGGTCGACGGCCGTGCGCACGGAGACGGCCAGGCCGTTCGCGCGCCAGTCCGCCCGCTCGGCCGCGTCGCTGGCCCACCAGGCGAGCTGGGCGGCGTGCCCGGCCTGCGCCATGGCCTTGCCCGCGGACATGGCGAGCTTCGGGTTGGCCCACAGGATCGGCGGCTCGGCGGGCGGGAGCTCGCCGGTGTCGGTCAGCTCGGTGCCCGACACCTGCAGCCGGGCGAGGTCCCTGGGCCAGTCGTCGAGCGGCACGGGCGGGTGCACGCGCACCTCCGCCGTACGGTGCTCGATCGTGCGCCCGGGCAGCGCGATCGCGCGCCGCCACTCGCTGCCCCTGGCCCGGCGCACCACCTTGCGGATCTTGCCGGTGGCCTGCCAGGCGTGCAGCTCGTCCGCCCACTCCCCCGGGTCGTCGAGCAGGCTCAGCACGGCCATGGCGGCGGCTTCGAGGGCGTCGGTGCGTTCGGGGGGCCCGGTGGTCTTCATGGCCCGCTCGATCCTGACGACCAGCGGCAACACATAGAGCTCGTTCATCACTTCTTAGCATGCCTGATCGCCAGGGACATGCCGGCGGCGATGAGGCAGAGGGCGCCGGCGCCGTACCAGGCGAGGTCGTAGGCGCCCAGGTGGTCGCGGGTGAGACCGGCGCCGACGGCGGCGAACGCGGCGCCGACCTGGTGCGAGCCGAACACCCATCCGAACACCACGGCCCCGTCGGCGCCGTAGATCCGCCGGCACAGCGCCACCGTGGGCGGCACGGTGGCCACCCAGTCCAGCCCGTAGAAGACGATGAAGATCAGCATGCTGGGCTCGGTCGTGGCCGCGAACAGGCTGGGCAGGACCATCAGCGAGAGCCCACGCAGCCCGTAGTACACGCCGAGCAGCACCTTGGGGTCGATCTTGTCGCTGAGCCAGCCGGAGGCGATCGTGCCCGCGATGTCGAAGATCCCGATGACCGCCAGCAGCGAGGCCGCGACCGGCTCGGCCATGCCGTGGTCGTGCGCGGCGGGGATGAAGTGGGTGCCGACCAGCCCGTTCGTGCTGGCCCCGCAGATCGCGAAGCCGCCCGCGAGCAGCCAGAACGGCCGCGTCCGCGCCGCCCGCGCGAGCGCGGTGACCGCCCTGACCGCCGCGTTGCCCCGGCTCGGCTCGGTACGCACCGCGCCCGGCTCCGCGCCGTGCGCATTCGCCTCACTCCGTGAGGCGGCTCGGTCGCCATATGCCGTCGTGCCCACGTCCTCGGGACGGTCGCGCAGCAGCCACCACACGAACGGCACCACGGCCAGCGCCGACCCGGCCACGGACAGCGAGGCGAACCGCCACCCCGGTCCCTCCGCGAGCTGGGCGAGGACGGGCAGGAAGATCAGCTGGCCGGTGGCGCCGCCCGCGGTGAGGATGCCGGTGACCAGGCCGCGATGGCGGACGAACCACCGGTCCACGACGGTCGCGGCGAACACCAGCGCCATCGACCCCGTGCCCAGTCCCACGAACACACCCCAGAGCAGCAGCAACTGCCAGCTCGCCGTCATGAGCACGGTGAGCCCGCTGCCCGCGGCGATCAGCAGCAGGGCGAGCGCGACCACCCGGCGCATGCCGAAGCGGTCCATCAGCGCGGCCGCGAACGGGGCGGTCAGGCCGTAGAGCACCAGGTTGACCGACACGGCCAGCGAGATCGTGCCGGTCGACCAGCCGAACTCCTCCCGCAGCGGGTTGATCAGCACGCCCGGGGTGGCCCGGAACCCGGCGGCGCCGAGGATGGCCACGAAGGCGACGGCCGCCACGAACCAGGCCCTGTGCAGCCCGCGACGGGTGGGGGTCGGGGTGGTGCTCAACGTCATGCGCCAATCCTGATTTATCCCCTTACACGGCGACGAGTGGCCGGAAAGCCAATATGTGAAAGAATCAAGCCATGACCCATCGTGTCGCCGTGGTGGTGCTCGACCATTTCGCCCCCATGGACCTCGGCGTGCCCGGCCAGGTGTTCTGGGCGGCCGAGACCCCGGAGGGCGAGAAGTTGTACGAGGTGGTGACCTGCTCCGAGGGCCGCCGCCCGGTCCGCTGCTCGGCCGGCTACAGCGTCCTGCCCGACCACGACCTGGACGTGCTCGACGCCGCCGACACGGTCCTGGTGCCCGGCATCCACGCGGGCCGGGCGATGAAGGACGGCACGATCTCGGACACGCTGCGGGCGGCGCTGCGGGACCGGCCGCGCACGATGTCGATCTGCACGGGCTCGTTCGTGCTGGCCGCGGCCGGCCTGCTCGACGGCCGGCCGGCCACCACGCACTGGCGCGAGGCGGGCCGGTTCGCCCAGCTGTTCCCGCAGGTGAAGCTGGATCCCGATGTGTTGTTCGTGGACGACGGCGACATGCTGACCTCGGCCGGGGTGGCGGCCGGAATGGACCTGTGCCTGCACGTCATCAGGCGCGACCACGGCAGCGAGGTGGCCAACCGCGCGGCCCGCCGCTGCGTCATGCCGCCGTGGCGGGAGGGCGGCCAGGCCCAGTACGTCGAGCGCCCCCTGCCGCACGATGCCGCCGCCGGCGGCACGGCGGCCACCCGCGAGTGGATGCTCGCCCACCTGGAAGACCCGCTCGACCTGGGCGCGCTGGCCGGCCACGCCAGGATGAGCGTGCGCACGTTCACCAGGCGTTTTCGCGAGGAGACCGGCGTGAGCCCGGCCAAGTGGCTGACCGGGCAGCGGGTGCGGCACGCCAGGCACCTGCTGGAGACGACGGACCTCGGCGTGGAGGCGGTGGCCAGGCGGGCGGGCTTCGGCACGGCGGTCTCGCTGCGCCAGCACCTGCACGCGGCGGTCGGGGTGGCGCCGCTCGCCTACAGGAACACCTTCCGCCGCGTCTGACGGGTTGCCCGAACCGGCTTTCCCGGCCCTAGAATCAGCGCCAGGAAGATCGTCCAGGAGAGGTCGTCACATGACCGAGGCGGATCGCGTACCTGCCGGGATCAACCCGAACGTGCCCAGCGTCGCCCGCATGTACGACTACTACCTGGGCGGCCGGGACAACTTCGCCGCCGACCGCGAGGCGGCCGAGAGGATGATGGAGCTCGGCCGCCGGATGGGCAACGACGCCCGCGCGATCGCCCAGGCCAACCGGGGGTTCCTCGGCCGGGCGGTGCGGATGATCGCCGAGGCGGGCGTGCGCCAGTTCATCGACATCGGCGCCGGACTGCCCACCCAGGACAACGTGCACCAGGTGGCCCGGCGGCACGGTCCGGGCTCCCGGGTCGTGTACGCCGACAACGACCCGGTCGTCCTGACCCACGCCCGCGCGCTGCTGGCCAGGGACACGGACGTCATCGCCCTGGAGGGCGACCTCAAGGACACCGACGCGATCCTGGACGACCCGCGCGTGGCCGAGCACCTCGACCTCAGCCGGCCGTTCGCGGTCCTGCTGGTGGCGGTGCTGCACTTCGTCCCCGACAACGCCGAGGCGGCTCAGATCATGGCCCGCATCCGGCAGCGGCTGCGCCCGGGCGGCTATCTGGTGCTGTCGCATCTGTACGCGGGCGACGCCACGGCCGACGAGACCGAGACCGGCCAGCAGGTCTACCGGGGCACGACCTCGGGCGGCCTGGCCAGCCGCGGCTACGCCGAGATCGCCTCCTACTTCGAGGGTCTCGACCTGCTCGGGCCCGGCGTGGTTCCGGTCGCCGACTGGACGCCCGACGCTTCCCCCGACGGCTCGTACGACCTCGTCAAGTCCGGCATTCTGGCCGGCGTGGGGCGCGTACGCGGATAAATCATCTTTTGTCAGGCGCGAACGGCACGCCCGCCGCCCGCGCTCTGATCAGGACGACCAGCGCCTCGCCCAACAGTCCGACGCCGATCGACAGCGGCATGGACCTGGTCTCGGCGTACATGCCGGCCATGACCGCCAGCGCGCCCACGCCGAGGCTGATGGCGAACGTGATCACCCAGACCACCAGCGTCTTCCACGTGTAGCGCTGCCAGAGGACGCCGTCCTTCGGATAGACGACCGCGGTGGCGGCCCGCAGCGCGCCGAAGGCCACGCCGAGCAGGACCGTCACGGCCAGCCACCCGGCGTCCAGCGCGGACAGGTCCTGTTCCAGCACGCCGTGGCCGCCGATCGCGACCAGCACGACAGGCGGCACGTACACGTCCCTGGCGACGAGCGGCTCGCCCATCATCCGCCTGGCCACGACATAGACGACCAGTCCCACGACGAGCAGTGTTTTTAGCACATCCATGCCAAATAAATTAGCAGGGGCATGCTATAAAGACCACCATGCCGAAGAAAGTCGATCCCGAGGCCCGCAGGGACGAGGTCGTGGACGCGGTGTTCCGGGTCGTGCGCCGCGCGGGGTTCGAGCAGGCGTCCCTGCGCAACGTGGCGGAGGAGGCGGGGCTGGCCATCGGCTCGGTCAGGCACTATTTCGACGGCCACACGGATCTGATGGTGTTCGCGATGCGGGCCTCGCTCGATCGGGTGAGCGCGCGGCTGATGGAGCGGGTCGGCCCGCTGCCGGCCACGGAGGATCCCGGCGAGCGGGCGGAGGGCGTCGAGCGGATGCTGGCGGAGCTGCTGCCGCTGGACGAGCGGCGGCGGGAGGAGGCCACAGTGTGGCTGGCGTTCACGATGGCCTCCCGCACCCGCCCGGAGCTGCGGCCGCTCGCCCAGGAGGCCTACGACGGCATGCGGAGGCTGGTGCGGCGGATCGTGGACGGCGTCGCCAGGCACCGGCCGGTAGGCGATCCCGTGGTGGAGACGGAGCGGCTGTGCGCACTGATCGACGGGCTCACGCTGGAGGGCGTGCTCCACCCGGACCGGATGACGCCCGAGCTGATGCTCCGGGCGCTCCGCCGCCACCTCCAGACACTCGTGGAACCATCCGGCTAGACCCCGGGTCCGCGACGCCCGTCTCACGCGTCTGGGCTCTCACGGGAGCAAGGGTTCGCGGGCGTTAGATTGAGGAGATGTCCCTGAGCCTCGAATTCGTCAGCACGATCAGGGCTGATCGGTCCGGATCGATCGACCTGCTGTCCGACGCGGACGGCATGACGACCTGGGTCCACGAGCACGCGGCCGACCTCGACGTCGATCCGGGCTTCACCGCCACCGAGGAACTGCGCGAGGAGACCGTGCGGCTGCGTCAAGCCGTACGCGCGCTGTTCGCCAGGGCCGTGGCCCCGGAACCGCCGAGCCGGGCGGACGCGACGGACCTGCCCGGCTTCGCCGAGTCGCTGGCCCTGGTCAACACCTGCGCCCTGGCCGCTCCCCGGGCCCCGCAGCTGGCCTGGAACGGTGAGCCGTCCCTCGTCGCCGTGCCCGCCGCGCCGGCCGATCCGTCCGTACGGGTGCGGGCCGCGCTGGCGACAGCGGCCGTGGAGTTCCTGGCAGGACCGGATCGGGCGCAGCTGCGTACCTGTCAGGCGCCGCGGTGCGTGCTCTATTTCGTCAAGGAACACCCACGTCAGGAGTGGTGCTCGACGGCCTGCGGCAACCGCGCCAGGGCGGCCAGGCACTACCGGGAGCACAAGAAGTGACCCACATCTAACGCCAAAGAGGTCGGCTTGCCGTTATATTGCTTCTAACGGCAAGCCAGTCTTTCAGGCGTTAGATGAGGAGTGCGGAATGTCATTTCGGACCGGGCACGTCGGGCTCAATGTCACCGATCTCGACAAGTCCAAGGACTTCTACCAGCGGGTCTTCGGCTTCACCGTGGCGGGCGAGTCGCAACAGGACGGGCGGCGGTCCACGTTCCTCGCGCAGGACGGCACACTCGTGCTGACCCTCTGGCAGCAGAGCGAGGGCCGCTTCGCCGCCGCTCTGCCCGGGCTCCACCATCTGTCGTTCCAGGTCGCCGACCTCGCGGCGGTCAGGAAGGCCGAGGCGGTCATCAGGGAGATCGGGGCGACCCTGCACCACGACGGCGTCGTGCCGCACGGCGAGGGCTCCTCCTCGGGCGGCGTGTTCTTCGAGGACCCCGACGGCATCCGTCTGGAGATCTTCGCCCCGGACGGCGGCGGCGACCGCCCCGCGCCCACCTCCGGCGCGCCGACCTGCGGGTTCTTCTAATGCGACATCCAGGCGAGGTCGCCGTGCAACGGCGGGCGGGGGTGCGGGCCGAGGATCACGGCAGCTCGCGCACCCGGCCGGAGATCCCGGAGGTGGCCGCGGCGTTCCTGCGCGAGCAGCACATGCTCGTCGCCGGCGCGGCCGACGACCGGGGGCGCCTGTGGGCGAGCGTGCTGGCCGGGCCCGCCGGCTTCGCCTCCCCTGAGGACGACCGCACGATCGTGGTACGCGCCGTGCCCGGCGCGCCCGATCCGCTGCACGGGCTGTTCGAGCGGGAACGCGACGTCGGACTGCTGGCCATCGAACCGCGCACGCGGCGCAGGATGCGCGTGAACGGCACCGCCGTGCAGGCGGGCGAGACGCTGGTGGTGTGGACGGAGCAGGTCTATTCGAACTGCCCCAAGTACATCCAGACCCGCGAGCCCACCGCCGAGCCCGGCGGCGCCTCGGCAGGCCTCGGGACCGGGACCGCCCTGACGGCTCGCCACCAGGCGTGGATCGGCGCGGCGGACACGTTCTTCATCGCCACCGGCGTCGAAGGACTCGGCGCGGACGTGTCGCACCGCGGCGGCAACCCGGGATTCGTCAAGGTCACGGGCCCGGGATCGCTGGTGTTCCCCGACTACGCAGGTAACTCGATGTACACGACGCTGGGCAACCTGGAGCTGAACCCGGCCGCCGGGCTGCTGTTCGTGGACTGGGACCGCGGGGAGACGCTGCACCTGACCGGGCGGGCCCGGGTGGACTGGGATCCGGCTGACGTCCCTGGGGCGCAGCGGCTGGTGCGGTTCGAGCTGGACGAGTACGCGCACGTCGCGGGCACGGTCGCGGCAGGCTGGACGGCTCCGGGCCACCACCGCTTCAACCCGCCGGTCTAGAGCCCCTTCTCGAACCAGTGGTGCGCGTACGGCTCGTCGTTGAAGGGCGCCACCTCGCGATATCCCGACGCCCGGTACAGCGCGATGGCCTCGGTGAGCGTCCGGTTGGTCTCCAGCCGCACCGTACGGATCCCGCTCGCCGCGGCCCGGCCCTCGGCCTCGGCGAGCAGGCGGCGGCCCAGGCCGAGCCCGCGCGTGGCGGGATCCACCCACATCCGCTTGAGCTCGGCGGACCCGCTGTCGTGATGCAGCTTGAGCGCCACGCACCCGACCGGCTCGGCGCGGAGCGTGGCGACCAGCAGCATCCCGGCCGGCGGGCGGAGCTCGTGATCGCCGGCCGAGATGCTGCTGCCCGGGTCGAAGCCGCCGTCGAACCGGCGGGCCAGCTCGTCGACGTACGCCTGGATGCAGTGGCGGGCGTTCGGGTGGCGCGGGTCGAGCACGTCGACGGCGACCGCCGAGGCGAGCAGCAGGCGTTCGACCTCCGACATGGCGGTCACCAGGCGCTCGCGCTGCCGGTCGGAGAGCGGTTCGAGGATCGACGCGGCGGCCTCGTCGGACCTGCGGTCCAGCTCCTTCCGCTCGGCGATCCCGGCCGGGGTGAGCCGGGCCGTGCGGACCCGTCCGTCGGAGCCGCCGTCGTCGACGACGACCAGCCCGCCGGCCTCCAGCGAGCGCAGCAGCCGGCTCAGGTATCCCGAGTCGAGCTCCAGCCGGGCCCGCAGGGCGCGGAGCTCGCTGCCGTCCGCGCCGATCTCCCAGAGCAGCCGTGCCTGCCCGAGCGGACGGTCCCTGGCGAGGAATCTGTCGTTGAGCGCCCCGATGCGCTGGGTCACGGTGCGCTGGAACCGGCGTACCTGTCCGATCGTCGTCGCGTCCATTCTCTGACCTTAGTCAGAGAATTTTCGGTCCGCCAGGCCGAGTCACAGGAGCGGGTCCGCCACGGGCACCGTGCTGTAGTCCTCGCCGGCGACCGGCCGGATGTCCTCCCAGCGCACCCACCGCGCCCGCCCTTCGTGCGCCACGCCGTCGCCGGCGTCACGCGTCCGGGGCGGCCAGAGCAGGAATCCCCATCGCCCTCCTTCGACGTCGTCTCCCCAGGCCAGCAGGTAGCGCGCCGCGCCGGGGCGAATCGCGGCGGCGTGCTCGACGATGGGCGGCCGCCAGAGCTCGGGCAGTTCCTCGGGGCTGAGATCCATACCCTAAGTATACGAACTCCAGTTCGATAATGCCAGGCGACACACCCGCACGGGATGAACGGGCGGTTAATTCCCGGTTAGCTTAGTTTCGACCGCGTTTCGCCCCTAGACTGCGCATTTGCCCGTTCATAGGGTTCTAGCCACGACGGGAAAGTCACCTATCGTGCTCCCGGCGTAACACCTCGATCAGCAAAGGCGCTCGAGCGGCCATCCCTCGGCGTGCGTGGTGGGCGGGCCGCGGCGCATGGCATAGGGAGCACTGTGCGGAAGTTCGTCACGTCTCTGTTCGGGCAGGTCCTGATCGCAGCCGCCATCGGCGCTGTGGTCGGCCTGCTCTTCCCCTCGTTCGCCGCCGAGCTCAAACCGCTCAGCGACGGCTTCATCACCTTGATCAAGATGGTCATCACGCCTCTGGTGTTCTGCGTGGTCGTCGCGGGCATCGCCGGAGCGGGGGAGCTCAAGCGGGTGGGCCGGGTCGGCCTCAAGACCATCGTCTACTTCGAGGTCATCACCACCGTGGCGCTGGTGCTGGGCCTGGTGCTCGCCCTGGTCTTCCAGCCGGGCGCTGGCATGAACGTCGACCCCGCCTCGCTCGACGCCGCCAAGCTCGCGACCCAGCAGGAGAACGCCGCCAAGCTCGCCGAAGGCGGACCGGTCGGCTTCATCCTCGGGCTCATCCCCACGTCGGTGATCGGCGCGTTCGCCGAGGGCAACGTGCTCCAGGTGCTGCTGTTCGCGGTGCTGTTCGGCTGCGGGCTGCTGCTCGTCGGGGAGAAGGCCCGCCCGGTCGGGCAGTTCATCGAGACGGTCTCCGAGGTGCTGTTCAAGGTCGTCGCGCTGATCGTCCGGCTCGCCCCGGTGGGCGTGCTCGGCGCGGTGGCGGTCACCGCGGGCAATTCG
The DNA here is from genome assembly GCF_044465905.1 of Nonomuraea sp. NPDC049480. Classification (NCBI taxonomy): domain Bacteria; kingdom Bacillati; phylum Actinomycetota; class Actinomycetes; order Streptosporangiales; family Streptosporangiaceae; genus Nonomuraea; species Nonomuraea sp. NPDC049480. Next base: position 813,507 of record NZ_JBITMD010000002.1, read on the forward strand.
GGCGGGGACGCCCTGGTCCGCCTGGGCTGGCTCGTCGTGCTGTTCTACGTCGCGGTCGCGATCTTCGTCGTCGTGATCCTCGGATTCGTGACCAAGCTGGCCGGGTTCAACATCTTCAAGCTGATCGGGTACCTCCGCGAGGAGGTCCTGGTCGTGCTGGGCACGGCCTCGTCCGACAGCGTGCTGCCGCAGGTCATGCGGAAGCTGGAGCACATGGGCATCAAGAAGTCCACGGTGGGCCTGGTCATCCCGACCGGCTACTCCTTCAACCTGGACGCGTTCTCGATCTACCTGACGCTCGCCGCCGTCTTCATCGGGCAGGCCACCGGCGTCCCGCTGTCCATGGGCGACCTGCTGGTCGTGCTCCTCGTCGCGCTGATCACCTCCAAGGGCGCGCACGGCATCCCCGGTTCGGCCATCGTGGTCCTCGCCGCCACACTCAGCTCGATTCCGGCGATCCCGGTCGCGGGCCTGGTCCTGGTGCTGTCCGTGGACTGGTTCATGGGCATGGCGCGTGCGGCCGGCAACCTGCTCGGCAACTCGGTGGCCACCGTGGTCATCGCCGCGTGGGAGGGCGACATCGACAAGGAGCGCGCCACGAGCGTCCTGGACGGCAAGGAGGTCGCCGCGATCGGCCCGGAGGAGCCGGTGACTGTGCCGGCCTAGCGCCATCGCCTGTGCGCGCGTGGTGGAGGCGTCCCCCCCGCCGGGCGGACGAAGTTGACCCGGTCGAGGTGCGGGCGGTAGCCGGGGGGCCCGCGGCCGGCTTCTCCTTGATCAGGTCTCGTACGACGGCGCCGTCCACGGTGACCTGCCGGTAGACCTGGCTGCGCGACCGATGACAGCCAGGATGACGTGCCGGTCGTCGTACCACCCGGGTATGGCGTGGACGTCCCCGCCGATCCGGTGGACGACCGCCCCGGCGGCCGCGTCGACGACCCCGGCCTGCCGCCGTCCTCGCCCTTGCGAACGAAGGTGGCGTAGTAGCGTCCCGAGAGCGAAGCGGGACTTTCGTCCGATGTCCCAGTTGGAGAGGCGATGCCGCGGTCCCGCCTTGACCAGCCGAGGGATGCGATCGGTCACGTTCAGCGTGATGAACGCGAAGGTGGTGATGCTCTCGTCCCGAGGCGTCCGGTAGGCGGCGAACTGGACGGTACGGCCGCCCGGGGACCACTGCGGCGAGGCCACCGGGGGCGGCAGGGAGACCGTGTGCTTCCTGCCACTCTCGCGGTCGATCAGGTCGATCTTCCGCTGCGGCAGCCACAGCCGCCTCGCCGGTGGGACCCCGGGATCAGGACGCGGAGCCGAGCTTGCGCAGCAGGTCCTGATGTGCGAACTGCCCGTAGTACTCGAGCATGCCGGCGATCCGGCCTTCCCGGAAGGTCACCCTGATGATCAGCCGGTTCTCATAGGTGCCGCCGGCGGTGAGCTCGGCGACCATTCGCTCCTCGACGATCGCGACATCGGGGTCGTCCGTCTGGTGGAACCGGACGTCGTGCACGGCGATGCTCCGCGCGCCGGCGGTCATACCGCTGAACGCCGCGTGCAGTGCCTCACGTCCGGTGATGACGGCGGGAAGACCCGCGACCGGCAACGCGGCCTCGTAGCTTGCGTCGTCGCACCAGTAGCCGATGAACTCGTCGACCTCGCCGGCGTACAGCAGCTTGCTGGATCGGTTCCACACGTCCTCGTTCCGGGCTCGGGCGGTGGCGATGATGTTCGACATCATGATGAACTCCTTGAGGTGAGACAGACACGAATTAGGCGACGGCTCCGATGCCGCGCGGAGGTGTGGGGGTGCCGTGAATCCGGCGGGCGTAGCGCCGGAACGCGCGGCGTCCCAGCGGTGGTAGCAGCCGGCGCAGCGGCGCGGGAAGCTTGCGCATCTCGATGGCGATGACCTCGGGGTCTCCCTCGTAGAGCATCATCCCGAAACCCAGGAACATGAGCCGCTTGGGAATCGACGACATCCCTTGGACGGTGAACTCCTCCCACTCCTCGGCCGTGATGTGCCGCGCCATGATGGGCAGAAGGTGGGTCTCCTCAGCGTCCAAGTGCTCGAACAGCACCGTACAGAGGCTGGACAGGATCGCGGCCAGAGCCTCACCGTCCGGCGTGGACGCGGTACGCCGCCAGGTGCCGAGTGCCGCCTGCGCCTGGTCGAGCAGCTCCGCCACCTGCTCGTGCTGGCTCTGCATCACATGCACCAGCGGAGCGAGCTCACCGGGAACCCGTTCGAGCAGGGCCCCCCACAGCAGTTCGTCCTCGATGCTGTGGTGGTGATGCAGCAGCGACAGGAACAGGTCCGCGTGGCCTGCGACGATCGACGTCCGGCGGCGGTCCCCGGCGGCGACCGCGCGTACCGCCGCCGGGGACAGGCCCAGCTCGCGGCGGAAACTGCTGTGTGCCACCCGCATCATCCGCACGTCGATGAGTCCTTGCCCGTGCAACCGTTGCCCGTCGGTGGTGTGGTTCGTCACGAGTCTCTCCTTTCTCTCTGACGAACACAGCTTGCGCGCGCGCACTTGGAAGACACCCCGTTCCCACTTGGACGCACCTCTCTGACACGTGGCGAGTGCCTGTACCGTTGCCGGGGTGCGTTATCAGGTGCTGGGACCGATCGAAGTTCTCGACGTGGGCGGCGATCCGGTCCAGCTCGGCGGCCAGAAACAGCGCGCGCTGCTCGGCCTGCTGCTGGCCGCTCGCGGCAGAGTCGTCTCGGTCGCCCACCTCGTCGACGAACTGTGGGGCGACGACCCGCCGCCGAAGGTGCTGGCCTCGGTGCAGTCCTACGTCGCGAACCTCAGGCGGGTGCTCGAACCGGACCGCCCGGCACGAGCGCCCGCCCGGATCCTCATCACACGTCCTCCCGGTTACGCCGTCGCCGCCGCCTCGATCGATTGCGCCGAGTTCGAGAGGTTGACGAGCGCGGCACACGAAGCCCGGGCGACCGATCCGGCGCACGCGGTGGCACTCCTGCGGGCCGCCGCCGGGCTCTGGCGCGGCGAACCCTACGCGGACGTCGCCTCGGCGGCCCCCGGGCTGGCCGCCGAGGCGGCCCGGCTCGACGAGCTCAGATTGCTGGCAACGGAGGATCGTTTCCGCGCCGAACTCGCCCTCGGGGTCCATGCCCGGCTCGTGGGGGAGATCGAGCAGCTGGTGGCCGCGCACCCCCTGCGGGAAGCGGCGTGGGGACTGCTGGCGGTGGCCCTGTACCGATCTCAGCGCCAGGGCGAGGCGCTCGACGCGTTGCGGCGTGCCAGGCGGCTCCTCTCCGACGAGCTCGGTGTCGATCCCGGGCCGGAGCTGAGGCGGCTCGAAGCGGCGGTGCTGCGCCACGAACCGTCGCTGGACGCCGGTCCCGCTCCCGACAAGCCGCCGGCGTACGCCGCCCCTGTGGACGTCAGTCCACGTGTCGCCGAGTCCAGACTGGTCGGGCGCGATGTGTGGCTGACCCGCCTGACCTCCTATCTCGTCGACGCGACCGCTGGTCGCGGCACTGCGGTGCTCGTGACCGGCGAACCCGGCATCGGCAAGACCGGCCTGGCCCGCGCCCTGACGGCGACCGCCGCCGCGATGGGCGTCCGCACCGGATGGGGACGGTGCGAGGAAGCCGCCGGTGCTCCGGCCCTCTGGCCGTGGTCGCAGGCGTTGGGTCCGCTGGTGAACGCCGCCGGCGCGGCCCCTCGGCCACCGGCCCTCGCGGCCCTGTTGCCCGGCCTGAACGGCACGGCCGCAGCCGCCCCGGCCCAGGATGTCGACACGGCGGTTTTCCAGCTGGCCGAGGCCACCGCAGCCCTGCTGCGTGCCGCGGGACCGACCTTGCTCGTGCTCGACGACCTGCACTGGGCGGACGGCGACACGCTGCGCCTGACTCGCCGGCTCGGCACGATGCTGGCCGGCCTGCCGGTCCTGCTGCTCCTGACCAGCCGCGACGCCCAGGCCGATCACACGCCGGAGCTGGCCGACACACTGGCCGACCTCACCCGCGCCGATCTCCTCCGGGTCGCTCTTCGCGGGCTGGACCCGGCAGGCGTGCGGGCCTACGTACGGCTCCGCTATGGCGTGGAGATTCCCGATGAGGTCGCGGCGGCGTTGCGGGAACGCACGAACGGCAATCCGTTCTTCGTCGGAGAGGTGGTCCGGCTGCTGGCGGATGAACGCCGTCTCACCGAGCCCGGCACCGTGGCCGCGCTGCGGGTCCCGGACGGGGTTCGAGACGTCGTGCGCCGGCGTATCTCCCAGCTGCCCGGCGACGTCGAAACGTTGCTGTCGACGGCAGCGGCGTGCGGGCCCACGTTCGATGCCGATCTCGTCGAGGCGGCCTCGGGACTGACCGCGGACGCCGCGATGAGCGCCACCGAGGCCGCGCTACTGGCTGGATTGATCATGGAGGAGGGTCAGGGCCACAGATTCACTCACGCCCTGGTTCGAGAGGCGGTCTACGCCCAGCTGCCGCCGAGCCGGCGCCGTCGGCTGCACGCGGCGATCGCTGCGGCGATCGAGGAGCGGTCCGGTGGAGCGGGCGAGACGCGCTCCGCCGAACTCGCCCACCACTACGGCAGCGCCGGACCCGGCCATGCCCGCGCGGCCTGGACCCACGCCTTGCGGGCGTCGGCGCTCGCGGCGCGGCAGCCCGCTCCCGCTGAGGCCGCCCGCCTGCAGGAGGCCGCGTTGTCGGCGCTGTCACGCGACCGCACCGCCACGGCCTCGGACCGCTACGACGTCCTCATCGGTCTCGCGCTCGCGCGGAAGCGCGCGGGCTACGAACGACAGGCGTGGGAGGCCACGCGCGAGGCCGCCGAGGTCGCCCTCGCCAGTGGAGACGTCGTCGCGGCAGCGCGGGCGGCGGTCGCGACCACCGCGGACGCGATCTGGAGCTGGCGTGAATACCAGGTTGTGGACTCCGGCGGCGTCGCGCTGGTCGAGCGATTGGTCCGGGACCTCCCACCGGGACACGAGATGATACGGGCCCGGCTGCTCGCCGCTCTCGCGGCGGAGATCTACTACGGCACGGACACCGCCGACCGGGCGGTGGCATTGTCGACGGAGGCCGAGGCCCTGGCTCGGACCCATGGCAGCCGGGCCGATCTGGCCCGCGTGCTCGAGCTCCGCCATGTCGCCTACGAGCGACCGCACCTGTTGACCGAGCGGCTGTCGGCGGCGCGCGAACTCGTCGACCTGGTCAAGTCGGCGGACGAGCCGGCCGCCGTCGCCCGCGCGCTGGTGTTCCGCGGACGTGACCAGATCGAGCAGGGCGACGTCGGTGCGGGATTGCGGGACTACCGGCACGCGCGGGAGCTGGCGCAGACGCACGGGCTTGCCCCGGCGCTGGTCGCGCTCAACTGGGCCGACGCGATCGTCGCCGCCGCCCGCGGCCGGTTCGCCGAAGCGGAGCAGGCGACGGCCAAGGCGCGCGAGTTTCACTCGGCCACGACTGTCGCCGGCGCCGCCGAGGTGCCCATCGCGGTGGCGGCGACGCTGAACCTGGCGCGAGGCACGCTGCCGGCGATCGAGCGTCTGCTGGCCGAGGCCGCCTCCGTCACCGGTCTCCCCCTGCTGCACGAGTTGCACGCACTCGCTTTGCTGCATTCAGACCGAAGCGAGCAGGCGCGGTCCGCGCTCGGTCCGTGGCGGCAGCAGCCGGACGTGCCCCTGGATTACATGTGGCTGACGCATCAGGCGGTCCGGGCGGAGCTGTGGTCCGCACTCGCGCCGCCTGAGGCCACGCGCGAACTGTTCACACAGCTGGCGCCCTACGCGGACCGGATCGTGATCGGCGGCACGGGGGTGACCTTCGCGGGTTTCGCCGGACATCATGTCGGCCTGCTGGCCAGGGCCTGCGACGACCTGAACGGCGCCGTGGACCACCTCGAGGCGGCGTTGCTGCGCAACGAGGACGCCGGCCTCCGGCCCTTCGCCGCGGCGAGCGCACGCGAGCTTGCCACCACCCTCCTGCACCGCGACCGGCCCGGCGACCATGCGAAGGCGGCCGAGATGACCGCCCGCGCAACCACACTGGCCGGGCCTGCTCCGGCGGAATACCCGCGCTGAGCCATCCAGCCGAGCCGGGCGATCGCGTCAATCGATGAGTGGCCACATGCGAAACCGCCCCTTGCCTACGGTTCCGTAAGTAAGAGGCGGTTGATCGGGTGGAGCTATGGGGATTCGAACCCCAGACCTCCTCCATGCCATGGAGGCGCGCTACCAACTGCGCTATAGCCCCTTGCCGCTTGTATGAGTTTAGCCGACTCCACGACCGCGAAAGCACGTTCCAGAGTTCCGTAAAAGCCGGCCACCGGCTCGTGCCCGCCCTCGGGCAGGCACGACCGGCGTCTCCGTCTTCGGGCCACTCGGCCCACCCGAGCGACCGGCTATCCGACCGCGCGGGCCTTGTCGATGAGCGCGGCCAGTTCGGTCACCATCGGGTCCTCGGAGGCCGTCGCCAGCCGCGCCGCGTGCTCGCCCAGCGTCGGCAGATCCAGGCCGAACGCCTCCTTGTCCCGCAGGAAGACCGCGAACGCCGCCACGACCACGTCCACCTGGAGCCGGATCGGCGTCCCCTTCTCCCACACGCCCTCGACCAGATCCCCCGCCTGCAGGGACTTGCTCGCCTCGGAGGCGGCCCGCGTGTCGGGGTCCTGCCAGCGCACGGTCGCCTGGACGAGCTGCCCCGACGCGCCGGGCTTGAGCCGGACGGAGTAGAGGGCCGTGACCGAGTGCCCCGGGCCGATCTCGCCGCCGTCGCGGGTGTCGTCGCGGAACTCCTCCGTCGTCAGCGCACGGTTCTCGTACCCGATGAGCCGGTAGCCCTCCACGACCGACGGGTTGAACACGACCTGTGCCTTGGCGTCGCGGGCGCGCAGCTCGATGGTGGCCGGCAGCTGGGTGGTGAAGATCTTGTCGGCCTCCTCCTGGCTGCTGACGTACACGGCCATGCCGTCGCCGTTGTCGGCCAGTTGCTCCATCAGTTCGTCGCCGTAGTCCCGGCCGACGCCCACGGTGAGCAGCGCGACCTGCTTGCCCGCGTGCTCCTTGACCCGGTCCAGGATGGTCTGCCACTCGGTGCTGCCCTGGTTGGCGAGGCCGTCGGAGAGCAGGATGACCCGGTTGGTCGCGGCCGGGCGGAACGCCTTGGAGGCCTCCTCGTACCCGGTGACCAGGCCGGCCTCGAGGTTCGTGCCGCCGTCGATGACGAGCCGGTTCACCGCGCTCTTCAGCTCGTCCCTGGCCGTCAGCGGGGTCATCGACGCGATCACCTCGGCGTCGTCGCTGAACGCCACGATCGACACCTGGTCGCCGGGCGCGAGCTGGTCGAGCAGCGTGAGCAGGGCCGACTTGACCAGGTCGAGGCGTCCCGCCTCGGACATCGAGCCGGACACGTCGATCACGAACGTGAGGTTGGCGGGCCGCCGCGCCGCCGCGCCGGATCCGCGCGTCTGCAGGCCCACGCGCAGCACGGCCTCGTCGCGGGCGGGCAGCTTCGCGCCGTCCACGTGGACGGCGAACCCGTCGTCCGGCGGCTGCGCGTAGTCCTGCTTGAACGCGTTGACCCACTCCTCGGGCCGGATCTCGCCGGGCGCCGGCCAGCGGCCCTCCTGGAGGGTACGGCGGGCGTAGCTGTACGAGGCGGTGTCCACGTCCAGCGCGAACGTGGAGATCTGGGCCGTGGTCGTGTCCTGCTCGGCGTTCTCCTGGGCGGGCTGTTCGCCGGGCGACTGCGGTGACGGGGCCGACTTCCGGTACTGCGGGGCGGCGTTCTCCGCACTGGTCGCCGTGCCGGCCCCGCCACCGCACGCGGCGAGGGCGAGGACGACAGCGAGCCCGGCACCGACCGCCAAAGGACGAATTCTCATCTGAACCACCTCCGCCCCCTACGACGGCAGCAGGTCTTCAGCGGCCGGGCCGGTGACGCAAGCGAGTACAAACCGCGATCGATACGTGATCAGTTGTGACCAGTGGTGCAGATGAGGTGCCCGGCCAGCCGCCGCCGCTGAGCAGGTCACGGTTTCCCATCCGGATCCCGCCCGGTGGCCCCGGCCGGATCACAGCCGTGGGCGACAGACCTCGGCGGGCGCCTCCAGCACGACCAGCCCGATCAGGACCGGGCAGGCGCTCACCAGTGGAGCAGGAGCAGCTCGGCGGAGAAGCCGGGCCCCAGGGCGAGCAGCACCGCGGGCGTCCCCGGCCGGCCGCGGGTCTCCTGCAGCACGTGGAGCACCGAGACCGACGACAGGTTGCCGTGCTCGCGCAACGACCGCCAGGTCACGTCGAGCGCCCTGGGCTGCAGGCCGAGCATGTCCACGATCTTCTCGATGACCCTGGGTCCGCCGGGGTGGCAGATCCAGGTGGCGACCTGGTCGGGAGTCAGGCCGTAGTCGGTGAGGAAGGCCCTGATGTCGGCGGCCAGCACCTGCTCCACGAAGCCGGTCAGCTCCGGGTCCAGCACGATGCGGAACCCGTGCTCGCCCACCTCCCATCCCATGAGCTGCTCGGTGCCGGGGTAGAGGTGGCTGCGGGTGGCCACGACCTCGGGTCCGGGGCCGCGCCCGGTCGCCACGACGGCCGCCGCGCCGTCCCCGAACAGGCCGCTGGCCACGAGGTTCGCGATCGAGGTGTCGTCGCGCTGGATCGTCAGCGAGCACAGCTCCACGCAGACCAGTGCCGCCACGTCGCCGGGCCAGCCGCGCAGGTAGTCGTGCAGGCGGGCCAGCCCGGACGCGCCCGCCGCGCAGCCGAGCCCGAACACCGGCACCCGCTTGACGTCCGGCCGCAACCCGGCCCGCTGCGCCAGGCGGGCGTCCAGCGAGGGCGTGGCCAGGCCCGTGGTGGAGCAGAACAGCAGGTGATCGACCTTCTCGGCGCGTATGCCGGCCTTGGCGAGCGCGCCTCTCAGCGCCTGCTCGGCCAGGTCGAGGGCGATCTCGACGTACATGTCGTTGGCGCGGGCAAAGGAGTCCAGCTTGGCGTAGTCCTCCAGCGGGAGCGCGAGGTTGCGGCCCGTCACGCCGGTCGCGGCGTGGAAGCGTCGCAGGAGGTCCTCGTCGCAGTGGGTCAGCCGGGAGAACGCCTCGGTGATCTCCGCCTGCTCGTAGCGGTGATCAGGCAAAACAGTCTGTACTCCCGAAATGTGCATATAGCATTCCTGCCGCTGAGCGGGCCCGGCTAACATGCGGGCATGCCGCTGCCCGACCCGTCCCGGCCCCACAGGGTGGCCGTGCTGGCCTTCGACGGCATGGCGCCGTTCGAGCTGGGCTGCGTCGTGGAGCTGTTCGGGCTGCCCCGGCCCGAGCTGGACGTCCCCTGGTACGACCTCAGGGTGTGCGCGGAGACGCTGGAGCCGCTCCGGGTGGTGGGCGGGTTCACCCTGCGGGCGGAGCATGGGCTGGACGTGCTGGCCGGGGCCGGCACGGTGATCGTCCCCGGGGTGGCCGACGTCCGGGGGCGGGTGTCCGGGGAGCTGATCGCGGCGCTGCGGCGGGCGCACGCGCGCGGCGCGCGCCTGGTGTCGATCTGCTCGGGCGCGTTCGCGCTGGCCGCCGCCGGGCTGCTGGACGGGCGCGCGGCGACCACCCACTGGAAGTACGCCGACCTGCTCCAGGAGCGCTACCCCGCGGTGCGGGTCAACCCGTCGGTCCTGTACGTGGACGGCGGCGACGTGCTGACCAGCGCGGGCAGCGCCGCCGGGCTCGACCTGCTGATCCACCTCGTACGCACCGACCACGGCCCCGGCGTCGCCAACGCCGTCGCCCGCCGCCTGGTCATACCGCCGCACCGGGAGGGCGGCCAGGCCCAGTTCATCGAGGCCGCGGTCACGGCGGTGGAGGACGACGACGCGGTGGCCAGGGCCATGTCGTGGGCCATGGACCACCTGGCGCAGCCGATCAGCGTGGCGGACCTGGCCGGGGTGGCGAGCATGTCGCAGCGGTCGTTCATCAGGCACTTCAAGCGGCAGACCGGCACCAGCCCGCTGCGGTGGGTGATCTCGCAGCGGGTCGCGGCCAGCCTGCCGATGCTGGAGTCCACGGCGGCGCCGGTGGAGGAGATCGGGGCGGCGGTCGGGTTCGAGAGCCCGGTGACGTTCCGGCACCACTTCACCAGGGCCATGCGGACGTCGCCGTCGGCGTACCGGAAGGCGTTCAGCGGGTGAGCCGCCAGAGCGACGTCACCTCGGCGGCGCGGGCCGCGTGCAGCGGATCCGTCATGTCCTTCGTCCGGCTGTGACGCGGCACGGCGTCCAGGCGGCCGGCCACCCGAAGCCCGGCCCCCTCGAACGCGACCTTCAGCTCGCCCCTCTCCCGTAGCCCCAGGTGCTCGGCCAGGTCGGACAGGATCAGCCACGCCTCACCCCCCGGCTCGAGATGCTCGGCCAGCCCGCTCAGGAACCCCTGCAGCATCCGCCCTCCCGGGTCGTAGACGGCGTGGTCGAGGGGCGAGATCGGCTTGGCGGGCAGCCACGGCGGGTTGCAGACGACGAGCGGCGCCCGCCCCGGCGGGAACAGGTCGGTCCGGACGATCTCCACCTGGTCGTCCAGCCCCAGCCGCGCCACGTTGTCCGCCGCGCACTCCACCGCCCGCTGGTCCAGGTCGGTGGCCACGACGTGCCGGACGCCGCGCCTGGCGAGCACCGCCGCCAGCACCCCGGTGCCCGTGCCGATGTCGAACGCCAGCCGGTCGCCGGGCAGCGGCGCCTCGGCGACCAGATCGACGTATTCACCCCTGATCGGGGAGAACACGCCATGGTACGGGTGCACGCGGGCGCCCAGCGCGGGGACGTGCACGCCCTTCCTGCGCCACTCGTGGGCCCCGATCAGTCCGAGCAGCTCGCGGAGCCGGCCCACGCCCGGGGGCGCCTCGGGGCCGTACACCTCGGCGCAGGCCTCCCGCACGTCCGGCGCCCTGCGCAGCGGGACGACGTGGCCGGCGTCGTACGGGACGAGCAGCATGCCGAGCGTGCGGGCGCGCTGGGACTGGGCCTGGCGGTGGCGGTGGAAGCCGGAGCCAGGGGCGGCGGGCTTGCAGCGGCGGGCCATGGCATTGAGGAGCTGGCGGGCGTTCTGGAAGTCGCCGCGCCACAGCAGCGCGGTGCCCTCGCAGGCCAGGCGGTAGGCGGTGGCGGCCTTCATCCGGTCGTCGGCGACCACCACGCGCTCCGGCGGCGGCGCGCCCAGCGCCGAACGCCAGGCCGCCGACCGTTCCCGCCCCGCCTCGGTCCATCGGATCATCAGACCCTGACGGTTTCACGGACTGCCCGTCAGGGCCACCTGTTTTCCGGCGGCAGTGCATGTCAGCGAGCGCCGGCCGACCTCATCTGGGGACATTTCTGACATGAAGCAGCGGACAATTATCGCCTACTCATCTGGACAATTCTGATAACCGGGTGGTGGCGCGGCTCATGGACCGGATCCGGCGCCTGCTGGACGAGGAGAACATCTAACGCGCCGCCGGGCCGCCTCGCGGTGCGGCGCGCAGGGCGTCGAGCATGAGCGTGAAATGGCGCCGCCACTGCTCGGGCTCGGCCTCCGCCACCCGCGAGTTGGCCATCATGAAGAACGCCAGGTCGATCGGCCCGACGTCATTCCGCAGCGCCCCGGCCTGCTGGGCCCGCGCACGCTGACGTCTCCGGCTTGACCTTCCGAAGGCGACGGCTTGACTCCTTAGCGGTGCTAAGTCTATACAGGACTTAGCACCGCTAAGGAGCGTCGAACATGACCACCACCGTCATCCCGTACACCTATGGCGCCGTGACCTCGGCCGACGGCACGACGATCGGATACCGGCGGTTCGGCGGCGACGGGCCCGGCCTGATCGTCGTGAGCGGCGGCTACCTCGCCGCGCAGCACTACACCGAGCTGGCGGACGCGCTCTCCCGCACCTTCACCGTGTACGTGCCCGACCGGCGTGGACGCGGACGCAGCGGGCCGCCCGGCGAGACGTACGACATGGCCAGGGAGTGCGAGGACGTCGAGGCCCTGCTGGCGGAGACCGGCGCGCACCTGGTGTTCGGGCACAGCTCCGGAGGGCTCATCGCACTGCAGGCGGCGAAGACGCTCCCGGGTGTCCGCAAGGTGGCCGTGTACGAACCGGCGCTCTCCATGTACGGCGCCTTCTCGATGTCGTGGATCCCCCGGTTCGAGCGCGAGCTGGACCGAGGCGAGCTGGCCGCCGCGATGGTCACCTTCAGCAAGGGGACGCGGGCGAGCAGGAAGGTCGCCGCGCTCCCGCGGTGGCTGCTGGTGCCGATGATCGACCGGCTCCTGCGCCGACGGGCCGCATCCGTCGGGCCGGACGAGCAGTCCCTGACGGAGCTCATCCCCTTGCAGCGCCTCGACGTGCAGATCTTCCAGGAGATGGCGGCCGGCGACGGCTACGCCGAGCTTCGTGCGGAGGTTCTCATGGTGGAGGGCGACAGGACTCCGCCCCCCGTCCACAAGGCGCTCGACGCGCTGCAGCGAGCGTTGCCGCACGCCCGGCGCGTCACGCTCCGGGGTGTGGGCCACGAAGCGCCGCTCAACCACCGCGGCGGCCCGGAGCGCGTCGCCGAAGTGCTCCGGTCGTTCTTCGCGTAGTGCCGTCAGGGACGGGTCGTGCCGCGCGGACCCAGGTCCAGCACGGCGTACGCGTCCTTGATCCAGTCCGTCAGCACCGGGCGCGTCTCCGCCGGGTCGATGATGTCCTCCACCAGGAACGCCTCCGCCGTACGGAACGGCGATCTGACCGCCTCCAGACGCTCGGCGATCTCCGCCTTCAGCGCCGCCGCGTCCGGGCCCGCCTCCGCCAAAAGGCGTTTGAAGGCCACCTCCAGCCCGCCCTCGATCGGCAGCGACCCCCAGTCGCCCGACGGCCAGGCCACCCGGAGCGTGTATCTGTCGTGCGGCCGGTGGGCGGCGCCGGCGACGCCGAAGACGCGGCGTACCAGGACCGAGGCCCAGGGCACGGTCGACTGGTAGACCGCGGCCAGGGCGCGGGCACCCCTTCTGATCGTGCCGGCCTTCTCGGCGGCCGTGCCGATGACGAAGCCGGGCTGGTCCACCAGGTGCACGACCGGCAGGTGGAAGGTCTCCGCGAAGTCCACGAACCTGGCCATCTTGTCCGATCCCTGGGCGGTCATGCCGCCGCCGTAGACGCGGGGGTCGGAGGCCAGCACCGCCACCGGACGGCCGTCCAGGCGGGCCAGCGCGGTGATCATGGAGGGGGCGAACCTCCGGCCCAGCTCCAGGACGCTGCCGGTGTCGAAGACCAGGTCCAGGATGCGGCGCATGTCGTAGGGCCGGCGGCGCTCCCTGGGGACAAGGTCGCGGAGCTCGGGCGAGGTCCGGTCCGGGGCGTCGGCCGCATCGGCGACCGGCGGTGAGTGCCAGGCGCTCTGCGGCAGATAGCCGAGCACCTGTCCGGTCAGGGCGAACGCCTCCGGCTCCGAGGCCGCGACCAGGTCCACCGTGCCGGCCGCCGCGACCGTGCGCCAGCCGCCCAGCTCCTCCTTCCCCACGCTCTCCCCCATCCCGGCCTCCACCACGGCGGGGCCGGCGATGAACACCTGGGAGAGCTCCTTCACCATGATCGAGACGTGCGAGGTGACCAGGCGGGCCGCGCCGAGCCCGGCGACCGGGCCCAGGGCCAGCGCGATCACCGGGATGCGGCCGAGGTTCGCCACCACCTGGTCCCAGCCGGGGTTGTAGGGGACGTAGGTCCGCCCGTACTCCTCCAGCTGCTTGACGCTGCCCCCGCCGCCCGTCCCGTCGATGAGCCTGATGAGCGGCACCCGCATCTCGCCCGCCATGCGCTCGGCCAGGACCTGCTTGTCGTGGATGGCGGCGTCGGCGGCCCCGCCGCGCACGGTGAAGTCGTCGCCCGCCACCACCACCCGCCGCCCGCCGACCCGCGCCCGGCCGATGATCACATTCGACGGTGTGACGGTCTCCCCGGTCGCGTGGCCGGCCAGCGCCCCGATCTCCTGCCAGGAGTCCGTGAGGGCCGCGAGGCGTTCGCGGACCGTGAGGCGGCCGGTGGCGTGCTGGCGGGCGACCCGCTCTTCGCCGCCCATGCGCTCGGCCAGCTCCCTGCGGCGCTTCAGCTCGGCGAGCTCGGGGTCCCACACGGCGGCGCTCCCTTCCCACGACGTACCGGCTGGTCGGTACGTTACCCGACGGTCCCTCTCAGATCAGCACCCCCGGATTGAGGATCCCGCGCGGATCCAGGGCGTCCTTGGCGGCCCGCAGCGCGAGCGCGAAGGCGTCCGGGCGCTGCCGGTCGTAGAAGGGACGGTGGTCGCGGCCGACGGCGTGGTGGTGGGTGATCGTGCCGCCCATGCGGAGAACGGTCTCCGAGAAGCGGCGCTTCAGCTCGTCCCATTGCTCGGCCTCCGCGCCCCGCACGGCGGGGACCAGCACCGTGTAGTACGGCGCGGGGCCGTCGGGATAGGCGAAGGCCAGACGGCACGTGGCGCTCCCGTCCGCCTCCGCCATGACGGCCTCGTGCAGGGCCGGGAAGCGGTCCCACGTGACGGCGGTCTCGAACGTCTCCGCGATCACCCCGAGGCCGGGGTAGGCGTTGCGCAGGTACGGCATGCGCGTGAACGCGCCCTTCCACTCCTTGTCCTGCCGGGCCTCGCCGGCCACGCCCCCGTGCCGCGAGGTGATCTCCAGCGCCCGCGCCACCCAGGCCCCCACGGGGTGGCCGGCCGACTCGAACCCCACGATGAGCAGGGCGTGCCGGCCGTCGCCCCCGGAGGTCAGCGCGGCCTCGCGGGCGTCCAGCAGGCGGCAGTTCGACGGGTACAGGCCCGACTGCGCCAGGTCGTGGACGGCGGCCACCCCGGCACGCCACTCGGCGAACATCACCGGCACCGACGCCTTGTACGCGGGCCGCCGCTGCACGCGGACCCAGGCCCGGGTGATCACGCCCAGAGCGCCTTCCGAGCCGAGCAGCCAGCGGTCCGGGGACGGGCCGGCCCCGGAGCCGGGCAGCCGGCGCGACTCCCAGACGCCGCCGGCGGGCGTGATCGCGCGAATCGACTCCACCAGGTCGTCGATGTGGGTGTGCAGGGTGGCGAAGTGGCCGCCGGCGCGGGTCGCGATCCAGCCGCCGAGCGTGGACAGTTCGTACGACTGCGGGAAGAACCTCAGCTGCAGCCCCTCGGGCAGCCCGGCGTTCAGCACCGGGCCCGTGGCCCCGGCCTCCACCAGGGCGGCTCCCGACACCGGGTCCACCTCCAGGACGCGGTTCATGCGCCCGAGGTCGAGGCACACCGACGGGCCGTCGAAGCGGGCCTCGACACCGCCCACCACGCTTGTCCCGCCGCCTCTGGGCACGACCGCCACTCCCCGGTCCGCGGCCCACTCCAGCACCCGGACGATCTCGTCCTCGTCGCGGGGCAGCGCGACCAGGTCGGGGGCGTTGGCGAAGTCGCCGCGGTAGGCGCGGATCAGGTCCCGGTACGCCTGCCCGTAAGTACGCACGGCCCGTTCAAAGGGGTCGGCGGTGCAGAAAGCGGGCGCGGGCAGCCGTGGAGCCGGCAGCAGCGACGGGGAGAAGGGCGCGGGCGGCTCCCACGCGGATGGGTCGCCCAGCCCGGTGTGCCCGGCGAACAGGCGGGCGGTCTCCCTCAACGCGGACTCGTCCGGCTCCGGCCCCCATGCCCAGTGCGACCGCACCGGTGATCAGAGCCGGTAGTCGAAGGTGTAGGAGTGACCGCCGTCAGGGGCGATGATGACGTCCATCTCGCCCCTCAGGCCGCGCAGCTCCCCCGTCGCCGAGTCCGGCACGACCGAGATGCGCAGCGCCTGCTCGCCCTCGTCGCTCACCGCGTTGTGCTGGACGACGAAGCTCCCGGAGCGGCCGTCCAGGGTCCCCTCGACGCGTTCCAGGGCCACGTACGAACGCGAGCTCTCGACCGGGGTCGTCGCCACCAGCAGGGTGACGACGCTGGTGCCGGTCAGGTCTCCATGGAAGGTCTTGGTCATGGTGACGAGCCCGAGCGTGACGCCGTCACGGTCGTCGTAGGGCGGCTTGGCGTCCCAGCCGGCGGTGTCGAAGGTTCCCTTGGCGTTCATGGGAACCATGGTGACAGTCATACCTGTCAGATGACGTCAGGTACCGGCGAGACGTTCCACCACCGGTGCGAAGGCGTCCAGGTATTGAGCGTTCACGGAGACATAGGAGACGCCGAGCCGGTCCCTGCGCCGGCGCAGGACGTCGGCCATCTCGCCGGGCGTGCCCCTGAGCACGCCGGTGGCGGTGGCGCCGAGGGCGCCGAGCCAGGCGGGCGGCTCGCCGCCGGCGGCCGCGAGGTTCATGCCGAGCTCCAGGTCGGGGAAGCGGTCGCCGGCCAGCTCGTACAGTTCGTCGACCTTGGCCGCCACCTGGTCCTCCGTGGAGTGCGGCGGCACGCCGAGGGCGATCGTGTCGGCCTTGGCCGCGGCCAGCCGGAGCAGCCTGGTGCCGGACGCGGCGACCAGGATCCGGGCGTCCTTGACGGCGTCGATGGTCTCGGAGAGCCGCTCGATGCGCTCGCTCGGCGTGCCGAACCTGACGCCGAGCTCGGCGGCGTCCCGCTCGGCGTCCGGCCTGCCGGCGCCGAGGCCCAGCTCGAACCGGCCGCCGGAGAGGGTCTGCAGGGTGGTGGTCTCCCACGCCACGGCGCGGGACGTGCGGTTGGCGGCGCTCAGCACGTACGTGCCGACGTGCAGGGTCCTCGTGACCGCGGCCGCCGCGGCGGCGGCGCTGAACGGGGAGAAGGTGCCGAGCGTGTCGGGCACCAGCAGCGTGGCGTAGCCGAGGTCCTCGGCCCGGCGGGCAAGTGCGGCCCACGCGCCGGCGTCGGGCGCCTGCCCGGCGACCGCGCCGAATCTGAACGGGTGATCGGTCATGCCACCACGATCGCCGACCGGCGGGCCCGGCACATCGTCCTGAGGACCGGTGAGCGGCTACGTCCGGGGGCGCAGCCGCTCCGCGGACTCCTACGCTTCCAGAAGTATCCGGGTGAAGTCGTTGGCGAACTTGCCCGCCGGGTCCAGCCGCCCGGCCAGCGCGCGGAAGCGGTCCGGGCAGGACGGCCACCGGGTGAACAGCTTGCCCCAGTGCGGGCGGGGGTCGAACGGCGCCAGCGTCTCCTCCACCAGCTCCAGCACCGGCAGCACGCCGGCCGGGTCCTTGACCCAGGTGAAGTGGATGCCCACGCTGTCGCGCCCGCGGAAGGGGCTGAGCCACAGGTCGTCGGCGGCGATCGTGCGCACCTCCGAGATCTGCAGCACGGGCCGGATGCGGTCGCCGATCGTGTACAGCTCCCGCAGCGCCTTGACCGCGTGCTCCCGCGGCAGGATCAGCTCCGACTGCAGCTCGTCGCCCGCGCCGCTCGGCTCGAAGTCGGGGCGGAAGTGCGGGAGCCGCTCGTGCCACGGTCCCGGCACGCCGAGCTGGACGGTGCAGCTGTCGGCGGGCATGGTCGGCAGCGGGTGGCGCGGGGCGTCGGCGGGGCGGGTGCCGTACCAGTCGGGGCTGGCCAGCTCGTCGGTGCGCTTCAGCCAGACGCGGGTGTCGCGCCAGTCGGTGAACAGGCTGACGCTGTAGCCGCCGGCGGAGATCTCGTCGAAGTCGGCGAGCGCGTCGGTGGACAGGCCCTCGCGGACGTACTGGCGTACCTCGAAGGCGGGCACCAGGTCGAGCGTCAGCGAGGTGACGACGCCGAGCGCGCCCAGCGCCACCACCGCGCCGGGGAAGTCGGCGTCGCCGCGCGCCAGGGTCAGCACCGAGCCGTCGGCGGTGACCAGGTCGAGCGCGGACACAGCGGCGGCCAGGCCCGGGATCGCGTCGCCGGAGCCGTGCGTGCCGGTCGCGACCGAGCCGGCCACGGAGATGTGCGGCAGCGAGGCCAGGTTCGCCAGCGCGAATCCGGCCTGGTGCAGGACGGGGGCCAGCCGCGCGTACGTCATGCGCGCGGGCACCCGCGCCGTGGCCGCCGAGCTGTCGATCTCCACCGCGTCCGGCATCCGGTCGAGGACCACGAGGTCGCCGGTGGTGTCCGCGACGTCGTTGAACGAGTGGCCGCTCCCCAGCGCCCGGACCCGGGGACTGGCCGCGACGAGCCGCTGGAGCTCGTCGAGCGAGGTCGGATGGTGAACGTCTCGCGCCCGAAATGCAGTATTTCCCGCCCAATTGGTCAGCGTCACGCCTTACCCTCCCACAATCCGCCTTGCCGAGCCCGACCGGGTACCGCTAGTTTCATGAGCCGTTGACGGAGGTGTGCCGTGCTCTACCTGTATGAGGTCATCGGCCTGGTCACGCTCGTGCTCTGGCTGTACTGCCTCTTCGATGTGATCACCACACCGGACACGCTCTGCCGCAACCTGCCCAAGATCGGCTGGGTGGTGATCGTGCTGCTGTTCCCGCTGGTCGGCTCGGTCGCGTGGCTGGTGGCGGGGCGGCCGGAGCGGGCGCAGACGCCCACGCGGCCCAGCGCGTTCCCGGAGTACGACCGCCCGGGCCGGTTCGCCGCCACCAGCCCGGACGACGATGAGGAGTTCCTGCGCCGCTGCCGCGAGCGCGCCGAGGAGCAGCGCAGGAACGCACCCGAGAAACCCGCCGAAGAGGACTGAAGCGACTACAGGCCCTGGGCCAGGCGGAAGTACGCCTGGTTCCAGCGCAGCTCCTTGGTGAACCGTTCGGTCGTCGTGCCGGCGTCGATGACCAGCAGCTCCACGCCCAGCATGTCGGCCAGGTCGGTCAGCTCCTCCCGGCCGACGGCCGTGGACAGCACCGTGTGGTGCGGGGCGCCCGCGGTGAGCCACGACTCCGTGGACGTGCGCAGGTTGGGGCGCGGGCTCCAGACCGCGCGGGCCACCGGCAGCTTGGGCAGCGGCTGGGGCGGCGCCACGAGGTCGATCTCGTTGGCCACCAGGCGGAACCGGTCGCCCATGTCGGCCAGGCCGACCACGATGCCGGGCCCGGGCTCGGCGTCGAACACCAGCCGGACCGGGTCCTCCCTGTCGCCGATGCCCAGCGGGTGGATCTCGCACGACGGCGTGCCTGCCGCGATGGACGGGCAGACCTCCAGCATGTGCGCGCCGAGGATGAGCTCCTGGCCGGGCGTCAGGTCGTAGGTGTAGTCCTCCATGAACGACGTCCCGCCGGGCGTCATGGCCTTGAGCGTGCGTACCAGCACCGAGGTCTTCCAGTCGCCCTCGCCGCCGAAGCCGTACCCGTCGGCCATGAGCCGCTGCACGGCCAGGCCGGGGAGCTGGCGCAGGCCGCCGAGGTCCTCGAAGTTCGTGGTGAACGCCTTGTAGCCGCCGGACTCGAGGAAGCTCCGCAGGCCCAGCTCGATCCTGGCCGCGTAGCGCAGCGACTCGTTGCGCTCGCCGAGCAGTTCGGGGGCGACCTGGTAGAGCTCCTCGTACTCCTTCACCAGCGCCGAGACGTCGGCGTCGGAGACCGCGTCCACAACCTCGACCAGGTCGTTGACGCCGTAGGTGTTGACCGAGACGCCGAAGCGCAGCTGTGCCTCTACCTTGTCGCCCTCGGTGACGGCCACGTCGCGCATGTTGTCGCCGAAGCGCACGAGCTTCAGCGTGCGGACCTCGGCCAGGCCCTTGGCGGCGCGTACCCAGGTCATGATGCGCTCGGCCACCGCCGGGTCGCTGACGTGCCCGGCCACGGTCTTGCGCGGCACGCCCACGCGGGCCTGCACGTGGCCGAACTCGCGGTCGCCGTGCGCGGCCTGGTTGAGGTTCATGAAGTCCATGTCGATGGTGGCCCACGGCAGCTCGACATTGGCCTGGGTGTGCAGGTGCAGCAGCGGCTTGCGCAGCGCGTCGAGACCGGCGATCCACATCTTGGCCGGGGAGAACGTGTGCATCCACGCGATCACGCCGGCGCACGAGTCGTCCGCGTTGGCCTCGAGCATGATCCGCCGGATCGCGGCGGCATCGGTCAGCACGGGCTTCCAGTCGACGGGGACGGGCAGCTGCTCGGCGATGCGCTGAGACTGCTCGGCCACCTGGCGCAGCGTGTCCTCGCCGTACAGTCCCTGGCTGCCGGTCAGAAACCAGATCTTCAACGCGGGCTCCTCTGTCCGTAGACGTTCTGATAGCGGTCGTACAGGCGGTCGATGTCGTCCTGCGCGATGGGCAGCGGGGTGCCGAGCTGGCGGGCCACGTGCACGGTACGGGCCACGTCCTCGCACATCACGGCCGCCTTCACCGCGGCCTTCGGGTCCTTGCCGATCGTGAACACGCCGTGGCTCTGCATGAGCACGGCCTTCGAGCGGTGACCTTTGAGCGTCTCGACGATGCCCTGGCCGATCGAGTCGTCGCCGATCAGCGCGAACGGGCCGATCGGGATCTCGCCGCCGAACTCGTCGGCCATCGCGGTCAGCACGCACGGGATGGCCTCGCCGCGGGCGGCCCAGGCCGAGGCGTATGTCGAGTGGGTGTGCACCACGCCGCCCACGTCGGGCATGTTGCGGTAGACGTACGCGTGCGCGGCCGTGTCGCTGGACGGCGCGTGCTCGCCCTCCACCAGGTTGCCGTCGAGGTCGCACACGACCATGTTCTCCGGCGTCAGCTCGTCGTAGGAGACCCCGGACGGCTTGATCACGAACAGGTCCTCGCCCGGGATCCGGCCGGAAACGTTTCCAGCAGTCCAGGCGACCAGGTTGTACCGGACCAGCTCGGCATGCAGCTCGGCGACTGTCTTCCTCATGTTCACGCGTGGGCCTCGTTCCTGATCGCACGGAGGGTGTGCAGCATCTGTCCGTCTCCGAAGAAGTCGTGGAGCCTGCGGTACTCGGCGTAGAGCCGGTCGTAGGCGTCGGCGCGGGCCTCGTCGGGCACGTACGCGGCCTCGGTGCGCTGGCCCATGGCCGCGGCGGCCGCCTCGATGCCGGGGTAGGCGCCGGCGGCCACGGCCGCGTGGATGGCCGAGCCGAGCGCGGGCCCCTGGTCGGAGCCGATGACCGACAGCGGGCGGCGCAGCACGTCGGCGTAGATCTGCATGAGGAAGGGGTTCTTCAGCAGGCCGCCGGCCACGACGAACTCCTCGACGGGCACGCCGGCCTTCTCGAACGTCTCCACGATCATGCGGGCGCCGTACGCGGTCGACTCGATGAGCGCCCGGTAGACGTCCTCGGGCTTGGTGGCCAGGGTCTGGCCGATGATCACGCCGGAGAGGTTGTGGTCCACGAGCACCGAGCGGTTGCCGCCGAACCAGTCCAGCGCGACCAGGCCGTGCTGGCCCACCGTCTGCTTCTCGGCCAGAGCGGTGAGATGCTCATGCCCTTCGGATCCGAAGTTGTCCACGAACCAGGCGAAGATGTCGCCCACCGCCGACTGCCCGGCCTCGTAGCCCCACAGTCCGGGGACGATGCCGTCCTTCACGACGCCGCACATGCCGGGGACCTCGGCGAGCTGGTCGCTGGGCATGACGTGACAGGTGGAGGTGCCCATGATGGCCACCATCTGGCCGGGGCGCACGGCATCGGCGGCGGCGTTGGTGACGTGGGCGTCCACGTTGCCGACGGCCACGGCGACGCCCTCGGGCAGCCCGGTCCACCCGGCGGCCTGGGCGGTCAGGCGGCCGGCGAGGCCGCCGAGCGGGGCCACCGTGACGCCGTTGACCTTCTCGCCGACCTGGCCGGTGGCGAGCTTGCCGACGAAGCCGGAGAACCCGGGGTTGAGCTCGGCGAGGAACTCCTCCGACGGGTACGCGCCGTCCTGGAAGACGCCCTTGTAGCCGACCGTGCAGATGTTGCGGCTCTCGACGCCGGTGAGCTGCCAGATGATCCAGTCCGCGGCCTCGATCCAGCGTTCGGCCCTGGCGTAGACGTCGGGGGCCTCCTCGAGCACTTGCAGGCCCTTGGCGAACTCCCACTCGGAGGAGATCTTGCCGCCGTAGCGCGGCAGCCAGCTTTCGCCTCGGCGCGCGGCCAGTTCGTTGATGCGGTCGGCGTGCGGCTGCGCGGCGTGGTGCTTCCACAGCTTCGGCCAGGCGTGCGGCAGCTCGGGCGTCTCGACGCACAGGGGCGTTCCGTCCGCCGTGGTCGGCAGCACGGTGCAGGCGGTGAAGTCGGTGCCGATGCCGATGACCTGCGCGGGGTCGACGCCCGCGGCGGCGACCGCCTGCGGGACGGCGATCTTGAGTACGTCGATCCAGTCCTGCGGCGACTGCAGCGCCCAGTCGGGGCCCAGCCGCACGTCGGAACCCGGCAGCGTCTGCTCGATGACGCGATGGGTGTACTCATGGACGGCACTGCCCAGCTCGGCGCCGTCGCTCACGCGGACGACGACCGCACGCCCGGACAGCGTGCCGAAGTCGACTCCGACCACGTAATTGTTAGCGTTCACATTGAACTCCAGGGGGTTTTTCCGGGGGCCATGCACATCATCTACCGGGAAGGGGCCGTACTCGACCTCACCACGAAGCTGGGCCTCACGACCAGGCGCTCATACACGGTGGCGCCCACATCGATCTGCCGCAGCAGAACCTCGATGCAGTGCCGGCCCACCACGTCGAAGTCCTGCCTGACCGTGGTGAGGGGCGGCGAGAAGAACTCGGACTCGGGGATGTCGTCGAAGCCGACCACGCTGATCTGCTCGGGCACCCGCACGCCCAGCTCGCTGAGCGCGCGCAGCACGCCGAGCGCCATCTGGTCGTTGGCCGCGAAGACGGCGGTGACGCCGTCCATCGCGGCCAGGCTCTTGCCCGCCTCGTAACCGGCGCGCGGGCTCCAGTCGCCCGCCAGCGGCTCGGGGGCCGGCCGGCCCGCCTCCCTCAGCGCGGCACGCCAGCCCTCCATCCGGCCCTCGGTCTCCATCCAGTCCGGAGGGCCGCTGACGTGCCAGACCGTCTCGTGGCCCAGCTCCAGCAGGTGCCGGGTGGCGAGCTTGGCGCCCTCGGCCTGGTCGATGCAGACCACCGACACGTCGGCCTGGTGCCTGGTGCCCTCCACCGCCACCGCCGGCATGCCGGCCGGCAGGCTCTCCAGGGCACGCGAGGCCGAGTGCTGCGGCGCTACCACCACGACCCCGTCCACGCCCTGCTCGGCGAGGTAGGCGAGAGCGTCACGCACGCTGGCGGCGTCGATGGACTTGAGACTCACGATGCTCACGAAGTAGCCCGCGGTCCTGGCCGCCTGCTCGATGCCGTAGATGGTGCTGGCGGGGCCGTACAGCGTGGTGTCGAAGCTCACCACGCCGAGGGTCCTCGAGCGCTTGGTGACCAAGGCCCGGGCGACCAGGTTGCGCCGGTAGCCCAGCCGGGTGATCGCCTCCTCCACCCGGGCCCGGGTGTCGGCCCGGACGTTGGGGTGGTCGTTGAGCACCCGGGAGACCGTCTGGTGTGACACGCCTGCCTCCCTGGCCACGTCCGCCATGACCGGGAGGCGACGTTTGGGGGTGGTCACGGTTCTCCTTTCGCTGGGCTTTGGGGATCTTAGCTAACGCGAGGCACCTGCCCTGCGCTTGGTCCACACGTCGAACGCCACGGCGGCGAGGAGGACGGCGCCCTTGACGAGCATGACCTGCTCGCTGGGCGAGCCGATCAGGGACATGCCGTTGTTGATCACCGCCATGATCAGACCGCCGGTGATCGCGCCGACCACCTTGCCGACGCCGCCCTGCACGGCCGCGCCGCCGATGAAGGCCGCGGCGATGGCGTCCAGCTCGAAGCTGTTGCCCGCGGTCGGACCCGCCTGGTTGAGCCGGCCGGCGAAGATGACGCCGGCGATCGCCGACAGCACGCCCATGTTGACGAAGATCCAGAAGACGACCGACTTGACCTTCACGCCGGACATGACGGCGGCCTGGAGGTTGCCGCCGATGGCGTAGATCTGCCGGCCGAAGACCGTGCGGTTGGCCATCAGCGAGTACGCCAGCACGAGCACCGCCAGCAGCACCAGCACCCACGGCAGGTTCTTGAACCGGGCCAGTTGCACGACCAGGAAGAGGATCAGCGCGGCGCCGGCCGCCAGTTTCAGCACGAACAGCGCCATCGGCTCGACGGACTGCCCGTAGCCCTTGCGGGCGTTGCGGGTGCGCCACTGCGCGGCCGCCATGCCGGCGATCGCGACGATGCCGATCAGCAGGCTGAACAGGTCGGCGCCGCCGAGCGGGCCGAGGCCGATGTTGCCGAGGTAGGTGTTGGTGAAGCCGTTGGCCAGCGTGCGGACCTGGTCGGGGAACGGGCCGATGCCCTGGTTGCCGAGCACGGTGAGGGTCAGTGCGCGGAACAGCAGCATGCCGGCCAGCGTCACGATGAACGCCGGGATGCCGAAGTAGGCGATCCAGTATCCCTGCCAGGCCCCGATCAGAGCGCCGGCGACCAGGGTGATCAGCAGGGCCAGCGGCCACGGCATGCCCATGTTCACCATGAGCACGGCGGACAGGGCTCCGGTGACCGCGACCACCGAGCCGACCGACAGGTCGATGTGCCCTGCGATGATGATGAGGATCATCCCGATCGCGAGGATCAGGACGTAGGAGTTCTGGACGATGATGTTCGAGATGTTCTGCGGCTGGAGCAGCGCGCCGTCGGTCAGCACCGAGAACAGCGCGATGATCAGCGCGAACGCGATGTAGATACCGCTCGAACGCAGGTTCAGCGAGAGCCCGCCGAGCGACACCCTGCCCGGCTGCCGTGGCGCTCCCCCGTCGCCGCCCTTGGCGCCGACCTGCACGTCGGCGGGCGTGATGCTGCTCATGCGCCCGCCTTCGTCGGGCGCATGAGCAGCAGCTGGCTGTGTTCCATTTTTCGCTCGCTGCGCTCGCTCATGAGAGCTTCTCCTGTCCCTTGGTCATGAGATACATGAGCCGTTCCTGCGTGGCGTCCTCGCGGGACACCTCGCCGGTGATGCGACCCTCGGAAAGCGTGTAGATGCGGTCGCACAGGCCTAGCAGCTCAGGCAACTCAGAAGAGATCACCAGCACGGCCTTGCCCTGGTCGGCGAGGCGGTTGATGATCGTGTAGATCTCGTACTTGGCACCGACGTCGATGCCCCGGGTGGGCTCGTCGAGGATGAGCACGTCCGGCTGGGTCAGGATCCACTTGGAGAGCACGACCTTCTGCTGGTTGCCGCCGCTCAGCTTGCCGACGACGCTGTCGACGCTGGGCGCCTTGATGTTCATGCTCTTGTGGAACTCCTGGGCGACCTTGTATTCCTCGTTCTCGTTGACCCAGCCGCGCTTGGCCAGGCCCTTGAGCCCGGCGGCGCTGATGTTGCGCTTGATGTCCTCGATGAGGTTCAGCCCGTACCGCTTGCGGTCCTCGGTGGCGTACGCGATGCCGTGCCTGATCGCGTCCTGCACGTTGCGGATCTCGACCGGCCGGCCGTCCTTGAAGATCTTGCCGGAGATGTGCACGCCGTACGCCCGCCCGAACACGCTCATCGCCAGCTCGGTGCGTCCGGCGCCCATGAGCCCCGCCAGGCCGACGATCTCGCCGCGGCGCAGCGTGAGCGAGGCCCCGTCGACCACCTTCCTGCCGGGCTGGCTGGGGCTGTGGACGGTCCAGTCCTCGATGCGCAGCGCCTCGTCCCCGATGGTGGGCTCGTGCGGCGGGAAGCGGTTGTCGAGGGCGCGGCCGACCATGCCGGAGATGATGCGGTCCTCGGTCACGTGGTCGGTCGCCATGTCGAGCGTCTCGATGGTCCGCCCGTCGCGGATGATCGTGACGGCATCGGCGATCGCGGTGACCTCGTTGAGCTTGTGGGAGATGATCACACAGGTGATGCCCTCGCCCTTGAGGCCGCGCAGCAGGTCCAGCAGGTGGGCGGAGTCCTCGTCGTTGAGCGCGGCGGTCGGCTCGTCCAGGATGAGGAGCCTGACCTCCTTCGACAGCGCCTTGGCGATCTCCACGAGCTGCTGCTTGCCCACGCCGATGTCGGCGATCGGCGTCGTCGGGTTCTCGCGCAGGCCGACCCGCTTCATCAGCTCGTCGGCCTCGTAGTTGGTGCGGTTCCAGTCGATGATGCCGCGCTTGGCGCGCTCGTTGCCGAGGAAGATGTTCTCCGCGATCGACAACTGCGGGCTGAGCGCCAGCTCCTGGTGGATGATGACGATGCCGGCATGCTCGCTGTCGCGGATGCCGCTGAACTCGCAGCGCCTGCCCTCGAAGGTGATCTCACCTTCGTACTCGCCGTGCGGGTAGACCCCGGACAGCACCTTCATCAGCGTCGACTTGCCGGCGCCGTTCTCACCGCAGATCGCGTGGATCTCGCCCCGCCGGACGGACAGGTTGACGTCCTGCAGCGCCTTCACGCCGGGGAACGTCTTGGTGATCCCGCTCATCCGCAAGATGTGCTCGGTCATATGCCCCTCGCTCAGGGAAAGCCCGGGGACCTCGCGGTCCCCGGGCTCAGTCCCTTACTTGAGCTGGTCCTCGGTGTAGTAGTTGCCGCCGATGATGACTTCCTTGTAGTTGTCCTTGTCGACGGCCACCGGGTCGAGCAGGTACGACGGGACGACCTTGTTGCCGTTGTCGTAGTCCTTCTCGTTGTTCACCTCGGGCTTCTCACCCTTGAGCACGGCGTCGGACATCTTCACGGTCTGCTCGGCGAGCTTGCGGGTGTCCTTGAAGATCGTGGAGTACTGCTCGTCGGCGATGATCGACTTGACCGACTGGAGCTCGGCGTCCTGGCCGGTCACGATCGGGTACGGCTTGCCGTAGCCGGAGCTCTTCAGCGCCGACAGGATGCCGATGGACAGGCCGTCGTACGGGGAGAGCACGCCGTCGACCTTCTTGCCACCGGTGTAGGTCTTGGTGAGGATGTCCTCCATGCGCTTCTGCGCCGTGGCGGGGTCCCACCGCAGGATGGCGGCCTGCTTGAAGTCGGTCTGGCCGCTCGCGACCTTGAGGGTGCCGTCGTCGATCTTCGGCTTGAGCACCGACATGGCGCCGTTCCAGAAGAAGGTGGCGTTGTTGTCGTCGGGCGAGCCGGCGAACAGCTCGACGTTGAACGGGCCCTTCTTGCCCTCCTCGACGCCCAGCCCCTTGAGCAGCGAGGTGGCCTGCTGGACGCCGACCTTGAAGTTGTCGAACGTGGCGTAGTAGTCGACGTTCGGGCTGTTGCGGATGAGCCGGTCGTAGGCGATGACCGGGATCTTGTTGTCAGCGGCCTGCTGCAGCTGCGAGGTGATCGCGGTGCCGTCGATCGAGGCGATGATCAGGAGCTTGGCGCCCTTGGTGATCTGGTTCTCGATCTGGTTGGCCTGGGTGGGGATGTCGTTCTCGGCGTACTGGAGGTCGACCTTGTAGCCCAGCTTCTCCAGCTGCTGCTTGACGTTGTCGCCGTCGTGGATCCAGCGCTCCGACGACTTGGTCGGCATGGTCACGCCGATCAGCGCGCCCGCGTTGCCGGCGGACGCGGAGGAAGAGGCCTCGGCGTCGACGGTCTTCTGGCTGGAGCCGCAGGCCGTCATGGTCGCGGCGAGCGCGATGGCCGACACCACGCCCCCGATTCGTCCCAACCTCATGTCTTCTCCTTGCGATGGGGGTCGCGGCAGCGCTGGAACACGGCAGCTGCCGATAGAGCAACGAACTCGATCACAGAACGTGACGAATCAGAACAAAATTCGCGTTCGTTTCCGCCGATTGTTATCGTTAACAAAGGCTATGTCAACGATTGAGCATAACCTCCCGGAAACTTTCCGGTAACGCTCAAGCGCAGGTCAACGCCTGGATCGGGCGGAGAACAGGCGCTGCAGGAGGATGAAGACGAAGAGCAACATTCCGATGAAGATTTTGGTCCACCACGACGACAGCGTGCCCTCGAAGCTGATGATCGTCTGGATCAGACCCAGCACGAGCACACCGAGCACGGTGCCGAACAGGAAGCCGCTCCCGCCGGTCAGCAGCGTGCCGCCGATGACGACCGCCGCGATCGCGTCCAGCTCCATGCCGACGGCGTGCAGACCGTAGCCGGAGAGCATGTAGAACGACAGCAGCACGCCGCCGAGCGCCGAGCAGAACCCGCTGATGGCGTAGACCGTGACCTTCGTCCGCCCGACGGGCAGCCCCATCAGCACCGCGGACTGCTCGTTGCCGCCAGTGGCGTACACGGACCTGCCGAGGCGCGTGTAGTGCAGCACGTACGCCGCCACGAGCACGACCACCACGGCGATGATCACGCTCGGTGAGATCCACATGTCCGCGAACAGGTCGATCCGCGTCTGCGCGAACGCCGTGAACGTCGGGTCCTCGATCGGGATGGAATCCGTACCGATCGTGTAACACAGCCCCCGGGCCAGGAACATGCCCGCCAGCGTCACGATGAACGGCTGGATGTCGAAGGCGTGCACGATGTAGCCCATCACCAGCCCGAGCCCGGACCCGATGGCCAGCACCAGCGGCACCACCAGGTACGGCGGCCAGCCGGGCCCCGCCATCAGGCTCGCCGAGATCATCGTGGACAACGCCACCACGGAGCCCACCGACAGGTCGATGCCCCCGGTGAGGATCACGAACGTCATCCCGACCGCCACGACCAGCAGGAACGCGTTGTCGATGAAGACGTTGAGAATGATCTGCCCGGTGGCGAAGCCCTCATAGCGGATCCCGCCCACCACGAACATGGCCGCGAACAGGCAGCCGGTCACGAGGACCGGCAGGAACTTGGCCGGAATGGACATCCGGCCGGCAGTGAGCGTCGTCATGCGGTCACCCGCACCTTCTCCTCGGATGCCGGGCTGGGCGGTGCGGTGCGCCCGCGCCGGCGGAACGCCTTCGCGCGGAAGGACGGGGACTGGATGAGGCAGACGGCCGTCACGACCAGCGCCTTGAACAGCAGCGTGGTCTCCGGCGGCACGCCGATGGAGTAGATGGTCGTGGTCAGCGTCTGGATGATCAGCGCGCCCAGCACGGTGCCGGCGAGCGAGAACCGGCCGCCGGACAACGCCGTGCCGCCGATCACGACGGCCAGGATGGCATCCAGCTCGATCCACAGGCCGGCGTAGTTGCCGTCGGCGCTGGAGACGTTCGAGCTGATCATCAACCCGGCCACGCCCGCGCACAGGGCGGCGAACGCGTACACCATGATGATGATCCCGCGCGAGCGGATGCCCGCGAGCCTGCTGGCCTCGGCGTTGCCACCGACGGACTCGATCAGCATGCCCAGCGCCAGCCGCCGGGTCAGGAACGCGGTGATCGCCAGCATGGCGATCACGAGGATGATGCCGAACGGCAGGGTCAGCCAGTAGCCGCCGCCGATCACCTTGTACGCCGGGCTGTTGATGGTGATGATCTGCCCGTCGGTGATGAGCTGGGCCAGGCCGCGCCCGGCGACCATGAGGATCAGCGTGGCGATGATCGGCTGGATGCCGACGCCGGCAACCAGGAGCCCGTTCCAGGCCCCGAGCACCACACTCAGTCCGAGCGCCACCACCACGGCGGTGAACACGCTCGCGTCCTGGCTGATCTGCAGGCACGCCAGCGCGCCCGAGATCGCCACGACCGAGCCCACCGACAGGTCGATGCCGCCGGTCGCGATGACCAGGGTCATGCCGAGCGAGACCAGAATCAGCGGGGCGCCGAACCTGAGGATGTCGATCAGGCTGCCGTAGAGATGCCCGTCCTTGACCTCGATCGAGAAGAAGCTGGGCGTGAAGAACACGTTGAGTGCCAGCAGCAGCACGAGGACCACCGCCGGCCACAGGAGCCGTCTCATGAGGTCCGGCCTCCGCTCGCGATCGTTTCCATGAGCACGTCCGTCGTCAGGGAGTCGTCGTTGGGCAGCTCGGCCACCAGCCGCCGGTCGCGCAGCACCTCGACCTTGTGGCTGAGCCGCAGCACCTCCTCCAGCTCGGCGGAGATGAACAGCACCGCCATGCCGCCGTCGGACAGCTCGGCCACCAGCCGCTGGATCTCGGTCTTCGCTCCGACGTCGATGCCGCGGGTGGGCTCGTCGAGGATGAGCAGCCTGGGCTCGAGGATGAGCCACCGGGCCAGCACGACCTTCTGCTGGTTGCCGCCGCTGAGGTTGCGGACGAGGTGCTCGGGGTTGGGCGGGCTGATCTTCAGCGCCTTGGTGTATTTCCCGACCAGCTCGTCCTGCTGCTCGCGCGGCACCGGCCGGGTCCAGCCCCTGGTGGCCTGGAGGGCGAGGATGATGTTCTCGCGGACGGTGAGGTCGGGGATGAGCCCGTCGGCCTTGCGGTTCTCCGAGCAGAACGCGATCTTGTGGTTCATGGCCGCGCGCGGGGTGCGCAGCGACGCCGGCGACCCGTCGATCGCGACCTCGCCCATGCCGGCGTGGTCAGCGCCGAAGAGCAGCCGGGCGATCTCCGTACGGCCGGAGCCGAGCAGTCCCGCCAGGCCGACGACCTCGCCCTCGTGGATGGTCAGGCTGAACGGCTCGATGGCCCCGGTACGGCCCAGCTCGCGTGCCTGGACCAGCGGGCGGTCGAAGACCTTGGCCTCGCCGTGGAGGCGTTCGAGCGCGGCCAGCTCCTGGCCGATCATCTTGGCGACCAGCTCGACCTGCGGGAGCTCCTTGGTCAGGTATTCACCGACGAGCCGGCCGTTGCGCAGGATCGTCATCCGGTCGGAGATCTCGTAGATCTGGTCGAGGAAGTGGGAGACGAAGAGGATGGCGATGCCCTCCTCCTTGAGCCGCCTCATCACCCTGAACAGCTGCGCGACCTCGTCGGCGTCCAGGCTGGAGGTCGGCTCGTCGAGGATCAGCACGCGGGCCTCGACGTCGATCGCCCGCGCGATGGCCACCATCTGCTGGATGGCCAGCGAGTACGTCGACAGCGGAGCCGACACGTCCAGGCTCAGCTCCAGCCGCGACAGCAGCTCGTTCGCCCTGGTCCGCATGCGCTTCCAGTCGATGCGCCCGAGGCGGCGCGGCTCGCGGCCGATGAAGATGTTCTCGGCCACGGAGAGGTTCGTGCAGAGGTTGACCTCCTGGTAGACCGTGCTGATGCCGGCCTTCTGCGCCTCCAGGGGGCTGCCGAACGCGACGGCGGCGCCGCCCAGCACGATGGTGCCCGCGTCGGCGGGATAAACGCCGGTGAGCACCTTGATCAGGGTGGACTTGCCCGCGCCGTTCTCTCCCATGAGCGCGTGCACCTCGCCGGGCAGCAGCCTCAGGTCCACGCCGTCCAGGGCCTTCACCCCCGGGAACTGTTTGCCGATCCCGCTCATCGTCAGGACCGGCGCGGGTACAGCCATGTCATCCCTTTCTCTGTCATGGCCTCACTTCGTGAGGCGGGCTCGGTCGCCCTATGCCGCGCGGTCGCCCCGCACTCCGGCTGGAGTCGTTCCATGACTCCAGCCGGGGTGCGCGGCGGATGACTGCCCCGCGAGCCCTGCTGACGCCCCCTCCAAGGACCCAGCCGGAGCAGGCGGGACCAGGTTCGTCAGTACTGACGGGTGGACAGGACCTGCTTGGCCTGCTCCTGGGTGAACGTGGTCTCCTCGGTCACCACGCGGGCCTGCACCTGCTCACCCTTGACGACCTTCTTGGCCAGGTCCATCAGCTGCGGGCCGAGCAGCGGGGAGCACTCGACGATGTAGTTGATCTTCCCGTCGGCGAGCGCCTGCATGCCGTCCTTGACGGCGTCCACGGTGATGATCTTGATGTCCTTGCCGGGCACCTTGCCCGCGCCCTCGATGGCCTCGATCGCGCCCAGACCCATGTCGTCGTTGTGCGCGTAGAGGACGTCGATGTCCGGGTGGGACTTCAGGAAGGCCTCCATGACCTCCTTGCCCTTGGCCCTGGTGAAGTCACCGGTCTGCGAGGCGATGATCTGGAACTTGGACTCCGGCTGGATGATCTCCTGGAAGCCGGCCTTGCGGTCGTTGGCCGGGGCCGAGCCGGTCGTGCCCTGCAGCTCCACGATCTTCACCGGGTCGGTGGAGTCCTTGTACTCCTCCACCAGCCACTTGCCGGCCTTGCGGCCCTCCTCCACGAAGTCGGAGCCGAGGAAGGTCTTGTAGAGGGAGGTGTCCTTGGAGTCCACGGCGCGGTCGGTCAGGATCACCGGGATCTTCGCGTTCTGCGCCTCCTTGAGCACCGTGTCCCAGCCGGACTCCACCACCGGCGAGAAGGCGATGACGTCCACCTTCTGCTGGATGTAGGAGCGGATGGCCTTGATCTGGTTCTCCTGCTTCTGCTGGGCGTCGGAGAACTTGAGCGTGATGCCCGCGTTCTTGGCCGCGTCCTGGACGGACTTGGTGTTCGCGGTCCGCCAGCCGCTCTCCGCACCCACCTGGGAGAAGCCCATGGTGATCGTGCTGTCGCCGCCGCCGTCGGTGTTGGCGGACGTGCTGCCGCCACTGCCGCAGGCCGCCATCGACATCGCCGTGAGCCCGGCGAGCATCAACGCCGAGATTCTCTTGAACACGTGGGGGGTTCCCTTCTTTGTGAACGCTAACATCCCATGCGGATGCAGCGCTTTCGCCTTCCGGTACGGCCTAGGAGGCCCGGGCCGTGCTGGCCCTGGACACGAACGCCGGCGGCACCACGAGCCGCTCCCGCTCCTGGGGACCGCCTTCGAGTTGCCGTACGAGCACCTCGATGCTGTGTCTTCCCACCGCGTCGAAGTCCTGTCTGATGGTCGTGAGCGGCGGCGAGAAGTACGCCGACTCGGGGATGTCGTCGAAGCCGACGACGCTCACCTGGCCGGGCACCCTCACCCCCTGCTCGGTGAACGCCCGCAGCACTCCGAGCGCCATCTGATCGTTGGCGACGAAGATCGCGGTGACGTTCTTCATGCTCGCCAGGCTGCGGCCCGCCTCGTATCCCGAGCGCGGACTCCAGTCCCCGGCGAGCGGTCGCGGGACCTCGCGGCCCGCCTGCTCCAGCGCGGCCCGCCACCCGGCCACGCGACCCTCGGCCTCCAGCCAGTCGGAGGGGCCGCTGACGTGCCAGACCGTCTCGTGGCCCAGCGACAGCAGGTGCTCGGTGGCGAGCCTACCTCCCGCGATCTGGTCCACGCAGACCACCGACATGTCCCCCGCCTCGCCGCCTTCGACGGCGACGGTCGGGATGCCGAGCGGCAGATCCGCCATGGACCGGGCGGCCGAGCGCTGCGGCGCGACCACCACGACCCCGTCCACTCCCTGGTCGGCCAGGTAGTCGAGGGCGTCGCGGACGCCGCCCTTGTCGATGGACTTGAGGCTGACGATGCTGACGAAGTAGCCGGCCGACCTGGCCGCCTGCTCGATGCCGTACACCGTGCTGGCCGGGCCGTACAGCGTGGTGTCGAAACTGACCACGCCGAGCGTCCTCGACCTCTTCGTGACCAGGGCGCGGGCGACGAGATTACGGCGGTAGCCGAGCTTGTCGATCGCTTCGAGCACCCGGGTGCGGGTCTCACTTCGCACGTTCGGGTGATCGTTGAGCACGCGGGAGACCGTCTGATGCGACACGCCGGCCTCCTTGGCCACATCGGCCATGACCGGCAGGCGACGCCCCAGCGTGGCTCCCACTGCGTGCTCCTTTCCTGGCTTGGCCACGACTGTGAACGTTAACAACGGGTCTCGTCAAGGGGAGACGGATTACGGTCGGGTTACGTGAGCCCGGCTCTTGACGTCGTGGTCCGCCAGTCCTTAACTTGTCGCGAATCGCTGTTGTTAACGCTAACTTAAATGTTAGCGTTAACAAGACTCGAGGAGCCCCCCACTCATGACGCGAATCGCCTTATCGGCCCTGCTCCTGGCGGGTTTGCTGGTGGCGCCGCCGCCCGCGGCCGCGCTGGCGGATCCCATCCCGGAAGGCGCCGTCGTCGACCAGTTCGACGGCACCACGCTCGGCGAGGACTGGACGGTCCTGTCACCCGACGACTCCCGCTGGTCGGTGTCGGGAGGCGCGCTGCACGTGGACACCCTGGCCGGCGACACCCACCAGGGCACGAACAACGCCAGGAACCTCTTCCTCGTCGACGTCCCCGCCGGCGACTTCGAGGTCGTCGCCAAGCTCGACGCGCCGGTCGCGCTCGACTACCAGAGCGCGGGCCTGCTGGCCTGGCAGGACTGGGACAACTACGTACGGGCCGGGCTGGCCCATGTCGGGTTCGCAGGCGGGCCGGTGATCGAGACGGCCACCGAGGTCGGGGGCGCCTTCACCTCGGCCTTCGCGGCGCGCCCGGGCTCGGCCGCCGAGATCGTCAAGCTGGCGCGCACCGGCGACGAGTTCGTCTCCTCCTACTGGGACGGCTCGGCCTGGGTGCAGGCGTCCAAGATGACGGCGCGGCTGGACGTCAAGCAGCTCGGGCTGTTCGCGCTCTCGGCGCAGAACGGCACGTCCATGCGCGCCGACTTCGACTACATCGCGATCAAGGCGACCGAGGGCGGGGCCGTGGTCCCGTCCGGGGCGTTCACGTTGCGGGCGCCGACGCTGCCGTACCTGTCGGCCGACCGGACCGGCACGGTGCGGGCCTCGGCGCGGCCGCCGATGACCGGCCTGGCCCTCACGGCCGCGGCGAGCGGCGACGGCGTGACGCTGAAGGACGTGGCCACGGGCAAGTTCCTGCAGGCCGCCGGCCACGTCCGGCTGAGCGGGACGGCGTCGGTCTTCCAGCTCAGGGACGCCGGCGGCGGCAAGGTCACCGTGTCGTCGGGCGGCCGCGACGTCTCCGTCAGCGACGGGAAGCTCGTCATGGGGACCGATGCGACGAAGTTCCGGGTCGAGGGCTACCTCTCGGGCAAGCTCACCGTGGACGCCAAGGCCAAGGGCACCAAGGTCAGCCCCAACCTCTACGGCGTGTTCTACGAGGACATCAACCACGCCGCCGACGGCGGGCTCTACGCCGAGCTGGTGCAGAACCGCTCGTTCGAGTTCAACTCCGTCGACGAGCGCTCCTACACGGGCCTGACCGCGTGGAGCAAGGCCGAGCGCGGCGCGACCGCCACGCCGGCGATCTCCGATGAGGAGCCGTTGAACCCGAGCAACCGCAACTACCTGCGGCTCGACGTGTCCGGCGACGGCACGGCCGGGGTGAGCAACGCCGGCTTCAACCGCGGCCTGGCGCTGAAGGCCGGCAAGCGGTACGACCTGTCGCTGTGGGCCAGGCGCGCGGACGGCGGCCCGCTGACGGTCACCGCCGAGGACGGCGCGACCGTGCTCGGCACGGCGACGCTGCAGCTCAAGGCGGGCGGCTGGGCCAAGTACACCGCGTCGTTCGTGTCGTCCGGCACCACGGACGCGGGCCGGCTGGTCGTCCAGGCGCCGGCCGGGCGCACCGACCTGGACATGGTATCGCTCTTCCCGCGTGACACGTTCAGGGGACACGGGATGCGGACGGACCTGGCGAAGATGATCGCCGATCTGAAGCCGCGGTTCCTGCGTTTCCCCGGCGGCTGCGTCACCAACGTCGGCACCTACGAGCCGTACTCGGAGAACCAGGACCGGCGACGCATCTACCAGTGGAAGGAGACGATCGGCCCGGTCGAGGAGCGGCCGGCCAACTTCAACTTCTGGGGCTACAACCAGTCGTATGGCATCGGTTACTACGAGTACTTCCAGTTCGCCGAGGACATCGGGGCCGAGGCCCTGCCGGTGCTGTCGGTGGGCGTCAACGGCTGCGGCGAGAACCGGCCGCTGACCGACGAGGCCAAGCTGGCCAGGTGGGTGCAGGACACGCTCGACCTGATCGAGTTCGCCAACGGGCCGGTCACCTCGGAGTGGGGCAGGAAGCGCGCCCAGCTGGGGCATCCGCGGCCGTTCGGGCTGGACTACATCGGGCTCGGGAACGAGGAGATCTACCCCGAGTTCTTCACGAACTATCCGAAGTTCGCCGACGCCATCAGGGCCAAGCACCCGAAGATCAAGATCATCAGCAACTCGGGGCAGACGTCGCAGGGCGCCTGGTTCGACCAGATGTGGCAGTTCGCCCGCGACCAGAAGGCCGACCTGGTCGACGAGCACTACTACAACAACCCCGACTGGTTCCTGGCCAACAACCACCGCTACGACTCCTATGACCGTCAGGGGCCGAAGGTGTTCGTGGGCGAGTACGCCTCGCGCGGCAACGCCTTCTCCAACGCGCTGGCGGAGGCGTCGTACATCACGGGCCTCGAGCGCAACTCCGACGTCGTCGAGCTGACCTCGTACGCGCCGCTGCTGGCCAACGTCGACTACGTGGACTGGGCGCCCGACCTCATCTGGTTCGACAACGACCAGGCGTACGGCTCCCCCAGCTACTACGTCCAGCGCCTGTTCTCCACGAACGTCGGGGACCGGGTGGTGCCGAGCGCGTTCGAGGCCGAGGCCAGGCCGGTGGATGACATCAAGGGCGCGGTGGGCCTGGGCGCCTGGCGCACCCAGGTGCGCTACGACGACGTGAAGGTCACCGCGGCGGACGGCACCGTCCTGTTGTCGGACGACTTCTCGGCGGGCGCGTCCCAGTGGACGCCGGGGCTGGGGACGTGGGCCGTCCAGGACGGCGCGTACGCGCAGACGGCGGAGGTCGAGGACGCCAGGTCGACAGCGGGTTCGGCGGACTGGTCGAACTACACGATGGAGGTGACCGCCCGCAAGACCGGCGGGGCGGAGGGCTTCCTGGTGATGTTCGGAGTGCGTGACACCGGCAACTTCTACTGGTGGAACCTCGGCGGCTGGAACAACACCCAGTCCGCCATCGAGAAGGCCGTGAACGGCGGCAAGTCGTCGATCACCACGTCCGCCCACACCATCGAGACCGGCCGGGACTACCGGTTGAAGATCGAGGTGAACGGACGCAAGATCACGACCTGGCTGGACGGGCAGAAGGCCGGCGAGTTCGTGGACAGCGGCCGGGTTGAGCCGCTGTACCAGGTGGTCTCCAGAGACGGCGACTCCCTGACGCTCAAGGTCGTCAACGCCCAGGACACGGCGGTGCGGAGCAGCGTCGACCTCGGCGGCTTCCGGGCCCGGTCCACGGCCAAGGTCACGTCGCTGACCGGGGCGCCGTCGGACACGAACTCGATCACCGACCCGGAGCGGGTCGCGCCGGTGGAGTGGCGGGCGAACGGCTTCTCGTCCTCCTTCACCTACGACTTCCCCGCCCATTCGGTGACGTTCGTGGAGCTCACCGAACGATGAGACAGGGGCGGCGCCGCACGGGCCGCGACGCCGCCCCGCCCGAACCCGCCGTCCGGCCGGCCGCAACCATCCCGCCCGCTGCCGGCCGGACGGCGCCCCCCTGCCGTCACCCCGTCTACTGGATCACGCGGTAGTGGGTGGTCAACCGGCCGCCGTCGTCCAGCACGTGGAACGCGATCGACGGCGGCAGGTCATAATCGGCGCAGTGGTCCGGCGTCGCGCCCTCCCACGGCAGCTTCAGCGTCGAGATGACCCCCGGCGCCACCAGCAGCGGGCGGCCGGCGAAGGTCGTGGCCGCCGCCGTGTGGGCGTGGCCGACCAGGACGGCGGCCACGTTCGGGCGCCGGCCGATCAGCTCTTCCAGCGCCTCGTGCCGGTGCAGCCGGATGGCGTCGACGATCGGGCTGTGCAGCAGCGCCGGCGGATGATGGAACGCCACGAACACCGGCAGATCGCTCTCCTCCAGCACGCCGTCGAGCCAGGCGATCGTCTCGTCGTCCAGGTGCCCCGGGTTCTGGCGGGGCGGGATGGACGAGTCGCACATCGCGTAGACCGCCCGGGCGCTGCGATACACCTGGTTGATCGGACCGGTGCCGGGGCCGGGGTCTCCGAGCAGCACCCGGCGGAACTCCTCCCGTACGTCGTGGTTGCCGGGGCCGACCAGGACGGGGTGGCGTGAGGTGAGCACCTTGCGCGCCTCCTCGTACTCCTCCGCGACCCCATGGTCGGCGATGTCACCGGTGACCAGCACCGCGTCGAGGTCCGCGGGCAGCGCGTCGAGGTAACGCATGACGGCGTTGGCGCGGTCGACGCTGCCGGGCGTGGCGCCGATGTGGATGTCGCTCAGATGGGCGATCACGATCATGGTCGGAGTCCTTCCGGTTCGACGAGCCCACCCACGGTATTCCGGGTGACCGGACCAATCGTAAGATCCGGTTGCGTGCGGAAAGTTTGGGCCGGTTTCGGGGTGGACCTCCATCTGGAGGTCACCACCGCGGGCGGGCGGCGCGTACCCGACCGGCGTCCCCCTGCACCCCCGACGCCGTGACCTCCTG
This sequence comes from Nonomuraea sp. NPDC049480, assembly GCF_044465905.1. Taxonomy (NCBI): domain Bacteria; kingdom Bacillati; phylum Actinomycetota; class Actinomycetes; order Streptosporangiales; family Streptosporangiaceae; genus Nonomuraea; species Nonomuraea sp. NPDC049480. Next base: position 851,574 of record NZ_JBITMD010000002.1, read on the forward strand.
CTCGCGCGGTTCCGCCCCTCTCTGGCACGCTCCCCCGGTCTCGGCGGGCCTGCTCGTCGGGTACGCCGGCCCCGTCCGAACGCGCCTACCCGCACGCGCTCGAGGCGCCGGCCGGAACGCCGGCGGAACTCGGCGGACGCCTCGGCCGTTCTTCCTTGTGAGCGCACTGCGGAGGAGGGACATGGGCTGGCACTACAACAAGTCGATCAAAGTGGGACCGTTCCGGATCAACCTGTCGCGACACGGAGTCGGTCACAGTTTCGGCAACCGGCGCTTCCACGTCACGACCACGCCTGACGGCCGCCGGCACCTTTCGCTGCGCCTGCCCGGGGGCTTCCACGTCGGTAAAACGTTCGGAAAGCGCAAGTACTACAGGCATTACTAAATCCGATATATCGCGCTTCAGCTGGGTAGCAGATGGCCCTCGCTCTCATAGGAGGGAATGCGATGGGCTGGAGCTACCGGAAGTCGATCAAGTTCGGGCCGTTCCGGCTGAACCTGTCCCGCGGCGGCGTGGGGCACAGCTGGGGCAACAGGCTGTTCCGGGTGACGCGTACAGCGGACGGCCGCCGGACGTTGTCGGTCAACCTGCCCGGCGGCTTCCACTGGCGCAAGACCGTCGGCGGTCGTCACTGACCGCTTGGGCCGGAGGCGAAAACCGTTCCTAGGGGCTGAGCATGAGTTGCTCATGCTCAGCCGAACGCTCCGAACGGTGTTGAGCGTTCTGGCCGCCCGTGTGCTCGCCGCATCCGGGCGGCACGCATCCGGTGCGTGGTCCGGGAATGCGGGGACGGGGTCCCTCACCCCCAGAAGCATCCGGTCCGGCCTGGACGGTCCGATGCCCCGCACGATCGCTCCGGTCGTGCGGGGGCGGTGCCGTCCGTCGCCGGATCGCATGCCCCTGGGCGCGCCTGCCGATCGCCACCGCCGCAGCGTCATGGCGAGTCGTCGTCTGGTTCTTCTTGTTCTTGCCGGTCAGCGGGGCCTGCCAGTGCTGGGCGCCCCACTTGCTGGTGTAGGCCGGATCCACCGCGACGATCGCGATCCCGGCCGCGGCGGCCATCGAGACCAGCCGGGCGCGCAGCTTGGCGGTGGGTAGGCCGGAGATCAGCTGGCGGAACCGCTTGCGGCGGCCGTGCTTTTCCCGGGTCTTCTCCGCCGTGAAATCCAGGTCTTCGATCGCGATCGCCGCCACCCCGCACGCCTTCGCCCAGGCCAGCAGGCGCGAAAGGGCGTGGCGGACTTGGGCGTCGCGGTGCTCGGCGGTGCCGGACAGGTCGAAGGAGAAGCGGCGCGGCCGGCCGATCGGGTTACCGTGCACGTCCAGCCGCCAGGCCGCCAGATGGTCGGCGTTGGTGTCCATCCCGATCACCCCGTGGGCCAGGGCCGCCGGCAGGGAGATGGTGGGGGTGGGCGGGAGCTGCCAGGACGCCGTCAGGTACCAGCGGCCCCGGTCGGCGTCCAGGTGGATGCGGTAGGCCACCGCCCGATTCGCCTGCACCCGGCCGGCCACTCGCCGCGCCGGTGGGCGAAGCGTACCCGGGCCGACAGCACGTACCGGCCGTGCGGGGCGTTGGCGTACCCGGCCAGCGGGGCGGGCAACTTGAGCGACACCTCGCCGTCGGGGGTGATGCGGATGGTCTCGTTGCCGTACCGCTTGCCGGACTCCCCGTCGGCCTGCAGGAACCAGCGCGCGGCCTCCCACCGCGCCCGCCATCCGGCCTCGTCAAGCCGCGAGGCCTCGAGGTGGTGCCGGTTACCGGCCAGCCGCTTGCCGCCGCGCACGATGTGCACCCGCCCGGCCTGCCAGTCCGCCCGCACGGCGGCCAGCCGGTCCTTCAGCACGCTCAAACGGCGAGACTTGGCGAACCACTCCTTGCGCGAGCGGTAGCCCGCCGGGGCATCCTTGGTGCCCTTCTGCCCCACCGGCACGGCAAGGCGGCGCGTGATCGTCGCGATCCCGGCCTCGAGGCTCTGGATGTGGGCCAGCTGGCAGCGCCGGGCCAGCGCCCACTGGTCATGCGACGCCTTGGTGATCGCCCCGGCCCAGCGCGCCGACGACAGCGCGGTCAGTTCGCGTTTGCGCTCCGCCCACCGCTGCGCCGAGTGCGCCAGGCCGTCCCGGCAGCGCACCGCGAGATCGCTGGAGGCCAGTGCGCCGAGATGCGCGCCCACCAGCCGGAGTACCGTCTCGTCCTGGGCGGTCAGCCCTTTGAGACGGTCGCGGACCGCCGCCCCGGAGGGAGTGGCCGCGATGAACGGTGGCGATCGGCCGCAGCTGCTCAGCCATGCGCCGTGGCCTCCAGCGTCGTGCGGGCACAGCCGTTGGCCGAGCGGTAGGCAGGTGAAGAGGTTGCTGGACGGCGATCGGAAGCACACCGGTACGCCTGCATGACGCCCACCCCACCTCCCAGGCCATTACCGAACGTGATGATGAGACTACCGAAGTTTGCCGCCGTTGGGTGGAACATTTGAGCGATACGACCACATGACCCCGGAGGAGTTCCGCCGCCACGGCAAGCAAGTGATCGACTGGATCGCCGACTATCTCGCTGACATCGAGTGCCATCCCGTGATGCCCCAGGTGAAGCCGGGAGAGATCCGCCGCGCGCTGCCGGCGGACCGTGGTGGTCGACTGGCCCGCGTACGCTCGCAATGGAACCGGCCGCCTGCGGACGCTGCTGGACCCGCGACCAGGCGGAGGGCGCGGTCCCCGCCCTGGCGTGCGCCACCGTGGGCACCACGTCCACCACGGCCGTTCGACCCGGTGCCCGCGATAGGCCGAGGCGGACCGGGCCACGACGCGGCTGATGGAGCTGCTCAACACCAGCGGGTCCATGTACCTGACGCATACGAAGATCGGCGGCCGGGTGGTGCTGCGCATGGCCATCGGGGGTCCGGCCACGGGGCGGAGGCACGTGGAGCAGGCGTGGGAGCAGATCCGCTGGGAGCACGCCGCCCTGTCCGCCACATTCCCCACATGAAAGTGCTCATTCGATGAGCACTTTGGCCGAAAGAATAGTCACCATCACCCCGGAATCGGAGAAGGGAAACCGACATGCTGCGCGGATTCGCCACCCTCAACCTCTACGCGAGTGACTTCGAGGCGGCCAAGAGCTGGTACGCCGAGGTGCTCGGCGTCCCGCCGTACTACGAGATCCCGGGCGCCTACGCCGAGTTCCGCATCGGCGACTACCAGCACGAGCTCGGCCTGATCAACAGCCGCTACGCCCCCGAGGGCGCGGCGGACCGGCCCGCCGGCTCGATCATGTACTGGCACGTGGACGACCTGCAGGCCGCGTTCGACCGGCTGCTCAGTCTGGGCGCCAAGGAGTACCAGCCCATCACCGAGCGCGGCGAGGGCAAGGGCTTCGTCACCGCCTCGGTGGTGGATCCGTTCGGCAACATCCTCGGCATCATGCGCAACCCGCACTACCTGGAGGTCCTGTCCGGGACTCAGCGGGTCTGACATCCTGGACCCGTGTCGCGCACGCGCATCATGCTCACCGCCGCTCCCCGCACCGGCAAGACCACTGTGATCCGCCGCCTCGCCGAGCTGCTGCGGGCCGCGGACGTGCCGGTGTGCGGCTTCCTCAGCGACGAGATACGCGAGAACGGCCGGCGGGCGGGCTTCATGGTCGAGGAGTTCGGCGGCGAGAAGGCGGTCATGGCCCACGTCTCGTGGGTGTCCGGGCCGCGGATCGGGAAGTACGGCGTCAACGTGCCCGCGTTCGAGCGCGTCGCGCTGCCCGCCATGGAGCGGGCGCTGGCCACGAAGGGCGCGGTCGCGCTCATCGACGAGATCGGGCCGATGGAGCTGCTGTCGCCCGCGTTCATGCCGCGGTGCGCGGCGCTGTTCGCCGCCGACGTCCCGGTCGTGGCCACCGTCCACCAGCGCAGCCTGCCGGCGTTGAAGTCCCGCATCGAGGCGGAGCTGATCACGGTCACCCCGCAGAACCGCGACGAGCTGCCCCGCACGCTCAGCCGGCTGCTGTCCGCCTAACCCGCTTGCGCGTGATCCCTTCTGAGCGAAGATAACCACTTATGGGGTTCCCGGGTTGAGGGTGAAGTGACGCGTTCGAGCATGGGTGCGGCTTCTGGTCGCGGGCGGAACGCGAGGGGATGCGGCGCGGCGCGCGTGCGCTCGGTGCGGCCGGGGAGCTGGCCGGGTATGCCCGCGCATGGACGGGCACCGGATTCCCGCTGATCGTCAGGTTGGTCAGGTCGCGTGTGACAAGTGCGTTTCGCCTCTTGCGCCCGCAGAGTAGTCCGTGTTCGGATTAATTCACGACAATCGTCCGTGTCCGGACTAACTGCGTGATCACGGGAGGGCCGATGGACCAGAACCTGCTGAACGAGATCTGCCTGCGCCAGCTGACGCTGAGCGGCGTGCACGAGGGCGAGACGGTGGCGGTCCTGTCAGAGGGCGCCGAACGCCTCGACTACGCCGACGCGTTCCTCTACGCGGCCGGGCGCCTCGGGGCCGCCGCCTACCACTTGCGCCTCCCCGCGCCCGCCGGCGCGTCGGGCGCGTGGGCGGTCGGCGAGAGCGGGCTCGGTGCGAACCCCCGGGCAGTGGAGGCGCTCAAGGAGGCCGACATGCTCGTCGACCTGAAGTTCCTGCTGTTCAGCAAGGAGCAGTTCGCCATCCAGGACGCGGGCACCCGGATCCTCACCGCGGTCGAGCCCGCTCCGCTGCTCGCCCGCCTCATGCCCACCCCCGAGCTGCGGGAACGGGTCGAGGTGGGTGCCGAACTGCTGAGCAAGGCGAGCTCGATGCGCATCACCAGCCCGGCCGGGACCGACGTCACCTACCGCCTCGGGGTGTATCCGACGATGAGCGAGTACGGCTACACCGACCAGCCCGGCCGCTGGGACCACTGGCCGGCCGCGTTCGTCTTCACCGGGGGCGCCGACGACGGCGTGGACGGCACGATCGTGTTGTCGCCCGGGGACGTGCTGCTTCCGTTCAACACCTACGTCCAGACCCCGGTCACGTTCACCATCGAGCGCGGATTCATCACCGGCATCCGCGGCGGTCTCGACGCCGAGCTGCTGTCGTCCTACATCAGGTCGTTCGACGATCCTCGCGGCTACGGGATGTCCCATGTCGGGTGGGGGCTGGACGAGCGGGCCCACTGGCACGGCCTGACCCAGTTCCCCGGCGGAATGGGCATGGAGCTGCGCTCCTTCTACGGCAACGTGATGTTCTCCATCGGCCCCAACAACGAGCTGGGCGGGCCGAACGACACGCCCTGCCACTTCGACATCCCCATGCGCGGCTGCAGCCTCTTCCTCGACGACGAGCCCGTGGTGGTGGACGGCGACGTCGTGGTGCGGGAGATGCGCCCGGCCGGCCGGCGCTGACCCGCGACGTGGTGGCTCCCCACCATCGTCCCGGGGGCGGGAAGCCTGACCGGCGGCACGTGTTGAACGGCGGAAGAGGCCGCCCTCTCCCCCCCCCCCCCCCCCCCCGCGGGCGGCCTCAGATCATGTCGCGCAGGACGTCGCGAACGGCCTCCAGGCCGGCCCTCGGGTTGTCCCAGAAGACCATGTGTCCCGCGTCGGGGATCGCCACCAGGCGTGCGGCGACGTTCGCGCGGGCCGCCTCCTGGGCGCCGAGTGCGGTCACCACCGGGCTGTCCGCCCCGTACACCAGGACGGTGGGCGCCGGCACCGACGGCCAGAAGTCGAAGAAGTCCTCGCTCTCGAAATTCCTGTGGGTGGCGGCGACGGCCTCGTCGCCGCAGCTCGCCAGCCACCGCGCCCGCAGCTCCTGCTCCCGCCGCGGCCACCGGGGCCAGGACCGGGCGACCTCGTCGGCGTCGGTGCCGCGCCGCGCCTGCTGGAGCTGGCTCTGGAACGCGGCGAGCGTGGTCGGGTAGGGACCGCGGGTGGGACCGCTCATCGGCGGGTCCACGAGCACCGTCCCGCGCAGCGCGACCTCGCCCTTGGCGGCCGTCAGGCCCGCGATGCGGGCCCCCATCGAGTGGCCGAGCAGCACGGCTCCGTCGAGCCCGAGCCGCGTGATCACCGCCTCCGCGTCGGCGGCGTAGTCCTCCAGCGTGTACGAAGGACCGTCGTCGGAGAAGCCGCGGCCCCGCACGTCCAGCACGACGGGACGAACCAGATCGGCCAGCTCGCGGGCGACGAAGTCCATGGCGATCGCGGGGCTGGTGATCCCGGGCAGGACGAGCACCGGCACGCCGTCGCCGCCGTAGTCGAGGGCATGCAGCCGGATCGGGCCCGAGGCGACCCATCGGCTTCGCGCGGGCACGGCGGCGAGATCCGCGAGGGCCCTCTGGGTGAGCGCGCGTTCAGACATCGATGGGGACTCCTTCAGCGAGGTACGCGGCGGCCTGCGCGAGGCCGATGACGTCGCCGTACTTGGCGTGGATGTCGAAGAGGGCGGCCTCGTGCGGGCCCGGCGCGCGGTCGCCGACGCACTCGCGCGGCACCAGTACCGGGAATCCGTGCTGGACCGCGTCCACCACGGTGGCCCGGACACAGCCGCTGGTGGTCGCGCCGCAGACCAGGACGGTGTCCCGGCGCAGCGCGGTCAGGACCGGGGCGAGGCCCGTGCCGAAGAACGCGGAGGCCCCCTTCTTCACCACCAGGACGTCCTCGGCCCGGCGCGGGAGCCGTTCGTCGATCGCCACCGCGGGACTCCCCTCGCGCATCGCGCGCATGCCGGGCGCCTTGTGCAGCCAGGTGATCGCGTCGCCGTCGGCCTCGGCCGGCGTGTAGGCGATCGCGGTGAAGACGACCGGCACGCGCGCCGCGTGGCCGTGTTCGATCAGCTCGGCGGTGGCGGCGACCACCTCCGACAGGTCGGCTCCCGAGGGACGGTCGGGATCGGTGAAACCGTTGGTGAGGTCCACGACCACGATCGCGGGACGCTCCCCCCGGCGCACCGAAGCGCCGAACCCGGCCTGCGCGTAAGTGTCGTCGGTCCGCCGGCCGTACAGGCCGTCAGCCACGGCGCAGCTCCTTGATCAGCTTGGCCTGGGCGCTCACCTTGCCGAGCAGCCAGCCCTGGAAGAGGCCGAGCGCGAAAGCCGCCGCGATCGGCGCGTACTTGGTCACGCCCGCGGGAACCAGCATCGACAGCCCGACCGGCTCTTCCGCCGGCGCCACGGCGGCGGGAGCGGGAACGCCGGAGCGGTCGGCGTCGATGAGAGCCGCGAGGTTCTCGGCGAACCGGCGCAGCAGTTGGTCGGAGACGGCCACGATCGCGCCCTTGCCGAACTGGACGATCTTTCCCCGGATCAGCAGGTCGGTCCGCACCCGCAGCACCGCGCCGCCCGGGGTTTCCTCCACCGTGAGGGCGACCTCGGCCTCGGCGTCGCCGCCGCCGCGGGTGTCGGCGCCCCTGCCCTGCAACCGGAGGTGGCGCCGGCCCGGATCGACCTCCAGGAGGCGCACGGTCCCGGTGTACGCGGCGGTGACGGGACCGACCTTGACCCTGACGCCGCCGCGGAAGGCGTCGCCGTCGCGGCCGTCGAGCGCGGCGCCCGGCAGGCAGGTCACGACCCGCTCCATGTCCTTGATCAGCGCGAACACCTCGTCCGGCGAGGCGTTCACCGCGATCTCGTTGGTCAGGATCATCGAGTTTCTCCCCTCCGCGCCCGGGCGCAGTCCTCGATCGCGTCGACGATGGTCTGGTAACCGGTGCACCGGCAGAGGTTGGCGGACACGACCTCGCGGATCTCCTCTCTCGTCGCTTCGGGGCGCTCGGCGAGGAAGCCCTCGGCTAGCATCAGGAAACCAGGCGTGCAGAAGCCGCACTGCAGGCCGTGATGGGCGGAGAACGCCCGCTGGAGGTCGGTCAGCTCGCCGCCGCCGGCCAGCGACTCGACCGTGCGGATCTCCTGCCCCTCGGCCTGGGCCGCGAAGATCAGGCATGCGCGTACCGGGGCGCCGTCGAGCAGGACCGTGCAGGCGCCGCAGACGCCGTGCTCGCAGCCGACGTGCGTGCCGGTGAGGCCGAGGCGATGCCGGAGCACGTCCACCAGGGTGTGCCGGGACTCCACGACCAGATCGTCGTGCTCCTCCCCGTTCACCGTCAGGCTGATCAGCAGTTTCTCCGTCATGCGTACGCTCCGATCGCGCGCTGCACCGTCTCGGGCCTGATGGGGGTGTCGTCGAGTTCCACGCCGGTCGGGCGCAGGGCGTCGTTGACGGCGTTGAGCACCGCCGCCGGGGCGCCGATCGTCCCGCCCTCCCCGGCGCCCTTCGCCCCGCTCTCGGTGAACGCGCACGGGGTCTCCAGGTGGCGGATCTCGATGTCCGGGATCTCGTTGGCGGTGGGCACCTTGTAGTCGATGAAGCTCGCGCACAGCGGCTCGCCCTGCGCGTCGTAGGTGACCTCCTCGAACAGGGCCCCGGCGATGCCCTGCGCGATGCCGCCGCGGCACTGTCCCTCGACGACCTGCGGGTTGATGGCGACTCCGCAGTCCTCCACGCAGACGTACCGGAGGAACTCCACCCGTCCCGTGCCGGGATGCAGCTCCACGACCGCGCCGTGGGCCGCGTTGGAGAACGTCCCGTCGCCGTGCACGTCGAAGGACGCGCTCGCGGTGAGCCCGGGTTCGGCGTCCTTGGGGAGCAGGTGAGCCTTCAGATAGGCGACCGCGGCCAGCTCCCGGTACGCCAGGGCGCGGCCGTCGCGCCCGCGTACACGCCCGTCGTGCAGCTCGACGTCGTCGGGCGTGCTCTCCAGCAGGTGCGCGCCCAGGTGCAGGAGCCGGTCCGCCAGCTTGGTGGCCGCCCGCGCGACCGCGCTGCCGCCGATGGTGGCCGAGCGGCTGGCGAACGTCCCGAACCCGTACGTGATCCTGTCGGTGTCGCCCTGATGGATCTTGATCTCGGCCAGGTCCAGGCCGAGCCGGTCGGCGACGATCTGGGCCAGCGTCGTCTCGTGGCTCTGCCCGTGGCTCATGGTCCCGGTCGTCACGGTCACGCCGCCGGTGAGGTCCATCGTGATCTGGGCGAGGTCGAAGCCCGGCACCACGGCCATCTTGCGCTTGGCGAAGGCGCCGGAGCCGTAGCCGGTGCGCTCGCTGAAGCAGGAGTAGCCGATGCCGAGGAAGCGTCCCTCGGCGGCGGCCTGCTCTTTCCGCTCGTACCAGCCCTCGTCCCTGAGCATCCGCTCGCAGAGGTTCAGCGCCTCCAGATAGGAGCCGGGGTCGTAGGTGACGTCGTTGATCCCGGTGTAGGGGAACTCGGTGATCAGGTTGCGCCGCCGGATCTCGACCGGATCGAGTTCCAGCTCGCGGGCCGCCCGCTCGAAGACCCGCTCCATGACCATGACGATCTGGGGTCTGCTGACCCCCCGGTACGGCGCCGACGGCGCCTTGTTCGTGGTGACGGCCCGGCCGCGCACGCGGTAGGCGGGCACGCGGTAGACGCCCGGCAGCTCCGCCGACGCCATGAGCGGCTCGATCCCGGCGGTGAACGGATAGCAGGAGTAGGCGCCCATGTCGCACACGACGTCGGCGTCGAGCGCGAGGATCCGGCCGTCCTGGTCGAACGCGGCCCGTACGTCGTAGCGCTGCTCGCGCGCCAGGAAGGAGGCGGTGAGCGCGTCCCGGCGGTCCTCGATCCACTTCACCGGGCGGCGCAGGCGCAGGGCCGCGGCCGCCGCGGCGATCTCTTCGCGGCCGACCACGCACTTCTGCCCGAACCCGCCGCCCATGTCGGGCACCACCACCCGGACGGTCCGCTCGCCGAGCCCGAGACATTCGGCCACCACCGTGCGGACCTGGTGCGGGACCTGCGTGCAGGTCCGCACGACGAGCTGCTCCTCGCGCGCGTCCCACGTCGCGACGGCGCCTCTGGTCTCCAGCGGCAGCGCGTTCTGCCTGCCCGTCCTGGACCGCACGCGCACCACGCGGTGGGCCGCGGCGAAGATGTCGTCGATGCCCTCGGTGGCGAACATCGACACGTCCACCAGGGTATTGGCGGCCGCCGCGGCGTGGACGAGCGGCGCCCCGGGCGCCAGCGCCTCCTCCGCTCCGAGCACCGGCCGATCCGCCTCGTACGTCACGCGGGCCGCCTCGACGCCGTCCTCCGCGGTGTACGGGTCCTCGGCCAGCACGATGGCGATCGGCTCGCCGACGAAGCGGGCCCGGTCCCGGGCGAGGACGGGCATCGCGGTCGGCACGAACTCCGACGGCGGCCGGTCGAGGACGGCGGTGATGTCCCCGATCGTCAGGTCGTCCGCGGTGAACGCGGCGACGACGCCCGGCACGGCCAGCGTCCCGGACAGGTCGACGCCGGTCACGGCGCCGTTCGCGATCGTGCTGCGGACGAACTGCGCGTGCAGCATGCGGGGAAGGTGGATGTCGTCGACGAACGTTCCGTTCCCGGTCAGCAGCCGCGGGTCCTCCCGCCGGGCGGCCGACCTCCCGACCCAGGTCATCGCCGCGTCGCCTCCTCACATGCCTGGACGAGCAGGGTCCGGGTCAGGGCCCTGCGGTAGTCGGCGCCGCCGTCGCCGTCTCCGGGCGGGTCGACGGCCGCCGCGGCGGCCTCGGCGCATTCGGCGAACGTGCCGCCGTCCGCGAGCACCGCTTCGGCCTCCGGGACCCGAAGCGGCACCGGGGCCACGCCGCCCAGCGTGACGCGCCCCGCGTCCAGGTCGACGGCGGCGGCCACGGTGGCGAAGTCACCGCGCCGCTGGGCGAACTCTGTCAGCGCGGCGTGCGGCGCGGGACGCGGGAAGACGACTTCGACGACCATTTCCTCGGGCTCCAGCGCCGTGGTGAAGAAGCCGAGGAACAGCTCGCCGGCCGGGACCGTCCGGCGCCCGCGGATCCCCTGTACGACGACCTCGGCGTCCAGCAGGACGGCGAGCAGGCACCACTCGGCGGTGGCCTCGCCGTGCGCGAGGCTGCCGCCGACCGTGCCGCGCGTGCGGATGGGCAGATGCCCGATCCAGCTCATCGCGTCGCGCAGGACGGCGAAGTCCGGGCTGAGCGGCGCGCTCTCCACCTGGTGGTGGGTGGTCAGCGCGCCGAGGCGTAGCACGCCGTCGCCCTCCCGGACGTAGGCGAGCTCAGCACGCAGGCCGCCGAGGTCGACCAGGTGCGCCGGCCGGGCGAGGCGGAAGTTCATCATCGCGACCAGGCTCTGGCCGCCGGCGATGTACTTGGCGTCCTCGCCCAGCTCGGCGAGCAGCGCGACCGCTCCGGTGACGTCACGGGCGCGGTGATACGTGAACGGAGCGGGTTTCATCACGCTCCCATGGGCACCGCGTCGCCGGCGGGGTCGGTGATGTGGTCCAGCTTGCGTCCCTTGGTTTCCGGCGCGGCGAAGGCCATCCACAACACGACCGCCGCCACCGCGACGCCGAGCACGACGAACGTCATGGTCAGGCCCAGCACGGGCCACAGCAGGCTGCCGAAGATCAGCGGGATGAAGCCGGACGCCACCCGGCTGGCCGACGAGGCCCAGCCGAAGCCGCTGGCCCGGATGGGGGTGGGGTACAGCTCGGCGACGTAGGCGTACAGCACCGGGATGGTGATCTGGATGACGAAGCCGAAGATCCCGAGCCACACCAGCGCGGCGGGCCTGACGTCGAGGAACACCGCGAAGCCCACCAGGGCGGCCGCGGCCGCCGGCGCCGACACCCCGATCACCCACTTGCGGCCGACCGCCTCGATCAGCCAGGCGGAGACGAGCACACCGGCGATGCCCACCGCCGTCATCAGCGTGGCCCTGGCGAACGCCGCGTACTCGGTGTAGCCGCCTGTCATGAGGATCGTCGGCATCCAGCTGATGGCCACGTAGTACGTCGTCATCACGGTGATGAAGAGCAGCCAGGCGGCGGAGGTCACCCGCGGGCTGAACCTCCAGACGCCGCGGAGCTGGTCGAACGCCGCCCGGATCCGTCCCGATCCGGCCACCGCCACCTCCGGAGCCTCGATGACGTACGGCTGCGCGGGGGCACCGGTGCGGGCGACCAGATCGTCGATGACCGCGCGCGCTTCCTGCTCCCGCCCGGCCTTGGCCAGGTAGAGGGGCGATTCCGGGATACCGCGGCGCACCCAGAAGAGCAGCAGCGCGGGCAGGATCATCACGGCGAGCATCCAGCGCCAGTTGCCCGGCACCGGCGCGAGCACGGTGGCCACCACGCCGCACAGCGTCGCGCCGACCGGCCACCACACGTCCATGGCGGCCAGGATCTTGCCGCGCAGCCGGCTCGGCGAGAACTCGCCTACCAGCGCGTAGTCGACGGGGATGCAGCCGCCCAGACCCACCCCGGCCAGGAAACGGAACACCAGGAAGACACCGTAGGTGGGGGCCAGGGCGCCGACCACGGAGAAGAGCGCGAAGATGAGCAGGGTCAGACTGAAGGCCCGCTTGCGGCCCACGCGGTCGGCGATCGTGCCCCACATGACGGCGCCGACCGCCATGCCGATGAGGTTGGCGGTGGCCACCAGCCCCTTCTCACCGGTCGACAGGCCGAACTCCACGCCCAGCAGGGGCGTGAGGAATCCGTTGAGGGCGACGTCCCAGGCGTCGAACATGTAGCCGAGGCCGCCGATGATGAAGATCTTGCCTTGGACGCGCCACTTCCACGGCAGGTCCTGGACGATCTGGTCTCCTGTTTTCATGATCTTCCACCCATACGTGAGGGGGTTCAGGGAGACGGGAGCGCGGTAGAGGGGGGCGCGTCCCCGAGGGTGGCCGAACCGGGAGGTGCCCGGGCCGGTCAGTTGTGGAACTGGTAGGAGAAGGCTTCTTCGTCGGGGTCGTTCAGCGGGGTGCCGCGCCACAGCCACCGGTAGGAGACGTCGGACTCGCCGTCGAACCGCTTGAGTCTCTCGTCGCGGGCCCGCTGCTCGGGCCCGTCGGGCAGGTGGTAGAAGGACATGTTGCGCCAGGCGGCGTCCTGCACCATCCCGGCGTGTTTGGCCCGGCGTGCCACGTACCGCATGAGGGCGGCCCGGACACCCTCGGCCGGAACGGCGCCGAGCTCCTCCGCGAGCACGGCCGCGTCCTCCATCGCCTGCGAGGCGCCCTGCGCCTGGTACGGCAGCATGGCGTGGCAGGCGTCGCCGAGCAGGGCCACGTGGCCGTCCACCCACACCGGGTCGCGGCGGCGGTGGTACATGGCCCAGGCGGAGATGTCGCCGTCGGCCTTGGAGAGCATCGCGGCGACCCGGTCGTCCCACCCGGGGAAGGCGTCGGCCAGTTCGTCCACCGTGGCGGGGACGGTCCACCGCTCCTTCACCTCGGGTGAGCAGGGCACGATGGCGACGACGTTGAGCCACTCCCCGCCGCGGATCAGGTAGTGGACCAGATGCCGGTCGGGGCCGTACCAGATGGTGCTCTGGAAGCGGTCCACGAGCCAGCGCGTCGCCGGATCAGCGGCGATCTTGTCTCCGGGGATGAGCACGCGGTAAGCCATCTCGCCGGAGAAGATCAGGTTGTCGGGCAGGCCGAGCGCCTCGCGGATCCGGGACCGGATGCCGTCCGCGCCGATCAGGACGTCCGTCTCGTGCCGCTCGCCCGCGGCGGTGACCGCGGCCGGCCGCGCGGGGTCGCTCCGGTCCACGGCCACGATGTGGCATCCGGTGCGCACGTCCACCACGGGGCCGGGGCGATCCTCGTCCACGCACGCGTCGAGCAGCACCCTGTGCAGGTCGGCGCGGTGATAGTGCCAGTAGGGGGCGTTGTACTCGCGTTTGCAGAACTCGCCGAGCGGGGTCAGGCCGATCACGCTGCCGTCCTGCCAGCGCCGGCGTACCTGGTCCAGAGGCTCGGTGTGGATCGCCTCCAGGGCGGCGCGCAGCCCGAGCCCGAGCAGGACGCGGCTGGCGTTCGGCGCGGTCTGGATGCCCGCGCCGACCTCCCCCAGCTCGGGGGCCTGCTCCAGGACCGTGACCCGCAGGCCGCGCTGCCTCAGGGACAGCGCGGCGGTCAGCCCGCCGAGGCCACCGCCGACGATCGTGACGTGGTACGACTGACTCACCTGGCTCGCCGCCAACGCTCCTCCAACCAGTCGAAGGGTGAGGGAGATGCCGCCTCGCACGTCGAGGCCGGGCATCGGTCCGGTAGTTCTCCGGGCATGCGAAATCACCGCCATCCCGCATCGCAGCAGGTCCGGGGCCATGCCCGGCAAACTAATCCGAACACGGACGATCCAGTGAGCGCAAGGGGTGAGCCGGGATGTAACGCCGGCGCAACACGAGACGGACGCGGGACGCCCTCGCCTCACCCGCCCCCGCGGACGACGTCACTCGTCGCCCAGGAGCGCCTCCCACTGGGCCGCGAGCGCCGTGATCTCGCGCAGCACGCGCTCGCGTTCGGCCTGCGAGTAGCCCTTGAGCAAGTGCTCGTCGAGCTCCCGGGCGCGCCGGTTGACCTCCTCGAGGCGGCGCGCCCCTTCCTCGGTCAGGTGCAGCAGTTTGCGCCGGCCGTCGTGCATGGCGGTCTGCCGGACGATCAGCCCGTTGTCCTCCAGCCGGCGGACGATGTCGGCCATCGTGGACCGGTCCAGCGCCACCGACGAGGCGAGCGATCCCTGGTCCACGCCGGGGTAGTTGTCCACCGCGGTGAGCACGGCGAACTGCGGGCCGGTCAGGACCGGGTCGACGGCGCGCGTCCACAGGGCGACGTAGGACTGGTAGAGCCGGCGGGCCACGTAGCCCGGCGCGGCCAGGAGCTCGGGAGGGGTGGTGATCGCCTCGCCACGGGACCCCTTCGTCGCCGCCGTCTTACCTGTTTCACGCGCCATGCCTCTACCTAATCATGAACGCGCCGGGCACCCTCCATCACCCGGGAGCGACGCCCGGGGGCGAGCCGTTCCCACGCCGAGGCGGTACTTTCTGCCCCATGGATTCATGGTCTGCCGGGGACGTACGTGACCTGTTACGGCGGGCATCGAGACTGCTCGGTGACGCGCGAGGACTCGTCGCCGAGCACGACAGGGCGGTGGCCGAGGTGCGTTCCGCGCTCGAGCCGCTGCGCGAGCGGGCGGCGAGGGCGGAGCTCGCCGCCATCCCCGTGTCCCGGCTGAAGGACGTCACGCAGGGCGGGCTGCGTTTCGGGGCGCTGGAGGAGGCCGGTTACACCACGGTGCTCAGCGTTCTGGAGGCTACGCCGTACGAGCTGCAGAAGGTGTCCGGCGTCGGGGGGAAGACCCGGTGGCAGGCGCAGAGCGCCGCCCAGCGGATCGCGCGGGCCGTGCGGGAGTCCAGCACCGCGCACATCGACGTCGAGAATCCGGACCCCGAGACCACCCGGCTGCTCGTCACCCTGCACCGGCTGGTGGCCCCGGGCCCGGAGCTGCCGCGGGCGCGCCGCACGGCCGACGAGGTCGTGCGGCGGCTCAACGGGCTGATCCCCGACGCCCGCCCCATGAGCACCTGGCTGCGCCGGCTCCTGTCCGGAAGCAAGCGCCGCGCCCGCGCGGCGCGGGCCGCCGAGCAGATCGCCGAACTGCTCGCCGACGAGACCGAGACGCGGCTGCTCATCGCGCAGGCCACCACCGACCTGCTGCGCCCGTCGCCGGATGGGACGCAGGCGTGGATCGACTTCGAGATCCGCGCCGCCGACTACTACAACGTGCTGACGGAGCTGTCGATCCTCGCGCCGCCGGACCGGGTCGCCGCCGAGGGGTTCCTGCCCGGCGAGCTGGCTGAACGGGTCAGGGAGCAAGAGCTCGACGACACCCTGCGGCGCGTCTCGCTGCGCGGCTACCAGGCGTTCGGCGCCCGGTTCGCGCTCGCCCAGGGGCGGGTGATCCTCGGTGACGAGATGGGGCTGGGCAAGACGATTCAGGCCATCGCCGTTCTCGCGCACCTGCACGCCCGGGGCACGACGCACTCGCTGGTGGTCTGTCCCGCGAGCGTGCTGATCAACTGGCTGCGGGAGATCGAGGCGCGCAGCACGCTCAAGGCCTATCGCCTGCACGGCGAGGAGCGTCCGCTGGCGCAGGCGGCCTGGCTCCAGAGTGGCGGGGTCGCGGTGACCACGTTCGACGGGCTGCGCCGGCTGGACGCCGTCCCAGAGGTGGGGATGCTCGTCGTCGACGAGGCGCACTACGTGAAGAATCCGGAGACCCGCCGTTCCAAGGCCGTGGCCGCTTGGTGCCGCCGGGCCGGCAGGGTGCTGTTCATGACCGGCACCCCGATGGAGAACCGGGTCGAGGAGTTCCGATCCCTCGTGAACCATCTCCAGCCCGGGTTGCTCGCGGCGGCCGAGGTGAGCGAGACGGTGGGGCGGGCGCGGGCGTTCCGCCGCGCGGTCGCGCCGGTCTACCTGCGCCGCAACCAGGAGGACGTGGCCACGGAGGTGCCCGAGCTGGTCCACGTGGACGAATGGGAGGAGTTCAGCGCGGCCGACGCCGCCGCCTACCAGGAGGCGGTGGAGGCGGGCGCGTTCATGGCGATGCGCCGGGCGGCCTACGCGGTGCCGGAGAAGTCGGCCAAGCTGGAGCGGCTGCTGGAGCTGGTCGACGAGGCGGCCCGTACCGGGCTCAAGGTCGTCGTGTTCTCGTTCTTCCGCGACGTGCTCGCCACGGTCGGGGACGCTCTCGGCTCCTCGGTCCACGGGCCGCTCTTCGGCGGCCTCACACCCGAACGCCGCCAGCAGGTGGTCGACGCGTTCACGGCGGCGCCGGGTCATGCGGTGCTGCTGGCGCAGATCCAGGCGGGCGGGGTGGGGCTCAACCTGCAGGCGGCCTCCATCGTGATCATCTGTGAGCCGCAGGTCAAGCCGACCGTGGAGAGCCAGGCCGTGGCCCGCGCGCACCGCATCGGGCAGGTGCGCCGGGTGCAGGTGCACCGGCTGCTCACGCCCGGCAGCGTGGACGAACGGCTGCTCCGGATCGTGCGGGCCAAGACCAACCTGTTCAACGCGTACGCCAGGCGCAGCGATCTGGCCGAGTCCACACCGGAGGCGATCGACGTCTCCGACGAGGCCCTGGCCGGCCAGATCGTCAAGGAGGAGCGGGAGCGCCTGGCCGTCGCCGAGCCGGCGGACACCGACGGCCGGGCGTGACAGGGCAGGACCGAAGCCACCCGCATCACCGCGCCATATCTGCTCGCCACCGGTGACCCTGTTCGGTCCATAGCAGTGGTCGAGCGACCGCTGGATTTGGCGAATCGCCTCGCGTTGCCCGGCTCGAGCCTCTCGTTGATACGCATGTCACAACCGGGGTCGGAATTTCCGTTGTGGCGGATTTCTCAGACATGGGAAGCATCAAGAGTTGTCACTGAACTCTCAAGATGATTCGGGCACCGTCGAATATCCCAGGTGCTGGTACCGGCGGCCCTGGTCATCGCGAACACTCCGGCACGACTGGAAACAGCGCCTGAGGTCTTTAAGCGTGAAGCGCCCCGATGAAGCCTTTTGCGGGGAGAGTGGAGCTATGGGGATTCGAACCCCAGACCTCCTCCATGCCATGGAGGCGCGCTACCAACTGCGCCATAGCCCCTTGCGATCACCAAGTGTATCGGAATCCGGAAGCACCCGTGTCACACCGAAGGGCCTGTGCTACGTCTTAGGTTTCATGTCGACCTTTGAAGACCACAGGAGCCTGCTGACGGGCGTCGCGTACCGGATCCTGGGCAGTGTCGCCGATGCCGAGGACGTCGTGCAGGAGGCGTGGCTGCGCTGGTCGAACGTGGACGAGACGACGGTCGACGACCCCAAGGCCTATTTGATCAGAGTGACCTCGCGGCTGGCCATCGACCGGCTGCGGTGGGCGAAGTCGCGGAGGGAGGCGTACGTCGGGCCGTGGCTGCCCGAGCCGATCAGCACCGAGCCCGACGTCGCCGAGCACGCCGAGCTGGCTGACTCGGTGGAGCTGGCGCTGCTGGTGGTGCTGGAGACGCTCTCGCCGCTGGAGCGGGCCGTGTTCGTGCTGCGGGAGGCGTTCGACCTGCCGTACGCGGAGATCGCCGAGATCATCGGGCGGACCGAGCCGGCCACCAGGCAGCTGGCGCGGCGGGCGCGGGAGCACGTGCAGGAGAAGCGGCCGCGGTTCGACGTGGACAAGGGCGAGCGGAGGCGGATGACCGAGCGGTTCATCAACGCCTCCGCGAACGGCGACCTCGACGAGCTGATCGAGCTTCTGTCCGGCGAGGTCACGATGGTCGCCGACGGCGGCGGCAAGGCCAGGGCGGCACTGCGGGTCGTCACCGGCGCGGACCACGTCGGCCGCTACCTGCAGTCGATCAACACTCCGGAGAGCATCGCCCGCTTCCTGGCCTCGATCGGCATGGCGGAGACCCTCGGCGTGTCCGTCGGGATGGGAGAGGTGAACAACGGGCCCGCGATCGTCATCTCGGCGGACGGCAAGGTGATCACGGTGATCTCCCTCATGGTCGCGGACGGCAAGATCGACACCGTTTACCTGGTCGCCAATCCGGAGAAGATCGCCCACCTGCGCCCCGCGACCGGGCCGGCCTCTTAGGCGGTGCGGCGGACCGGCATGCCGACCTCGCGTACCAACCGGGGGATGTCCACGCCGGCGTCCACGAGGATCCGGGGGGCGCCGTTGGAGTAGTCGGCCAGCAGCCCCCACAGCAGGTGCTCGCCCGTGACCGGCCCCGGCCGCCACAGGGCGACCTCGATCACCTTCCTGGCGTGCATGGCCAGAGGGATCTGGCCGAGCGGCCCGTACAGCGTGACCCGGAGCGGCCGCAGCCGGGAGCGCCGCAGGCTCCAGGCCCCGGGCTCGTCGGCGCCCGCCCTGGTGCGGCGGTGCACCTCGGCGAGGTCGATCCCCAGCGTGGCGAGCAACGCCCGCGCGTCGCCGGCGTCCACCCGTTCGCGCACGTCGCGCGCGGAGGCGGTGAACGACGAGAGCTCGAACGGCCGCACCTCGGCCAGCCCCAGCACCATCAGATCGGTGTCCAGGGCCGGCCGCCCGGCGTCGAGCGCGAGGATCCCTGCCCTGACCACGGCCCGGCGGGCGCCTTCTGTGAACCTGGCGAACACGTCTTACCCCCTCGTCCTGCGAGCGTGCTTGCGATGGGCGGTCTGCCGCCGAACGCCCAGCGCGTCGGCGATCTGCTCCCACGACCAGCCCTGAGCGCGGGCGTTGGAGACGTGCACCGCCTCCAGCTCCTCCAGCAGGGTCCTGAGCGCGGCCACGGCCGCGAGCCCCACTCCGGGATCTCGATCGGTGGCCGCCGCGGCCAGTTCGGTGGCTTCCATGGCGTCAGCATATGCTGACACGCCCTCGTTGTCAGCATATGCTGACGAATTCACCGAACCAGTGGCCGCTCGTCCTCCAGATAGCGGTCGCGGCCCGCGTACAGGCCGGTGAAGAGTTGCGCGACGAGGACGCCGAAGATCAGCGTGTACGGCAGCGCCCAGCCGCCCGTCATCTGGTACAACACGCCCACCAGCAGCGGACCGGCTCCGGCGATGAGGTACCCGGCGCTCTGGCCGAACGCCGACAGCGCGGCCGTGGCCTCCGGCGTACGGGTGCGCAGGCCCAGCATCACCAGCGCCAGCGGGAACGACCCCATCCCGACGGCGATGAGCACCACCCACACCGGCGCCCACGACGCCGGTCCGGCCCAGAGCCCGAGGAAGCCGGCCGTGTAGAACGCCACGAGGCCGACCACGACCGGACGCTGGTCGCGGAACCGGGAGGCGACCAAGGGCACGACGATCGAGACGGGGATGTTCAGCGCGGTGAACACGCCGAGGATCAGCCCGGCCTGCGAGGTGGTGTAGCCGCCGTCGGTGAGGATGGTGGCGAGCCAGCCGAACATGATGTACGCGATCATCGCCTGCGTGCCGAAGTAGATCGCGATCATCCAGGCCAGCTTGCTGCCGAGCATCCGCCGGATGCCCGTGTCCCGGCCGCCCGTGTCCCGCTCCGGCTCACTGCGCAGCAGCGCAAGCCACGGAATGACGGCGACGGCGGCCAGGGCCGCCCACACGCCGAGCGCGATGTGCCAGTTGCCCGAGGCACGCTCGATCGGCACGGTCGCGGCGGCGGCCAGCATGGTGCCCACCGCCAGGGCCGTGGTGTAGACGGTGGTCATGATCCCGGTTCGGGCCGGGAAGTGGCGCTTGATCAGCGTCGGGATGAGCACGTTGCCGACGGCGCCGCCGGACAGCGCGACCGCGCTGCTCAGCAGGAACACCGGGGCCGAGCCGACCAGTGACCTGACCAGCAGGCCCGCGCCCAGCGTGACGAGGGCCAGCAGGAGCAGCCGGTGCTCGCCGACCCGCCTGGCGAGAGCCGGGGTGATCGCGCCCACGCCGGCGAAGGCCAGGACGGGGAGCGTGGTGAGCAGGCCGAGACCCACGCTCGACATGCCGAGTGCGCCGGAGAGCCGGTCGAGGAGCGGGCCGACGCTGGTGACGGCGGTGCGGAGGTTGAGTGCGGCGAGGACGATTCCCAGCACGAGGAGCCAGGCGAGGGGGGTCGTTCTGCCTCTGGACTCTTGGGCGAGCACGCTCATGCGGGAAGGTCCTCCACTCATCAAATCATGGGATGAATCACCACCTTAACAGGACCGAAATATGCATTTATTCCTGACCCCCGCGAGCGTGTGTCGGGTTGGTCCCCCGGGGCCGCCCGGATTCACCGGGCGGCCGTCCGGGTGAGCCGTTACAGGATCGGGCGCGGGCCCTCCGGGGGCTCATTGCGGGGAGGGACCGGGCCGGGCGGGGGAAGGGTCTCGGAGGGCGGGAAGTCGCCGCCGCCGACCGTTCCCGGCGGCACCGGCTGGTCGCCGCCGTACGTCGACCCGCGCTGGTGCGGGCCCGGCACGTCGCCGCGCCACCCGCCCGTCTCCCCGCCCCGCGACTCGATGAACGCCTTGAAGCGCCGCATGTCGCCCACGACCCGCATGCGGACCAGCTGCAGCCAGTCGCCGGCGGTCTCGACGAAGCCCTCGGGGTCGTACTCCATCTGGAGCGTGACCCGGGTCGTGTCGTCGTCGATCCGGTGGAAGGTGACCACACCCGCCTGGTGCGGCTTGTCGGTCGTACGCCAGGCGATCCGCTCGTCCGGGTGCTGCTCGGTGATGTCGGCCTCGAACTCGCGTCGTACCCCGGCGATCTCCGCCACCCAGGCGGTACGCGTGTCGGTGAGCTGTTTGACCGACTCCACGCCTTCCATGAATTCAGGGAAGCTCTCGAACTGCGTCCACTGGTTGTAGGCCACCGCGATGGGGACCCTGACGTCTTCTGAGTGCTCGATCGTGCTCATGGGATGTGCTTCTTCCCGGGCACGCCGAGCGCTAACGCCTGCGCCGCAGCAGCCAGTACAGGCCGACGAGGGGCAGCACGAGCGGGATGAACAGGTAGCCCCTGCCGTAAGCGGACCAGACCGTCTCGTCGGGGAAGGCCGCCGGGTCGAGCAGGCCGGCGGTGCCGATGACGAGCACGCCGGCGAGCTCGATGCCGAGCGCGGTCAGCGCGAGGCGCCGCGCCCCGCGCCAGAGCGCGACGGTGAGCAGGATGTAGACCAGCGCCGCGAAAGCCGACAGCGAGTACGCCAGCGGCGCCTCGGCGAACCTGCCGGCGATCTGCACGGCCGCCCGCGCCCCCGCGGCCAGCGAGAACAGCCCGTAGACGGCGATCAACGCACGCCCGGGACCGCTGCCGATGGACGGGGCCGTGTCCCGGCCGTCCCCGCGTGGCGTGGTCACGCGACCCCCTGCCAGATCTGCAGCAGCCGGCCCGTCATCACCGCGATCGCGAACCCGGCCACGACCAGGATCGCCGACCCCCACCTGGACCGCTCGGCCAGCGCCAGGAACACCCCGGCGGGCGGGATCACGACCTCCCCCGCGAGGTAGCCCCACAGCGTGGCCTTGTCCTCGGGCCCCTCGCCCCCGGCCACCGCCGCGATCACGAACCCGAGCTGCACCAGCACGGCCACCTCGAGCAGGGCGAAGCCGACCAGCAGCACCATGCCCATCGGCCGGTCGCGGATCGCGACGATCAGGCTCACCAGCGCCAGCAGCAGCGCGCCGGAGATGACGATCGTGGAGACGACGGTGTTCATCGGAGGTAAGGCTATCGCCCGGGCAGGTCGCCCCCGATTCCGGACAGCTCCCTCTCCATGCCGTCCAGCAGCCAGCCCAGGCCCCGCTCGAAGGTGTCGCCGGCCCCCGCAACGCCCTGCTCGATCATCGGCGCCAGCCGGGGGAACTCGCCGCTCTCGACCAATTCCCTGATGTACGACTCCGCCACGGCCGCCCTCTCGGCGTCGTTGATCCCCTGCCGCCGGGGCGCCGTGCGTTCCTGCGCCTCCCTGACCACGAATCCGGTCACATAGTCGTTGTACGCCGCCAGGCACCGCCACGCCGTCAGCCGGTCGAGCCCGAGCCCGTCGAACGCGGCCAGCTTCTCCTCCACGTGCCGCAGCCCGTTGGGCCCCACGGCGATCCCCTGCGAGATCAGGTCGACCCGCCACGGGTGGCGGCGTACCACGTCCCGTTCGCGCCGGGCGCTCGTCAGCAGCGCCTCGCGCCAATCCGCGGGCGGCGGCCCGTCGGCGAGCACCTCGGCGGCGACCTCGTCGAGCATCAGCGCCAGCAGGTCCTCCTTGCGCTCGATGTACGAGTACAGCGTCATCGTCCGCGCCCCGAGCTCGGCGGCCACGCGCCTGATCGAGACGGCGGCCAGCCCTTCGGCGTCGGCGATCGCGATGGCGGCGGCCACGATCGCCTCCCTGGTCAGAGCCGGGCGGCGGGGCGGCGTGGGCCGCGACCAGACAGAACTCACGACCACAAGTTTAGTACGGCGTACGAAACTGATACGCTGTACGGCATGCGATACAGCGTACGAACTCCTCTCGTGGCAACGAGCCTGGTCGTACTCCTGGGCGTCGTCATGACCATGCTCGACACGATGATCGTCAACGTGGCGATCAACACGCTGGCCCGCGACTTCGGCACGACGCTCGCGACCATGCAGTGGGCGGTCACCGCCTACCTGCTGTCGATGACGGTCCCGGTCACCGGCTGGGCGGTGGGCCGGTTCGGGAGCAGGAACGTCTGGCTGGCCTCGCTGGTGCTGTTCGTCGCGGGCTCGGCGCTGAGCGCGGCCGCCTGGTCGGTCTGGAGCTTGGTCGCCTTCCGCGCGGTGCAGGGGCTGGGCGGGGGCCTGCTCCTGCCCGTGGGGCAGACGATGCTGGCCCAGGCGGCGGGCAAGGACCGCATGGGCCGCGTGATGGCGCTGATCTCGGTGCCGGCGATGTTGGTGCCCGTGCTGGGGCCGCCGCTCGGCGGGGTGATCGTCGGAGGGCTCGGCTGGCGGTGGCTGTTCCTGATCAACGTGCCGGTCTGCGCGGTGGCGTTGCTCGCCGCGCTCCTGCTGCTGCCCCGGGAGCCGGCGGCCGGGGCGCGGCAGCCGCTCGACGTGGCGGGCCTGGCGATGTTGTCCCCCGGGCTGGCCGCGCTGGTCTACGGCCTGTCCGAGGTGGGCAACGGGGCCTCGCCGCTGCATCCGGCGCTGTGGACCGGGGCCGCCATGGTGGCCGCGTTCACGGTGCGGGCGCTGCGGGTCCCGGGGGCGCTGGTGGATCTGCGGCTGTTCGGCGACCGCACGTTCGCTGCGGCGGTGGCCGCGCTCGTGTGCTATTCGGCCGCGATGTTCGGCTTCACGGTCCTGGTGCCGCTCTACAGCCAGCTCGCCGAGGGCGGGACCGCGCTGGACGCGGGCCTGCTGCTGGCCCCGATGGGGATCGGCGCGGCGATCACGATGCCGGTGGCGGGCAAGCTGACCGACACCAGAGGTCCGCGCGGCGTGGGCGCGGCGGGTGTGGTCGTGGCGGTGGCGGGGCTGGTGGCGTTCGTGGCGTTCGGCGGGCCGGCGCCGATCTTCGTGCTCGGGCTCGGGCACGGGCTGGTGTCGACGTCAGTGATGGCGGCCGCGTTCAAGACCCTGGAGCGGGCCGCCATCCCGGCCGCGACCACGCTGAGCACGATCGCGGTCCGCCTCGCCGCGCCGTTCGGCGTCGCGCTGCCGGCCGTGGTGCTGCAGCTGCTCACCAGGGCGGGCGCGGACCGGCCCTTCGCGTACGCCTTCGGCTGCGCCATCGCCCTGGCCGCCGTCTCGCTGGTGCCGATCGCGCTCATAGGATCGAAGACGTGGAGAGGATCCTCGTCAGCGCCTGCCTGATGGGCCGCCGGGTGCGCTATGACGGCGGCGCCAAGACCAGCTCGGACGCCTGGCTCGCCGGGTGGCGCGCGGAGGGGCGGCTGGTGCCGTTCTGCCCCGAGGTGGAGGGCGGCCTGCCGATCCCGCGCCCGGCCGCCGAGATCGAGGGCGGCGCGGGCGGGGCGGCCGTGCTGTCCGGCGCCGCCCGCGTGCTGGCGACGGACGGGTCGGACGTGACGGCCGAGTTCCTGGCGGGCGCGCAGGCCGCGCTGTCGGTCGCGCGGTCGTTCGAGATCCGGCTGGCGGTGCTGAAGGAGGGCAGCCCCTCGTGCGGCGCGCTGTCGATCTACGACGGCACGTTCAGGGGGCGTCGCATGCCCGGGCAGGGCGTCACGACGGCGCTGCTGGAGCTGAACGGCATCCGCGTGTTCACTGAAGATCACGTCCCCGAGGCCGCCGAATACCTGCGCAGCCTGGAGTCCTAGCGGACCCTGGAGACGTAGAAGGCCGCGGCCAGGCCGGCCGCCAGGAAGGCCGCGATCGTGCCGTGATACCAGATGAGCAGCGTGTTCGCCGCGGCGGCGCCCGGTCCCAGTCCGACCGCCATAATGCCCATCAGCACGCCGGCCAGCGCGGCCGCGTGCGTGTAGATCAGCCCGTCCCAGGCCCACGCCCGCCCGGCCAGCGCGCCGTAGGCTCCGGTGAGCATGGCGGCGCAGCACAACGTCTCCACGATCGTGGCAGGGATGATCACGGGCTGGCGCAGCGGGCCGAGCTCCACCCCGGCGTGCAGCAGCACGGCCGCGAAGAAGACCGCCGCGTATGTCAGGGAGAGCCCGCCCAAGGCTCTGCGCAGTGTGTCCATGGACACCACGGTCGCACCGCGGCGGCCGCCGGCCATCGTCCCCAGGGAGGCGGTCGGGGTACGACTTTCGCCGTAGAGCGGGTCAGTACTCCCAGGTGTCGGTGCGCTGCTCGTGGCCGATGCAGAACACGCCCGTGCCGTGCTCGCCCTTGACCAGATCCACCCTGATCCAGCCGTCGGCGCGGGCCACCTTGGCGGTGTAGCCGCTGACCGGGGTGGCCGACACCAGGCGGCAGCCGCCGGCCCCGATCCTGAACGCGACCTCGCCGCCCTTCACCGTCACCACCTTGAGCGCTCCCCCCGCGGGGCTCTCCGTGCGCTTCGGGGTGACCGCCTGCTTCGTGGTGCGGCGGGGCGTGGGAGTGGCGGGCGTGGGAGTGGCGGGCGTGGAGGTGACCGGCGAGGGGGTTGCGGGCGCGGGCTTCCTCGCCTGCGGCGCCGCCACGGTCCGCGCCGCGAACGGCTGGACGTCCACGTCGTCGACGAACTCGCTACGCAGCACCCCGCGTACCCCGAACCAGGACACCGACACGGCGATCACGGTGGCTCCGCACCAGATCGCGACGTAGCGAAAGGCCCGGCGCATGGGAGGCATTGTACGGTTGGGCCGCATGGCGACGGTTCTCGTAGTGGAAGACGACGAATTCGTCAGATCGGCGATCATCCACGAGCTGGGCAGGCGGCAGCACGCCGTCCGCAGCGCGGGCTGCGCCCTGGACGCGCTCAGGGAGATCTCGCAGCGCCCGCCGGACGCCGTGATCCTGGACCTCGGCCTGCCGGACCTGGACGGCTCCGAGGCGCTGCGGATGGTCCGCGGCGTCTCCGACGTGCCGGTCATCGTGGCCACGGCCCGCGACGACGAGGCCGAGATCGTCCGGCTGCTGCGGGCCGGTGCCGACGACTACCTGGTCAAGCCGTTCTCCGGCGACCACCTGAGCGCCCGGCTGGACGCCGTGCTGCGCCGCGCCAGGTCCGCGCCCGCGCCCCAGACGCTCCGGGTCGGCGGCCTCGTCGTGGACGTGGGCCGGCGCGAGGCCGCGCTCGACGGCGGGCCGCTCTCGCTGACCAGGCGCGAGTTCGACCTGCTCGCCTACCTGGCCGCGCGCGCCGACCGGGTGGTCACGCGCCAGGAGCTGCTGACCGAGGTCTGGCGGCAGGCGTACGGCGATGACCAGACCATCGACGTGCACCTGTCGTGGCTGCGGCGCAAGCTCGGCGAGAGAGCCTCCCAGCCGCGCTACCTGCACACCGTCCGCGGCGTCGGCGTCATGCTGTCGGCGCCCCGATGAGTGCGCACGTGAGGGGGCCGCGATGAGGCGGACACTCGCCGTCCTGATGGTCGCGGTCACCTCGATGGTCGCGCTGGCCTTCCTGGTGCCGCTCGCGCTGATCGTCAGGGAGACCGCGCAGAGCAGGGCACTGGCCGGGGCCGAGCGGCAGGCGTCCGCGCTGGTGCCGGTGCTGGCGCTGACGACCAGGAGTGCCGATCTCGGGCACGCGATGGCCCGTACCGAGGCGGGGCGGCGCGGCCTGCTGGCCATTCACATCAAGGGTGGCGCCGCGGCCGGGACCTCCCGCGCGCCCGCCGCCGAGGTGGCCAGGGCCACCGCGCAGACCAGGGCGAGCACGGTCGAGCTGCCCTCGGGGTACGCGCTGCTGCGGCCCGTCGCGCTGGACGGCGACCGGGGCGCCGTGATCGAGGTGTTCGTGCCCGCCGACGATCTCAACCGGGGCGTGTTCTCCTCGTGGGCGGTGCTGACCGGGGTGGCCGTGGTGCTGGTGGCCGGGTCGGTGCTGGTCGGCGACCGGCTCGGGGCCCGGGTCGTACGCGCCGCGCGCCGGCTCGGCACGGCCGCGACCGCCCTGGGCGCCGGCGACCTGAGCGAACGCATCTACCCCGACGGGCCGCCGGAGCTGCAGGCGGCGGCGACCGCGTTCAACTCCATGGCCAACAGGGTCACGCACCTGCTGGCCGCCGAGCGCGAGCTGGCGGCCGATTTGTCGCACCGGCTGCGCACGCCGCTCACCGCACTCCGGCTGAGCCTGGACCACCTCGGGCCGCAGGCCGAGCCCAGCAGGCAGGCGCTGGCCCGGCTGGAGAGCGAGGTCGACACGGTCATCGCGGCAGCCCGGCGGCCGTCGTCGCGGGCGGCGCGGGCGTGCGACGCGGCGGAGGTGCTGCGCGAGCGGCTGGCGTTCTGGTCGGCGCTCGCCGAGGATCAGGGGCGGCCGTGGGAACTGACCGGCGCGACGCTGCCGGTGAGGGTGCCCGTGCCGGCGGGCGAGCTGACGGCTGCCGTGGACGCGCTGCTCGGGAACGTGTTCCGGCACACGGAGGAGGGCACGGCGTTCGGCGTCACGCTGCACGAGGGGCAGGACACGGTGGGGATCCTGATCTCCGACGCGGGCCCCGGCATCCTGGATCCGGAGGCGGCGCTGGAGCGGGGTGCCAGCGGCAGCGGGTCCACCGGGCTCGGGCTGGACATCGCGCGGCGGCTGGCCGAATCCACCAGTGGCACGCTGCGGCTGGATCGGTCGTCGTTGGGCGGGGCGCAGGTGCAGTTGTGGATCCGTACTGAAAAGGCATCTAAGCCAGCCTTAAAGGACGCTTAAGCCCGATATTTCGCGCTTTCGGGTGGGTCAAGGTGGTCCGCATGCAGATCAACCGCAAGGCGTTCGTCGCCACCACCCTGGCCGCCCCCACCCTGCTCGTGCTCGCCGTCGCCCCTGGCGCGGCCCACGCGCACGGCACCATGAGCAACCCGCCCAGCCGCACCATGGTCTGCTACAGCGAGGGCCCGGAGAACCCCAGGTCGGCCGCGTGCAAGCAGGCCGTGGCGATCGGGGGCACCCAGCCCCTGTACGACTGGAACGAGGTCAACATCGCCGACGCGGCGGGCCGGCATCGCCAGATCATCCCGGACGGCAGGCTGTGCAGCGCGGGCCGGGACAAGTACCGCGGGTTCGACCAGGCCCGCGCCGACTGGCCGGCCACGACCATGTCGAGCGGCGCGTCCCACACCTTCAGGTACCGCGCGACGGCTCCGCACAAGGGCGGCTTCGAGCTGTACATCACCAAGGACGGCTACGACCCGGCCAAGCCGCTGAAGTGGGCGGACCTGGAGGCCAAGCCGTTCCACACCGTGCAGAACCCGGCGGTGGCCGACGGCTTCTACACGATGACGGCCAGGCTGCCCGCCAAGCAGGGACGCCACCTGATCTACGCGATCTGGCAGCGCAGCGACAGCCCCGAGGCGTTCTACTCCTGCTCGGACGTGGTGTTCGGGCAGAGCAACCCGTCCCCCGCGCCGACGCCGGCGGGCACGCCGACCGCGACCCCGAAGCCCACGCCCACCAGCACGCCGACCGCGCCCCCCAAGCCCACGCCCACCAGCACGCCGAAGCCCGGGGACGGCGCGCCGGCGGCCGTCAACGCGGGCGTCGGGGTCGCCCCCGCGACCGTCGCCGTGGGGCAGCCGGTGCAGGTCACCGCGGTGTGCGGCGGCTCCCAGGTCAGGGCCGTGGTCTCGAACGCGTTCGCCACGCCGCGGAACCGGCCCGGCACGCCGGCGGCCACCTGGTCGCCGAGTCTGAAGGCGGTCAAGGCGGGCACGTTCCCGGTGACGGTCCTTTGCAGGAACGGCGGCATGGCCAGGACCATGCTCACGATTTCCCACCACTGAATCGGGAAATGCAACCGACCTCTTTCCCGGGAAACTTTCCCCGCCCGCCAGGAGTCGTAGAAGTGGGGGCTCGGGGATTCATTCCATAACGGGGAAAGGGACTCGGCAATGCCAGTCGACCTGAACAACGAACAACCCCTGGCCTGGGATTCGGCCACGATCGACGCGGACACCAAGGCGATGCTGGACAATCTCCAGCCGAATATCCTGCGCGCTCACGTACGTGAGCACCTGTCCGTTCTGTTCGTCCGGTTCAACGACGTGGCCGAGGGCAGGGCGTTCCTGCGGCACATCGCGACCACGAAGATGAAGTCGGCGCGCAAGCACCTGCAGGAGGTGCGCGACTTCGCCGCGAGCGGCCGCCGCGGCACCCCGTACGTCGGCATCGGCATCAGCAGGGCCGGATACGTCGACCTCGGCCACTCGAACGACGACCTGCTCAAGTTCCGCGACAAGGCGTTCCGCGACGGCATGAAGCGGCGGACCGCCGAGGTGAACGACCCGTCGGTCGATCAGTGGGAGTGGACCTTCCAGCGGGAGATCCACGCCGTCATCCTCATCGGCGACGACGAGCCGGACACGGTGGCGGCGCTGCGCGAGGAGATCCTCGGCGAGCTGCCGGAGAGCGCCCGGCTGCTCGGTGAGGAGACCGGCCAGGGCTTGCGCAACCCCGCCGGGGACGGCATCGAGCACTTCGGGTACGTGGACGGCCGCAGCCAGCCGCTGTTCCTGAAGGACGAGGTGGACAGGGAGCCGAAGAAGCGCTGGGACCCGGCGTTCCCGCTGGCCAACGTGCTGCTGCCGGACCCGCTCGCGCCGAACCCGGTCCGCCACCACGGCAGCTACCTGGTGTTCAGGAAGCTGGAGCAGAACGTCAGGGCGTTCAAGGAGATCGAACGGAACCTGGCCGACGGGCTCGGCCTCACCGGCGCCGACCTCGACCGGGCGGGCGCCATGCTCGTGGGCCGCTTCAAGGACGGGACGCCCCTGACCAGCAAGGCGAAGGCGGGCGGCGGGCCGGTGGCCAACGACTTCACCTTCGACGGGGACGACGGCAGCAAATGCCCGTTCAGCGGGCACGTGCGGAAGACGAACCCCCGGTCGTTCGGGCGTGGGGTCCTCATGGCCAGGCGCGGGCAGACGTACGGGGAGCGGATCGACGAACCGTGGGACGACTCGCCGCCCGAGTACCGTCCCAGCGGGGAGGTCGGCCTGCTGTTCATGGCGTTCAACGGCAGCCTGATCGACCAGTTCGAGTTCACGCAGCAGACCTGGGCCAACAACCCTGACTTCGAGAACCCGGCGACCGGTCACGACCCGGTCATCGGCCAGGGGGACCGGGACATCAAGGTCGCCTTCCCCAAGGTCTGGGGCAAGCCCGAGATGTCGCCTCCGCAGGCACAGGTGGCGCAGACGGTCACGATGAAGGGCGGCGAGTACTTCTTCGCGCCTTCGCTGGCGTACCTGCGCAACCTCTGATCCATGAGCCGGCCCGCGCTCCGGTGAGTCCGGGAGCGCGGGCCACGAGGCGCGCGTTCGAGACCGGCCCGCCGCACCGCCCGGTCTTGCTCGTGGGGTGACGGCGGGTGCATCGAAGGATGTACGCCAGGTTCGATCCGCTGGAGGAGGTATCCACAGGCCGGGACCAGCAAGATCGTCGTATGACAATCGGACTGATGCTCACCCTCGCCGCCCTGGCGGTGGTCGACAGCACGAGCTTCGGCACCCTGGTCATCCCCGTCTACCTGCTGCTGTCCTCGGAGCGGTCCAGGGTGTCGCGGCTGCTGATCTATCTCGGCACCATCGCGGCCTTCTACTTCCTGGTCGGCGTCGCGCTGATGCTGGGGCTGTCCGCGGCCGTGGACGCCTTCGGCGAGGCGCTGCGCAGCCGTCCGGCGTACTGGGCGCAGCTCGTGCTCGGCGTGGGACTGTTCGCGGTGAGCTACCGGTTCGACCCCAAGTGGCGAGCCAAGCGCGGCAAGCCGGAGCGCCGGTTCGAGCCGCGGACGGGCGGACCGCGGGTGATGGTGCCGCTGGCGCTCACGGCGGGGGTGATCGAGGTGGCCACGATGGTGCCGTACCTGGCGGCCGTCGGCATCATGACCACCTCCGGCCTGGCCACCGGGCAGTGGTTACCGCTGCTGGCCGGCTACGTGTTCGTGATGATCCTGCCGCCGCTGGCGCTCATGGGGCTGCGCGGGCTCGCCGGGGCCTGGCTGGAGCCCAAGCTGGAAAGGCTGCGGGCGTGGCTGACCAAGCACTCGGCCTCGATGGTGAGCTGGACGCTGGCGATCGTCGGCTTCCTGCTGGCCCGGGATGCGGCGGTCTACCTGTTCTTCTTCCCGCCCTCCTGACGCCGGGCTCCCGGAGCCGCCCCTCTAGGATCGGATCCCCGGGGGGAGATCCGAAATGTTGCGCGCCTTCTTGAGGACCGAGGCCGGCAGCACCAGCGCGCTGCTCGTGGCCACCGTCCTGGCCCTGCTCTGGGCGAACTCGCCCTGGGGAGACACCTACGAGGCCTTCTGGCACACGCCGATGGGCATCTCGTTCGGCGACGCCGTCTTCTCCCTGGACCTGCGGCACTGGGTCAACGACGGCCTCATGACGCTGTTCTTCTTCCTCATCGGGCTCGAGGTCTCCTATGAGGTGCGGCTCGGGCAGTTGCGGGACCGGCGGCTGATCGCGGTGCCGGCGGTGGCGGCGCTCGGCGGGATGCTGGTGCCGGCCGGCGTCTACCTGCTGCTCAACGCGGGCGGCCCGGGCGCAGGCGGGTGGGGCGTGCCGATCGCCACCGACACCGCCTTCGTCCTGGGCCTGCTCGCCGTGGCCGGTGCGCGGTGCCCCGATCCGCTGCGGGTGTTCCTGCTGACGCTGGCCATCGTGGACGACGTGCTGGCCATCGCGATCATCGCGCTGTTCTACACGGCCAGCCTGTCCGTTCCCGCCCTCCTCGCCGCCGTCGCGCTGCTGGCGGCCATCATGACGTTGCGGTGGTTGCGGATCTGGCGGGCGCCGGCGTACATCGTGCTGGGGTTCGCGCTCTGGGTGGCCACGCTGGAGAGCGGGGTTCATCCCACGCTCGTCGGCATCGCGCTGGGCGTCCTGGTCTTCGTGTACGCCCCCAGCGACCAGAAGCTGCTGCTCGCCGGCGAGGCTATGCAGGAGTTCACGAACGAGCCCAGCGCCCGGGCGGCCAGGGAGGCCACACGGCGGGTCCAGCACGCCGTCTCCGTGAACGAGCGGCTGCAGCTGCGGCTGCACCCGTGGAGCAGTTACGTGATCGTTCCGGTGTTCGCGCTGGCGAACGCCGGCGTGCGGCTGGACGGCGAGACCCTCCGGGCGGCGCTCACCTCACCGGTGGCCATCGGCGTGGCGCTCGGGCTGGTGCTCGGGAAGTTCGTCGGCATCTCGCTCGGCACGTGGCTGCCGCTCAGGCTCAGGTGGGGCATCCTGCCGGGGAATCTGGTGTGGGGGCAGTTGCTGGGCGGGGCGGCCGTGTCGGGGATCGGGTTCACGGTGGCGCTGTTCATCGTGGACCTGGCCTTCAAGGACACGGCGATCCACGATCAGGCGAAGATAGGGATCCTGGCGGGGTCGCTGCTGTCGGCCGCGCTCGGGTGGATGATCTTCCGGTTGGCGTGGGACCGGGGCGGGGTCTGCGCACCGCCGGAGGCCGAACCCGGCGAGGAGCTGCCCGTGCTCCTGTCCGTGCCCGTGGGGCCTGAAGATCACGTGCGGGGGCCGGAGAACGCCGAGATCACGATCGTCGAGTACGGCGACTTCGAGTGCCCGTACTGCGGCCGCCTCCATCCGGTCCTGGAGGAGCTGCGCAGGAAGAACCCCGACGTGCGGATGGTGTTCCGGCACTTCCCGCTCCGAACCCTGCACCCCCGGGCCGCGTCCGCCGCGATCGTGGCCGAGGCCGCGGCCGATCAGGACAGGTTCTGGGAGATGCACGACGTCCTTTACGACAACCAGCGCTTCCTCACCGACGGCGACCTCGAGCATTACGCCGCCCAACTGGATGTCGAGCCCTGGTCGGACGTGCCCGGGCACGTCTCCAGGATCGCCCTGGACGAGGCGTCGGGCCGCGACAGCGGCGTGCGGGGCACCCCCACCCTCTTCCTGAACGGCGTCCGCTACGAGGGCCCGCTGGACCTGGACTCGATCGCCCGGGCGGTGGCAGAACGACGCGGATCCCCGTAGCGTCAGCCAGAACCCCCTCTCACAGCCGGAGTTCCTTGATGATCGAAACGACGTTCTTGCGATTCGTCGGCCTCGTCGGCCTTGCTCTCCTGGGCATTCTGCTGGTCGTCGGCATCGTCCTCATGGCGGCGCGGCGGCGCGACCACGGACGGGCGGCGGTCGTCGGGATCCTGGGCTGCGTGGTGCTTCTGCTGGGCGTGGTGTTCAACGCCCTGCAGGGCTTCGTGATCGACCTGCTGATCCCGCTTCTCGAGATCGGGCCTTCGTACGCCGTCGCGAGCCTGATCTCCTTCGGGTTCAGCATCATCGGCACGGGACTGCTGATCTTCGCCGTGATCGCCCGGCGCGACCCGCGGCAGCCCGCACCGGCACACGGGTCGGAGTGGCAGCAACCGCCGCAGCAGCAGCAGCCCGGGTGGGGGCAGCCGCCGCAGCCGCCCCAGCAGCAGCCCGGCTGGCAGCAGCAGCAGCGCCCGCCCTTCGGCGAAGGCTGAGCCGCTACGTTCCCCTGAGGTATTCACCCCAGGTGATCTCCCCGGCCGGCTGGGCCTTCGTGGTGAGGTGGCCGGCGCGGAACGCCCTGCCCAGCGTGCCGGGCAGCCGCACGCGCAGCACCCACCGGCGCAGCCCGCGGGCCCGCAGCCAGCGCTCCGCGGCCTGCGCCATCGTCATCACCTCAGGACCGCCGAAGTTCTCGATCTCCTGGCCGGGCCCGCGCTCGACCAGGGAACCGAGGTGCCGGGCCACGTCCCTGACGTCCACCGGCTGCGCCGGCACGCCCGGATCGGCGACCACCACGCCGAGCCTCGCCATCCCGCGCAGCGCCTGCTCGACGAACTCGTGGAACTGCGTGGCCCGCAGGATCGTCCACGGCACCCCGCCGTCCCGGATCAGCCGCTCGGCCCGGACCTTCGTGCGGAAATATCCCCAGGGCACCTGGTCCGCGCCCACGATCGAGGTGTAGACGACGTGGCGCACACCGGCCTCGCGGGCCGCCGTGAGCAGCGCCGACGTGCCGTCGAGCTCCACCCGGCGCGTGTAGCGGCCCTTGTACGGCGCAGAGGCCAGGTGCACGATCGCGTCCGCCCCGGCCACGGCCTCGGCCAGTCCCCGGCCCGTGGTCAGGTCCGCCACGACCCATCGCACGCGGCCGGCCGGGCCGCGTGGGGACCGGCTGGTGGCCCGTACCTCGTACCCGGCCTCGACCAGCCGCTCCAACACGGCGCGGCCGAGCCGGCCGCTGCCCCCCGTCACGAGTACAGATGTCATGCCACCTGGACGGGACAGCCCTCGCAAGTGTGACAATGTTCGCGGAAGCCCGACACTCCGCAGCGTGCTCGAGGGGATCATGAACCCAGACCAGCCCGGCCGGCAGGAACCGGATCAGAACCAGACGATCCAGCACCGCTTCCCCCAGCCCACGCAGCCGCCGCGGCCGGCCCCGCACCAGCAGGACCCGCCCGAGCCGCTCTCCACGCAGCGCCTGCCGTACACACCGGACATGCTCCCCGACGTCTCCCACTACGAGACCAAGCCGCCGAAGTCGGCCTGGTGGTGGGTGATCCTGGTGGGCGGGTTGCTGCTGCTGATCGCGGCCCTGGCCGTGGCCGCGGTCCTGTGGGTGCGCAGCACCGCCGGCGTGGCCCCGTCCGGCACGCCGCGCGCCCTGGAGACCGTCACGCTCGCGTCAGGTCCATGATCCAGTTCGTCTCCCAGGTCTTCCCGCCGTCCGCCGAGAACGCCTGCTCCCAGCGGGCGGTGTCCGGGCCGATGACCGTCCAGACGAACCGGCACGGCACCCGCCTGTCGTCGCAGGTCTCCTCACCGTAGAACTCCCCCCGGCCCCCTTCGAACGCGCCCACCATGGGAGCGGTGTCGAGCACGCCGCGCGTGCTGCTGGCCCAGTAGATGGACCACTGCCGCGTCTCCGGGTTGTACACGCGCACGGTCAGTCCCTTGAACCCCTTGGCCGGGAAGGCGACCTCGTCGAAGCTGGCCGCCCCGTCGAAGTGCCGGGTGGCCACCGACTGGCCGGAGAACTCGTCCCATTCGTCGCTTCCGGTGAGTGGCTTCACGAGGCGGCGGCTGGCGACGTCCCAGCGGCCGGCGAGAAAGTCGAAGTCGTTCATGCGGCCGAACGTATGCCAGGGTCACTGACAGGTAGTGTCAGCGTATATGCGCGCTTCTCGCCTGGTTTCGATCCTGCTGCTCCTGCAGACGCGCGGCCGGATGACCGCGCGGGAGCTGGCCGACCGGCTCGAGGTCTCGGTACGCACGATCTACCGCGACGCCGAGTCGCTCCACGCGGCCGGCATCCCCCTGTACGGCGACGCGGGCCCGAAGGGCGGCTACCAGCTGCTCGACGGCTACCGCACCCGGCTGACCGGCCTGACCGCGGACGAGGCCGAGTCGCTGTTCCTGGCCGGACTGCCTGGTCCCGCCGCCGAGCTGGGCCTGGGCGCGGTGGTGACGGCCGCGCAGCTCAAGCTGATGGCCGCGCTGCCGGTCGAGCTGCGCGACCGGGCCGGGCGCATCCAGGAGCGCTTCCACCTCGACGCGCCCACGTGGTACCGGGATCGGGAGCCGGTCATGTACCTGCCGGCCGTGGCCGACGCCGTCTGGAACGAGCGCCGCATCCAGGTCAGGTATCGGCGGTGGAAGGCGCCGCAGGAGGTGGAGCGGCGGCTGGACCCGTACGGGCTGGTCGTCAAGGCGGGGCGGTGGTATCTCGTGGCGAGGGCGGGCGAGGACGTACGCACCTACCGCGTCTCCCAGATCCTCGACCTGCACGCGCTCGACGAGGGGTTCGCCCGGCCGGAGGGCTTCGACCTGGCGGCGTACTGGGAGGACTACCTGGCCGCGTTCGAGGCCAGGCTGCAGCGGGGCGAGGCGGTCGTCCGGCTGTCGCCGCGCGGGCTGGAGCGGCTGGCCGATCTCATGACGCCGGGCGTCGTGGCCGCGGCGCGGGAGACGGCGGGGCCGCCCGACGGGGAGGGCTGGACGCGGGTCACGGTGCCGATCGAGTCGGTCGAGCACGCGCTGGCCGAGTTCCTGCGGCTGGGCGTGGATGCCGAGGTGCTGGCGCCGGGCGAGCTGCGCGACCGGCTGGCCGCCACGGCGAAGGTGCTCGCCGAGCGCTACGGGAGCGGCTGATCACCCCGATTGTGGGGATATGCCACCGCCGCCGCTTGAGGACGACCGTTCGCCGAAAGTTTCACACCGCTCGCCGCTAGATCCATACCCAGCAGCAGGTCAGAGGGGGACACTCGCCGGGACTCCACCAGGCACATTGTCATGGTGAAACTTTCACTACACACTCGCAATATTTCAGGCGAACGAGAGGAGTCCCATGAAGGTGACAGCTCGCATCGCAGGCGCCGTGATCGCCGCGGTGACGCTGGTCATCGCGGGCCTGATCGCGGCCCCGCCGGCCGCCTCGGCCCAGCTGACGGAGGTGACCAATTTCGGTACCAACCCCACTAACCTACGCATGCACTTATACGTCCCCGACGGCGTCCCCGCCCGCCCGGCGCTGCTCGTGGCCGTCCACTACTGCACCGGATCCGGCCCGGCCTTCTACTCGGGCACGGAGTTCGCCGCGCTGGCCGACCAGCACAAGTACATCGTGATCTACCCGTCGGCGACCAGGAGCGGCTCCTGCTTCGACGTCTCATCGCCGCAGGCGCTGCGGCACGACGGCGGCAGCGACCCGGTGGGCATCGTCTCCATGGTCAGGTACGTCCAGCAGCGCTACAACACCGACCCCGACCGCACCTACGTCACGGGCGCGTCCTCCGGCGCCATGATGACGAACGTGCTGCTGGGCGCCTACCCCGACGTGTTCAAGGCGGGGGCGGCGTTCGCGGGCGTGCCGTTCGGCTGCTTCGCCACCACCGACGGGTCGAGCTGGAACAGCCAGTGCGCCAACGGCCAGCGCATCATGACCCCGCAGCAGTGGGGCGACCTGGTACGCGCCGCGTACCCCGGCTACAGCGGTCCGCGCCCGCGCATGCAGATCTGGCACGGCACCGAGGACTCCACGCTGCGCTACCCGAACTTCCAGGAGCAGATCAAGCAGTGGACCGACGTCCACGGCCTGAGCCAGACCCCGAGCCTCACCGATCAGCCCCGGTCCGGCTGGACGAGGACCAGGTACGGCGGCACCGGCACGACCGTCCCGGTCGAGGCCATCAGCCTCCAGGGGGTCGGGCACAGCCTGCCCATGGGCGGCATGGCCGCCATGACGATCGCGTTCCTCGGCCTCAACACCGGGGGCGGCGACCCGTCGCAGACGCCGACTCCGCGGCCGGGAGCGTGCCGGGTCACGTACTCGATGAACACGTGGAACACCGGCTTCACCGCCACCGTCACGATCACCAACACGGGCACGGCGCAGCTCTCCTCATGGTCGCTGGCCTTCGCGCTGCCCGCCGGCCAGACAGTCACCTCCGCGTGGAACGCGACCGTCTCCCCCAATTCCGGACAGGTCACGGCCAGGAACGCGAGCTACAACGGCGCCCTCGCGCCGGGCGGCTCCACCCAGTTCGGCTTCCAAGCCACCCACAACGGCAACACGTCCCAGCCGGGCGCCTTCACACTCAACGGCGCCGCCTGCACCTGACACCGCCGATCCCGGGCGGTGCGCGGAGCCGGACACCCGGTTGCGACGCTTCTCAGGGCCGGGCCGATCGCGGCCCGGCCCTTTCGCATGCCGACAGCTGCGATTGATCTGATCATTTGATGATATAAGGCCTTTTGAAAGATATGGGAGCGCTCCCGAGCGAGCGCCCTGATCGCAGCTGAAAGGCATGTTTTGTCCCCTTTACAAATCCGGCGCACGGCTTCACGAACCCGGCGCGCGGCTTTACGGACCCGGCTCGCGGCGACCTCGTCGGTCATCGCACTCGTCCTCGCCGCCGGCACCGCGCCCAGCGCCGCCACGCCGCTCCACCGAGCGGTACCCATCGCCACCGCAGCCGCTGAGACCCAGCCCGCCGGTGCCGCCGCCACCCTGACCCTCATCACCGGGGACGTGGTCGACTACCGGCCGGCCGTCCAGGGCGGCGCTCCCTCGGTCGCCATCAGGCCGGCGCCCAGGCCGGACGGCGCCACGGTCACGTTCGCCACGCTGCCCAGCAGGGACGGCGGCTATCTCGTCCTGCCGTCGGACGCCGCCTCCATGATCGCCGCCGGAGCCCTGGACGAGGAGCTGTTCGACGTCGAGACCCTGGCCCGCGACCAGCGGACCACGACGATCCCGCTGATCGTCACGTACGCCGGCGAACAGCCGCTCGCACGGGCCGCCGACGCCCTCCCGGCCGGCGAGAACGTACGCCCGCTCGCCAGCGTCAACGGCGCCGCCGTCACCGTTCCCGCGGACCGGGCGGACGACTTCTGGGCCGGGCTCCGTACCGCCAGGACCGCGTCCGGCATCGCCAAGATCTGGCTGGACCGCAAGACGGAGGCGTCACTCGACCGCAGCGTTCCGCTGATCGGCGCACCCACCGCCTGGGAGCGGGGCTACGACGGCAAGGGCGTCAAGGTGGCCGTGCTCGACACCGGCATCGACGTCGCCCACGGGGACTTCGCCGGGCGCATCCAGGCCACCGAGAACTTCTCCGACGCCCCCGGCATCGCCGACAGGCTCGGCCACGGCACGCACGTCGCCTCGACGATCGCGGGCGCCGGGGAGAAGTACCGGGGCGTCGCGCCGGCCGCGTCCCTGCTGGTCGGCAAGGTGCTCGGCGACAACGGCCGCGGCAACTGGTCGTGGGCGATCGCCGGCATGGAGTGGGCCGCCGGGCAGGGCGCCGACGTGGTCAACATGAGCCTCGGCAGCTGCTGCGGCGACGGCACCGACCCCATGAGCCAGGCGCTCAACGAGCTGACGAAGAAGCACGGCACGCTCTTCGTCACGGCGGCGGGCAACGAGTCGGACCCGCTCACCGTCAGCGTCCCGGCCGCGGCCGACGAGGCGCTCGCCGTGGGCGCCGTGGACAAGATCTCGGGTACGACCCTCGGCGACTTCTCCAGCAGGGGCCCCAGGCTTGGGGACGCCGCCGTCAAGCCCAACATCGTCGCCCCCGGCGTGGACATCGTGGCCGCCCGCTCGGCCGACTCCAACGTGCCCCCGGCGCCCGGGGACGACCGTTACACCGCCAACAGCGGCACGTCGATGGCCACCCCGCATGTGGCGGGCGCGGCCGCGATCCTGGCCCAGCGGCACCCGGACTGGCGGGCGGGCGAGTTGCGCGACGCGCTGACCTCCACGGCGGAGCGCAATGACGCGCACAACTGGTTCGAGCAGGGCAGCGGCCGGGTGAACGTGGCCCGCGCGGTCGGGCAGTCGGTCTTCGCGAGCTCGGTGGTCGACTTCCACGTCCTCGGCAAGTCCCCCGCCACCCGGCAGATCACGTACCGCAACACCGGCGCCGAGCCGGTCACGCTGTCCCTCTCCCTCGTGACCCGCGGCTGGAGCGGCAAGCCCGCCCCCGCCAAGGCGGTCGCCCTCGGCGCGGACAACGTCACGGTCCCCGCGAACGGCACCGCGACCGTGGACCTCAAGGTGGACCCGAAGGCGGGACCGATCGGCGCGTACGGCGGCTGGGTGACGGCCGGCCGCGGCGACGACGTGCGACTGGTGACGCCGTTCAGCTACTACACGGGCCCGGCCACGCACCGGCTCGGGGTGTCGCTGGTCAACTCGTACGGGACCAAGGAGTTCTTCCCCGGTTACCAGGCCGAGCCGATCGTGTACGCGATCCCGCTGAAGCGGCCGAACAGCCCCGAGGACCCGTTCAATCCGTACGGGTACTACTACCTGCGCACGGACTTCGCGGGGAACGGCGAGTTCGCGCTGCCGGCGGGCGACTACGAGCTGATCGGCGTCGTCGTCGAGAACCGGATCAGCAACCGCAACAGCTGGGTGATCGAGAACGTCACCCTGGACGCGGACGAGACGGTCACCTTGGACGCCCGCAAGACGGTGCCCATCAGGCCGGACGCCCCGAAGGCGGCGGACGGAGGCGGGCAGGCGTACTACGTGCGCACGTTCACGGATCGCAACCTGCCCGTCTCCGTGTACGGGGGCTCGGTCGGCGGCGGCCACGACCTCTATGTCACGCCGGTCGCCTCCCCCAAGGCCGGCAGGATGCGGCTGTCGCACCAGTGGAACCTTGAGCCTCCGGTCCTCGTGTCCGCGACGGCCGGGCCGGTCGGTTTGCGGCCGGCGTACGACATGGATGCCCTGCGCTCGCTCACATCCGTCACGACATATCCCGTTGTTTTCGTCGGCCGGGGTCGCCCGGAGGACTTCAACGGGCTGGACGTGACGGGCAAGGTCGTCCTGGCCGGCATCCCGGTGGAGGACGGGGACAGGCCGTACGTCACCGCGAGCGCCAGAATGGACGACGCCGCCCTGAACGCCGCCCGGCGGGGAGCGGCGGGCATCCTCGGCTACCTGGACGCCGACGGCGGGCGGGCACGGGTGCCCGCGGGCGGCGCGGCGTTCCTGCGGCTGGGCCTGCCCGCCGCCGAGGGCCGCGCCGTACGTGCCGCGCTCGAGAAGAGGGCCGTCGCCCTGCGGCTGGAGCCCTACACGGGCCCGGACGTGACTTACCACCTGCGCTTCGACCAGCGCGGCCGGGTGCCCGTCAAGCCGGTCAAGGTCGGCCTGGGCGATCTGGCGCGGATCGACGCGACGTACCACGCCGACCAGCCCGACACCAGCGGCTGGGAGTACGGGGAGTCGACGGCCGGCGAGGAGCCCGGGCGCATGACGTACGGCGGGTCGCTGCGGATGCCGGTGGCCCGCACCGAGTACTTCGGTCCGGTCTCCGACGACGTGACCTGGTCGCGCACGATCACGAACCACGGGCTGGACCTGCGCTCGGACGACCGGTTCACGCGGCGCGACCGGCGGCTGACCGAGCGGTGGTTCAAGGCGCCGCTGGTGCCGGGCGCCGCGGACCTGCCGGCCGGGTATCCCGCCGAGGTGCCGTGCGCGTTGTGCCGGGACGGGGATCGGTTCGTGCCCGCCGAGCAGTGGCGGGACTCCGATCCGCGCCACTACAGCGGGCTGGGCCCGTTCACGTCGGCTCCCCGGCTGTTCGCGGGCGATCAGGAGGTGGCGGTGCAGGGGCGGCGGCCCAGATCGTTCCCCGTTCCGGGGGCGGCGGGACCGTACCGGCTGGAGGCGGTGGAAACGACCGAGCGGGCGCTGTCCCGCAAGGTCACCACGGCCTCCCGGTTCACCTCCTCGCCACCTCCGTCGTCGGGCTCGCCCCGCGGCTATGCCTGCACGTTCGGGCCGGGGTGTGCGTTCCAGCCGGCCATCCAGCTCGCGTACGACCTGCCGCTCGACGCACTCAACCGGGCGGCGGCCGGGACCCGCTTCGCCTTCGAGCTGCGGGCCGGCGCGCATGCGGCGGTGCGCCGGGCGCCTGCCGTCAACCGGGTCAAGGTGGAGTACTCGGTCGACGACGGGGCCACCTGGCGTGAGGCGTCCCGGGTCAGGCCGTGGGGCGGCGGGCGCTTCCAGGTACAGCTGATGCACCCGCCGGCCGGGAGCGGTGAGTACGTGTCGCTGCGGGTGACGGCGTCGGACACGGCGGGCGGCTCGGTGACGCAGACGATCGATCGGGCGTACGGGCTGAGGTAGCACGAGCACCGGCGACGGCGACGGCGACGGCGACGGCGACCAGACGTCCTCGGCCGCCGTCGCCGGCACGCACGCCCGGACGCGGGCGTCCGGGCGTGTGTCGCGACCGGACGCCCGCGACACGCGACACTCCTGCGACGCTCCTGGAACCAAGGCCTTTGTCCACAGGACGATTCCGGCACCCGCGCACCATCCACAGAACCCGATTCACCACCACGGCGCCCCTGCTCGGCCCGGCATCCTCGTTGCCGTCAACTCCCCCGCGAGAGGAAGCACGAGATGCCCGGAGGCCCGCCCACGCTCGGGTTCAGCCTGATCGTCTACGCCCTGGTCGGCCTGGTGACCCTGATCACCCTCAAGGTGAGGGGGCGGCGCAGGTGAAGACCCTCACGGTCATCGTCCCCGCCCACAACGAGGAGCACGGCCTCCCGGCGACCCTGCGGTCCATCGCCGCCCAGTCCGTCCCGCCCGAGGAGGTCATCGTCGTCGACGACGGCTCGACGGACCGCACCGGCGAGGTGGCCGCCGCCTACGGGGTGACGGTCCTGCGCCCGCCCCGCAATCTGGGAAGCAAGGCCAAGGCGCAAAACTACGCGCTCCCCCGCTGCCACACCGACCTGGTCCTGGCCGTGGACGCCGACACCGTGCTCGCCCCGGACTACATCGAGCGGATCAAGCCGGCCTTCGACGACCCGGACGTGAGCGTGGCCGCCGGCAACGTGCAAACCCGATTCGCCCGCACCCCGTGGGAGCGCGGCAGATCGACGGAATATCTCTTCGGCTTCCACTGGCACCGCCCCATCCAGCAGCTGGCCGACAGCCCGATGGTCTGCTCGGGCTGCTGCTCGGTGTTCAGACGCACCGCCCTCGCCGCCTTCGGCGGTTTCCCCGAGCGCACCATCGTCGAGGACATGGACTTCACCTGGAGCCAGCAGTCGGAGGGCCGCCGGGCGGTCTACGTGGCCGACGCCGTGGCCTGGGCCGCCGACCCGGAGACCCTCACCTATCTCCGCAAACAGGTGTGGCGCTGGATGGCCGGCTTCATGCAGAACGTCCGCCTCCACCTGCCCCGCCTGCTCACCCGCAAGCCCATGCTGGCCACGTGGATCGTGGTGGCTCTCCTGGAGATCCTCCTGGCCCCGCTGTGGTGGGCCACCCCGCTGATCCTCACGCTCGCCCTGCACGAGCCGGTGGCCGGCACGATGGCCTGGTGGGCCGGCGGCGAGCTGCTGCTCACCGTCCCCGCCCTCCTCTACGCGGCCAGGCGCCGCCGCCTCCCCCTCCACCAGGTCCTGTTCAACCTGCCCTTCGTCTACCTGAACAAGGCCGTGAACCTCTATTACGCCTGGAAGGCGATGGTGGTCGAGCTGATCATGGTTCCCTTGCGCCTGTCCCGCGGCCTCCTCGTGTACGAAAAAGGCCGGTGACCCACCTCACCCCCACCGCATCGAGACCAGGGCATCGGCCGGGTCGGCGGCTCGCCTGATCGCCCACGTGGCCGGACGAGCCCGGCGTCGGCGGGAGCGCGGACCTGGTCCGCTCGCTCGGCGCCGACCACGTCGCCGGCTGCACCAAGGAGGACTTCACCCGCGCCGGACGGCGCTACGACGCGTTGATCGACCTGATCGGCAACCGGACCCTGACCGACTGCAGACGCACGCTGATGCCGAAGGGAACGCTCGTGGCGGCCGGGCCG
The DNA here is from genome assembly GCF_044465905.1 of Nonomuraea sp. NPDC049480. Lineage (NCBI taxonomy): Bacteria > Bacillati > Actinomycetota > Actinomycetes > Streptosporangiales > Streptosporangiaceae > Nonomuraea > Nonomuraea sp. NPDC049480. The sequence goes on from NZ_JBITMD010000002.1 coordinate 894,776, forward strand.
GGCGACGCCAGTGGATCAGGCCCCTGCTGAGCGTGCTCAAGGTGGTCGTGGCCGGACCGTTCGTGGGCCAGCGGCTGCTGCCCTACCCGTATCGACCGAGCGGCGACCACCTCACCGCGGTGAGCGAGCTCATCGAGCAGGGAAGGTGACAGCGGTCATCGACCGGATCCATCCACTGCGCGAGGCTCCCCTGGCCATCGCTTACGTGGAGGAAGGCCACGCCCACGGCAAGGTCGTCATCACCGTGTAACGCAGAAAACCCCTCCGCGCAGGAGGGGTTTTACCAGGTGGAGCTATGGGGATTCGAACCCCAGACCTCCTCCATGCCATGGAGGCGCGCTACCAACTGCGCCATAGCCCCTGGTCACCGCTACGAGCCCGCTCGTTGCGGCGCTCCGAGAGCATATAGCCATCCGCGTCGATTCGCCTAATCGCGCCGCCCGTCCCGTGCTCTGGCCACCAGCACGGCCAGCCCGTCGAGGTGGCGGTGCAGGCCGAACTCGAAGATGGAGTCCAGGTCCATGTCGAGTCCCGGCTGCGCCACCACCTTGGCCAGGGTCGGGTAGACGCCGGAGGCGAGCACCTCGCCCAGTTCCGCCTCATGGGCCCGCATCCACTCGTCCTCCGTGATCCCGGTCTCCGTCCGCGCCTGCTGCTCTGCCTCCAGGCTCACAGCGGTGCCGCGCACGAAGTTCATGAGCGACGTGGCGGCGTGCAACATGACGCCGGCGTCCAGGCCCAGCCCGTCCACGGCACGCAGGAGGCGGTCGGTGTGGGCCATGCCGTTGCGGACGAACCGGGGCCTGGTCAGGGAGACGGCCTGGGCCAGCCAGGGATGGCGGCGGTGGATGCGCCACTGCTGGCGCAGCACCAGCTCCAGCTGGGGCCGCCAACCGCGTGGCAGCCGCGCGGGCGGGGGGTCCTCGCCGTAGACGGCGTCGGCCATCAGGTGCACGAGCTCCTCCTTTCCTGCCACGTGCCGGTACAGGGACATGGCGGAGGTCTCCAGCTCGGCCGCGATGCGCCGCATCGAGACGGCTGCCAGGCCCTCGCCGTCGGCGATCCGGACGGCGGCTCGCAGGATGCGCTGCCTGGTGAGGTCCTGGGCGGGCCCGCGGACCTGCCCCTCGTGTCCGGCCACCACGGTCCCGACTCCGGGGACGGCCCGCGCCAGCCCTTCGTCCTGGAGCCGGCCGAGCGCCTTGCCGGCGGTCGCCATCGCGACGCCCCACTCCCGCATGATCTGCCGGGTCGAAGGCACCTTGTCGCCGGCCGCCAGCTCCCCGGCCGTGATCCTCCGCCGGATCTCCTCGACGATCCGCAGGTAGGGAGCTTCGCCTCGATTCACACGCCTCCTCCCTCACGTGCCCTAGTGCACCAGCCTCCATCCCACCACATGACCAGCAAGAGTGCACTAGTGCAATGTAACGACATATTGCCTGATAAATGCCGCCATCCTATGGTGCGCGTACGGCGTAAAGTCAGCTCTACCCCAGGGAGTCGTGGGCGCGGACGGTGTCCGTTCCCGGGCCCGCGAGCTGGTCTTCCCGGCAGCGGAGATCCGCCACCTCGGCCTGTACGGCGCGATCTTCTCGGTCCCCGGCACGTACGGCCTGGACCACGAGGGCCTGATGCACAGCGTCCCCGGCCGATGCGCCACGATCATGCGCACGGGCGGCGAGACGAGGGCCGCCCTCGACTTCGCCTCGCCCCCGCTGGCGTACGACCACCGCGACCGGCGCGGCCAGCGCGAGCTGATCGCGACCGCATTCGACGGGCTGGGCTGGGAGATCCCGTCCCTGCTGAGGGAGATGCGGACGGCGGAGGACTTCTACTTCGCCCCCGCCGCCCAGGTCGTCTTGCCGCGGTACGCCTCCGGCCGCGTGGTCCTGCTGGGCGACGCGGCCCACGCCCCGGGGCCGGGCGGGATGGGCTCGGGCCTGGCCCTGATCGGCGCGTACGTGCTGGCCGGCGAGCTGGCGGCGGCGCCCGACCACCACACCGCCTTCGCCCGCTACGAGCGCGAGCTGCGGCCCCACGTCGAGCCGTGCCGGAAACAGGCACAGGGGGCGGCCGGGTACCTGGTCCCCCGGAAGAGAGCCCAGATCTGGCGCCGCAACCAGATCATGCGCCTCCTGTCCCACCTGCCGGGGAAGAACCTCATCAACCGGTTGACGGTGCCGAGCCCCATAGCGCTCAAGGACTACGCCGCGCCCCCAGATCGCCGGGAACAGGCTCCGGCCCCTCGACGACCCGCGACCGCTGCACACCCAGCTGATCCACGCTGATCGTCACCGTGTCCCCGGCCCGGCAGGGCTCCGTCTCGGCGAGCTGGATGTCGCGTGCCGACCAGTCGTTCATGAGCACGCATCCGGCGATGCACGAGGCGGCCTCCGCGACCGTCAGGTCCCGCCCGCCGCGCCCGATCGCCGCCGCCGCCTCCGGCTCGAAGTCGAACACCGTGCACCTGGGCGGCACCGGCACGTCGTCGGACGGCCCGAGCACGGTCCTCGGAGACCACCAGCCCCGCGTGGTCACCGTCGCCGGCCGAGTACGTCACGAATCGCATCGCTTCACACCACCGTCGGGAAGGGGCCGTGGTTCCAGGCCACGGCGTCGGTGAACGCGGCCACGAGATCCACTTCGCCGCCCGCGGCCTCCGCGTAGGCGCGGTGCAAATTGAGCACCACCCGCTCGGCGTCCGGCCATCCCTCGAAGTCGCCCAGGTCGGCGCGCCGGGCCGCGTCCAGCGGGCTGAGCCCGCGCTCGCGCCCGGCCCGCGCGGTCTCCAGCACGAAACGGTAGTAGCGCTCGTGCGCGGCCAGGATGTCCGGCAGGTCGTCCGCGACGGCCAGTGGCCCGTGCCCGGGCACGATGTGCTCGGGCTCGAGGTCGGCCAGCCAGTCCAGCGAGCGCAGCGCCCCCTCGGCCGATCCCATCAGCACGAGCGGCGTCACCCCGTGGAAGAGCAGGTCGCCGGCGAACAACACACGTTCCTCCGGCAGCCACGCGACCACGTCGCCGGCCGTGTGCGCGGGATGGCCGGGATGGAGCAGGTCGATCCGCCGCCCGCTGCTGTAGATCGTCAGTTCGGAGCGGAACACGAGCGACGGCGGCCGCCGCGTCACCGCGCCCCAGTCGGGCACCGGCGACCAGAACGGCGGGCAGCCGTCGATGACGAAGTCCGCCAGCACCCCCGCGCGCACGCTCTCGTGGCTGATGATCACGGCCTGTTCGGGCAGCAGGCAGTTGCCGTAGGTGTGGTCGCCGTGCTGATGGGTGTTCACCGCGGCCCGCACAGGCGCGTCCCCGGTGGTCTCGGCGACCGCCTCCAGGAACCGGCGCGTGCGCTCCTCGGTGGCGCACGTGTCGATGACGACGGTCCCCTCGTCGCCGGCCACCGCACCGGCGTTGTTGACCCACCAGGTGCCGTCCGGCTGCACCCAGGCGTACACCCCTGGCACGACCTGGCGCAGCGCGGCCTCCAGAACTGTCTTCCCCATGACCTATCCCCCTTGTCCGTGCGCAGACTCCACCACGGAACGCGGCGAGGGATCATCAGCCAGAAAAGTTACGATCCGCCCAGCGGCCGGGCGGCACGCCGGAACGCGGCCACGCCCGGCCGGTCGTCGGACTCCCGGGTCGCGATCGCCGCCGCGCACGTGGGCCCCTCCACGGGCACGTAGCGCAGGTCCGGGTGCGCCCCGTCGTGCGGCGCGTCGGCGCGCGCCACCTCCGCGAGCCCGTCCACCGCCGCCAGCACCCTGCGAGCCTCGGCGACCAGCCGCTCCCCCGCCGGCGTCAGCGCGACCCGCCGGCTCGTACGCTCGAACAAGCGCTTGCCGACCTCTCGTTCGAGCTGCCGGATGTGCCGCCCGAACGGCTGGGGCGCGGATGAAATGCCGCCGCGCGGCGCGACCGAAATGCAGCTCCTCGGCGAGCGTGACCGCATAACGCAATGACCGGATCTCCATCGGCGAACCTCTCCGACCCCGGATGTCTGTCGCCGATCTATTCGAACGAGACCGCCTGCCGTACGGCCCCCGAGCCGTACGGAATCGTCATGCCTCGGCGTCCGGCCTGTCGTCGCTGTTGACGGGCTCGGGCAGGGTGCCGGCGTTGTGCTCCAGCAGCCGCCAGCCCTTGCGCCCCTCCTGCAGGACGGACCAGGAGCAGTTGCCCAGGCCGCCGAGCGCCGGCCACAGCTCCTCGGGCAGCCCGAGCAGCTCGCAGATGCCCAGCCGCAGCGCGGCGCCGTGCGAGGCCACCACCAGCAGGCCTTCGCCGTCCAGCCGGGCCGCCCACCGGCGCATGGCGGCCGCCACCCGGGCGGCGACATCCGTGACCGGCTCGCCGTCCGGAGCCTCCCAGGCGGCGTACTCCTCGGGCCAGCGCGCGGCGATCTCCTCCCGCGTCAGCCCCTCCCACTGGCCGCCTCCGCGCTCGCGGAAGTCCTTGTCGACGGCCACGTCGAGCCCGACGACACGCCCGAGCGCGAGCGCGGTGTCATTGGCCCGTTGCAGGTCGGAGGAGACGATGAGGGTGGGCCTGAGGGAGGCCAGGAGTGACGCGGCCCGCGCGGCCTGCGCGACGCCGGTCTCATCGAGCGGGATGTCGGAATGTCCTTGGAACCGCTGCTCAACGTTCCACAGAGTCTGCCCATGACGCAGACACACAATGCGCTTGCTCAAGTGCGCGCCCGCTGGAGGTTGGCCTGCATGACGCTCTCCGGCAGCGAGATCGCCGGGCAGTCCTTCCACAGGCGCTCGAGCGCGTAGAACGTACGGTCCTCCTCGTGCTGGACGTGCACGACGATGTCGATGTAGTCGAGCAGCACCCAGCGGCCCTCGCGCTCGCCCTCGCGGCGCACAGGCTTGGCATCCGCCACGGTGCGCAGCCGCTCCTCGATCTCGTCGACGATGGCGCGGACCTGGCGGTCATTTGTGGCGGAGCAGAGCAGGAAGGCGTCGGTGATGACGAGCTGCTCGCTCACGTCGTAGGCGAGGATGTCATCGGCCAGCTTGTCGGCCGCGGCCTCCGCGGCGATGCGCACGAGCTGGACGGATCTGTCAGATGCGGTCACGATGCGGGTCTGTCCTCCTGTGTCGGCAGCATGCCCATATGTTGAGGGTACCCTTCTGGGCCGAAACCCCTCACGTATGGCGCGGAGCCCTTCACCCGTGGGCGTGATACAGGCCCCGTTTGTTGATGTACTGCACGATTCCGTCGGGCACCAGATACCAAATCGGCTCCCCCTTGGCCACTCGCTGGCGGCATTCCGACGAGGAGATGGACAGAGCGGGAATTTCCAGCAACGTCACCCGGCCCTCGGGCAATCCCGGGTCGTGCAGCGTGTGCCCGGGGCGCGTGCAGCCGACGAAGTGGGCCAGTTCGAACAGCTCGTCGGCGTTCTGCCAGTCCAGAATTGCCCCGAGCGCGTCGGCGCCGGTGATGAAGTAGAGCTCCACCTCCGGACCGTAGATCTCCGCGATATCGCGCAACGTGTCGATGGTGAAGGTCGGCCCGGGCCGGTCCACGTCCACCCGGCTCACGGAGAACCGCGGATTCGAAGCGGTCGCGATGACCGTCATCAGATAGCGGTCCTCGGGCGCCGACACCTCGCGCCCCGACTTCTGATACGGCCGGCCCGTCGGAACGAAGACGACCTCATCAAGCTGGAAGTGGTGGGCCACCTCACTGGCCGCGACCAGGTGCCCGTGGTGGATGGGATCGAACGTCCCACCCATCACTCCGACTCGCCGCATCCCTTGCACACCAGGCGCGTTCATCATGAAACGGACCTTACGCGGACACTCTCCACAACATGATGGCACCCCCCTTGGTGATGTCCGCGCATCACTTCCGTTGCGGACGTAGCATGCCGGGCATGACGACCACCCCGGACCGCAACCGCGTCCAACTGCCCGGCATCTCGTCTCGAGCCTACGAACACCCCGCAGACCGGTCCGCCCTGGTCGCTCTGCGTAAGTTGAGTGGGTTCGACACGGTTCTCAAGCAGATGTCCGGCCTCATTAGCGAGCGCCGCCTGCGCCTGATGTACCTGGCGTCGTCCGTCCGCGTGAGCGAGACCCAGTTCCGCTCCCTCTACGACATGGGCCGCGACGCCGCGTACACACTCGACCTGCACCGGATCCCGGAGATCTACGTCCAGCAGGACCCGCAGGTCCAGGCCAAGGCCATCGGCTTCGACGACCCGTTCATCGTCGTCACCACCGGTCTTCTCAACCTCATGAACGAGGAGGAGCAGCGCTTCGTCATCGGACACGAGACCTCGCACATCCTGTCGGGTCACGCGGTCTACCGGACGATGCTCGACATCCTCACCCGTCTCGCCACCCGCGTCGCCTGGATCCCGCTCGGCTACATCGGCCTGCGGGCGATCGTCGCGGGCCTGGAGGAGTGGTACCGCAAGTCGGAGCTGTCCTCCGACCGCGGCGGCCTGCTCGTCGGCCAGGACCCCGAGGCGGCGAAGAGGGCGCTGATGAAGCTCGCCGGTGGCGACTACACCCACGAGATGAACATCGAGGCGTTCCTGGAGCAGTACCAGGAATACGACACCGCGGGCGACCTTCGCGACGGCTTCCTCAAGGTGCTCAACCTGCTCGGCACCACGCACCCGTTCGCCGTGGTGCGCGTGGCCGAGCTGGACAAGTGGCAGCGCAGCGGCGAATACGACAGAATTATCGGTGGGGACTACCCTCGCCGGGAGGACGACCCCAATGCACGAGTGACCGACGAGATCAAGGCGGCGGCCGAGTCCTACCGCGCGTCCTGGTCGCAGTCGCAGGACCCGTTCATCGGCGTCCTGCGCGACGTGGCCGAGGGTGCCGTGAACGCGGGCGAGCGCATCTTCAACCGCTTCTCGCGCCGCGACGGCGGACAGGGCTAGACCGATCGCCGTACGCAGCCGATCAGTGTGATCGGCCGCGTCCGACCCGCCGCCCCGGGCCCGCTGTCCGCATGATCGACCCCGTGTCGCCCTTCGGGTCCTTGGTGACCAATCGTGCGGAGGCGATCATGCGGAATGAGGCCTGGTGGCGGCGGGCCGGAACGCCCGTCAGAGCAGGAGGGCGATCGCGCGCACGGCGGCCGCGCACAGGGCGACGAACCCGCCGAGCACGGCCAGCGCACGCAGCCCTTCCCTGCGCAGATCCGGCAGCCGGCCGCCGATCCGCTCGATCTCGCGTCCGGTGATTCCGCCGCACAACATCCCGAACACCACGCCCGCCACCGTCACGGGCGCGGGCTGCTGCCACCAGTCGGTGTCGATCTCACCGCCGCCGGTCACCCAGAGCGCACCGCCCGACGCCACCGCGACGGGCACGCCCGGCCACACCACGGCGGTCGCCGCCGCTCCCGTCAGCGCGAGCGGGAAGAGCAGCACCCGCAGCACCACCCGCGTACGCTGCGAGCTGCGGTTGCGCACCATCCAGTGACCCATCCACAACGTCCTGGTCAGCACCACGAACACCGTCGTGATCGCAATGGACGCGATCGGCCAGATCACGGAGGTCACCACGCATGGTATGGCCAGCACCGCGAGCAGCAGCAGGGCACCGTTGCCCGCGGGCAGCGTGGTGTGCGCGTCGGCGTTTCTCTTGGCCTGCGGCTTGGCCGGCGCGCGGCTCCTGACGGCCGCCGCCGCACGCTGGCGCGGCGCGCCCATCTTGGCGCGCGGCCCGGTGTTCTTCCCGTCGACGCTCGTACGGCTCCGCGGCGCGGGAACCTTCCCGTCGGCGCCGGTCCGGCTCCGCGCAACGGCGCCGTCCATCCGGCCGCGGGCCGCGGCGCCGTCCGCAGCGCCGGTCCGGCCGCGGGCCGCGGCGCCGTCCGCGGCGCCGGTCCGGCCGCGTGTCGCGGCGCCCTTCCCGTCCGTGCCCGTGCGGCCGGTGCTCGTCCGGCCGCGCGGCGCAGGCACCTTCCCGTCCGTGCCCAGGCTGTTCGGCCTGCCGCGCGCGGACTTCGCCGCGGTGTCCTCGGCGGTGCGACCACGGGCGGGCGCGCCCTTGCCGGCCTCGTCGGCCACGTCGGCGGCCGCGGGCGGCTCGGGCTCCGGCGTGCTGGTGGCCTTGACCAGCCGCGACAGCCGGTCGGCCAGCAGCGCGGCCGTGGGACGCTTGCCGGGCTCCCGGTTGAGCGCGGCCCTGACCAGCGGCAGCAGCTCGACGGGCACGCCCTTGAGATCGGCCTGCCCGTTCAGCACCGCGTACATCTGCGCCTCGGCCGTCCCGCGCCCGAACGTCGGCCGCCCGGTCGCCGCGAACGCCACCGTCGCAGCCCACGCGTGCACGTCCGCGGGCGAGTCGACCTGCTCGTCGGAGAAGATCTCCGGCGCCGTGTAGCCGGGCGTGCCGAGGAACGTGCCTGTCATGGTCAGCCGGGTCGCGTCCAGGACCTGCGCGATCCCGAAGTCGATGAGGACCGGTCCCTGGGTACCCATGATGATGTTGCCGGGCTTGAGGTCCCGGTGCACGACCCCGGCCGCGTGGATGATCGCGAGCGCCGCGGCGATGCCCTGCGCCAGCTCCACGAGCTCGGAGACGTCGAGCGGGCCGCTCTGGCGCACCCGCTCCAGCAGCGTGGCGCCCTCGATGTGCTCCATGACCAGGTACGGGCGCGCGCAGCTCAGATCCGCGTCGAGCACCTTGGCGACGTACGGGCTCTCGACCCTGCGCAGCGCACGGACCTCGCGCTCCAGCCTGATGCGCGAGGTTTCATCCTCTGCCAGATCGTGCAGGACCTTGAGAGCGACGTGCTCGCCACGGCGGATGGTCGCGAGGTAGACCTCGCCCATGCCGCCCCGGCCGAGCCGCTCGACCAGGGTGTACGGCCCGACCTTGCCGAGCTTGCTCACCGTCCCTCCCCGCCGAGCGCGCCCATAAGGGACACAACCCTAGCGCCGGTACACGAGTCGCCGCTTGAGGCACGCCGAAGGTTTATCGGCGGGTGTGGTCGGAGAGCATGCTGTCGAGCCGGACCGTGGGCTCGTCCGACAGCCGCCTGCGGCCCTTCCTGCGCCAGCGGACGTGACCGCGGCTCTCCAGCCAGAGCAACAGCCGGTCGGCGCTGAACAGCACCGCGGCCGGGAAGACGAGGGCGACGACAATGTCCATGTCCCCCAGTCAAGCCGCGGCGCCCGGCGCCGGTCAGGCCGACACGCCGGTCACCCGGCCACCACCGTGCCTTCTGATGTGCGCAAATGCCCCTCACCGGTGTAGACCCACTTGGTCGACGTCAACTCCGGCAGCCCCATCGGGCCGCGCGCGTGCAGCTTCTGCGTGGAGATGCCGATCTCCGCCCCGAACCCGAACTCACCCCCGTCGGTGAACCGCGTCGAGGCGTTGACCGCCACGGCCGCCGAGTCCACCAGCGCGACGAACCGGCGGGCGGCCTTCTGGGACCGGGTGACGATGGCGTCGGTGTGGCCGGAGCCGTAGCGCCGGATGTGCGCGACGGCCTCCTCCAGCGAGCCGACGACGGCGGCGGCGATGTCGAGCGAGAGGTATTCGGTGGTGAAGTCGTCCTCGGTGACGGGCACGACGGCGGAGCCGTAGCCGGCGACCCGGGCGTCGCCGTGCACGGTCACGCCCGCCTCGGCCAGCGCTTGGAGCGCCTTCGGCACGAACGCGTCGGCGACGGCCTCGTGCACGAGGAACGTCTCGGCCGCGTTGCACACCGACGGCCGCTGCGCCTTGGCGTTGACCAGGATCTGCACGGCCAGGTCCACGTCGGCCTCGGCGTCGACGTAGACGTGGCAGTTGCCGACGCCGGTCTCGATCACCGGCACCGTCGACTCCTCGACGACCGAGTTGATCAGCGACGCGCCGCCGCGCGGAATCAGCACGTCGACCAGCCCGCGAGCGCGCATCAGCTCCTTGACCGAGTCGCGGGTCTGGCCGGGCACGAGCTGGACGGCGCCCGCGGGCACCTCGGTGCCCTCCAGCGCGTCCTGCATGATCCTGACCAGGGCGGTGTTGGAGGAGTAGGCGCTGGAGGAGCCTCTGAGCAGCACCGCGTTGCCGCTCTTGAGGCAGAGCGCGGCGGCGTCGACCGTGACGTTGGGGCGGCCCTCGTAGATGATGCCGATCACGCCCAGCGGCACCCTGAGCTGGCGCAGCTCCAGCCCGTTGGGCAGGGTTGAGCCGCGGACGACCTCGCCGATCGGGTCGGGCAGGTCGGCCACCTCGCGCACGGCGTCGGCGATCTTGTCGATCCTGGCCTCGTCCAGGCGCAACCGATCGATCATCGCCTCGGCGGTGCCCTGCGCTCCGGCCTGCTCGACGTCCTTGGCGTTGGCCTCGACGATCTCCGCCGCGTGCGCGACCAGGGCGTCGGCGATGGCACACAGCGCCCGGTCCTTCGGCGCCCGCGGCAGCGGGGCCAGCTCGGCGGCGGCCTCCCGCGCCGCGTGGGCGACCTTCAGGAACTCTGTACTCATGGCTTCGCTCCGCTCACTGCCCGGGGCTCGTCGAGCCCCGCTTTTCCCTGGTCACTGCCTGCCCTGCTCGTCGCCGGGCTCATGAGTGGGCTTCCAGTATGACGATGTCGTCGCGGTGGATCAGCTCGCGTTCGTATTCCGGACCGAGCGCGCTCGCCAGCTCCCTCGTGGAGCGCCCGAGCAGGCCGGGGATCTCGATCGCGTCGAAGTTGACCAGCCCACGGGCCACCACGCCCCCTTGCGGTGCGCACAGGTCCACCGGGTCGCCGGCCGCGAAATCGCCCTCCACGGACGTCACCCCGGCCGGCAGCAGCGACTTGCGGCGCGTCACGATGGCCTCCACCGCACCCTGGTCGAGGTGGAGCCGGCCACGTCCGGTGGTGGCGTGCGCGAGCCACAACAGGCGCGTGCCGGGATGGCGGCCGCCTGGGTGGAAGTAGGTGCCGACGTCGGCACCACCGAGCGCCTGGGCGGCGTGCGCGGCGGCGGTGAGCACGACGGGGACGCCGGCCCCGGTGGCGATCCTGGCGGCCTGCACCTTGGTGACCATGCCGCCGGTGCCGACGGCCGCGCCGTTCCTGCCCAGCTCGACCCCGGCCAGGTCCTCCGGCCCGCGGATCTCCGCCAGCCGGCGGGCGCCGCCGCGGCTGGGCGGGCCGTCGTAGAGCGCGTCCACGTCCGACAGCAGCACCAGCGCGTCCGCCCTGATCAGGTGCGACACCAGCGCCGCCAGCCGGTCGTTGTCGCCGAAGCGGATCTCGTCGGTGGCCACGGTGTCGTTCTCGTTGACGATGGGCACGATGCCCAGCTCCAGCAGCCGGGTCAGGGTGCGCTGCGCGTTGGCGTGGTGGGCGCGGCGCATCATGTCGTCGGCGGTCAGCAGGACCTGGCCGACACGCAGGCCGTACCGGGCGAAGGAGGAGGTGTAGCGGGCCACCAGCACGCCCTGGCCGACGGAGGCGGCCGCCTGCTGAGTGGCGAGGTCGCGCGGTCGCGCGGTCAGCCCGAGCGGGCCGAGACCCGCCGCGATCGCCCCGGAGGAGACCAGGATCAGCTGCGTCCCGGTACGGCGCCGCGCCGCCAGCACGTCCACCAGAGCGTCCACACGATCGACGTCGATCGTTCCCTGGGGGGTGGTGAGCGAGGAGGAGCCGACCTTGACAACGACCTTCGACGCTGAGCTGATCTGTTCCCGCACGTCTCGAAGCCTATCGAAGCCGCGACACCACACTTCGCCGCCTCCGGCATCGGGGCCGCCACCGCGGATCACCTCACGGCCGGCGGAGCCCGGGCGGTCTCCACGATCACCTCCCGGCAGTCCGCGGCGGCGAGCGCGTCGAGCCGCATTTGATGATCTTGTGTTCGTCCGGAGACCCGGGCAAGGACGCCTCGACCAGGGCGGCTTTCCCGCGCTCTCGACCGTCCAGGAATCGAGCGTCTCCGGGGCGACGTGTGCGGAGGCGATCTGTTGGCGGACGAAGATGGTGGGCATGGAGTTCTTCTGCTACCACCGCGACCGGCCCGATTCCGCAGCGCTGCGCCACGACTTGCGGGAAGAGCATTGGTCCTACATGGACCGGTACGCGAAGGAGATGATCGCCCGGGGTCCGACCTTCGCCGGCGACACGCCCACCGGCAGCGTGCACATCCTCGACCTGCCTGATCCGGTCGCCGCCCGCGCCTTCGCCTTCGACGAGCCGGGCTACCAGGCCGGTGCTTACCGGGACGTGCTGCTGCGGCGGTGGCGCAACCTGTTGGGGCGCACCATGTGGGACTTTCCCGGCGGCCGGACAGGTGGCAACCGATATCTGGTGCTCGGCCTCGGCACGGGCCAGGCCGCCGACCTCGCCGTGCCGTCCGGCCAGGACGAGCTGATCGCGTACGGGCCGCTGCTGTCGGACGACGGTGCCACCTGGTTGGTACGGCGGCACTGGTCCGGGCACCGGACCCGGACACGGCACGCAACGTCCTGGCCCGGGACCGGTACGCCGACATCGAGGTGCACGACTGGCAGTTCGGCGGACGGCCGTCCTGAACCGGGGACGCCCGGGAAGCGCCGCCCGTCCATACGGATATCGGCCTGGAGTTCCTCGCCGGTGAGCTTGACGGGGCGCACGACCCGTTTCGGCTCGGCCCGGCCGTCTGGGTCAGCTCGTGGGCGTCGTGTCCGGGGAGAGTTCGTCATCGCCGATCTCCGAAGCCAGGCCCGGTGTTCGTCGCGCGCTGATCGTCATCACAACGAGTCCGGCCAGGACGATGGCGGCGCCGACGTACAGCGGAGCGGTGTAGCCGAGGCCGGCGCTGATGGCCAGACCGCCCAGCCAGGCCCCCAGCGCGTTCCCGACGTTGGAGGCCGACACGTTGGCGCTGGCGGCGAGCGGAACCCCGTTCGCGTAATCGGTGACGCGGGTGATCATGCCGGGGACGCCGGCGAACCCGAAGAAGCCCAGCAGGAAGACCAGGACCACTGATGCGACGGGACTGCCGGCCAGCAGCCCGAACGCGATGAGCGTGACGGCGAGGCCGGCCAGGGAGACGATCAGCGTGCGGTCCCGGTTGACGTCTGCGGCCCGCCCGCCGGCCATGTTCCCGATCACCAGGCCGCTGCCGTACACGACGAGCAGCCAGGCGACGTCGGCGCTGGAGAAGCCGGTGATCCGGGTGAAGGTGTAGGCGATGTAGCTGAACGCGCCGAACATCCCGCCGTAACCGAGCGCGGTGGCCGCCAGCGTCAGCCAGACCTGCCAGGAGCGGAACGCGCGTAGCTGGACACGCAGTCCGCTCAGGCCGGAAGCCGTCGATGGATGCGCGCGGTCCACCGCGCCGGCCCAGCCCGGCACCAGCGCCGCGATGGCGATCATGGCGATCACGCCGATCACGGTGATCGCCCAGAACGTGGCGCGCCAGCCCCAGCGTTCGCCGACCAGGGCGCCGAACGGCACGCCCAGGACGTTCGCGACCGTCAGCCCGGCGAACATCACCGCCACCGCCCTCGACGCCCGCTCCGCCGGAACCATCCGCCGTGCGACCAATGAACCGATGCCGAAGAACGAACCGTGGCACAACGCGGCGACGACGCGTCCGAGCAGCATCACCAGATAGCCGGGCGCGACGGCGGACAGGAGATTGCCGACGACGAACAACGCCACTAACCCGATGAGGACCGACTTGCGGGACATCCCGCTGGTGGCGGCGGTCACCACGATCGCGCCGACCGCGACGCTCAGCGCGTATCCGGAGATCAACCATCCCGCTGCGGCTTCCGACACGGCCAGGCTCCGGCTCACCTGAGGGAGCAGGCCCGCGATCACGAACTCGGTCAGGCCGATCCCGAAACTGCCGAAGGTCAGCGCGATGAGCCCGGCGGGCATCCGCCGGCTGACATTTGCCCGATTTCTCACCCGAACATCATCCACCGGGACACCAGCCGACCCGATCGCGGGCCGCCCCGCCGCGCTCGCCGTCAGTCGCCGACCTGCGACGTTCTTTCAACACCGGGCCCTTGACGCCGGGCAGACGGGGCCGGCCGCCGACCTCACCGCGCCTTCGAACTTCGTGAGGGACCGTGGTCGCCATCACAGGTCGCGGCGGGAGAGACTGAGACCTCCCACCCTCAGTGCCACGACCACATAGAACGCCAGGACCGCCGTGGCCGCGGGAAGTGACAGCAGATACGCCGACTCGGCACCCACGACGAGCGCCCCGATCACCGTCACCGTCGCGGTCGTCGACCGTAGGAGCGCTCCGAGTCCCAGCGCAGGTGACCACCACGGTCTTGGCCGCCGGCAGCACCCGCCGCTGAGCGGCCGGTCCAATGCGAGCGTCGAGCCGTATTGCTTCGTCCAGCCCGTACGACCGTGGAATGATCGCCGCCTCCACACGGTGACAAAACCGTCCCTGCCAGATTCAGGTGATCGAAGTAAGAGAGCTGCCGCACCACCGCTGCCCCGGCGGGTAGCCACACCGCCCTCGCCAGACACCCCCCGACCTGGCCAGACGCCCGACGGCAGGCTCCCCAGGCCCCTCAGAGGCGCTCCGGCGGGCGCCTCCTATTACACGTACACAGGCCCCATCCGCACGTCCCCAAAACGCCCTGCACGCCCGCTACCGCATGGGCCTGCGGCGCCGGCACGATCGTGGCCGGAGGGCTCTACGGCATCACGCACCACTTCTGTCACACGGTTCCCACGGCACTCATGCCGGGTCGCCGTCAGGACTTCGGCGGCACACGTCCTCTGCCAGGCAGTCCTCCAGCACCACAACGCGCCCACCGGACGACCTGCGACGCCTGCCCCCGCCTCGCGAACGCGATCGTCAGCGTGGATTCAATTGCGGCCTGGCTTCAACTGCGCGCTCGGCCAGGGACAGGCCTCTGGCGATGAGGCCCTACCCGAGCCGGTTGTCCGTGCCGCGCGGCCCTTGGCGTGACGACTCGGCGCCGAGCGTGGGCTGCCAGTCGAAGACGTACCCGCCCTCCATCGGCCCGATGACCACCTCGGCCCCGGCCTTGGCGCCGGCCTTGGCCAGTTCGCCCTCGACCCCCAGCCGCTCCAGCCGATCGGCGAGATAGCCGACGGCCTCGTCGTTGGTGAAGTCCGTCTGCCTGATCCACCGCTCCGGCTTCTCACCGGTGATCTGGAACAGGTTCTCGTTGACCCGCCGCACACGGAACCCGGCGTCACCGAGCTGCTTCGGCCTGATCACGAGCCGCGTCGGCTCCTCGATCGGCTTGTTGGCCCGCGCGGCGGCGACCCACTCACCCATCGCGAACGTGAGCTCCCGCAACCCGTCATGAGTGGCGGCCGAAATCGTGAAAACCTGGAGCCCCCGCTCCTCGAACTCGGGCGTGACCAGCTCGGCCAGCTCCCGCGCGTCCGGCACGTCGGCCTTGTTGAGCACGACGATGCGCGGCCGGTCCTCCAGCTTCCCGTACGCCCGCAGCTCCGCCTCGATCACCTCGTAGTCCGTGATCGGATCGCGTCCCGGCTCCATGGTGGCGCAGTCGATGACGTGGACGAGCATGTCGCAGCGCTCGACGTGCCGCAGGAACTCGTGCCCGAGCCCCTTCCCCTGTGAGGCCCCGGGAATGAGCCCCGGCACGTCGGCCACGGTGAACACAGCGTCCCCGGCGGTCACCACGCCCAGGTTGGGGATCAAGGTCGTGAACGGGTAGTCGGCGATCTTCGGCTTGGCCGCGCTCAGGGCCGCGATCAGCGACGACTTGCCCGCGCTGGGGAACCCGACCAGCGCCACGTCCGCGACGCTCTTCAGTTCCAGCATGACGTCGAGTCCGTCGCCCGGCTCCCCGAGCAGCGCGAACCCGGGCGCCTTCCGCTTGGTCGAGGCCAAAGCGGCGTTCCCGAGCCCGCCGTGCCCGCCCTGGGCGATCACGTACCGCGTGCCGGCCCCCACGAGGTCGACCAGCACCTCGCCCGTCGCGGCATCCTTGACGACGGTGCCGTTGGGCACGGGCAGGACCACGTCCTCGCCGTTGGCGCCGTCCCGGTTGGACCCCTGGCCCTGCTTGCCGTTCTCGGCCGTGCGATGCGGCCGCCGGTGGTAGTCGAGCAGGGTCGCGGTGTTGGGATCGACCTCGAGGATCACGTCGCCTCCGCGCCCGCCGTTCCCCCCGTCTGGGCCGCCGAGCGGCTTGAACTTCTCCCGGTGGATGGAGGCACACCCGTTTCCCCCGTCACCGGCCTTGATGTGCAGGACCACCTGGTCCACAAAGTCCGGCATGCAGCACTCCTCCATCACCCCGCCAGGGGCCTCTCATCTCACCAGACAACGCAAAAGGGTGGATCGAAGCGGCTCGATCCACCCTTCAACGCGATAAAGCAACAGATCCCCGGGTCGGGAGGAGGAAGACTACTCCGCGACGGGAACGATGCTCACGGCCCTGCGGCCGCGCTTGACGCCGAACTGCACGTGACCCGCGGCCAGCGCGAACAGCGTGTCATCGCCACCGCGGCCGACGTTGTCGCCGGGGTGGAAGTGGGTGCCACGCTGGCGGACGATGATCTCGCCCGCGTTGACCAGCTGGCCGCCGAAGCGCTTGACGCCCAGGCGCTGAGCGTTGGAGTCGCGGCCGTTCCGGGTGGACGACGCGCCCTTCTTGTGTGCCATCTCTCTAACTCCCGATCAGGCCTGGTTGATACCGGTGATCTTCACCTGGGTGTACCGCTGGCGGTGACCCTGGCGCTTCTTGTAACCGGTCTTGTTCTTGTACTTGAGAATGCGGATCTTCGGGCCCTTGGTCTCGCCGAGGATCTCGGCGCTGACCGTGAACTTGCCCGCCTCCGTGGTCACATCGCCGTCGTTGACGACGAGCACCGTCGGCAGCGAAACCGAAGAGCCGACCTCGCCGGCGACCTTGTCCACCTCGAGGACGTCACCGACGGAGACCTTCTGCTGCCTGCCGCCGCAACGAACGATCGCGTACACCGCGGAACCCTTCTACTGACTCACTGTTGTCACAGCCATCCCTTGAGGAGATGACCGCCGAATGCTGCGCCTTTCATTCGGTCTGTCTCGAAACCGACGAACCGAGAGGCGCGCCAACAGGGCGCGTCACCTGACGCACCGATTCACCAGGGTACCGGATTAACGGCCCCCTAGGCGAACCGGACGGATCGTCGGAAGCCCGTCGAGATTACTCGGCGGACTTGGCTCGGCGGGAGCGTCTCCGCCCCCTGCCGGAAGTCTGGCCTGCCTGGTCGTCCTCAACCGGGACGTCTTCAAGCGCACCGGTCACCGTATCACGGCTGGAGGAGTCCTTCGCCGCGGAAACCTTGTCGGAGACCGTCTTCTCGACGGCCATCTTCCCTTGCGTGCCCCGCGGCTCAGGCTTGGTCTCGACCGGCTCCGTGGAGACCAGCACGCCACGCCCGTTGCAGCAGTCACACGGCGTCGAGAACGCCTCCAGGAGCCCCTGACCGACCCGCTTACGCGTCATCTGGACCAGGCCCAGGGAGGTCACCTCGGCCACCTGGTGCTTCGTCCTGTCGCGCGCCAGGCACTCCAGCATCCGCCGCAGCACCAGGTCGCGGTTCGACTCCAGCACCATGTCGATGAAGTCGATCACGATGATGCCGCCGATGTCGCGCAACCTGAGCTGGCGCACGATCTCCTCGGCCGCCTCCAGGTTGTTCCTGGTGACGGTCTCCTCGAGGTTGCCGCCCTGGCCGGTGAACTTGCCGGTGTTGACGTCGACGACGGTCATCGCCTCGGTACGGTCGATCACCAGCGAGCCGCCGCTCGGCAGCCACACCTTGCGATCGAGCGCCTTGGCGAGCTGCTCGTCGATCCGGTACGACTCGAAGACGTCACCGCCCTGGCCGCCGTCCCACCTCGACAGCCGCTCGCCCAGGTGCGGCGCGACGTACTTCACGTAATCGTCGACCGTGTCCCAGGCCTCTTCGCCCTGCACGACCAGCGAGGTGAAGTCCTCGTTGAAGACGTCCCGGACGACGCGGATGGTCAGGTCGGGCTCGGCGGACAGCAGCTCGGGCGGGCTGGCCGACTTGGCCTTCTTCTGGATGCTCTCCCACTGGGCGGACAGCCGGGCCACGTCTCGGGCCAGCTCGTCCTCAGAGGCGCCCTCGGCCGCGGTACGCACGATCACGCCGGCGTTCTCCGGCATGACCTTCTTCAGGATGCTCTTGAGCCGCGTGCGCTCCTTGTCGGGCAGCTTGCGGCTGATCCCGGTCATCGAGCCGTCGGGCACGTAGACCAGGTAACGCCCGGGAAGGCTGATCTGCGACGTGAGCCGGGCGCCCTTGTGCCCGATCGGGTCCTTGGTGACCTGGACGAGCACGGACTGCCCGGACTTCAGCGCCGACTCGATCCGCTTCGGCTGGCCCTCCATGCCGGCGGTGTCGAAGTTCACCTCGCCGGCGTACAGGACGGCGTTTCTGCCCTTGCCGATGTCCACGAACGCCGCCTCCATCGACGGCAGCACGTTCTGCACCTTGCCGAGGTAGACGTTGCCGACGTAGGACTGGCTGGCCTCGCGGTTGACGTAGTGCTCGACGAGCACGCCGTCCTCCAGCACCGCGATCTGCGTACGGTCGCCCTGGCGGCGCACCACCATCATGCGGTCGACGGACTCGCGGCGGGCCAGGAACTCCGACTCCGTGATGATCGGCGGACGCCTGCGGCCCAGCTCGCGGCCTTCGCGGCGGCGCTGCTTCTTGGCCTCGAGCCTGGTGGAGCCGCGCACGCTCTGCACGCCGTCCGTGGCGGTGTCCAGCGCGGCCGCCCGGCCGGAGCGCGGCGCGCGGATGCGCACCACCGTGTTCGGCGGGTCGTCGCTGGCCGGCTCGACGCTCTCGTCCGTGCCCCGGCGGCGCCGGCGGCGACGGCGGCGCGAGCTGGAGCTCTCCTCGTCCTGGGCCTCCTCGGCCTGCTCCTCCTCGGCCTCTTCGTCCTGCTCCTCGCCCTCATCGGCCTCGTCGCGCTCGCGCGACTTGCCGCGGCCCCTGCCGCCACGGCGGCGCCGACGGCGACGGCCGCCGCCTTCCTCCTCCTCCTGCTCTTCGGAGGTGTCGACGTCCGCCTCTTCCTCGCTCACGACCTCTTCCGCGAGCTCCTCGGCCTCCACGGGCTCGGCGGCCTGCGGCGGCTCGGCCCGCCGCGGCACGACCGGCTTGGCCTGGGTGGGGTCGGGCGCCTGGAACAGCGGCGCGAAGATGGCCGAGGGCTGCCGCTGGAACGCGGCGCCCGGCTCCTCCTGCCTGCGCACGGTCAGCCCGAACGGGTCGGCCAGCAGGCTCGGCCGCACGGGCTCCTCGTCGAGATCCTCACCGGCGGGCTCGTCGTCGAGCGGTTCGTCCTCGGGCAGGATCTCCATGATGTCCTCGTCCTCGACGTCACCGCCGGAGACCCTCGCCGGCTTCGTGGCAGCAGCGGCCTCGACATCACCACCGGCGGCCTCGGCCTCCTCGCCGGAGACCGCAGCGGCACCGCGACCGGCCCGCGCCGAGGCACTACGCCCAGCCCGCGTCGTCGCGCCACGCCCAGCCCGCGTCGTCTTGGCCTGGGCCTGTGCCGCCACGCCTTCGCCGGCGGCCTCCGCACCACCGGCGGCCGCCTCGCCTTCGCCGGCGCCCAACGGCGCACCGGCCTCGGCACCGCCGGAGGGCGTCACAGCGGCCGCGGCAGCACCCTGATCGACGACAGCGGCAGGAGCCTCGCCGGCCACGGCCTCTTCCGTCTCCGCCTTCTTACGGGTCCTCCGCCGCTTCGGCGCCTCGGCGACCTGCTCAGCAGGCACCGCGACACCGGCCTCGCCGGGCGCGGCCATCCCCGCCTCCGCGGGCGACACCACACCGGTCTCCCCCGGCGCTGTCACACCTGCCTCCGCGGGCATCGCGACACCGGCCTCAGCGGCCCCGGTGCCGCCCTGCGCGGGCGCAGTCGTCCCGGTGGGCATGCCGCCCTCCGGGAGCGCTCCCGCGGCTTCCGGCTGCTCCTCGGCGGCCTTCTTGGTCGTACGCCGCCGCGCCGTCGTGGCCGTGGACCGCGTCCTCGTGGCGCGCTTGGGCTTCTCCTCGGCCACTGCCTCGGCGACCGCATCGGCCAGGGCGTCCTCGGCCGGGCTCTCGACCTCAGCGACGCCGGCAGCCTCACCGGGCAGCCCGGCGGCGCCGTTCGTGCCCTCGACAGCCGCCACAAGATCCGGATCCGGCTCCCCGGCGGCTCTTCGCACGGCGGTGCCCTGCACCGGCGGGCCCTCCGCCACCGTCGGCGCGGCCTGAGCGGCGGGAACGGTGACCGGAACGGCGGCCGGCTCCTCGGGCAGCTCGGGCGGAGGACCCGCCGGGCGGCTGGCGGAGCGGCGACGCCCGGTCACCTTGGTCTGTTCAGTTGTCTCCCCGTCGGGGCCAATGGCCCCGGCGTTGGGCTCGTTATCGAGCATGCGGGCGCTCTCCCGTCAGCTCCCGGGCGCGTTGCCGCGCCGCGCAGGAGCCCTCGTGTCTCAGTTGTCCGCCCGCGTCTCCACAATGGAGTCGCAGGCGCCAAGTCCTGTCAGCGGTCGTGCCCGGCTCGCGCTGGGCACGTCCTTAACCGGCGACGTGCTCACTCGCCGGTCCCGCCTCGCCGCCGCGCGTCTTGTCGCGGTCCAGGTCGAGCGGGTCGGCAAGCGCACCGGTGCTGACGTCGAGCGGCCCCTGCGCCAGCCTGGTCACCTCGGGGGGAACCGGCGGCGCGAAGTCGGCCACAAGGCGCAGCCCTGTGAGCACATCGTCGGGTCGAACGGCAGGCGTCATGTGCCGAACCACCATGCGCAGTATGACACACGGCTCTCCATGCACCTGAGCTGCAGTTCTGTCTGTTCCCTCGGAAACCGTCAGCCCCAGGACGGCCTCTCGCGCGTCGAAGCGGCGCAGGCCCTTCTTGGTGAGGCGTTCGACCTCCACGGTGCCCGCCGCGAGAAACTTCTCCGCCGCCACCTCGGCGAGCTCGCGATCGGCACCAGGCAGCCGCACCTCCCAGTCGGAGACCTCCAAGCGGTCGGCCAATCCCCCCGGACCCGCCTCCACGACGTCGAGCACATCGAGCCCCGGCGGCAGCGACTCGTCGAGGCCGGATCTGACCTGCTCGGGGTCGCACGGCGTGGTTACGCCGATCTCGAGGTATTCGGCTTCGCTGGCGACGCCGGTCGGCGCCGCGCCCGCGTAGGAGATCTTCGGGTGGGGCGAGAATCCCGCGCTGTAGGCCACCGGAATGCCGGCACGGCGGACCGCTCTCTCAACGGCCCGCGAGATGTCGCGGTGGCTGGTGAAGCGCAGGCGGCCGCGCTTGGCGTAACGCACACGCAGGCGCTGCACCGTGGGCGCGGGCGGAGGCCCTTCGGGAACAGGTTTCAGAGCTTGTCGTCCTTCCCTTGTAAGAGTTCCTTCGTCTCAGGATAAGCCGCCCCGGTGCATGGACGTGTACGCCGAGGCACGGCTCGCCCACTGAGCGCGCTAAACCACCGTAAGAGGAAGGAGTTTTCGCCCTGTGGGGCCGATTTGAATTTCCGTGCCCATGGTCGGGCAGACACCGCAGTCGTAGCACGGAGTCCAGCGGCAGTCCTCGACCTCGCTTCCGGAGACCGCCTCCTGCCAGTCCTGCCACAACCACTCGCGGTCGAGGCCGGCGTCGAGGTGGTCCCACGGCAGGACTTCGTTCTCCTCCCGCTCCCGCGTGGTGTACCAGTCGACGTCGACGCCCGCCTTCTCGGCGGCCGCCGTCCAGCGCTCGTAGGAGAAGTGCTCGCTCCAGCCGTCGAACCTGCCGCCGTCCTCCCAGACGGCGCGGATCACGGCGCCGACCCGGCGGTCACCGCGCGAGAGCAGGCCCTCCACGATCGAGGGCTTGCCGTCGTGGTAGCGGAAGCCGATGGCCCGGCCGTATTCCCTGTCGTTCCTGAGGGAGTCGCGCAGCGCCCTGAGCCGCCGGTCGACGGTCTCGTGGTCGGCCTGCGCGGCCCACTGGAACGGCGTGTGCGGTTTGGGGACGAAGCCGCCGATGGAGACCGTGCAGCGGATGTCGCGGCTGCCGGTGGCCTCGCGGCCCGCCTTGATGACTTTTTTCGCCAGGTCGCCGATCCCGAGGACGTCCTCGTCCTGCTCGGTGGGCAGCCCGCACATGAAGTAGAGCTTGACCTGCCGCCACCCCTGCGAGTAGGCCGTGGTGACGGTGCGGATGAGGTCTTCCTCGGTGACCATCTTGTTGATCACCTTGCGCATCCGCTCCGAGCCGCCCTCGGGCGCGAACGTCAGGCCCGAGCGCCTGCCGTTCCTGGAGAACTCGTTGGCCAGGTCGATGTTGAACGCGTCCACCCTGGTCGAGGGCAGGGACAGCGAGGTGTTGGTGCCCTCGTAGCGGTCGGCCAGCCCCTTGGCGATGTCGCCGATCTCGGAGTGGTCGGCCGACGACAGCGACAGCAGGCCGACCTCGTTGAAGCCGGACTCCTTGACGCCGTTTTCCACCATGGCGCCGATCGTGGTGATGGATCGCTCGCGCACCGGACGCGTGATCATGCCTGCTTGGCAGAACCGGCATCCGCGCGTGCAGCCGCGGAAGATCTCCACGCTGAACCGCTCGTGCACCGTCTCGGCCAGCGGGACCAGCGGCTTCTTCGGGTAGGGCCACTCGTCGAGGTCCATCACCGTGTGCTTGTGCACCCGCCACGGCACGTTGGCCCGGTTGGGCGCGACGCGCTTGATGCGCCCGTCGGGGTGGTAGTCGAAATCGTAAAATTTCGGTACATAAACCCCACCCGACTCCGCGAGCCGCATCAGCAGCTCATCACGGCCGCCGGGACTGCCCTCGGCCTTCCACTCGCGGATGACCTCGGTGATGGCAATGGAGATCTGCTCGCCGTCGCCGAGCACGGCCGCGTCGATGAACTCGGCGATCGGCTCGGGGTTGAAGGCCGCATGACCGCCCGCGATCACGATCGGGTCGTCGTCGCCCCGGTCCACGGCCTCCAGCGGGATGCCGGCCAGGTCGAGCGCGGTCAGCAGGTTGGTGTAGCCGAGCTCGGTCGAGAACGACACCCCGAGCACGTCGAAGGCGCGCACCGGCCGGTGCGCGTCCACGGTGAACTGCGGGACGTTCTCGGCCCGCATGAGCGCCTCGAGGTCCGGCCAGACGGCGTAGGTGCGCTCGGCCAGTGTCGCGGGGAGCTCGTTGAGGATCTCGTAGAGGATCGCCACGCCCTGGTTGGGCAGCCCGACCTCATAGGCGTCCGGGTACATCAACGCCCACCGCACGTCGGCGGAGTCCCAGTCCTTGACGGTCGAGTTGAGCTCACCCCCGACATACTGGATGGGCTTCTGCACCTTGGGCAGCAGCGCTTCCAGGCGGTGGAATATCGACTCGACAGGCATACCCTCCAGGGTAGCGGCGGTCAGACAGTGGCAGGTCCGGGGCCGATGAGAAACCTGACCACAGGGGCGGCAGGCCGGCGAGCAGGTTTCACGTCGGTGTGCCAACCTCGTTTCCGCTGACCACCATGATGTGGTGCCCCTCGTAGCACGTGAGCTCCACGGCGATCACGCCGCTCTCCAGGTTGTGCAGTGCGACGACATGGTTCGCGGGAAGCAGGAAACGGTCCTCGCACTCATCGCAATAGGCCAGGAACATACTCTAATTAAACGACTGACCGCGCACTTTGATGGCCTGCAGCAGCCCAACCGCAATGAGATTCGCGAATGTCGCGGTCCCGCCATACGACACGAACGGCAACGGCAGCCCGGTGATCGGCATGATCCCGATCGTCATCCCTACGTTGATGAACGTCTGGAACCCGAACCAGCACACGATCGTCCCGGCGACCAGCGTCCCGAACCTGTCCTCGCACTTCCTGGCGATCTTCAGCCCGCGCACCAGCACCACCCCGAGCAGCAGCACGACCGTGACCGACCCGAGGAACCCGAACTCCTCCCCCGCCACCGTGAAGATGAAGTCGGTGTGCTGCTCGGGCACGAACCTGCCGGTCGTCTGCCCGCCGCCGAGCAGCCCTTTGCCCAGCAGCTGCCCGGACCCGATGGCGATCAGGGACTGCGTGCTGTTGTAGCCCACCCCGCGCGGATCGACGCTCGGATCGACGAACGCGGTGAACCGTGCCACCTGGTACGGCTCCAGCATCTCCAAGGCGAACACCGCGAACACCCCGGCGGCCGTCAACGCCGTCAACGCCGCGATCACCCGCTTGCGCACCCCGCCGAGGATCAGCGCCGACGCCGTGATCACCGCAAGCACCATGGCCGTGCCCAGGTCGGGCTGGAGCATCACCAGCCCCATCGTGATCGTCGCGGCGAGCATCGCCAGCAGCACGTCGAGCCCGCGCGGCCGGTCGGTGCCCTCGGCCGGCTGCGCCAGCAGCATCGCGATGACCAGCAGCAGCCCCACCTTGGCGAACTCCGACGGCTGCACCGCGAACCCCCCGCCGAGCAGGATCCACGAGTGCGACCCGTTGATCGTCGCCCCCAGCGGCGTGAGCACCAGCCCGAGCCCCACCAGCGACACCAGGAACACCAGCGGCGCGTACGCCCGCACCGCCCGGTGGTCGACCATGGTCACCACCGCGCACAGCACCACCCCGATGACCTCGTTGAGCAGGTGCTTCTTCACCAGCCCCGTGGACCCGGGCGCCCACGTCCTGGTCGACGACCACACCAGCAACGTGCCGATCACGCACAGTCCCGCCACCGCGACCAGCATGAGCCCGTCGAGCCTGCGTACCGTCGAGTTCTCGCTCGCCATCCGCCGCAGCAGCGAGGGCCGGCGGACGACGGCGGTACGGCTGGTCATCCCCGGGCCACCGTTCCGTCCGGCCGGAAGGCCGGCAACTTGGTCACGAGCCTGCCGCCGGGCACGGCCGGGGGCCGCTTGATGCCGTAGATGCCCTCGTAGATCTCCCGTACGGCCGGCGCCGCCGTCTGCGAGCCCATCCCGCCCTGCGAGACCATGACGACGACCACGTACTGCGGGTTCTTCGTCGGTGCGAACGAGGCGAACCATGAGGTGTCCTTCTTGCCCCACACCTCAGCGGTGCCGGTCTTGCCGCCGATGCGCACCTTGTTCATCGGGAAGCCGGCGAAGGCCCCGGCCGCGGTGCCGTCGGCGGCGACCTGGCTCAGCGCGTTCTTGATGTAGAGGCGCTCCTTCTCGCTGATCGGCAGCTTGCCCACCACAGGCACCGGGAAGGTCTTGACCACCTTGCCGTCCGGCCGCACCTGGGCCCACCCGATGCGCGGGCTGCGCAGCTTGCCGTCGCTCACCAGCGCCAGGTACGCCCTGGCCAGCTGCATCGGCGTGACCAGCACGTCGCCCTGGCCGATGGAGAAGTTGGCCGAGTCACCGGGCCGCAGCAGGAAACCCTCGGTGCAGTTCTCCAGCGCCAGCCGCTTGAGGAACTCGGCCCGCGTCCTGTCCTTCACCTCCGGATATCCCTTGCGCGACCGCTCGCAGCTCACCGCGCTGGTCCTGTTCCACAGGTCCTTCTTCCAGGCTCGGTCGGGAATGCGGCCGTAGGACTCCCCTGGCAGGTCCACGCCGGTCGGCCGGCCGAACCCGAACGACCTGGCCATGTTGGCGAACACCTCTTTGGGCGTCTTCTTCGGGTGGCGCCCGCCGTCCTTGAGGTACTGCTCGTACGCGGCCCGGTAGAAGATCGTGTCGCACGACTTGACCAGCGCCGTGTGCAGGCTGAGCGTGCCCAGCGAGATGCCGCGGAAGTTGTTGAAGGCCCGCCCGCCCACCGCGTAGGAGCCCGGGCAGGAGTATGTGCCGTTCAGCGGATATCCGGCCCGCAACATCGCCGCCACCGACGAGATCTTGAACGTCGAGCCCGGCGCGAACTGGCCGTTGATGGCCCGCGACACCAGCGGCTTGCCCGACTTCTCCGACAGCAGCCACTGGTAGCCGCGCGCCGAGATCCCGCCCGCCCAGATCTCCGGGTCGTAGCCGGGCGCGCTGGCCAGCGCCACCACGCGCCCCGTACGCGCGTCCAGCACCACCCCGGCCCCGCCGTCGGCCGCAGGCGCCGACTTCATGGCCTTGGCCAGCGCCCTCTCCGTCACCGCCTGGATCCGCGAGTCGATGCTGGTCACCAGGTGGTCACCGGGGACGGGCGTAACGTGCTCCTCGACCCCCAGCGCCTTGCCCATCCGGTCCACCTGCACTCTGCGCAGCCCCGACTTGCCGCGCAGCGCGTCGTCGTAGACGAATTCGAGCCCGTCACGCCCGGCCAGGTCCACGCCCGAGAAGCTGGCCTTGAGCCCTTCGCGCTTCTCCAGCTCCTGCTCGGTGACCGGCTGCAGATAGCCGAGCATCTGGGCCCCTGCCCGGCCGCCGGGGTATTGCCGGACGGAGTGGATCTCCGCCGTCACCCCGGGGAACTCCTCCTGCCGTTCGAGGATCTGCAGCGCCTTGCGTGGGTCGATCTTCTCGTCCAGCGGAACCGGCTGGTACGGCGACCCCGTCCAGCAGGGCTTGCCCACCCCCGGCCCGCACGGCGTGATCCGCTGCTGCAGGTCCTTGACCGGCCTGCCGAGCACCGCCGACAGCTTGCGCAGCACCTTCACGCCGCCGTCGCGCATCCTCATCAGCCGGGCCCGATCCACCGACACGACCAGCGCGGTCTTGTTACGCACCAGCGGCCGCCCCGACGAGTCCAGGATCTGCCCGCGCACGGCCGGCACGATCACGGTCCGCGTCCTGGTCTCCGTGGCCCGCGTGACGAACTCGTGGCCGCGCACCACCTGCACCTGCCACAGCCGCACCGCGAGCACGACGAGCAGCGCCAGCACCAGCACGTGCAGCACCAGCAACCGGGCCCGCATCCTGATCATGTCGAGTACCTCGGCCGTCTGTCCCGCGTGGTCAGCCAGATCACGATCGGGGACATGACCAGCGTGTAGACGACGGTGACGGGCACCTGCTCGGTCAGCGTGGACATCGTCACCCGGGGATCGGAGATCAGCATGCCCACCGCGGCCGCCAGCAGGGGCGCCATCAGAACGCACAGCACGACGGTCGTCACCGGCCCGCCCGCGCCGCGCCCGGCGACGTAGCCGACGAGCGCCAGCACGAACGCGTACTGGCCCACCAGGTGCGCGGTCGGCGGCATGATGTCGACCAGCATCCCGGCGAAGAACCCGAGCATCGCCCCGGACGAGGCCCCCCGCGTCAGCGCAGCGCCGACGACGACCAGCAAGACAAGGTCGGGCGCGCCCCCTGCCGGCAAGGGCACCCGGTTGACCAGCACGACCTGCGCCAGCAACGCCAGCAGCACGGACAGCCCCGCCATCACCGCGCCCCCTTCCGGCCCGCCCCTCCGCTCACCACGATCCCGCACAGCCGGGTCAGGGCGACCTCTTCCGACCTGCGCCGCCCGCTCACCGCGACCGGTCCTTGGCGGGCAGCACCGCGTCACGCGGATCCCGCTTGGGCGCCTCGACTACCACGCCGACCACGTCGAGCGCCGTCAGATCCGCGTACGGCCGCGCGTAAGCGATGCGGGTCAGCTCCCCGGGCGTCGACTCCACCCGCTCGATCACCCCGATCGGCACCCCCGGCACGTACGGCCGCCCGTTCTGAGAGCCGAAGCTGACGATCCGCCCGCCTCGGGTCAGCGGCGCCGTGGAGTCGAGCAGCCGGAACTGCACGAGCCGCCCCTGCTCCCCCACCCCGTGCACGACCCCGATCTCCTTGCCGCCTTCCAGCCGCGCCCCGGCGGCCGAGGCCGGGTCGCTGAGCAACACCACCGTCGACGTGTGGGCAGAGGCGTGGATGACCCGCCCGACCAGCCCGTCCCCGTTGAGCACGGTCATCTCCGGCCGGACCCCGTCATCGGTGCCCGCGTCGATCTGCACGGCGTCCTCGAACCCAGGCTGCCCGCGCCTGGCGACCACGTTGGCCGTGACGACCTTGTATCCGCCCGCCCCGGCCAGGCCAAGGAGCTTCTTGAGCTCGTTGGAGCGGGCGGTGTCGAGCCTGCCGGCCAGCAGCCCCGCCCGCAGCTTCGCGTTCTCCTCCTTGAGCACCCGGATGTGCTCCTGGGCGCTCGGCGCGGTCAGGATGGCGTGCACGAAACCGCCGACCGGCCGCACCACCCCGCCGCCGAACTGTTCGGCCGTGCCGAAGACCCACGCCCCGGCCGCGCGCAGCGGGCGCAGGGGTGAGCTGTCGCCGGTGCGATGGTCAATGGTCAGGATGACCAGGGCCACCGTCAGCAGCACTCCGAGGATCAGCCGGGCTCGGCGCGAGTCTCTCATCAGTGCCGCGACTCCGGCACCAGGACATCCTGGAGCGCCTCGAACTCCTCGGCACACCTGCCGGAGCCGATGGCGACCGAGTCGAGGGCGTTCTCGACGAGGTGCACCGGCATGCCGGTCTCGGCCTTGACCCGCTCGTCGAGGCCCTTGAGCAGGGCACCCCCGCCGGTGAGCGCGATGCCGCGGTCCATGATGTCGCCGGACAGCTCGGGCGGGCACTTGTCGAGCGTGGTCTTCACCGCGTCCACGATCGCGTTGACCGGCTCCTCGATGGCCTTCCTGATCTCCTCACCGGACACGATGATCGTCTTCGGTAGGCCGCTGACCAGGTCACGGCCGCGGATCTCCGCGTGCGACTCCTCGTTCTGCGGGGAGGCCGACCCGATGGCCATCTTGATCTCCTCGGCGGTGCGCTCGCCCAGCATCAGCGAGAACTCCTTCTTGGCGAACGCGATCACCGCCTGGTCCAGCTCGTCGCCGCCGATCCTGATGGACTGGCTGGTGACCACGCCGCCCATCGAGATGATCGCCACCTCGGTGGTGCCGCCGCCGATGTCGACGACCATGTTGCCGGTGGGCTCGTGCACCGGAAGCCCCGCGCCGATCGCCGCGGCCATGGGCTCCTCGACGATGTAGACCTTCCTGGCGCCCGCCTGGTAGCCGGCCTCCTTCACCGCGCGCTGCTCCACGCTGGTGATGCCGCTGGGGACGGCGATGATGACGCGCGGCTTGGCGAGGTGTCGGCGTCTGTGCACCCTTTGGATGAAATATCGCAACATGCGCTCGGTCACGTCGAAGTCGGCGATCACGCCGTCCTTGAGCGGGCGCACCGCGATGATGTTGCCGGGTGTGCGGCCGATCATCCGCTTGGCCTCGATGCCGACCGCCACGATCTTGCCCGTAGTGGTGTTGATCGCCACGACTGACGGCTCGTTGAGCACGATGCCCCGGCCGCGCACGTAGACCAGCGTGTTGGCGGTGCCCAGGTCGACCGCCATGTCACGGCCGAGGAACGCGAGCTTGCTGCCCATGGGGAACGGAGCCCTCCGTAACGTCGTTCGCGAATGACTACGGATCGAATTCGAATCGTAACGTGACGTACCCACCGAGGGGTGCGATCAGCCCCCGCGCCCCTCAAAAATCTCCAGCCCCAACCTCAACCGCAATTTTGCCCGGATTGCACCACAACATCCTTTGGAACGTTCCAATAGCGCACCATACGCCGGCCCACCGACGAAAACGCCCGCGCCCGCGCAGCACGGACCGGCTGCACGGGCGCGGGCGGAGCGGCGATCGGCTAGAACCGGTCCGGGAAGAAGATCTTGATCTCCCTGGCGGCGGACTCGGGCGAGTCGGAGCCGTGGACGACGTTCTCGCCGATCTCCAGGGCGTGGTCGCCGCGGATCGTGCCGGGAGCCGACTTGACCGGGTCGGTGGCGCCGGCCAGCGCGCGGAAGGCCTCGACGGCCCGCGGGCCCTCCAGCACCATGGCGACGAGCGGCCCCGACGTGATGAACTCGACGAGCTCGCCGAAGAACGGACGCTCGGAGTGCTCCGCGTAGTGCGCCTTGGCGGTGTCGGCGTCGAGGGTGCGCAGGTCCATCGCCACGACCTTGAGGCCCTTGCGCTCCACACGGGAGATCACGTCACCGATGAGGCCACGCTTTACCCCGTCGGGCTTGATCAGGACAAGAGTGCGCTCGGACACTTGAAGTTCTCCTTCGAACAGAGTGGGGTCGCGGCTACCGGCGCCCGGCCTCACCGCGAGGACGCTTCGCGGGGGCAGGGTGGCCCGCGCGTCGCCGTAGCCGGGCCCTCAGCTTACCGTCCCGCGCCCACAGCCTCGTTTCCGATGAGGACGCCGGCCATCTATGAGGATGCGGCGTCCTCGGGCGAATGCCCTTGCGGCGGCACTGCCGGCGGACCGCCGGACGATTCACCGTCGGGCCGTGGTTCCAGCTTGTCGAAGGCCCCTCGGGACGACACGGGCAGCACCACCCGCGGAACGACGCCGGTCGGCTCCTCCTCGTCCCCCACGCCACCGGACCCCGCACCCCGGTCCGCCCCGCCGACGCCCGCCTCCGCGCGGATGACGTCTCCCCACTTACGTCCACCGTCCGCGCTGCCGCCGCCATCCGGCACAGCACGAGCCGCCGCGGCCTCACCGCCCTCGGCATCCCGCGAAGAGCCGTCGTCGACCGGCGCCTGGACGAGCAGCACATCGCCGGCCGCCTCGCCGGAGCCGGACGACGGCGGACCGTCATCGCCCTCGTCCGTCGCCGCCCTGCCGGGCCGCCGCGCCATCACGGCGGTGAGCACGATGACCGCCACCGTCAGGAAACCGCCGATCAGCGCCCACCAGTGCAACGCGCCGACAAAGCGGTCGACCAGCTCCTGAGCCGACTTCACGCCGTCCAGCATGGCCATCTGCACCCCGGTGCCGAGCAGGAAACCCGCGAGCACCCCGGCGAAGCACAGCGCCAACCCGAATGCCGCCACCCCGATCTCCACCTCCTGCAGCGTCGCCGTCAACGCCACCGCCGCCCCCACGGCGAGCAGCGCGAACGGCACCGCCAGGACGAGACCGTCGGCCGTCGGCACCACCAGCCGCACCGAGCACAGCCCAACCACCATGGACAGCAGCCCCAGCGGCGCCGGCCACCGGCGGCCGGCGCCCGCGAACAGCCGCACCACGACGGCCGCGCCCACGGCGAGCAGCCCCGCGACCCCGTACGGAATCCAAAGCCCGCGCAGCCCAGGCCCGCCGAGACCGCCCATCTCCACCAGCGTGACCTGCGCGGCGCTGGGCAGCAGCACGACGCCGACCGCCACCATGGAGTACGCCAGCGTACGGCTCTGCGCGGTGCCGATCGAGGCCAGCGCCAGCAGCCCGACGATCGCCGTGGCCGCCAGCAGGATCACCGGAATGGCCCGCCAGCCTTCGGTCGCGGTGCTGATCGCCACGACCGCGATGCCCGCCGCGGGCACGGCGGCCAGCAGCAGCCGGCTGCGCTCCCGCGGGTCCGGGCCGTCCGCGGCGGGACGGCCGAGCACCGTCCACACGAACAGATGGACGGCGGCCAGGGCCAGCGCCACCCCGGTCACCAGCGGGTACGGCTGCAACGTCACCTTCCAGCTGCTCACCTGGTCGAGCGGCCAGAGCGCCAGCCCTTGCGCCGCGAGCAGGCTCAAGCAGAACACGCCCACCCACAGGGCCCGCAGCGCCGGCGCGCGGCCCCAGACGGCCACGAGCGTGGCGGGCAGGACGAGCCCGGCGCCGATGCCGCGCAGCACGCGTACGGCCCCGACGACGAGCTCAGAGGCGGCGTACCCGCCGGCGGCGTCGGACAGCGCCACCAGCGCCAGCCCGCCCAGCACGACGTGGGCCGCCTGGACGCGCCGCAACACCACCGCCGCGAGCGGCACGGTCAGCATGAGCGCGGGCAGGGCGAGCCCGTGCGTGCGCATCAAGCCGACCTGGTCGATGTCGCCGGGCAGCAGCTTGGCGACGACGGAGAGCGTGTTGGGGATCGTGACGATCACCAGTGGCAGCGCGGCCACGACGAGCAGCCCGAGCACCGTGTCGAGCAACCATGGGTGTCTGAGTCCAGCCGGATGCGGCGACCGCTGGATCGGGGGGACGGCCATGTAGGCCGACTTTAGCGGGAAGTAGCGCCCTCGACACGGCGAGCGACGATAATCGCCGTGATCCATAGTGCCGCGAAGATCGCCCCGAGGAAGAACATGGCCGGGACGAGGAAACCCGTGCAGATCGCCAGCACCTGGACGACGCTGCCGGCGATGTAGCCGAAAGGCCTCTTGAGAAGGCCCGCGGCGACGACGCACAACACCGCCAAACCGATGCCGGCGGTCACGGCGAGCGCGGGCGCGACCCCGCTGACGGTGATCGCCACAGGCGTGATCAGCCCGGCCACGATGGCCTCCATGCCGAGCACGCTGGCCCCGAGCCTGCGCATCCCAGGCGTGACCTCAAAGCTCACTGCGAACCACCACCCTCACGACCGTGGCCGTCCATGGCGAACCACCGTCTTCGCTGCCGCAGCCGGCCATCAGGAACCCTCCGCCTTCAGCAGCCGACGCGCGTCGCCCGCCGTGACGACCGACCCTGTGATGAGCACTCCCGTGCCGCTGAACTCGCCTTCCGCGTCGGCGATGGCGATGCCCTTGTCGATGGCGTCGTCGAGCCGGTCGACGACGTGCACTCGGTCCTCGCCGAAGAGCGGCTCGGCCAGCGACGCGAGCTCCTCCGGCGCCATCGAGCGAGGCGAGGAGTTCCGCGTGACGACGATCTCCTCGAGCAACGGCTCCAGCAGCTCCAACAGGGCCTCGACGTCCTTGTCCCGCATGACCGCGACCACCCCGACGACCTTGGCGAAGTCGAACGCCTCGTGCACCCCCTCAAGGGTCGCCTGCAGGCCGCCGGGATTGTGCGCGGCGTCGACCACGACCGTCGGCGTGCGGCGCACCACCTCCATGCGCCCCGGCGACGACGCCTGCGCGAACGCCTGCCGTACGAGGTCGACGTCCAGCGGGTCGTCCCCGCCGGTCAGCGCCTCGACGGCGGCCAGCGCGCAGACGGCGTTGCTCGCCTGGTGGGCGCCGTAGAGCGGCAGGTAGACCTCGTCGTACACACCCTTGAGCCCGCGCAAGGTCAGCAGCTGCCCGCCGATCGCCACCTCGCGGCTCATCACCCCGAACTCGAGCCCCTCCCGGGCGACGACCGCGCCCACCTCGGCCGCCCTCCGCATCAGCACCTCCGCCGCGGACAGCTCCTGCTGGGCGAGCACGGCGGTCGTGCCGGGCTTGATGATGCCCGCCTTCTCACCGGCGATGCTCGGGATGTCCGGCCCGAGCCGGTCCGTGTGGTCGAGCGAGATAGGCGTGATCACCGACACGACCCCGTCCGCGACGTTGGTGGCGTCCCACGACCCGCCCATGCCGGCCTCGACGACCGCGACGTCAACGGGCGTGTCCGCGAACGCCGCGAACGCCATGGCCGTCAGCAGCTCGAAGAACTGGATCCGCCGCCCCTGGGTGTCGGTCAGCTCGACGTACGGGATGATCTCCTCGTACACCTCGGCGAACCGCTCCTCACTCAACGGCTCCCCGTCCACGCTTATCCGCTCGCGCACCGACACCAAGTGAGGGCTGGTGAACCGCCCCACCCGCAGGTTGCGCTCCTTGAGCAGCGCCTCGGTGAGACGGGCCGTGCTCGTCTTGCCGTTGGTGCCGGCGATGTGTATGACCGGGTACGCCCGCTGCGGCGCGCCGAGCACGTCGAGGAGGGCCGCGATCCTGTCAAGCGTCGGCTCGAAGTCCCATTCGACGCCGCGCTCCATGATCGCCCGTTCAACCGCACGAAAGTCCACTCTTCAACCCTACTGACGGCCGGCCCCGCTCCGGACCAGACCCTCCGGAAACACAAAAAAGCCCCTGACCATACCTGGCCAGGGGCTTTTTAAAGATTGTCCGGCGGTGACCTACTCTCCCACACCCTCCCGAGTGCAGTACCATCGGCGCAGAGAAGCTTAACTTCCGGGTTCGGAATGTAACCGGGTGTTTCCTTCCCGCCATAACCGCCGTAACCCTATGAAACACACAAGCAACACCGCTTGTTGTCTCAGAATTGCCTAGTGGACGCGAGCAAGAAAAAACTTTGAGGTCAAGTCCTCGGCCTATTAG
Organism: Nonomuraea sp. NPDC049480; assembly: GCF_044465905.1. NCBI lineage: Bacteria > Bacillati > Actinomycetota > Actinomycetes > Streptosporangiales > Streptosporangiaceae > Nonomuraea > Nonomuraea sp. NPDC049480. The sequence continues at coordinate 928,712 of NZ_JBITMD010000002.1, forward strand.
TACCGGTCAGCTCCACACGTTACCATGCTTCCACCTCCGGCCTATCAACCCCATCGTCTATAGGGGGCCTTAC